>JAVBJX010000028.1:0-30993 GCA_031546705.1 Caryophanales bacterium
GTGTAAGCGGTGTTTTATTTCTTCTGGAATGTATTTCTTATATAAATCATCCACCAATACAAATAATACGGTCGTAAAGTCTTTTAAATCTTCTATCGTCATGTTACAATACTTTTGGAACTCTAACATGATTATGCCCCCCTATCTTTATCACTTTGGCGTTTTATTGATAGTTTAGCATATCTTGTTTGAGTTCTCTTTTTTTTTATCTAGCACAACGGGTTGAATTAGGATAGGGGGGACTTTTTGGCTTTTTTTTCGGATTAGATTTTCTGGGATACACCGTCGAACTCACGTTAGATTAAGAAGGATAAACATATGTTACACTAAAATCCTTCTAAGCAATCTCAAACCTATTAAGACTCATGAAGAATACAGCTAACTTGTGGTACAAATCTACTCTGTCAATAACTATGCTAACTCCCTACTTAACTTACCAATGAACTACACATGATACAACTCCATAACAGTTTTTTTAACTCCAATTATGTATTTATTTCATGATAAATTCTCCTTTAATGTTTGATTATTTTTCCATTTTTCACGATAACATTACCTGCCATCGTTCCTAAAATGCTAATTGAATAGTGAGAATCAATTGAAGAAGTAAATGTAGCTTCTACTCCATTGTCAATCGATTTCGAATAAATCTTTTCTACCTCATAATTTAATGAAGAATCTGGAGTGAAATCTTTAATGATTCCTATAGTAATACTATTTGTCGAATCATTAGGGTGTAATTGAAATGTAAGAGTTACCTTCTCTGATTTTTTTAACTCAATAGATCCAAACATAACACACTCAGCATTCTCTAATTCAAAATCCGGAATTTTATATTCAATACTATTCCTAAGATCTATTGGGCTATAATTAATTTCTCTAAAATCATATAGCTTCATTTTCTCTCCATCACTTAAAGAATCATTTTGTTCAGATTTCTCTATCGATGCTACATTTTGATTTGATAATTCCGGATTCGGATAATTTGAACATCCAGCTAATACACAAACACTAAGAAGGCAAGAAATTACTATTTTTTTCATCATATGTGATTTCAACCTCCCTACTATCTGAAATTTTAATAAATTCATATTTATCTGTCTTTTAATAACTTCTTTATTCTTCTAACTAACAAGAAGAATAACAGATAAATAAAATAATACTAAAACAGGTAAAACTTTTTCATTTCCTCAATGAACTACCTATACATGTTATCAAAATCATTGATACAATTCTGTATCATTTTTCGCTCGTTTCTTTGCTTTATTCCAGACACTTCTAATCTCTTCTTTCCTCTTAAAAGCTCACTATTTTATGTCTGTGAAAGCATGACTTTATCACTCCTTTCTAATTTTTCACCTGTTTAATACATCTAACAGTCGAAAGAATCATTTCCTATATAAAAATGTTGACTCCTTTTCATTTCAAAAAACTTGAACAACTCCTACATCAACACTATGTATTACAATTAATTATAAAGGAATAAATAATTTTTTGATAGTTACATTTTTTTATTTTTAATCCTATTTTTGGTTATTTATTTATAAAAATGTAACTAGATTCTCATTTCTAATTTCATTTATAATAGATGAGATAGTTATTAAATTATTTTAGGAGGTGTATTATTCTATGAAACTAATAAAAAAAATTGTGTTGCTCGGTTTTGTCATTACTTCCTTTGTTTTTATTCAACAGAGTGTAATGGCTTTTGATCAACAAGCTCATGATGAGCCTCAACCAAAGCTTATACAAAATATTAAATAAAAGAACAGTGCATTGTGAGCCTTAAAGGCAAATAATGCTCTGTTCTTTTATCTTGAAATCATAAAGATAAAAACTAAATTTTATCCATGTAATAAAAATGCTTCTGATAATAAATATTCGCATTTCTTCTATCATCTTTTTTGTCGAAATGCTCTGCCAATTCACGAGATAATTTTGAAACCCATAGAAATTGTTTATTATTAACGCTAAATGTAATCAAAACCTTTATCTTTTTTTCATACTTTTTTATTTGTCCATTTTCTTTTTCTAAATGAGCATCCAGTCTTTGTAATTCAATGTATAAATATGTCCGTTTCAGTCTATCTGCTATTACAATTGCTTCGTCTACATATTTCTTAGCTTCCTGAAACTGTTTTTCTTCCATAAAAATCTCTGCTAATCCCCTGAGAGCGTAAATTATACCCGATTGATTATTAATTTGCTTATCCCATTCTATACTTTCTTCAAATAAACTAACTGATATACCATTCTGTTTTAATGCTTGATATACCTTTGCTTTATTAGTAAACAAGGCAGATTTAAGTGAAGGCTCTACTTCTACTACTTCTAATAATTCTAGTGCTTCATTAACGTATAACAATGCTTTCTCATAGTTAGCAATATGACAATGTTGAACACATAATGTGTTCAGTAGACACACTGTTATTCTTTTCTTTATGAGAAATATAGTCATTATTTCATATGCTTTCTCTGTATAGATCATACATAGCTGATAAGTTACTGATATTCGTTGCTTGGTCAAACTAAGTGAATGGTACAAATCAATTAACTCTATCGGATCATTTGGTTTATACAGTTTCTCCGCCAATGTATAATATTGATCCGCTTCATGAAATCGTTGTGAACAATAATAGCATTCTCCACAACTCATATAAAAACGAAATCCTTCTTGGGGAAATTCACTAATCTGTTCTTTGGATATTTTTAACAATGCTTGTTCAGCCAAATCAATTCTTTTTTCAGTTGTTTGTGAGTAATAATGAAGTAATGTTGCGTGTAGTTTCAAGTAGTCTTGCTTAGAAGGAGATTCTAGGGTGCTTAAATAAAAAAATATTTCATCACTTGGTAATAGTTTCTTTGTTTGAAAGTAATGTTGATAGATTTCATCTACATTTTTATCATATGTCCCATCTGCAAGTAGATTTAATGGAATTTGTAGCTTCTCTGCTGTTGTGGATAGGAAATTATGAGATGGTTGTTGTACCCCATTTTCTACTCTACTCAAATAAACACGAGATACATCGTCACTTACTAAATTTTTTTGAGATAGATTTTTATATTTTCGGATGTGCTGGAGGCGTTCTGCAAGAGATAATGTCATTGAAAATCCCCTTCCTTTATCCATATTTATTTGATTATACCATAATATAGCAATATTTTTATTGTACTAATATTCATTAAATGCTAGTGTAGAGAAACACTTATTTTCGATTCCTTGAATAAACAATTATATTTTTGCTAAAATGAGCGTATAAAAAAACTCCTATGCTAGAACACCGGAGCTTGTAACTACTACTATTGAGTAGTCAGTTCTTCACAGAGCTTATTTTTTGCGATAACCGCTACCTTTATGATGAGATGGGCGGTTTTCGCATTTATTTTACCTTTTTGCTTGTTTTTCTTTATATCCTCATTACAAAACAGGAATTCTTATGATGGGGCAAAAAGTAGTCCAAAAAAATTCTATATCCTTTAACCATCCAGAAACGATAGAATGAAGTACAATATTTTCTTGAAAACTGACAAATTTTATCAAAATAAGTGTTGACATTTTTTGTGATAATGATTATCATTATCTTTATAACTTGAAATAATTCTAGGATAACAAACACTGGAGGAGATATTTACTAAGATGAACTAAGAATACTTAGCTTAATGCTAGCCATTTTCACCTTATTAATTATTAGTTGAAATTAGCTATTGCTTTACAAAAATGCATTTATTTTTTAGCAGAAAGGGTGTTTTTATAATAAATAACAAGCAATTGTCGTTTGAGTATAAAGGTGTATATTTGATGGTCGTAGTTGGTTTATTCATGGCAATAGTATTCTCAACATGTATTTCTGCTTCTGTAGGACAGGCAAATATCCCTCTTGGTCAAACATTTAATGTTCTTATGAATAAAATATCAAATGGTGCGTTTGGCTCCATTGAGGGTATACCGAACGCCTTTGTCAACATAATTTGGCAGGTCAGGATACCAAGAGTAATTTTTGCTGTATTGATTGGAATGGCACTTGCAGTGTGTGGTGCTGTTATGCAGGCGTTGGTTCAAAATCCTCTTGCAGATCCGTACATATTAGGAATTTCATCTGGCGCATCACTGGGAGCTACATTTGCAATTTTGATTGGTTTTGGAAGTGGTGAAATTTTCTCTCAATTCGGACTTGCTTTTAGTGCATTTATGGGAGCAGTTATTGCCTCACTTGCTGTTTTGATACTTTCAAGTGTTGGCGGACGAATGACCTCTATGAAACTAGTACTCTCTGGATCAGTTATTAGTGCTTTATGTGGTTCTTTTTCAAGTATAATTGTATATTTTGCAAACAATGCTGAAGGTATGAAAACTGTTACATTTTGGGCGATGGGAAGTCTTGCATCTTCAAGTTGGAATAAAGTGCCAATTCTTGCTGTTGTCGTCAGTATAATTACGGTCTTTTTTCTATTTCAGCACCGCATACTTAATACAATGCTTTTAGGCGATGAAGCTGCTACTACGCTTGGCATTCCTCTTTCTAAGTATAGAAGGTTTTACATGATTTTGACTTCTCTACTGACAGGGGTGGTAGTTGCGTATTCTGGTATGATTGGCTTTATCGGGTTAATTATCCCGCATATTGTAAGAGGATTTATAGGTTCTGACCATAAACGCTTGGTATTGATTACTGCACTTATTGGCTCTTTATTTTTAATTTGGGCGGATGTAATATCAAGAGTTATCATTGAGAATGTAGAACTTCCCATTGGTATCATTACAGCCATGATTGGGGCACCTATGTTTATTTATATCATCGTGAAGAAAGGGTATAACTTCGGGGGATAACTATGCGACTTAATGTTCAAAATTTAAAAGTTAAAATTAATAAAAATGAAATTGTCAAAAATGTTTCATTGCTTGTTAAACAACATCAATTTGTGGGCATTATTGGTGCTAATGGTTGTGGTAAATCAACAATGCTCAAGAGTATTTATAAGAGCATAAAGCCGTGCGAGGGCTCAGTATTTTTAAATGACATCGATGTGATTAATGTATCTCCAAAGAAAGTATCTCAAAAAATGAGTGTAGTTAGTCAGTTTAACGAATTAAACTTTGACTTGACTGTCTTTCAGATGGTTATGCTTGGGAGAACACCTTATAAAAAACTATTAGATTCAGACACAAAAGAAGATATTGATATCGTTCATGACGCTTTACACAAAACTAATATGATAGATTATATGAAAAGAAGTTATATATCCTTATCGGGTGGTGAAAAACAACGTGTAATTATGGCACGAGCAATTGCACAGCAACCCTCTTTTATCGTTCTCGATGAACCAACCAATCATTTGGATATTCGATATCAACTGGAAGTACTTACAACTATAAAAAAGTTAAATATTGGCGTTTTAGCTGCATTACATGACTTGCAAATGGCATCTGAATATTGCGATTATATTTACGCTCTGAAAAATGGCAAAATCATAGCACACGGAAAGCCTAAAGAGCTGTTTACCGAATCACTGATTGCTACGATTTATGAGGTCAATTGTAAAATTTTTGAAAATCCGATTACAAACAATCTAAACTTTGTTTATCAACTTTAAGGAGAATAATATGAAAAAGATTTTAGTATTTCTTATAGCAACTTTATTAATCGTACTAAGTGGTTGTGGAACATCAAGTCAGACTAGTTCTACCCCTACTAATGAAAAGCCAGTTCAAACACCAGCTTCACAAACTACTCAAACTACAGATACCTCTTATCCTTTGGTCATGAAAAACTATACCAAACCTGAGGGTGGTGCTAAATGGACCGAAAAAGAAATTTCTTTCGATAAAGCACCTGAAAGAATTGTCGCTACTACACGTACTGCTGCTGAATTTTTATTGCATCTTGGGCTTGGCGATAAAATTGTAGGCGTAGGCGGAGTATTTGGTATCCCTGATAAATCTGTTGAAAAAGAGTTTAACAAACTTAAAAATCTTGGTGATGCTTATATTAGCAAGGAAGTTGCCATGAGTGTTGATCCAGACTTTATTTTTGGGCGTGGTGGATTATTTGATAATGCCGACTGGGGTGTAGGTACAGTCGATTCTCTGAATACAATGGGGATAAAAACCTTTGTTATGTCATCTTCAATCACAGATGCTACCTTTGATTCAATTTACAAAGACATCGAAGCGATTAGCAAAATTTTTAATGTGTCTCAGGCCGGAGAAAAGTTTAGCAACGAACTTAAGACAAGACAACAAGCTATTGCTACTTCTTTAAGTCGTATTGACAAAAATAAAACATTCGCATATGTACACGGTGCCGATCCAGAAAATTTTAATGTTTATTCAGCACATGATGAGAGTTTCTTCAATAATATGTTTGCAATGCTTAAACTAAAGAATACATTCCAAAGTGTTGCTGGGGAAGTTAGTACCGAAGCTTTCATTGAAACAAATCCAGATGTAATTATTGCTTTGGACTGGGCGGAAAAAGATGCAGATGAATCACAAAAGGTTGAACAATTTACAACCAATCAAATTTTGAATAATCCTAAACTTAAGAGTATGTCTGCAGTTGCAAACAAACAAGTGTATGTTATGGATTATAATTATCTGTTTTCTTATAGCTATCAAAGCTTAGATGGATTAGAGATACTTGCGAAACAAATGTATCCAGATCTGTTTAAATAACCGCCAGTATTTGTAATTTATTAATCAAACTTTAATTAATAAATCGGTTATGCTTTCGAGGTATCACAATTTGAAAAATAATTTGTTTTATTGTGGTTGTTTAGAGTCTGGGACAATCGAGGTGTTTTTTGCACCTATTGTCCCAAACTCTTATTATTTTTTTCTAATTTTGGTCATAATTTGTCTAATTGAGCTGCAAGAATATTTACTTTGTCAATACCTCCCTCTAGGGTACATTTTATTTTTTAAACCCGCAAATCCCTCTTCGGATAATACACATATGTCATTAACATAAGTCCAATAATCAACAATATCGCAAGCACCACAAACACAGGATCAAATCCGCTACCCTCAATTAAATCTTTCGTTGGAAAATATTGGAACGGAGTCAAATATTTCAGTGCCTCCATCTTTTCACTCATATCAATAATCATGGATAACAGGAATGTAATTAACAATAGTATCGTTGAAAAGTTTGTTGCCCGTTTTGGATTTTTACTCATTGCCGCTACCACCACACCAACTGCCAAAAATAATAATTGCAGGATACATAAAGCAATCATTAACATTGTCATTTCCTTACTAAATGATTCTTTACCATAATATTGAACGACCATTACTGAACTAACAAAGGTTACGATATTAAAAATAATAACCTGAACAACTGCCGCTAACAACTTCAGCGAAATAATGTTTGTTCTTGAAATTGGTTTAGTCATCAGAAACTCACTCGTTTTATCCCGTTCTTCTTTAGAAATAATATTTGAGCCAAGCATAGCCGCATGAATCGTTGCCATTAATACAATATAAAAAAACAATACACCATAATACCCAAGAACTGTCGACATATCCATAGAATTCATCCCAAACAGCACTTGAAGTGACTTCGGCATACTCCCCATTAAATCGTTCAATGATTGTCCAGACTTGGCATATGCATCATATTTGTTCATTCCCGAAACGACTAAAAAAATAATCCCAATACTCCAAAACAATAGTGACTTTCTACTAGCCTTCATTTCTCTAAAAAATAAACTCATCTGCACCACCCCCTATACGGCATGAACATCTTTTTTATTATAAAGCACATAACTCATTGCAGTACTAACAACAACAAACACAATACTAACGATTAAAAATGAAAGCTCATACGAACCATTTTTAATAATATAACTTGGTTCAAAATATTTAAACGGTGTAATGTACCGTACACTTTCTTCTTTGCCAAAAATCATTCCAACAATGAACAATCCAAAAACAACACTTAATGAAATCGGAAGTACCGATCTAACTTTTGACATCATAACAGAAATCAACATTCCTAATGACATAAACATTAGTTGGACAAAAAACACGCTCAAAGAAATCAGTAGAAACAGTTTTGTATCAATTGCTTCATCCGTTATACTTGAAGCCATAATTCTTGTAAAAATACAATATACAACATTTGTAACAACAAGCGATGTAATAATCGCTAATAATTTAGCAGTTACTACTTGTGAGCGTGTAATTGGTTTCGTTAATAGAAAATCCGCTGTTTTCTCTCTTGTTTCTTTAGAAAGAACTGAAGTTCCATAGTTCATTGCTTGCATTGAGCCACAAACGAGAATATACACAATCACAAATGAGTAGAAACCTAAGAACGAAGTGAAACTATCCACAGTAATCCCCATTCCTTCTCTAATCGCCTCTGGATAACTGTCTAACACCTTCTTAAACTGTTCCGCATCCTCTGTGATTGCTGGCAACATCAACAATAAAATCGCACTAACAGCAACAATAGACATCGTCCAAATAACCGTTGACTTGCGATACGCTTTTAATTCATGTACAAAAATATTCATCACCATTACTCCTTCTCATAGTAATGCATAAAAATTTCCTCTAAATCTGGCTCTTCAATCCACAAGTTCGTCAGCTCAATGCCTGATAATTTTTGCATAACCTCATTAATATTTCCTCTAAATAAAAAACTCACATGATTATCTTTGATTTCCACATTCGTAATTCCATTTAAGTCAAAATACGTTTTATCCACTGTACTGACTGTTTCCAGTTTGAATTTTTTATGGTTATTCTCTTGCAATGTACTAATTTTTTCTAGCTTAATTAATTTTCCTTCTTTAATAATCGCCACTCGGTTACACATCTTTTGCACTTCACTTAAAATGTGTGAGGAAAAGAAAATAGTTGTTCCTTTTTGATTTTCTTCTTTCAATAAATCAAAGAATTTTTGTTGCATCAATGGATCTAGACCACTTGTTGGCTCATCCAAAATAATCAATTTCGGCTCATGTAATAAACCTTGCACAATCCCAACTTTTTTCTTGTTACCGAATGAAAGGTCATCAATTTTTTTCGTCAAATCCAAATTCATTACTTCTGCTAAATCATGAATACGTCTGGTACAATCCTTTTTATAAAAACTTGCCGAGTATTTTAGCAAATCCATTACTTTCATATTGTCATAATAAAACACTTCCGATGGTAAATAACCAATTTCCTTCTTAATTTCAGGAGCAAATTTCACACAGTCTTTGCCAAAAATAGTCGCACTTCCACTCGTTGGATAAATAAGCGACAACAATGTCCGAATTGCCGTTGACTTCCCCGCACCATTTGGTCCAATAAACCCAAACACTTCCCCTTCTTCCACACTAAAACTAATATCAGAAATCCCTCTAGCACTTCCATATGTCTTTGTTAACTTATTAAGCTCAATAACGTTCATTATAAATCCTCCTATTATTAGAATGCGAAACGGGCTTGCTTAGAAACACGAAATGAAAAGCAAAATTTCACAAAAGGAATGCCTCTCTCCTTTTTTGAAAGTTTGCGTTCATACAGTGATTCTAGCCCGTGTAGCTGGACTACCTAGAATGCGAAACGGGCTCGCTTAGAAACACGAAATGAAAAGTAAAGGTTCACAAAAGGAATGCCTCTCTCCTTTTTTGAAAGTTTGCGTTCATACAGTGATTCTAGCCCGTGTAGCTGGACTCCCCAGAATGCGAAACGGGCTCGCCCAGAAGTTTTTTATGGTTTTTAGTGAAATGAATAATTCACTAAAAAATTAGTTCCATCATACTCTGGCAACTATTCATTTCACTCAGCTTAAGAAAAAGGGAAATCCCTTTTTCTTAAGCTACTTATAAAAACATGTTTTCAATATCTTAATATACACATCCGCTTCCAACATCATCTTCTCTAATTCCACTTCATTAGATGTTAATCGCTTGTTCTCCGCATTCAATTTTGTCAGTAACGATCTGGAAAATCCGTCAAATGTCCAAAAAATAACCTTTAGTATCTTCCTCATTTCCAACCCATCTTTAAACTTCGTTGTATCTATTCCCTCAAATAATTTATTCATCCCATGTTCCTGTAATACCCGACTTCTTTTTTCTATATCACTTTTCAAAGTAGAGTCTTCTGTATGAATCACTTCAAAAAACAAAAATATATCTGGATACTTTGCCATTAACTTTAATTTCTTCATACCAACTTCACGTAATCGGTCAAATAAATCCAACTCATCAAATGCTACTAAAAAAAACTCATTCATCATTTGATCCAAACAATGGTCATAGACAAACAAAAATAATTGTCGTTTGTTTTTAAAATAATGGAACAATAGCCCTTTAGATATACTAGCTTCTTTGACAATATCATTCGTTGAAGCATGTTCAAATCCCTTTTGAGCAAATATTTTCATCGCAGCATTTAAAATCCGATCTTGTTTCTCCTGTTCGATGTTCTGAAATTTTGAAAACAATAGGCTTTCTCCTTCCCATTGACCAATTCGGTCAAATGAAATGTAAAATTTTTGACCAACTAGGTCAATTAAATATTATCACCTTTGACCACTTAGGTCAATATGTTTTCAAAAAATAAATAATATGGATTTTTTAATGTAGTTAACACATTTATTCAGTAAAAAATCGAGGGTCAGACAGAAGTGTTTTTAGTGAACTGAATAGTTTATTAAAATGACAATCTTCACTCCGAAAAATACGAACAAATAATAATATTACTTTATAAGCGTTCGTATTTGCTGTTGACGTTTATATTTTTACTTGCTAGAATGAACTTAAAAAAGATTTATGGAAATATTTGACACATTATTTGTCTTTTGTTCTTGTCTAGCTACAAGCTCTCTCTCATTCTAATGATCCTTTTCATCATTAGTCTAAGTAAATCGGATATATGAACAGCTTGTTCTGCTTTTCTTGAGCAAATGTAAATATAAAAATCTTAAGGGGGATTATTTCTATGGACAGTATGAAGAAATTGACTTCTACTTTGATCGCTATGATTTTTACGCTGTTTAGTATTTTTAGCGTAGGATTCACCGCTCATGCAGAAGAAAGCAAGAAAGTGGACTTAACGATTCTTGCAACAAGTGATGTGCATGGTCATATTTACAACTATGATTATGCCCTCGGCAAAGAAACAACAAATACAGGCTTTGCTAAAGCGTATTCAGTCATTAAAGAACAACGAGCAAAAAACAAAAATGTCATCCTCATGGACAATGGTGATGATATTCAAGGAAACATGATTTCTTTATTTAATAATGAAGAAGTTCACCCAATGATTAAAGCAATGAATATGATGGGCTATGACACTTGGGAACTTGGAAACCATGAATTTAACTATGATTTCAATATTCTTGAAAGAGCAATCAAAAACTCTAAAGCAAGTGTTCTAGCTGCAAATGTATACAAAAAAGATGGAACAAGATTTGTAAATCCTTATATCATTAAAGAAATTGACGGAGTTAGAGTTGCAATCGTTGGAATGACTGCCCCACACGTTCCGCAATGGGAAGCAGCAAACCCAGCCCACTTCAATGAAATGACTTTTAAAGAGCCAATTGATGAAACAGCAAAAGTATTGAAAGAATTAGATGGAAAATACGATGTTCTTATCGGTTCTTACCATTACGGACAAAATGGCGAATACGGTTCTGACGGTGTAACAAAAATCGCCGAAAAATTCCCGCAATTCGCCGCTATTATTGTTGGTCACGCTCACGAAACATTTAGCAAAACATTACCGAATGGTGTTGTGTTAATTGAGCCAGCTAACCAAGGGAAATTTGTATCAAAAGTACAATTAAGCATCGAAAAAGTAGATGGAAAATGGAAAACTTCCGCAACATCTGAAAATATTGACACAACAAAGTATGCACCAGACCAAGAAATGCTAAATGAATTCAAAGACGTTCATGACAAATCAGTCCAAGCCTCTGAAACCGTTATTGGTAAAATAACAAAGGATTTTCTCGAGAAACCTGAACAATATCCAGGAATCCCAACCGCACAAGTACAAGACACACCACTTATTGACTTCATTAATGAAGTGCAAATGTTCTACACAAAAGCAGACGTATCATTAGCAGCCCTTTTTAGCAGTTCAGCTAATGCCAAAGCAGGAGATTTCAAAAACAAAGACGTTGCCAATATCTACCCATATGACAACACATTAATGTCTGTAAAAGTAACAGGAAAAGAATTAAAAGCAGTCATGGAAGCATACGCAGGAAAGTATTTTAATACAACCAATCCTGGCGATATGACGATTAGCTTCAATCCTAACGTAAGAGGTTACAACTACGATATGTTTGCAGGTGTTAATTACAACATCGACATTTCTCAACCAGTTGGAAGACGTATTACAAATGTTACATTCAAAGGGCAACCACTAAAAGACACGCAAGAATTAACACTTGCACTCAACAACTACCGCTTTGGTGGACTTGTTAGTGCTAAACTTGTAAAACAAGAAAACAAAGTCTATGATTCCACTGAAGTATACTCTGACAAAGGTGAAATCAGAAACTTAATAACAAACTACATCCAAGAAGAGAAAAAAGGTGTATACACACCATCCACAGATAATAACTGGAAAATTGTTGGTTTTAACTCAAACCATCCATTGAAAGACAAAGTAGCTGCCCTTATTAATAGTAGAGAAGTCAAAATTCCTACTTCTGAAGATGGCAGAACACCAAATGTGAAATCAGTAAATATTTATGACCTATTAAAAGAAGGAAAATTAAATTACAAAGTTGTAAGTATCATTCACACAAACGATACACACGGACGAGTAGGATCTGGAACAGATACAATTGGTTTTGACAAAATTGCAACACTCGTTAAAGATATCAAATCAAAAAATCCGAATACCCTTGTTTTAGACGCTGGAGATACACTTCACGGTCAAGTACTTGTGAATCTATCAAATGGGAAGGTAGCTGCCCAAGCTCTAAATCTGGTTGGCTATGACGCTATGACAACTGGAAACCATGATTACAATTATGGACAAGAAAGATTACTAGATTTAGCTAAAAATGTTATTTATTTTCCAGTCTTAGCTGCCAATGTAAAAGATGCAAATGGAAAAAACCTCTTTAAACCATATATTGTTAAAAACAAAGATGGTTTGAAAATAGGTATTTTTGGTCTTGCCACTCCAGAAACATATTACAAAACAAGTCCAAATAACATTAAAGGACTAAAATTTGAAGATCCAGTAAAAACAGCTACTCAAGTGGTAAAAATATTAAAAGAAAAAGAAAAAGTAGATATTGTTGTCTCCCTTGCTCATCTGGGACTCGACGAATCTAGCGTGGATACAAGCAAAAAATTAGCAGAAAAAGTAAAAGGAATTGATGTCATCATTGATGGACATAGCCACACGCTTCTTACTAATGGTTTAACTGTTGGTAACACATTAATTGCTCAAACAGGTAATTACAGCCAAAATGTAGGGATTGTTGACTTATTCTACAATCCAGATGGAACATTTGCTTTCAAAAATGCAGCTTTGTTCTCTTATGCATCAGCATCTGCTTATCCATCTAATCGAACAATCAAACTGTATATCGACCGTGAGACAAAAGCAATTGAACCTATTACCTCTGCAGTTGTTGGAAAATCCGTTGTTGTCTTAAATGGAGTAAGAGATGATGCAAGAACAAAAGAAACAAATTTAGCTGACCTTGTTACAGATGCGATGTTAGATGCTTCAAAAGCAGACCTAGTGATTACAAATGGTGGAGGACTTCGTACTTCTATTGACGCTGGTGACATTACAAAAGGTGAAATCATTTCCGTCTTACCTTTTGGAAATATTCTCATTGTCAAAGAATTAAAAGGAAGTGACGTACTAAAAGCATTAGAACATGGTATTGAGTTCTATCCAGCATCCGCAGGTAGCTTCTCACAAGTAGCTGGGGTTAAATTCACTTTTAATCCGAACAAACCTGTAGGTCAAAAAATTACAAGTGTCACTGTTGGTGGAAAAACTCTTGATCCAAACAAAATCTACAAAGTCGCAACAAATGACTTTATGGCAATTGGTGGAGATGGTTACACCATGTTCAATGGAACAAAAACAGTAGCTGAACTTCAAACTTTGGATGATATTGTTGTCAATTACATTCAAAAAGTAGGAACAGCAAAATATACTACTCCTGATACACGCATTGTTGTAGAAAAATAAAAAAAGACCGATAAAAAGGCACTCATGATTATTTCTAATCATGAGTGCCTTTTCTTGTCAGTTTTTTTCTAACGTCCCAGGAGAGATTCGAACTCCCGACCAACGGCTTAGAAAACCGTTGCTCTATCCAGCTGAGCTACTGAGACATACTGCAACGCTTTTCATTATATAAAGTACATCCTAAAATGTCAATACATTTTTTTAGGAAAATGTATACTTTCTTGATAATCCAGTTACTTCTTCTCCAGATATATCATAAAAACGAACATTTGCTGTCATCTCATTCATCTCAAGAATAACATATGTTTTCTCTTTTCTCATTCTTGGAAACATAATACTACCAGGATTGATTAATAACACTCCATTCATCATTTCCGAGCTAGCAATATGAGAATGTCCAAAACAAACGACTTTTGCTCCAACTTGTTGTGCACGGTATACAATATTCATTCGTGTCATTTTTACATTGTATAAATGACCATGTGTAATATAGAATGGCACACCTTCAATTGTTTCGATTGCTTCATCTACAAACGCTGGATCGAAATCACAATTTCCACGAACATAAATAAAACCCTTTAACTCAGGATTCTCTGACAAAAGAGCCGAATCCCCGCAATGAATCCATGCATCTATTTCTTCCGCATGTCTTTCTTTAACTGTCTTTAGAACTTCTGTTGCTCCATGGCTATCACTAACGATTACTACTTTCATACCTATACCTCACCCTTTTTATTGTCTACTATTTCGTCCCATTTCAAGAACAACTGGCTTAATGCTTTGGCACGATGACTAATGATATTCTTTTCTTCTTTTGTAAGTTGTGCCATCGTTTTTTGGAGATGGGGTATATAGAAAATGGGATCATATCCAAAGCCATTTTGTCCTTGTTTTTCACAAATAAGCCCATCACATCTTCCGTCAATCGTGATTGTTTCTCTATTAGATTGCGCAATTGCTAAAGTGCAATGAAAATGTGCAGTATTTTCCTCCTTTAATCTATATTTTAACTCTTTCATCACCTTTTGTAAATTATCTTCATCACTTTTTCCTTCACCAGCATAACGTGCTGAATATATCCCCGGTCTACCATCAAGAGCATCAATAATTAGTCCAGAATCATCGGCAATAACTATCTCTTGAAGTAGCTTACTAATAGTCTCTGCTTTAATAATTGCATTCTCTTTAAAAGTTGTTCCTGTTTCTTCTATATCGTCCAGATTAGGATAATCTAATAAAGATTCGAGTTCTACATTATAACTACTGAATAGTTCCTTAAACTCAGCTAATTTCCCCTTATTCTTTGTTGCAATGATTATCTTCACTATTACTCACCACTTTTTATTCGATCATTTAGGCTACCTAATACTTGTTTTTGAACTGTAATTAATCTGCTAATTCCAATTTCCGCAGCGTCTATTAATTCATTTAACTGTGCCTTAGAAAATGTGTCTTCTTCCCCAGTTCCTTGTATTTCTACAATTTGTCCTCTTCCAGTCATCACTACATTCATATCAACCATTGCGTTTCTATCTTCTTCATAATTTAAGTCTAACATAATTATATCTGGGGAATCAATCCCCACAGATATTGCTGCTAAATAATCTGTGATTGGCAATGTATTATCTATTATTTTACTAAGTGCTAATGTAAGTGCCACAAAAGATCCCGTAATAGCTGCAACCCTTGTTCCACCATCAGCTTGGATAACATCACAATCAATCCAAATTGTTTTCTCACCTAATTTTTTCAAATCTACAACACTTCTAAGTGCCCGTCCAATTAGCCGTTGGATTTCCATCGTTCTTCCAGATAATTTCCCTCTACTTGCTTCTCGCACTGTTCTAATATTTGTTGACGCTGGAAGTAGAGAATACTCTGCTGTAATCCAACCTTTCCCTTGCCCACGCAAAAAAGATGGTACTTTATTCTCAATCGTTGCACTACAAATAATTTTTGTGTCACCTATTGTCATTAACACACTTCCGTCTGGATGTTTTAAATAGTTCGGTTCAATTGTTACATGACGAATATCTTGATAACTTCTTCCATCACTACGCATCATTTTCCTCCTCATACAAGAAAGGTGACTCTAGGAGCCACCTCTTCTTAGTATACCATATTAAAAACTACCTGTATTTACCTTCTCTGGTCGAGTAACAGGAGCAGTTAGTTTTTTTCCAGCTTCGCTCACAAGAGTTGCCTTGCCATTTACCGTTATTGCTACACTCTCGACACCATCTTGCTCGGTGAGTGATAATACAAGCGATTGTAATACATGGTCTGAAATAACATTCTTCGCATTACTTCCATAAATAGCTTCATTAAAATTCAATGTTACTTTGCCATTTTCATAACTAGGGTCACCTAATAATCTCACATCTGTTTGAAAATCACTCAACAGTCCACCAGTAAAGTTAGGGCCTTTAATCAATTCCTGAACGATAGCTGTCAAATTATTTCCTGCATCATTAGAAATTCGGCGTGTAATGGGAACATAATATGTTTTTCCTTCCACATCATCTATAAAGTATAACGTTACAGGAGATGTACTTGTAATATCTATTACACTCGATGTTTCCACATTAATACCGCTTGCTCGACTTAAACCACTTTCACTAATCGGTGTTCCTCCAACTGGCATTGTCTTTTGTTCTTTACCATTCATTTGAATTTGCACATGCTTAATATTATCGAACTGTGTTAGCGTCCATGTAATCGACTGTAGAATTTGCTTCTCATCTTCTTTTTTGTAGTTTTTAAATTCCTTTGAAAAATCGACAACAGCTGTGCCATCATTTTTTAAATTGACACTTATTTCTGTATCTACTGGAAGAACGGCTCGAAATCCGTCTGGTAAAATATTCGATACAGGCCCACCGTCCACTAAATACTCTAGTACTTGTTTTGCTGCTGAATCTGATTTTGGAAGTGATACCGTTTGTGGAACAACGTAACCATGCTCATCAATTAAATATAATTCCCGTTGTACCATATTTTGAGCTTTGACATTTACTACTGCTTTATCCGCAACATATGATACTTTTTGTGGTGGATCTACTTCCGCCGCATTGTTGTCGAACATATTACACCCTGATAGGAGTACTGCACCAGTCATTACTGTTCCAAATACTTTCACTAATTTAGTCATCATTTTCCTCCTGTATAGTTTGTACCAAATATATACAAGCCTACTTACTTTTAGACTACATTTCTCCAAATCTAATTTCCTGAATATGTTCAATTGTTTTCTCTAGCCACTTAGAGCCAATCATTTGAAATAAATCTTTTTCACCAGTTGTAAAAAATACATGCTCTGGCTCTGGCTCTAATTCACTTAACAATTGACTATGATACAAAATCGTACTCACTTCTCTTGCTGTTTCATCAGCAGAGGAAATAAGCGTCACGCCCTCACCCATATACTCCTGAATCACCGAACTTAACAACGGATAATGCGTACAACCTAGAATTAATGTATCAATAGATTTATTTTTTAATGATTTCAAAGCAATACTTACCATATTTCTCGCTTCATCCTCATCAAAAATACCACTTTCTAAAAAAGGAACAAATGTCGGGCATGCCAAACTTTCTACTTTTACACGTGGATGAATCATCTTTAACGCTTTTTCATATACACCTAACTTTACTGTGGCGGGCGTTCCAATAATACCGATATGATAATTATCAGTCATTTTTAGTGCCGTCCTTGCTCCTGGATGAACAACACCAATGACGGGAATAGATAATTTCTTTCGTGCTTCCTCCAGTACAACTGCTGTAATTGTGTTACAAGCAATCACCAACATTTTTATATCGTGTTTCAGTACCTCTGTAATGATTTCCCATGCAAATTGTTTAATTTCTTTTTTCTCACGTGGGCCATATGGACAACGTGCTGAATCACACATATATACTATTTTTTCTTTCGGTAATTGACGCATTAACTCTTTCATCACCGTAAGCCCTCCAACACCTGTATCAATAACTCCAATTGCTCTTTCCATAAGTTCCCCATTCTTTCTATGTAAGTTACATTTTATTTATATACATCTTTTCTAGTTGAAAAATTTTTCAATCTATCCTCCTATTCTCTCTATTTTTGTAAGTAAGTGCAAGAAAAATTATGAGGATAGTGGAAATGAAGTCTTTTTGAAAGATCTTTAGTGTTTAGGATTGGTTCACTAAAACATTGATTTTATCGTTTTTTTGCAATCATTCATTCTGGGATATGTTGTCACATCCCAGAATGAACTGCATAAACTACTATGACTAAAACACCCATCCAGATGTTGAAGGTTTTAGCAAGGAGGGGAAGAAAATTGAAGGGAAAATTTCCGAAGCAGTTGCTCACAAAAAGAGAACAAGAAATATTTGAATTACTCGTTCAAGACAAGACAACAAAAGAAATTGCCAACTTGCTTTTTATTAGTGAAAAAACAGTTCGTAATCACATCTCGAATTCGATTCAAAAACTTGGAGTCAAAGGGCGTTCACAAGCAGTAGTGGAATTAATTCGAATGGGAGAACTGACTATATAATTTTGGGGCAGCTGGGGTTTTTCACCCCTTCTGTCCCAAAATCTTGAAATAAATGGTTTCTATAATCCTGTAAAATCAATATTTTAGCGAACCATTTATTTCACTAAAACCATTTTTTAAAAAATGTTGTCATCTCTCAACTTATAGATAAGGAGTGAGAAATATTTTTTATACAATTCAATCTGGTGACAACTACTGGTCATTGTCTGAGAAGTATCATATTCCAGTTGAAAAAATTTGGTCAATGAATCGATACGTAGATCCATATCATTTAATGGTGGGTCAAGTAATTCAATTACCAACTCTTTATGACTCTGACTTGCGTTCTTCCTGTATAAGTAAAAAAGCAATGGAATTACACAACACGATGCGTTTGTTGTGGGAGCAACATATCATGTGGACTAGACTAGCTATATTAAGTTTAGTTTTTGATCTACCTGATACAGACGTTGTTGTCGCACGTCTTCTTCAAAATGCTACTGACATGGGAAATTCCTTAAAACCTTTTTATGGTGCATCTATTGCACAAACCTATGCTGATTTAATAAAAGAACATCTACTGATTGCCGCAGACCTTGTAAAAGCAGCAAAGACAGGAAACAACGCAATGGTCGCTGATGCAGAGAAAAAATGGTATGCAAACGCCGACCAAATCGTAGAGTTTATCACGCAAATTAACCCATATATACCAAAAGAAGAATTTAGAGAAATGTTTTATGAACATCTGAGACTGACAAAAGCAGAAGCTGTATATATGCTCACTAAAGATTATAAATCTGGAGTTGACGTGTATGACCAAATTGAAGCAGATGCGTTAGAAATGGCGGATATGATTACGAATGGAATTATGAAGCAATTTCCTACTCTATTTCAGTGAGAATAAATAGACGAGCTTGGGTCAAAATGGATAAAATACACTCCGATTGACCCAAATTCATGTTTAGGATTGGTTTCCGAAATCCTGTAAAATCAATATTTTATTGAACCATTCATTTTCAATAAAACCCCTTCAAAAAGACGTAGTCCCAGATTCTTTTCAACTTTTAGATGAATTAAAAAAAGAGATGACTGAAAAGTGTAACATACACTCCTTCTCTCATCTCACATTTTACTTTATCCATCGTTTGCGAGCATCTTCGCTCCACTCTTCGCCTTTATGTGTAACTCTATTGATTTGAACCATTGTTCCACGACCAACAAAAACTGGCTTACCATTTTCACGCACACCTACATAATGCAAATCAACAGAAGAACGTCCAACAGTAGCCGCTTTCACACCAACCTTAATTGTTTCTCCAAAAAACACTTCTGCTAAAAAATCACACTGTAAATCGGCAACAATAACTCCAACTGCTGAATCTTTCTTTGTCCATTCATCCATAAATCCTAAATGTGCTAAAAACTTCGTTCGTGTTTCTTCAAAATAAATAAAAGGAACAACATTATTCATATGCCCATACATATCCGTTTCTGAAAAACGAACCCAAATAGGATTAAAGTAAGAAAATTCACCTAACCATGTTTCAATATCCTCTATGTAAGAAACTCGTTTCATTTTTTTCACTCCTAACTATTATTTATTCCATTGAGGATTGGTTGCAAAAATCCAATAAAATCAACGTTTTAGTAAAGCAATCCTAAATACTAAAAATCCTTTATAGCAGTTTGCGAAATTGTGCGGAAAAAGGTTAGGAGAAATTTTTTAATTAGACAATGAAAAAACGATGCCGCTTGCTAGAGACAAGCTAAGAGTTTTTGAAACAGTACAATTAAAAATTAGCCATTGAACTTTCCGCACAATAAGTGAAACTGCTATAATCGGAATTTTCTCCCATCCTCTTTAATAGATTGAGAGTCTTTTTAAAGGGTTTTTCATGAAATAAATGGTTTAGGAAACCATTTATTTCATGAGGCTTTGTCAATCGGAGTGACTAACACCCCTTTTGACAAAGCCTCAATGTTTATACGTTATCGCTTCCGAAGAAGTTTTTGAATGATTGAATTGTTACATCACGGTTCAATGCACCAATAGATGTTGTTAATGGAATTTCTTTCGGACAAACTTGTACGCAGTTTTGTGAACTACCACAGCTTGTAATACCGCCTTCACCCATTAATTCTAATAGACGTTCTGCTTTGTTCATGGCTCCCGTTGGGTGAGCATTGAATAGGCGTACTTGTGACATTGGAGCAGGTCCAATAAAGTTAGATTTACTGTTGACATTTGGACATGCTTCTAAACAACATCCGCAAGTCATACATTTTGATAATTCATATGCCCATTGGCGTTTTGCTTCTGGCATACGTGGGCCAGGCCCTAAATCATATGTTCCATCAATTGGAACCCATGCTTTTACTTTTTTCAATGAATCAAACATCCGACTACGGTCAATTTGCAAATCACGCACAATTGGGAATGTCCGCATTGGAGCAAGACGAATCGGTTGTTCTAAGTTGTCAATCAGTGCTGTACAAGATTGGCGTGGTTTTCCATTAATAACCATGGAACAAGCTCCACATACTTCTTCTAAACAGTTCATATCCCATATAATTGATGTTGTTACTTGTCCTTTTGCATTTACTGGATTACGACGAATTTCCATTAATGCTGAAATTACGTTCATACTTGGACGGTATGGCACCTCAAACTCTTCTTCATAAGGAGAGGAGTCAGGTGTATCTTGTCGAGTAACGATTAAACGAATAGTCTTTTCACCCATTCTTGTTTCCTCCTACTTCTGTTTAGAATAGTCACGCTTCCGTGGAGGAATTAAGGAAATATCCACATCTGCATAATGAAGTTCAGGTTTTTCTTTAGTGTATTTAGCCATTGTTGTTTTTAAGAAGTTCTCATCATCACGTTCTGGAAAGTCTGGTTTGTAATGTGCTCCACGGCTTTCGTTACGGTTATATGCACCAATTGTAATAACACGAGCAAGGTCAAGCATATTTTTGAATTGACGTGTAAAAGTTGCTGCTTGATTACTTTGTTTTGCTGTATCATTAATATTAATATTGTCATAGCGTGCAATAAGCTCTTGAATCTTCTCATCTGTTTTGAGTAATCTATCATTGTGACGAACAACTGTAACATTATCAGTCATCCATTCTCCTAATTCTTTATGGAGAACGTAAGCATTTTCTGTTCCTTTGTCCATAGACATAACTTTTTGCCATTTTTCTTCTTCCATTTTCACATGACGTTCAAATATGGAAGAAGGAATAGCATCAGCACCCACATCAAGACCTTTCATATACTTCACTGCATTTGGTCCTGCAACCATTCCACCATGAATCGCTGAAAGGAGTGAATTTGCTCCAAGACGATTTGCTCCATGGATAGAATAATCTGCTTCTCCAGCAGCAAACAAACCTTTAATATTAGTCATTTGGTCAAAGTCAACCCATAATCCACCCATTGAGTAGTGAACACCTGGGAAAATTTTCATTGGAACTTTTTTCGGATCATCACCTGTGAATTTCTCATAAATTTCAATGATTCCACCGAGTTTGATATCGAGTTCATGTGGATCTTTATGAGATAAGTCAAGGAATACTACATTCTCGCCATTTACACCTAGTTTTTGATTCACACACACGTCAAAAATATCCCGTGTTGCAATATCACGAGGAACAAGATTTCCATATGCTGGATATTTTTCTTCTAAGAAATACCAAGGTTTACCGTCTTTGTAAGTCCAAATACGTCCACCTTCTCCACGAGCAGATTCACTCATGAGGCGATTCTTGTCATCTCCCGGAATAGCTGTTGGGTGAATTTGGATAAATTCGGCATTTCCATAATAAGCACCTTGTTTGTAAACAATTGTTGCCGCAGATGCTGTATTAATAACAGAATTCGTTGATTTACCGAAGATAATCCCCGGCCCACCTGTTGCCATAATAACTGCTTCACCAACAAATGATTTAATCTCCATTGACTTCAAATCTTGAGCAACAATTCCTCGACACGTTTGTTCGTCATCAAGAACTGCTCCTAGAAATTCCCAACCTTCATACTTTGTTACAAGTCCATCTGCTTCAAAGCGGCGAACTTGCTCATCTAAAGCATAAAGAAGTTGTTGCCCCGTTGTTGCTCCAGCAAATGCTGTACGATGATATTGTGTTCCACCAAAACGGCGGAAATCAAGCAGCCCTTCTGGCGTACGATTGAACATAACACCCATACGGTCAAGTAAGTGAATAATACCAGGAGCGGCATCACACATTCTTTTAACTGGTGGTTGTTGTGCTAAAAAATCGCCACCATATACTGTATCATCAAAATGTTCCCACGGTGAATCTCCTTCACCTTTCGTATTAACCGCACCATTAATACCACCTTGTGCGCAAACCGAATGGGAACGTTTTACAGGTACTAACGAAAATAATTCAACAGGCACGCCTGCTTCTGCAATTTTAATTGTTGACATTAATCCAGCTAAACCGCCACCGACAACAATGATTTTTCCTGTACTCATTTGTACGCCCCTTTCATGTTCTTCTATCATTAATAAGCAAATGCCAAAATCGTTTGAACACTCACAACTGTTAGAGCAAGGAAAATTGCCATTGTTACATAAGTAGAAATTAATTGTGAGCGAGGAGTAACTGTGATTCCCCAAGTAATACAAAATGACCATAATCCATTTGCAAAGTGAAATACAGTAGCAATAACGCCAACAAGATAGAATACCATCATGCCAGTACTACTAAGTACGTCAGACATCATCTCGTAATCTACATGT
Source organism: Caryophanales bacterium (assembly GCA_031546705.1). GTDB lineage: Bacteria > Bacillota > Bacilli > Bacillales > JAVBJX01 > JAVBJX01. The sequence goes on from JAVBJX010000028.1 coordinate 23,472, forward strand.
GTTCCCATCATTGCAGCAATACGAGTTTGCCACACATGCCATACAACGAAAATAAGTGTAAGAACACCAGTTACACGTTGTAGTACAAACATCCAGTTACGGAAATATCCGTATTTAGAAGTATTGTTTGTTCCTGAGAAGGCAATGTAAAGACCATAAATTGCATGGAATAAAAGTGGTAAAAAAATAACAAAAATCTCTAAAGCATAGCGGTATGGTAAATTCGCCATAACATTTGCCGCTGTATTAAATGCTTCTCCACTTGTTGTCACATAATGATTAACAGTCAAGTGTTGTACTAAAAATAATCCGACTGGAAGTACCCCAAGTAACGAGTGAAGTCGGCGATTAAAAAACTCTTTATTCTTTTCCATGTACGTCCCCCCTTAAAAATTTTTTATAGACCTTCTCACACTTTTAATTGTACATTTCCAAATCGAGAGCGTCAAGGACACAATTGTAGAAAATCTGACAAAATTAGACAAAAAATAACATACTGCACCACTCATTGGAATATTTTTCTTTTGAGTTCGTCTGTATGTCATTCCCCTTGCAACTTTTCAAATAATTTTTCTGCTACGGGTTTGGGAATATTTGCTGAAAGTAATTGTTCAAGTGTTGCTTCTTTCATTTTTTTAAGTGATCCAAAATATTTCAACAAATCTTTCTTCCGCTTTTCACCAATTCCCGGAATATCATCTAAAACGGATTGAAAAGTCGATTTACTATGTACTTGACGGTGAAATGTAATCGCAAACCGATGTACTTCATCTTGAATTCTTTGGAGTAAATAAAATGCTTGACTATTTCGCTCAAATACAGCTGCAACAGGTGGAGTTCCGATGAGTAATTCCGATGTACGATGCTTATCATCTTTTTGCAAACCTGCTAACGGAATATCTAAACCAAGTTCGTTTTCTAATACATCCAATACAGCAGTCATATGCCCTTTTCCGCCATCCACAATAATTAAGTCAGGTGGAGGCAAAGACTCTTTTAAGACACGTGTATAGCGACGACGCACTACTTCACGCATTGACTCATAATCATCTGGACCAATCACTGTTTTAATTTTATATTTTCGATATTCCTTTTTGTGGGGCTTGCCATCAATAAACACAATCATTGCCGAAACAGGGTCAACCCCTTGAATATTTGAGTTATCAAATGCTTCAATTCTTCTAGGTATTGGAATTTGCAACACGTTACCTAATTCCTCAATTGCCTTCACTGTTCTCCGTTCATCTCGTTCAATTAAGTGAAATTTTTCAACCAGTGCCACACTAGCATTTCGGTTCGCTAACTCCACTAACTCTTTTTTCTTCCCACGTTTTGGTTGAAATACTTGTACTTCCAATAATTGGCTCGCCAGATTGACATCCATATTTTCAGGAACAATGATTTCTTTCGGTTTCAAATGCGTTGATTGCCCATAAAATTGTCCCAAAAAAGTCAACAAATGCTCGTCTGGATTTTCGTACAGCGGAAACATAGATACATCTCTCTCAATGACTCTTCCAAGCCTTACAAAAAATACTTGCACACACATCCATCCTTTGTCTACAGCAAATCCAAAAATATCACAATCAGCAAAATTATTTAACGTCATTTTTTGCTTTTCCATAATCGTGTCCATATGAGCAATTTGGTCACGATATTCTGTCGCACGTTCAAACTCTAATTTGTCTGATGCCTCAAACATTTTCCCCTGTAATTCTTTACGAATTTCTTTATGCCCACCATTTAGAAAACGAATGACTTGTTCGACAGTTTTTTTATTCTGTTCTTCCGTAACCGCTTGAATACAAGGTCCTAGACATTGGTGCATATGATAATATAGACAAGCTCTCGAAGGTATAGAATCGCACTTTCTTAGCGGATATATACGGTCTAATAATTTCTTCATTTCCATTGCTGCATAACCACTTGGATATGGACCAAAATATTTTGCTTTATCTTTCTTAATTTGCCTAGCAATTAATAGACGTGGATGAGCTTCATTTGTCACTTTTAAAAATGGATACGTCTTATCATCTTTTAAGCGAATATTATATTTTGGTTCATGTTTTTTAATTAAATGCAATTCTAAAATTAACGCCTCTAAATTCGATGAAGTGACAATGTACTCAAAGTCAACCATTTCATTCATTAGCCGAAATGTTTTTTCATCGTGGGTGCCTGTGAAGTAGGAACGCACCCGATTTTTTAAGATTTTTGCTTTTCCAACGTAAATAATTACACCATGTCGATCTTTCATTAAATAACAACCAGGATCATCTGGTAATATTGTTAACTTCTCTTTCAACTGTTCGTGCATCAAATCACTTAGATACTCCTTTTGCCATATCAAACCACACCTTCGATTCTTTTTCGTCTTTTTTCACACCATCACCATTAGAATACATCATGCCTAAACTAAATTGGGCTTCAAGATGACCTTGTTCTGCTGCCATCTTTAACCACAAAGAAGCTAACTTCCCATCTTTCTTTACACCTTGTCCTAAACAATACATTTCCCCAATACTATATTGAGCTTCAATACTTCCATGTTCCGCAGCTTTGGTGAAATATTCGATTGCTTTGTCATAGTCACGCTGGATTCCTAAACCTCTGTAATACCTACGCCCAAGATTGAACTGGGTTTCTGCACTTCCGCCTTCTGCTGCTTTTTCAAGCCATTTACTTGCCTCTTTTTCATCTTTCTTGACTCCATCACCTTTTGAATACATTTCTGAAAGAATAAATTGTGCTTCAAGATAACCTTGTTCTGCTGCCATTTTTAGCCATAAAACCGCTATATTGTAGTCTTGTTTGATTCCCTGACCTAAGTAATACAATTCACCCATATTATATTGTGCTTGAGCATGCCCTTGTTCAGCAGATTTCGCAAACCACTCCATTGCCTTCTGATAATTTTTCGATACACCTATTCCTTTGTAATACATATGCCCAACATTGTATTGTGTATCTGCATTTCCCGTCTCTGCCGATTTCTCCAAATACTCAATATTCATCAAAATTCCCCTTTTCTGTCTAAAAAAATCATAGATATTCAATCTATTTTATCATATATAGTCATTTAGTACCGCTTATTTTTTTATATGTTGCACAAAAAAAGATGGGGCAATCGGGATATTTTCCCCCTTTGCCCCATCTTTTTTTATAGATGACTGTTTAAAATACCAACGATTGCATCTTTCGGTTGAAAACCAACCATTTTGTCTACAACTTCTCCGTTTTTAAATACGAATAGTGCAGGAATGCTCATTACTTCGTATTTCTCGGCAGTAGCGGAATTTTCCTCTACATCTATTTTTACTACTTTTGCTTTTCCTGCTAATTCTTCAGAAATCTCCTCAAGAACCGGAGCAATCATGCGACAAGGTCCGCACCATGAAGCCCAAAAATCTACTAATACTAATCCTTCTTTTGTTTCTGCATCGAAATTTTGATTCGTTACATTAGCAACTGCCATGCAATAATACACCCCTTTATAATGACATATCAAAGAATATATCATGTTCTTCTTACAAATACCAATTCTCTGCTCAGTAATTTTGGGGCAACAGGGGTAAAAAACATCCCGATTTCCCCAAAATCCTGTGTAGAATTGGTTGCCAAAACACAATAAAATTAATATTTTGGTGAACCATTGATTTCAATAAAACTTCTCAAAAAGATGTAGTCTCAGGCTTATTTCTTTAGTTCTGCAATAAGCATTGGAACCACTTCAAATAAATCTCCAACAATTCCATAGTCAGCTACTTTAAAAATATTAGCTTCTGGATCTTTATTAATCGCAACAATTACTTTAGAGTTAGACATTCCAGCTAAATGCTGAATTGCTCCTGAAATACCGCAAGCAAAATAAAGGTCTGGCGTAACTACTTTACCTGTTTGACCAATTTGTAAAGAGTATTCACAATATTCGGCATCACAAGCTCCACGTGATGCTCCAACTGCTCCACCTAAAAGATTTGCTAATTGTTTGAGTGTAGCAAAGCCTTCTTCACTTTTCACACCACGACCACCAGCAACAATTACTTTTGCTTCTGATAAATCAACGCCTTCTGCTGTTTTACGAATAACTTCTTTGACAACTGTGCGTAAATCTTTTACATCTACAGAGAGTGTAGTTACTTCGCCTGTGCGTCCTTCTTCTTTTTCTAATGGAGGGATATTGTTTGGACGAATACTCGCAAGAACAATACCTTCTGTAACAGCCACTTTTTCAAATGCTTTTCCAGAGTAAATTGGACGAGTAAAAACAACATCACCAGCAACGATTACTTTGATTGCATCAGAAATTAAACCAGCATTTAATTTAGTTGCTAGTTTTGGACCTAAGTCTTTTCCTAGAGCAGTGTGTCCAAGTATGATAGCTTCTGGTTGTTCGCTATCAACAACTGCTAGAAGTGCTTGGGCAAAACCGTCTGGCGTATAATATTTCAAATGTGGATGCTCTATAACAACAACTTTATCTGCTCCGAATTGAATGAGTTGATTTGCATAGCTTTGTACACTATCTCCTGCTAAAACAGCGACAACTTCGCCACCTTCAGCAATTGTTTTTGCTGCAGCAATCGCTTCAAAAGAAACGTTACGTAATGAACCATCTCTTGCTTCTGCTAATGTAATTACTTTCCGTGTCATATGTATATCCTCCTCTTTAAATTAAAGAACTTTCGCTTCTGTGCGTAATAAAGAAACTAGCTCTGCTACTTGGGCAGGAACTTCGCCTTGTAATACTTTTCCAGCCGCTTTTTGTGGTGGTAAGAAAATTTCAATCGTTTTTGTTTTTGGTGCTACATCGTCTTCTTCTAAATCAAGATCATCAAGCTCTACTTCTTCAAGCGGTTTCTTTTTCGCTTTCATGATCCCAGGGAGCGATGGATAACGTGGCTCATTTAAGCCTTGTTGTGCTGTTACTAAAACAGGTAATTTTGTTTCAATAACTTCTTCGTCGCCTTCTACATCACGATGAACAACTACATTATCACCATTAATTTCAATTTTTGTTGCTACAGTTACGTAAGCAATATTTAATAACTCCGCCACACGAGGACCCACTTGACCAGAGCCACCATCAACTGCAACATTTCCAGCAAGAATTAAACTAGCATCTTTGTCTTTCAAATACTCAGCAATTACTTTTGCCACTGTAAATTGGTCACCGTTCTCTACGTCATCTTCAATATTAATACGAACCGCTTTATCACAGCCCATTGCTAGTGCTGTACGAAGTTCCTTATCACTATCTTCCGTACCAACAGTAATAACCGTTACTTCTCCGCTATTTGCATCACGAACTTGAATCGCTTCTTCAATCGCATACTCGTCATATGGATTAATAATGAATTCTGCTCCATCTTCCACTACTTGACCATTTTGAATCGAGATTTTTTCCTCTGTATCAAATGTGCGTTTTAATAATACATAAATATTCATGCATATATCCTCCTAAAATTTATTTTCCTGTAAAATGAGGTTGACGCTTTTCAATAAATGCTTGAACTCCTTCTTTGCCATCTTCAGAAACCAAAATACGTCCAAATTCTTCTGCTTCTTGTTCGACACACGCTTGAAATGGTTTTTCTTTTGGAGCATTTAACAAGCGAATTGTTGCTTGAATAGATAATGGACTTTTTTTGGCAATTTTTTTGGCAAGATTAATGGTAAAATCCATTAGCTCCGCTTCTGGAACGGCATGATTCGCCAGACCAAATTTAGCCGCATCTACTCCACTAATCGGTTCAGATGTCCATAACATTTCCGCCGCCTTTGCTACACCAACAATGCGTGGCAAACGCTGTGTTCCAGCAAATCCTGGAATAATTCCAAGCTGTAACTCAGGTAATCCTAGTTTCGCATTTTCAGAGACAACTCGAATATGACAGCACATTGCTAGTTCACATCCACCGCCAAGAGCCGCACCATGAATAGCTGCAATAATTGGCTTGTTAAATCGTTCCATTCTCTCCATCACGATTTGACCATTCTTGGCAAGCTGTGTTGCATTACTTGATTCAATTCCTGTAAATTCTTTAATATCTGCACCTGCTGAGAAGAATCTTCCCTCACCATGCAAAATAATTACTCGAACACTAGTCTCACTCTCAAGCTCATCTAAAGCCTCTGTAAGCTCTTTAAAAATGGTAGATGATAAAGCATTAGCGGGAGGACGATTAATCGTAATAAAGGCTAATTGGTTTTCTTTTGTAACTTTCAGAAATTCCACTTTGTATCCCCTTTCAACAAAATTTTCACAACGCATATCTATTAATAATATACTCCAAATAACAAAATTCTTCCAGAAAAGAAAGTATTTTTTTATTGCAACAAACCTCTTATTAATAATTGATGCACTTGACTAGTAATCGCAAGCAGATTATATTTCTGTTCCTTCATCACCCATGTTGTTACCATTTCATCTATCGTTCCAAAAATCATTTGCTTAATTAAACGAACATCTATATCTGTGCGGAACTCTCCCTTTTCAATTGCTTCTTCAACAATATTCTCAATGATTGTTAGATAGCTCCTTAGTATCACATTAATCTGTACACGCAATTCTTTATTAGACTGACGTAACTCAAGTTGCGTAACAGAAGCCAGCTTTTTATTGTTTTCAAATAAATGAAAATGCTTCTCTACAAATACAAAAAGTTTCTCAATCGGACTTTCCACACACACAAGTGCTTGATGAACACTTTCAATATGTTCACCCATTTTTTCTTGAAAAACAGAAACAAGAATGTCTTCCTTGTTTTTGAAATAAAGATAAATAGTTCCGTCCGCAACACCCGCTTGTTTAGCAATCTTTGAAACTTGTGCCTGATGGTATCCATTCTCGGCAATAACAACAACAGCAGCATCAATAATTTGTTTAAATTTCGGCTTGTTCTTTCTCAATGAATTCTCTTCCTTTCAAAACATGAATGAATAGCCATTCATATCTTTATTAAAAAATATTTTACTGTTTCTGTCAAGTCCAGTACAATAAAAAAACCTCTCTTGTTACAGAGAGATTTTTATTTACTTTATTTTCTCTACCATATTTAGATAATCTAGCAAAGGGTATAGAAATTTACAGAATTTTAGTAATTATTCAGTCCATGAGTCTGGGGCAGTTGGGGTAAAAAACACCCCAACTGCCCCAGACTTTTTTATACTTTAAATGCATTTGCTTTTATTTTTAAGTTCTCTGCCATACTTGATAATTTAACAGAAAATGCCGAGATTTCTTCCATCATCGCTAATTGCTCTTGTGTTGCTGCTGATACATTGTGTGTACCTTCTGATGTTTGGTGAGAAATGGCATTTGCTTGAATAATTGTTTCCATTGTTGCATTTGAACTACTTTCCACTTCATGAACAATAAAAGAAACTTCTTTAATTTGTGTAGCTACTAATTGAACTGCTTGTTGGATTTGTTCAAATGATGTTCCTGTTGTATGAACCATCTTAATTCCATCAGAAACTTCATTTGTTGCAAACTTCATTGAATCAACGGCTTTATTCG
>JAVBJX010000053.1:0-14634 GCA_031546705.1 Caryophanales bacterium
GCGGAAAAAGGAAAGGAGAAAATTTTTAATTAGACAATGAAAAAACGATGCCGCTTGCTAGAGGCAAGCTAAGAGTTTTTGAAACAGTACAATTAAAAATTAGCCATTGAACTTTCCGTACAATAAGTAAAACTGCTATAACATAGCCAAAAATGTAAGACGAGCGAAAAAGTCGATTTCTTCATATACAGGAAATCGACTTTTTTATGTTAAAATGAGTTGTTGGTGTTACCTCAATTTGAAGAAATTCTTGATAAAGTAGAAAAAAATAAGCGATATGAAGGTGGAGCGAAAGATTTAGAAGGTATTTTAAGCGTATAGAATTAAAAGAATACCCGTATCTAAATTGAATTCTGTTCAAATTTATCCAGAAATTGACGAGGATACCATTCATTATTACAATGGAAAAAACTATCGAAATTATGTGGAGGAACATCAAATTCAAGCTGAAAAGTAGTATTAGATAGAAGGAAGGGGTTTCTCATGAAAAAATCGGCTCTATTAATTATTGATGTACAAAATGGTATGTTTTTAGAAACAAATCCTGTTTTCAATGGAGATGAATTGCTTACTAAACTACAATTGTTAATTGCTCAGGCTCGTCATAAACATATTCCGATTTTTTATATTCAACATAATGCACCAAAGGGGAAGACGTTAGAATTCAGTTCTAAAGGATGGGAAATTCATCCTGATATAAAACCGTTGGAACAAGACGTAATCATTCAAAAAAAGACACTAGATTCATTCTTTCACACAAACTTAGATGAGGAACTGAATAAAAGGGAAGTTAATCATGTGTACATAACTGGAATTCAAAGTGAAGCTTGTGTAGATACAACATGCCGTAGAGCTTTCAGTATGGAATATCAAGTAACTTTGGTGATAGATGCTCATAGTACATTTCATACAATGGAGTTATCAGCAGAGCAAATTATTCATCATCACAATCAAGTTTTACGTTGGTTTAGTGAGCTGAAAAGGGCAGATGAAATAGATTTTAGTGAAGATACAGAATAGATGATACTTTATTTTTTAAAGTAAATTTGCTTTATAAATGAGATGTTAAGTAATAGAGAAATTTAATGTACATAGAGGGGGACAAACATGAAATACTATGTAGAGAACTTAACAAGGGTGGAACAACTGGAGAAAATTTTAGAACTATCTGAATGGTATAGTGGACGAGATGTGGATATAGCAGAATTCGAGCATTTTTGTTTAGTGAATTTTATTTCCTTCTTTCCAGAGGCTAGAAAGTTTTTAAGAGAATTTTCTATGTTAGAAAATGTTGTATATGTCTCATTTAAAAGTACAGGTGAAAAATGTCTATATGACTATAATTTTCATATCAATGCACCGCTTGCTTCTAAACTATATAAATCCAAAGAATATAAGGAGATTATTAAATTTGCAGGAGAAGCGTGTATTTGTGTAGGGCTGATGGGTTATTATTATCCTGGAGTAACGGCAATCGGGAAATCTGGGAAAATTTATATTAATCATGATTATAGTGATACTGTAAATGTCTATGATAGTTTTATAGAAAGTATAGATGGAGAACTAAGGGTAAATCATGATATTGTTTGGGTAGCTGATACAGATGAACTGTAACTGACATTTTTAGGTAATTATGTTCCAAAATTGCTTGACCTTGACAATATAATAAAGGGGAAAAAACAATGCTATATCTAATTTGTTCCGTAATAACTTTTATTAGTGCTTGTGTTAGTTTTGGTTTTTCAATAGCTGCCTATAATAAATCAAAGAGAACAACAGGTGATGCCTTAACTAATGCAATGTACGCAGTTTCACCTAGTCTATCATTACTGATCGTATCATTCATTCCGCTCTTTTTTTCATATAAAAATTTTTAGAAGGTGAATCAATCGGGATATTTTCGTCTCGATGATTCACCTTTATTTTTTTCTTAAGAAATTCGTAATAAATATCCAAACTTGTTTGTCATAATTATGCCCTATACTAAAACTTAGAAAGGGCGTGATATACTTTCAGAAAGAAAGGGTGAGGGCAATGAACATTTTAGTTTGTGATGATGAAGTGGAGATTGTGAATGCCATTGAAATTTACTTGAAAAACGAAGGGCATACAATTTTTAAATCCTACAATGGTTTAGAAGCGTTACAGATAATGAAAGAAACAGAGATTCATTTAATTGTATTAGATATAATGATGCCAAAAATGGATGGCATCACAGCAATGAATAGAATCAGAGAAACAAAGAACATTCCGATTATTATCTTGTCAGCAAAGTCGGAGGATACGGATAAAATTCTTGGGTTAAATATGGGAGCAGATGACTATATAACTAAACCATTTAATCCGCTTGAATTACTTGCTAGAGTCAAATCACAATTGCGTAGGTATACCATGCTTGGAAGCATGGAAACAAAAAGCAATGTGTTTCAAACAGGTGGGCTGATGTTGGATGATGAAACGAAAGAAGTAACGGTAGATGGCGAGCAAGTGAAAGTGACACCAGTAGAATATAAAATTTTGAAACTCTTAATGGAGTATGCAGGAAAAGTATTTTCGATTGAGCAAATTTATGAAAGTGTGTGGAATGAGCCTTATTTTAATTCGGAAAATACGGTTGCGGTACATATTCGGAGAATTCGGGAAAAAATTGAAATTAACCCGAAAGAACCAAAATACTTGAAGGTGGTGTGGGGAATTGGTTACAAAGTGGAGAAAATGGACACATAATCGGTTTGTTACAGTGATTGTTTTTGTTGTGGCAGTTGGTTTATTTACAGGTGGAGTTTGGAAGTTTCAACAGACAAACAATAACTACGGGCTGAAAGCATTAAAACATACAAATTATATGGAAAGCACGATGTTTAAATATGAGGTGACTGATTTAGTCAGCAAAATCCACCAGTTAGCTAAACTTAAAAGCCAAGAGAATATTGATGAGGGCAAGGCTGTTTCAGAAGAAATGATTAACGTAGAAATAGAAGCAAAGGTATATGAGTATATCAATCAACATCCTGACATGAATTTTGAACAAGTAAGAAAAAAATTCAAGGAAGATAAGGAACTGTCTAAAGATATTTCTTACACAATTATTGAGCGACAATTAGAGGAATTTCACCAACTTTCGGAGGAAATAAATAATATAGTTGGAATAAGATATATAGCTTCATATGAAGGAAATATCATTACAGATAATGAGGTTTTTTATGATTCACAAATCAGTAACGATGCAGAACAGGTAAAAAAATATGTAAATAGTGCAGAAGCATGGTATAAGAAGTACCCATTTTATATCATTAATAAGAAGGAAAGTGCAGAGATAGGAGGAAGTAAACCTAACTCGGTAGGTAGGGATTATCGTTTCATTGAAAATGATATAACTTTACTATTCGGTTTAACTGATGAATTTTTAAATGTAAGAATAGATGAATGGCACAATAATCGAGTCATATGGCTTCAAGCACTTCTCTTTGGTGGCGGATTTTTATTATGTATAGCCTATCTCATTTGGACTGCTGGGCGTAGAGAGGATGGAAAGATTCATTTTTCACAGATAGATAAAATTCCACTGGATGTTGGATTGATTATGGCAATAATTACCTTTTATGTTGCTATGAGGCTTTTTAATGGAGGAGAAGAAGGTTGGATATTTTTTATTATCGCTGTTCTTTTATGGTTTATGAGTGTGTCAAAGCACATAAAAAATAAAACAGCTTGGCAGCATACATTAGTTTATAAGGCATATGCTCACATAGTTAGTTTGACATCAAGAAATTGGCTTATCTTTATTGGCGAAGTGTTGATTTTTTTTATTACATCCATCCTTATCATGATTCAAGAACCCGAAGCTGTTGCGATTTCTATCCTTATTATTGGTGGATACAGCATCATTCGGTTATATATGATGTTACAAAGAGATAAGAAAATAAATCTCCTGCTTCAAGGTGTAGAAAAGATAAGAAACGGAGAACTAGACCACAAAATAGAAATCACAGGCATAGATAATTTTAGTGAAATTGCTGAAAATATCAATGGTATAGCGGATGGTTTAAACGTAGAAGTGGAAAATAGGCTAAAAAGTGAGCGGCTAAAAACAGAATTAATTACTAATGTTTCACACGACATCCGCACGCCACTTACGTCCATTATCACCTATATTGACTTGTTGAAATTAGAATTTAAAGAGGAATATGTAGAGGTTATTGAACAAAAAGCACAACGCCTAAAAACATTAACCGATGATTTATTTGAAGCGGCAAAAGCAAGTTCGGGTAATATAGCGGTCGATTTTGAACAAGTAGACTTGCAAGCATTAATTAATCAAGGGATAGGCGAGTTAGATGAAAAAATTAAAGAGTCTGGGCTAGATTTTAAACTTTCGGTAGAAAAAATCTATGTGCGTGCAGATGGCAAATTGTTATGGAGAGTGATGGAAAACTTGCTGGCGAATATTTTTAAATATGCCTTGCCACATTCAAGGGTGTATATAGATGTTGTTGAATTGGAAAATAAAGCGAAAATAATGATTAAAAATATTTCCAATTACGAATTAAATATTGATCCAGAGGAATTGACGAAGAGATTTACCCGTGGGGATGAGTCAAGAAATAGTGAAGGAAGTGGGCTTGGGTTAGCGATTGCTAAGAATTTGATTGAACTACAAGAAGGGGAGTTTCAGATTCAGATTGATGGGGATTTATTTAAAGTGGTGATTTTTTTAAATCGGGAGTAGGTACTCCCGATTTAAAAAACAAAATACATGGTTGCCAAAACAGGATAAAATTCATGTTTTGATGAACCATGTATTTTGTTAAAAATCTTAAAAAAAGAATTCTTTTTCAGACGCATTCAAAATCTTGATTAAATAGGATAAATATTTTATAATGTGTTCACATAACCTAATAAGGTTATAAAATCAAAAAGACTTAGCACTGGAGAGTACTAAGTCAATCCAACTACTCCCATAGGGTGGTTGGTTCATCAAAATTATTTATTTGCGTGAACGACCCTTGCCTTTGGACGGACTAGGGTTGTTCTTTTTTTTGCGTGAATGATTTGCTACGCTTTTCAACTTTCTTGTCATTTGTTTCATATATGTATGAAACGTCGCAATTGTCGAGTAGGCAACTGCACTTACAATAATGGTTGAAAAAGTGTTAGCGGAATCTCCAAGCAATGTATAAATGAACTCTTTCATAGGTTACACCTCCTTCCTATTGAAAGGAAAGAGCGATGAACCTACGACCCTAGTAGTAATTGTTCTATTATTATAGCAGAGTATTTAGCTATTTGAACAGCGGATTCATTAGAAATAAGCTTAAAAGAAATAATTATTGTGTAATTTCCCTGGATTAAAAGGGTGGATTGGGCATTAAATAACATTTTTGAGCTTTTGACAAAAATTAACAATATATGAGAAGATAGAAATAAGATAAATTTTCATGAAAATTGTTATGAGGGGGGATCGTTCTAAATGAAAAAACTATTGCTTATAGCTGTACTTATTTTTTCCGTTTCTTTTGTGTGGATGGCAACAGAAACATCTGCTGCACTGAAAACTGTTGGTCCGAAGACTGTAACTGTTACAGGGAAACTAGATAAGATTATTTATTATCATCCTAATGGACAAAAATTAACAGGATATATTCTCAAGCTAGATAAACCCGTTAATGTTAAAACAGATGATTATGGGGACTTTAAAAATGTTAAAGAAATTCAAGTGTATAACTCCGAAAAGGATTTCAAAACTTATGTGGGCAAAAAAGTGAAAGTAACAGCTATACCAACTTTTGGAGAAAATGCTTGGTGGGCTAGAGATATTGCTTTTAGAGATGCAAAAGTTTCGGTTGTAAAGAAATAGGTATCATAGAAAGCGAGTAAATGGAGAAATTCTTCTAATTCATTCGCTTTTTATTGTATATAATTCTATATAAATTTTAATACAGTAATGAATTTATAAAAAAAGACCTAAAAGGTAGAAATAAAAATTCACCTTTCAAGTCAATCTTCCTCACAAACCTTCAACACTAAAAAACCAACATCCAACATTTCATTCTCTTTACTAAGCTCCATCCCAACTCGCCGTAATCTTTCTTTCCCAATCTCACAAATATTTTTATACCCAGCCTTATATGCCTTAGACTTCTCATTAATAACAGGAATCTCCACCATCATAAACCGCCGATTACCACCATCTTCTTTGTTTAACTTCATCACAGCATGAGCCGTTGTTGCTGATCCTGAGAAGAAGTCCAACACAATATCTTCTGTATCACTTTTAGTAAAAGTAGCAATATGTTCCATGCAAATATCGACTACTTTTGGCGTTTCAAATGGAATATCTAACTCTTTTAAGAGCTTGTCATCACTGCCAGCATAGTAGAGAAGAGATGGGAGATTTTCTGCCATATTATCTTTTAGAAAATATTTTCTACGTGGTTGGGTTTGTTCATCTTTGCCAAATAAAATAAGCCCATCATCCAATAATTGTTTCATTCTAGCAGGTGGATTTCGCCATCCTCTTGTTGGAACAGGGCAAGGCTTGTTTGTTTCTGGATGAATAAGTGGAATAAAGTAGTCCGCTGGTGCTTGTTTTTTATTGGGCCAACTCATCGATACGGCTTGATAGACATCACCATGCTCATCCATTTTAGCGTAAGCTTTCTCACCGCCGCTAAAGTTTTGTGTTTGTAGCCACTTAGCAAAAAGTTTGTTAGCATTTTCTAATGTGTTTCTACTATATAAATAAGTTGCTTTATCGAGTATTTTTGTCGCATTTTTTTTGCGTCTTTTGATGGTTGTTGTGCTTAGGAGATATTTCTTGTTTTTTGCAAAAAAAATAATGTATTCATGTTGATAAGCAATTCCTTTTGCATCACCTTTTGGATTTCGTTTGTCCCAAATGATGACACCAAGTTCATTGTCTTCTGAAAAAATTTCTTGCATGATTTTCATTAGATTGACCATTTCGTGTTCGTCAATATTAATGACAATTACACCATCTTCACGCAGCAGATTTTTTGCAAGTAATAGGCGTGGGTACATCATATTTAACCAGTTGGTGTGACTGTTTTTAAATGTATCTGTATACAAAAAATCACCCCCAGTATTGTATGGAGGGTCGATGTAAATCATTTTTACTTGATTTGTGTAGTCTGTTTGTAACAACTTTAACACTTCTAAGTTGTCACCCTCTATGTACCTATTTTTTGTGGAATCTGGGTGAACACTTTCTTCTATACATACGGTTAAGTGAGAGGTAGGAGGGTGTTTGGCGGACTGTACCGCATCATAACGACCTTTCCATGTAAATATATCAGTCTTTGGTTCATTAATGAGGCTAAGAAGTTTGTCCAACTGGAATGTATCATTCACAAAGGTTTCTGGAAAAAGTTTCTGAAGTTGTTCTCGTTTTGTAGTCATTAGCTTTCAATATTCCGAATGTAGACAGGAACACGTTCGGCATTGGCATATTGTTTAATCACACCTCTAAGTGTTGTTGGATAGAAGCGAGTATTTTCCAAATCTTCTAAGTCAATCCAATCAATTCCAACTTGTTCTGGGTCAGGATCGTTACTTTTTAAATGTTGTTCTGGATTTAATAATTGGCAATCGAAAATGGTTTGTACACGATGTCTTTCGCAATGACTTTCATGATTAGATTTAATATATTCAAAAATAAAAGCAATATCTCCAACATGTACTTCTGCTCCAAGTTCCTCTAAACATTCTCTTTTCACCGTTGCTGGGAGTGATTCCTTAAATTCTTGTTTGCCACCGGGAAATCCATAACAAAGTCCATCTTGGTCTTCATAAACTGCAACTAAAAGTTTCCCTTCATGAATAATTAATGCTCGTCCCGCATTGCGAATCGTCATTTTCGTTTCCCTCCTCATGTGTGTGTCGTTATTGTAACACGTAAAAAAATGTTCGGAAAGTAGAAAAGCAGATTTTTGTATCAGAGATACAGGAAATCTGCTTTTTAAGACATTACTTTGTCGAAATCTGGCAGTACATTCTGAGTTTTATAACAGTTTGCGAGATTGTGCGGAGAAAGGAAAGGAGAAAATTTTTACTATGTTGGTGAGTCAATCCTAAACTAAAAATCTTTCAAAAAGATGTCGTTCTATCTCAGAAAATTACCGAAATCCAAATGGACGTGGACGGCAACAAATTATTGGTGGCGGACAAGGCGGTGGACAAGGTGGCGGCGGACATCCCCACATTGGTTGATGGTGATACATTGGTTGATGCATAGTAGGCATAGGTGCAGGCATCATGGTTGGTGAAATCATTGGTGGCATATTTTCGCTAGGCATCATGGCATTTGGCATTGGTGACATATTTCCAGTTGGCATCATAGCCATTGGATTAGCATTAGGATACATTATATTCAAATCCTTTCTATATTTTTCTACATGACCAGTGTATGTTCACTTAGAGAAATGGTGTGAGTTTTTTAAGTTTTGTAGTGCAGTAATTCTCCATTGTTTTACAGCACTTACAGTTGTGTTCATCTCCTCGGCAATAATTTTTAAGGATTTTCCTTCTACATAATAACCAATAAACCATGCTCGTTGTTTTTCAGTTAAGTGTTTGGCTAACATTTCCCACGTTTGTCTGCTCCACTTTTTTTCGTGGATAGCTGGCAATACTTCTGCCATTGCGTTTGTGAAAGAACAATTGTCGGATTTGTTTTGATTTACATAATTAAGCATTCGCCATTGTACTCTTTTCTTCACATACTTTGGAAAACATTCTTGATCGCCATATGTTTCGTACAATTGCCACAACGTAATCAGACCAATTTGAACTAAGTCATCGATGTCTTCAGCGTATGCGTACTGCCAAGCGTATTTTTTAATGAGTGGTAAAAATTTTTTTGCGGTTGTTTCAAAATCCTCCATGACTTTCTCAATTCTTGTATGCATACAGGTTATTCCTAGGTAAATGTAGAATAAGGAATACGTGGATAAAAAACGAATGACTGAATAAGGAATTCAGTAAAAAAATCAAGTTGTTTTTCTGTATTTTGTTTAGGTGTATAGTAAATTATGTGTGGAAAAGAGAGCGAAATTGTCGAAACTGGCATTTTTACAAACAGGTAAGTGGTAGGTTGCTTGTGAGTGTGGTAGGATAAAAAAAAGATTTGTATGGAGGGGCTAAAATGAATTTGGATTTACAACAACATGTCTATGAAATGCTTCGTTTACTTGGGGAAGACCCAGATAGAGAAGGGCTTTTGGATACACCCAAAAGAGTAGCAAAAATGTACGGAGAGATTTTTGGCGGGTTGAATGAGAATCCAGATGAGGTACTAGCAAAAACTTTTCCAGCGGAAGGAAAAACGGATTTAATTATTGTTCAAGATATTCCTTTCTATAGTATGTGTGAGCATCATCTTGTTCCTTTCTTTGGCAAAGTACATATTGGTTATATTCCAAAGGAGCGAATTGTTGGGCTTAGTAAATTTGCTAGATTGGTTGATGTATTTGCTCGCCGTCCACAAGTGCAGGAAAGAATTACAACAGAAATTGTAGCGGCAATTGATCGAAATATAGATGCACTTGGTGTCATTTGTGTTGTGGAAGCGGAGCATATGTGCATGACCATGCGAGGAATTAAGAAACCTGGAAGTTTGACTAGAACCATTGCCAAAAGCGGTGTGTTTGAAGGGGCAGAAGTTTCGGGATATGAGGATAGATTTTTTCGGGTGTTAAAATAAACAGCAGGGGCATTCATCTGCCCCCACTGTTTATTTTTTTACACTTATTAAGTATTCCACCAAAGCGTTAAAGTCATTAATATCAGATGTAATTAGAAAAACGGGTAGTAATGTTATGGCAATAAAAACAGTTGCATAGGAAACAAAAATATTTTTTATCCACTTCACCGCATTCACATTCCTTTCTAAGCTTTGCTAACTCTTGATGAAGGAGTATATGATAAAGCTCAAAAAAGATGCAGGGAAGAGAAAGCAAAATTGTTTCTGGAGTAGGAATGGCTTTATGTGACAATACAGGTATTTAGAACTTAGAAGTTTGATATGCCTGATTGCCAAGAGTGGTGTGGAAGGAGAAAAAAATTCTGAGAGATAAGTAATATAATGAAGTAGGGTTATAATTTTTTTTGGTGAGATTGGAGGGTTCATATAAAAATAATTTATAGTAGATTTTTGCATAGGGAAACATATGTTTCTGTGATATAATATACTTGTATAGATTATTCTTTGATAACTTATAGCAGTTTGCGAAATTATGAGGAAAAAGGTTAGGAGAAAATTTTTAATTAGACAATAAAAAAACTCCTAGCTTGCTAGAGGCAAGCTAGGAGTTTTTGAAACAGTATAATTAAAAATTAGCCATTGAACTTTCCTCACAATAAGTGAAACTGCTATAGAATAGAGGAGTTAGGAAATGAAAAGCTTTGAAGAATATAAGAATTCACTACAAGGACTCACATTTATAGATTTATTTGCGGGGATTGGCGGATTTCATCAGGCACTAGGGACTTTCGGGGCTACATGTGTTTTTTCATCGGAATGGGACAAATATGCACAACAGACTTATTATAAAAATTATGGACTAATACCGAATGGGGATATTACTCAAATTGAAGCGGAGGAAATTCCAAAGCATGATATTATTTGCGCGGGCTTTCCTTGCCAAGCTTTTAGTATTTCTGGCAAGCAAAGAGGATTTGAAGATGCAAGAGGCACACTTTTTTTTGATGTAGCACGAATTGCAAAATACCATCAACCAAAGTTATTGATTTTGGAGAACGTAAGGAACTTTGAAAAACATGATAATGGTAACACGTTAGGAATGGTGAAAGACGTACTAAATGACATCGGTTATGATGTTTGGCATGAAGTCTTAAATGCAGGTTTGTTTGGATTACCTCAAAATAGAGAGAGGATCTACATGGTTGCTATCAGAAAAGATTTCCGTGTAAAAGAGTTTCATTTTCCTAAGCCAACCTATGAACAAGTATGTTTAAGAGATATGCTTCTTTCGGATGAAGAAACGGAAAAATATGTCATAAACAGAGATGATATAGTACTAGATACATCGAAAATCCCAACTGATTCATTATTTAGAGATACTAAGTTGAAACCAATAAGAGTTGGTACGATAAATAAAGGTGGACAAGGGGAAAGAATTTATAGTGATCTTGGTCATGCGATTACACTATCTGCCTATGGAGGCGGAGTAGGTAGTAAAACGGGTTGTTATCTTATTAATGATAGAATTAGAAAGCTATCTCCCCGTGAATGTGCAAGAATTCAGGGATTTAAAGATGATTTTGACATCCCAGTGAGTGATGGACAAGCATGGAAACAGTTTGGAAATAGTGTTCCAATCGAGGTTTTAAAACACATAGTTACATCTATTATTGATACGAAAGAATTGTCGTTATCTCCAGAAGTTCAAGAATTGGAGAGAATACAGAGGGTTACTGCATAGTGAATCAATAGGATGGGGCAGAATTTATTTAAAATTTTTTAGTGAAATGAATGGTTTACTCAATAAACCAAATCAAAAAGGAGAATCCCTATTATGCACCTATCATCCATCCATATTGGAAAAGTTCAAACATTCGATCCTGAAAATCCATGGACAAGTGCGATTGTCAAATCAGTTGTCAAACAAGCAAATGTAGTAAAAACAAAGATAGAAGGTGATGAGCAAGCCGATTTAAAACATCATGGTGGTGTGGATAAAGCGGTGCTTGCTTTCTTTATAGAGCATTATGATTTTTACAGAAATGTGTATCCAGAAACGGTATTTGAAAACGGTGGGTTTGGAGAAAATTTTGCCTTTGTTGGCGGTACGGAGAGTGACGTTTGTGTCGGTGATACGTTCCGAATTGGAGAAACAATTATGCAAGTATCCCAACCAAGAATGCCTTGTTTTAAACTTGCTCGGCGTTTTGGTATGAAAGATATAGTTGTAACTGTTCAACAGAAAGGATTTACTGGTTTTTATTTACGGGTGTTACAAGAAGGAAGGGTTCAAACAGGTGACAAAATCCAATTAATAGAGCAACAGTTTCCGAAGTGGACCATTGCTTATTGTAATGAACTTCTTTACCGTTCTGATAAGTATGAGGATATGTTAGAGCTTAGTAAGTGTCCTGTGTTGGCGAAGTCTATTGTTCCGAGCTTTGAACAACGGGCGGAAAAGCGTGGATGAGTTATTTTAAAAAATCGAGATGAATCAGTATGGCAAAATAATGTCCGCATTGTCAACAACCTGTAACATACGGTTTTTTTTTGAAAATAGGAATGTTTAGCAAATACAAAGAGGGTGAGTCAATTGAGATGTTTTTTACCTCAATTGATTCACCCTCAAAAAATTATTTTTTTCCTACCCTAACTTTTTCACTTAAAAAACGGTTGTATATAGTGAAGGAGGTGTTAATAATGCCAGCAATTACA
Organism: Caryophanales bacterium; assembly: GCA_031546705.1. Classification (GTDB taxonomy): domain Bacteria; phylum Bacillota; class Bacilli; order Bacillales; family JAVBJX01; genus JAVBJX01. The sequence continues at coordinate 12,437 of JAVBJX010000053.1, forward strand.
AAAAGTTGTATTTTACATCTTGTGTTTCAAACGGGTGTAGATGCCAATGAAGATGCGATTTTGAAGGGGAAAACGTATAGTAATGTGAAAAGCACAGCAACTGTACAGCAATTAGTGAGTGTCGGAACAGCAATTGGAGCTTTGCAAGTGTATCCGCTTGTTTCTGTTGAACGGATGGATACGCAATTATTAAACTAAGAAAGGGTGAGGGAGAATGAAAACATTAGAAATGCTTTTTTTAACAACCGAGGCCAAAACGGTGAAGGTGAGTATTGAAAATCCGCTTGAAACACTTACTGGCACGCAGATTGGTGTGGCAATGGATGCGATTATTACGAACAATGTATTTGACTTCAAAGGAGCAGCAATTGCCTCCAAAAAAGGGGCAAGGATTGTGGAACGAGATGTAACAGACGTGGCATTAGCCTAAAGTCTATTGTCGTTCGATTGGGTGACATCGTACAAATGCGAAGGAACATTTTAGTTAATTGCAGCAGAAAAAAAGATGGAGCGGAGAGTTTCTGCTCCATCTTTTTAAAAGGAGGAGAGAAAGATGGATACGTATATATCAATGATTTCTGAAGTTGGTTTTCCAATTATTGTTAGTTTGTATTTGTTGTACCGAATAGAAGGGAAATTGGATGTGATGATTGAATCATTGCAAACGTTGCCTGAGAGAATAAATGAGTGAGCGTTCTTGCCTAGGCAAGGGCGTTTTTTTGTTTAAGTATTAAAGATGAATCTACGTTTTTTGAAGGGTTTTAGTGTGTAGGTGGATGAACTAACTAACTGTGGAAACATAAACTCTGCTAAAGTTCTATCCAATCGGTCGGGTCAATTGGGATGTTTTTATCCAAGTTTACCCAACCTCTTTTTGTATGTAATAGAGCTAAATGAAAATACTAATAAAAAGCTTTTGAAAAAAACGTAGTTGGGAAAAATTTAATCCTTTTTTCCACTAGGCACACCCCCTACCTATATGGTACAATTTGTTGTAAGAATTTATAATCCAAATGAATTGAAAATGTATAACCTGAATAAAAAAAACAATAGAGGAGCAGAGTAACAAATGAAAAATTTAAAAGTTGGAAGCAAGCAAGCTACACTAATTACCATTATGATTATATTATTATTAGTTGGGGTAGGGGCAGGGAGTTATTCTTTACTCAAAGTAAATAAGAATGTCGATGATTTATATTCTGTACGGTTATTGTCACTCTCGAATATTGCTGACTTCCGAGCAGAGAATCGTCGAGCAGAAGGAGAGTTGCTGGCATTGATGATTGAAACAGATCTAACGAAAACACCAGCGATTAGAGATAGCGTAAAAAATTCTCTTACTAAAAGCCAAAAAGCAATAGACAATTTAAGTGATATGCAATTAAGTGATGAGGAAGAAAAAGCGATTGCAACATTGAAAAAAGATTACACAACATACAAACAAGTACTCGATCAAATCATAGTAGATGGAGAAACAAAGGTATTAACAATACCAGAGCTTCTTATGTATCGTGATAAAATATTTGAAACTCGTGATCAATTAAGTAAAGAGAGTGCAGGAGTAACTGATTTAAATAGTGCTAAAGCAAAAGAAACGTATGATTCTAGTGCGGCAACCGGAAAAAGTTCTCTTTGGACAATGCTTATAACGGCCGCTATTTCCATTCTTATGGCGATTGGTTTAGGCATGTATATTACCCGTCTTATTACAAAACCACTAAATGAGATGATGGTTGTAGTAGAAGCAGCAGAAAAAGGCGATTTAACGAAGAATGTTTTATATGAATCAAAAGATGAGCTTGGTAGATTGGCAACTGCTTATAATAATATGCTTCATAAATTCCGTGATTTAATTACGAGTATTTCGGAAACATCATCGCAAGTGGCGACTTTTTCAGGGGAACTTAGTGCTAGTGCAAGTCAAACAACAGAAGCGACAGAACACGTTGCCGAATCTGCACATGAAGTTTCAACAGGGTCTAGTGAGCGAGTAGAATCAGTAAAAGAAGCAATTCTAACGCTTAATCATATGGCACACAGTGTCGAACAAATTTCCGATGCATCAGAACTTGCTTCGCAAACATCGAACGAAGCATCTACGAAATCAGTTAGCGGGAATGCAGCCATTCAAACGGTTGTGAAACAAATGGCATCCATTAATCAAGCAATTGGTGAACTTGGTGATGTGGTTTCAGGGC
>JAVBJX010000058.1:0-20609 GCA_031546705.1 Caryophanales bacterium
CATAAATATCCAGCATTTTCGTGCCAATGAACTTCATAAATGTAACCCCCAAAAATATAAATTCGCTATTTCATTTCAAATTCCGCCAACCATCATACCTATCCAATTCCAATTATATCACCACATTAAAAAAACTCAACACGAAACTAATCATTCGGGTTGTTTTGTCAAGGACTTTTCAAGTTTTCACATCGACTTATGTAACTATTCAAGCCCAAAGAAATGGAGATAATAAAAAACGTGCAAATAAGGGAATAATGTAGTAATATTTGAGAAGGGAAAAAAGTAAAACAAGTTGGTGATTGAATTGGGATCAAACTACGAAAAAAATCTGTTTAAACAATTGCAAGAAACAATGGCGAAAGTGGAAAAACTTTCGTCTGAAATAGTTATGCTCAAAAGTAGTCACGCACAAGAAATAGATACTTTAAAGAAAGAAATTAAAATACTAAAAGAAGAAAATATATGTCTAAAAGAAGAAAATCAAAAACTAAAAGATATATTGAATAAAAACAGTAATAATTCATCAAAACCACCATCAACAGATGGTTTCAAGAAGGAAATACATAATTCACGAATAAAGAGTGAAAAGAAACCTGGTGGTCAATACGGACATAAAGGAAAAATACCCATGCTCTATAAAAATCCAACAGAAATAGTTGAACATAAAGAAGAAAGATGTGAGTGCGGTAGTTTAGTAAGATATGAAAAAGATTACAAAGCCAAACAACATATAGATATAAAAATCGAGCTGATAATAACAGAGCACCGAATATTTACAGGGGTTTGTTCTTGCTGTAGAAAAAAAGTGATCAACAAATCACCAATTATGGATATACTCACATACGGAGAGAATCTAAAAGCATTAACAGCTATGTTATCAAATGAAGGAATGGTATCTGTTAACCGTATAAAAACAATGCTTACAGAGATAACAAATGTAGACTTGAGCATATCCGAAGGAACAATAGTGAAATGGAATCAAGAGCTTCATGAAAACATAAAACCAGTGATAGAAAACATAAAAGAAAATCTTTCAACTAAATCGGTATTACATAAAGATGAAACAGGAGTGCGTATAAATGGAAAAATGAACTGGTTGCATGTATTAAGCGACAAGAAGAACACTCTATATTTTGCCGATAAAAAGCGAGGTAATGAAGCAGACAAGAGCATAGGTGTTCTTACCAGTTATAGTGGAGTGCTTGTGCACGACCATTTAAAAGGACTTTACAAATTTCCGTGTGAGCATGCAGAATGTAACGCACATATCCTCCGCTATTTAAAATCTGCCGCAGAAAACAAGAAAAGAACGTGGGCAACTATGATGATAGCATTTTTTGTAAATGCCAATGATGCTATCAAAGCGTGCAAAGCGGAGAATATAGAGAAACTTTCTGCCTCAGAACTTTCTGCTTATATTTCGCAGTATGATGAAATTCTTGAGTTGGCAAGACAAGAGTTTTTACAATCCGAGAAAAAAGATTACAACGGAGAGGATATGAAGTTAATGCGACGCTTAAAAGAGTACAAGCAAGAGCATTTACGTTTTATAGCAGACTTCCGTGTACCTTTTGATAACAATCAAGCAGAAAGGGACTTAAGAATGATAAAAGCAAAAACAAAAATATCCGGATGTTTTAGAAGTGAAACTGGATGTTCTGCCTTTGCTTCAATCAAAAGCTATTGTTCAACTCTAAGGAAGAATAATAAAAATATTTTCCAAGGCTTAAAATTAGCTTTTCTTTTTAACCCCATTTTTTGCTAGGCTTGAATAGTTACATCGCGAGAGTAAAAAATAAATAATAAATTTGCAATTATATGTGAGAATTGTTATACTGAAAATTAATTTTTAGCATAATATTGGCCAAAAAAGGTTATTTATAAAGGACTGTATACATTGAAAAATAATATTATACGCTCATTGTTGTCTATAGTGCTAGTGCTTTTAGGACTAGCAGCGGGGCTTTTTTTATATAATTGGAATTATTTCGTTAACGGTGAACATGCAGGAAGAGGGATCAAAAATTCAGATACACGTTTTATAAATTGGAAAATAGATGGAAATACTCGTATTTCGTTGGATGACCCGCAAATTATTTTTCTTGATGTTGGCTCTTATGTTGAGACCGTGAAGCTTAAAGGTAGATTTGACGGACAGTCAAATGTACAGGTGTTTTTTACAACACAGCCAATGGAAGATTTTTCAGAAAAAAATTCATTTTATGTTGAACATTCATTAGAGAATGGAGTACTGCAGTTTTCACTTGATAGGAAAATTGAGATGCTACGTATCGATTTAACAAATGAGCCCGGTTATGTGATGCAATTAGAAAGTGCAGTTGTGTATGTATCATCATTTCGTTTTGATTTATTGACTGCTTTAACAGGTATGTCTGTGGCATGTGTTTTGTGGTTGCCCGTGTATTTTCCTCCTAGTAGATGGAAAGCTATTCGAATATATTTGTTGAATTTTAAAAAATATAGCTATTTGCTTTCTAATTTAGTTAAAAAGGATTTTACTACTAAGTATCGCCGTTCTATACTTGGTATTGTATGGAGTATATTAAATCCGCTGCTGATGATGATGGTTATTACGGCTGTTTTTCAGAGTTTATTTCGCGTACAGGTTGAAAATTTTCCTCTGTATTATTTGACAGGTTCTTTGATTTTCAGTTTAAATGCTGAAGCTACTACAGGTGCTATGGCATCTATTGTGAGTGCCGGCCCATTGATTCGCAAAGTATATATCCCAAAATATATTTTTCCATTTGAAAAATGTCTCTTTGCTTTGCTTAACTGTATGTTTTCTTTTGTGGCAGTACTAGCCATGTTATTTGTACTCGGAGCTAAATTTCATTGGACGTTGCTATTATTTTGGGTGCCACTATTTTATGTCCTTGTTTTTTGTATGGGCTTTGGAATGATTTTAGCAAGTTTTAATGTATTTTTTCGAGACATAAGCCATTTGTATGGTGTATGGGTCACAGCGTGGATGTACTTGACTCCAGTAATCTACCCCCTAGACATCTTACCAAATCAGGTTATTATATTTGTTAAACTTAATCCATTGTATTACTATGTGGATTATTTTAGGCAGTTAGTGCTATATGGAACCATTCCAGGTTGGCAAGAAAATGCAATTTGCATATTGTTTTCGCTAGGATTCCTTGCGATAGGATTACTTGTCTTAAAGAAAAATCAAGATAAATTTATTTTATATATTTAATAAATGAAAAGGCGGGATAAAATTGTCCGTGGCCATAGAGGTTAAAAATGTAAGCATGCATTTTCATCTGTACAAGGAAAAAGTTGAATCTATAAAGGAATAATTCATAAAAAAAATTAAGCGGCAATTGCAATATGAGGATTTTATAGCGTTGCAGGATGTTAGCTTTCAAGTTAAAAATGGTGAGATTTTTGGCATTGTCGGTTTAAATGGCTGTGGAAAAAGTACCTTGCTTAAAATAATTTCTGGAATAATTAGGCCAACAACGGGAACAGTAATGATAAATGGCACTATTGCTCCTCTGATTGAGTTAGGCGCGGGCTTCGACATGGAGCTTACAGCTAGGGAAAATATTTTTTTAAATGGCTCTGTTCTGGGCTTTTCTAAAAAATATTTAAACGATAAATTTGACGAAATAGTGGAATTTTCTGAAATGAAAGAATTTCTCGATGTACCTATGAAAAATTATTCTTCCGGTATGGTAGCCAGAGTCGGGTTCGCTATTGCAACTATGACAAAGCCGGATATTCTAATTATAGATGAAATTCTGGCTGTAGGCGATTTTCACTTTCAACAAAAATGTGAGGCTCGAATCAATGATATGCTGTCTGGAGGAACTACAGTATTAATTGTTTCTCATTCCATTGACCAAATTGAAAGGTTATGCGGATACGCGCTTTGGTTGGAAAAAGGAAAAATGCGCCTTATTGGCAAGGCAGATGAAGTATGTGGAGTATATAGGGAGAGTTGATAAATTGCTGAACTTATATAGCAAAGAGTACTATCAAAGTTACTGTGGTCTTGATTACAGTGAAAAGAGTCATTGGGAGAAATTTTTTGGAGGAATTGCCGACAAAATTGTTCAAGATTTTAATCCGAAAACGGTGTTAGATGCAGGATGTGCTTGGGGGTACCTTGTAGCCGCATTACGAGACAGGGGAGTTAATGCATATGGAATAGATATTTCAAGATATGCAATTGACCAAGTTCGGGAAGATATTAAGCCGTTCTGTGCTGTAAGCTCTCTTTTGCATCCGTTACCGGAAGATTTTCCACAATTTTATGATTTGGTAACCAGCATTGAGGTAATTGAGCATTTATACGAAGAAGATGGTCTTGAAGCTATAAAAAAGCTATGTACTTATGCGGATAGAATTTTAATTTCATCTACACCTGATGACATAATGGAAAAGACACATTTCAATGTTCAGCAGCCTGAATATTGGGTTAAACATTTTGCAAAGCATGGTTTTTATAATCAAGTGAATTATATTCCGAATTATATTTCTAAAGCATCTATATGTTTTGAACGGTCTCAAGATTTTTCACGCGTAGTGGAAAACTACGAGAGGGATAGACGTATTATAAAACAGAAAGCTGAAATTCTTAATCAAGAGCCTCAGGGATTTCATTTCACATCATTTGTTTATTTTGAAACAGATATAGGTTTTAGCATCGATTCCTCAATTCAGATACTTACAATGGGGAATCATTTTGATGAAGAAATCATTTTGCCTCATACGTCTAAGATTGTGAGATTTGACCCGATTGATGGACAAGCTTGTATTGTGAAAAATCTTGAGGCTGTGTCTGCATCTGGGATATTGGAATGCCAAAACGTAAATGGGTATCAATTTGGCGAGTATCACATCTTTTTGACAAAGGATCCGCAGTTTCTTTTGTTCCCTCACGAAAGTAATACATGGATAAAATTAGAAGCACAGATATATCCATTTGATGAAATAATCTTGATTGGGCTTTTGTCACAATTACAACGCCAACTTAAATACTCCAACCAGATTTCAAGTTCAAATACAGAATATTTGAGCCTTATTAAAAATTTAACGGAAGAAAGTAAAAATACAAAATTACAGTTAGAGCAGGATATCCAAAAGCTAGTTATCGAAATCCAATCGCAGGAAATGGAGCATCGATTAGCATTGGAAACGTTGCAAAATCAACGTCAGACAGAGATAGAAAGGTTGCATGTACGAAATCAAGCTGCGATTGAGAAACTTCAATTAGAGCATGAGGCATCTATTTCAGAGCTGCGCTCAGAAGATGAGAAATTGCTAGTTGATATGCAATTAAAACACAAAAAATCTCTTGCTGATATGAAAGCAGAGCATGAAAAATCTCTTGTTGATATGAAAGCAGAGCATGAAAAATCTCTTGCTGAGATTCAAGCAGACCTTGCACATTACAAGACACATTATCATTACGCAATACAACAGCGAGACGATTATCGAGTTGAAAGAGATAGCTATTTATCTCAGTTTAATGCTCTGTGTGAAGCTACATTATGGAAAATGACTAAACCGTTGAGGTTAGTTTTGGATGGAATTAAAGCTATCTTAAAATCAAATTCGGTAACCCGTGTACTATATAAAGGGCTTGTGTATTTGCGTCGAAATGGAGTAAGGTCCACTTGGAACAAAACAAAATTATATATTAAAAGCAGAAAAAAAATTAAAAAAATGAAGTTTTCTTTCGCCATTAGTGATCATGAAAGAGAAACGTTAACAAATATGAAGTTTTTTCAAGATGTAAAATTTAGTGTACTTGTTCCTCTGTACAATACTCCTGAAGTATTCTTAAAAGAAATGATTCAGTCGGTGACAGAACAAACTTATGGTAACTGGGAGCTCTGCCTAGCGGACGGCAGCGATGATAGCCATCCGCATGTAAAGAAGATGTGTGAATCGTATGCCCAAAAAGATAATCGTATCCGGTATAAAAAACTTTTACATAACGAAGGAATTTCGAAAAATACCAATTGTTGCGTCGAAATGGCTACTGGAAATTATTTTGCTTTATTAGACCATGATGACCTTCTGCATCCAACAGCCTTTTTTGAAATAATGAAAGCCATATGCGAAGAAAATGCGGATTTTATCTACACAGATGAGAATACATTCAAAAAACGTCCGTCTGATGCGTATTGCCCTCATTTTAAACAAGATTTTGCGCCAGATACATTGCGTTCTTATAATTATATTTGCCATCTGAGCGTATTTAGCCGTGAATTGCTGATGCAGGCGGGAATGTTTGATAGCCAATATGATGGTAGCCAGGATTACGATATGATTTTGCGCCTTACAGAGAAGGCAAAATCAATAGTGCATATACCTAAGACTTTGTACTACTGGAGAGCTCATCAGCAGTCTGTAGCAGCAGAGATTTCTGCTAAGCCATATACTATTGCAGCAGCAAAAGCAGCACTCACAAGCCACTTGGAGCGTGTAGGGTTAGAAGGTGCTGTCGAAGATGCAGAAATTCCCTCTACATATAAATTTCGCTATAAGATACAGGGTAATCCTAAAATTTCAATTTTGATTCCCAACAAAGATTTAAAAGAAACTTTGCAGAAATGCATAGAGTCTATTCTTTCACTTACAACATATCAAAATTATGAAATCGTCATTATTGAAAACAATAGTGTTGAGCCTCAAACATTTGAATATTATGAGCAGCTTAAACATAATACACATGTTCGAGTAGTCGTATGGAATGGTTCATTTAACTTTTCCTCGATTAACAACTTTGGTGTGAAGTATGCCGGAGGAGAGTATATACTCTTCTTGAATAATGATATGGAGGTAATTACACCGGGGTGGCTGGAAGAAATGCTAATGTTTGCGCAACGCTCAGATGTAGGTGCGGTAGGTGCAAAACTTTATTATCCAGATAACAGCATACAACATGCAGGTGTTATACTCGGAATCGGTGGCATAGCTGGTCATTCTCATAAGTATTTTCCTGGAAATGACTCAGGATATATGATGCGGTTAAAAATTGTACAAAACTTAAGCGCTGTAACAGGGGCTTGTATGATGCTACGTAAAGAAGTTTTTAGATCTATTAGTGGATTTGATGAAAACTTTGCAGTTGCATTTAATGATGTAGACTTGTGTATGCGCATTCGCGAGAAGGGATATTTAATTGTATTTACACCTTTCGCTGAATTATATCACTATGAATCCAAAAGCAGGGGATTTGAAGATACACCTGAAAAGCAAACACGCTTTGCCGGTGAAATATCGCGTTTTCAAGAGCGTTGGGGAACAGAATTAGCAAACGGCGATCCCTATTACAATCCTAATTTTACACTGTGTAGAGAGGATTTTTCTTTCATCTAATGGAAGGTTGAGATTTCATGCCAAATATCAATATCCACCCAACCGTGGGTAAAATCACATATCAGAACCGTTGCAATCGTTTAAATCAATCACCCAAAGTATTTTTCTTCACTGGACTTTCAGGCGCAGGGAAAACAACTCTTGAGATAGAAGTTGAACGCAAGCTGTTTGAACAAAGATATCTCGCCTATCGACTGGATGGAGATGATTTGAGAATCGGACTAAACGGCGATTTGGGTTTTGAAGAACTAGACCGAAAAGAAAACATCAGAAGAATAGCAGAAGCAGCTGTGATTATTAAAGATACTGGTATTGTTCCTTTGGTATGTGCCTTGCTCCTCTTGCTTCCATGCGTGAAATGGCTAAAAGCATTATCGGAGAAGATAATTACTTTGAAATTTATGTAAAGGCGGATTTAGAAACCTGTAGAAAGCGAGATCCAAAAGGTCTGTATCTAAAAGAGATACCAAAATTCACAGGCATATCATCTCCCTATGAAGAGCCTTTACACCCTCATCTGACGGTAAATACCGAGGAGAATACACAAGAGCAATGCGTTGATACAGTGGCGGCATTTGTGATAGAGCATATACAAATATAGGTAATATACCGAAACGTAAGGAGAATATATGGATCATTTAAGCCAACTAGAAAGCAAAGGGATTTACATAATACGAGAAGCCTATGAGGCATTTAAAAATTTATGCATGTTATGGTCGATAGGAAAGGATAGCACAGTTTTATTATGGTTGGCACGAAAAGCATTTTTAGGTCATATTCCATTCCCGTTGATGCATATTGACACAGCCTATAAAATACCGGAGATGATTGAATATAGAGATAAGTTGGCCAGAGAATATCGGATTGATATGGTTTACGGTCAGAATACAAATGCATTGGAGCAAAAAAACACATTTTACGATGGAACCTTATCTCGAATAGAGTGTTGTCGGCAATTAAAAACACAAGCACTTCAAAAGACACTTTCGGGTGAATGGCCTAGGTATCGCATGAATCACGAAACAATGAAATACGAAATAGACAAAAATAAAGAGGCGTTTACCGGTGTTATCGTAGGGGTGCGTTCAGATGAAGAAGGATCGCGTTCTAAAGAGCGTTATTTTTCGCCTAGAGATAAAAATAATGATTGGGATATTGCCGGACAGCCTCCTGAGTTTTGGAACCAATACAAAACAGATTTTGAACAGGGGACTCATGTGAGGATTCATCCCCTATTAGATTGGACTGAGTTGGATATATGGGAGTATATTGAACGTGAACATATCCCAACGGTATCATTATACTATGACCAAGGTGACGGAACTCGCTATCGCTCACTTGGCTGTTGGCCTTGCACAAAGCCCATTTCTTCTAATTCTCAAAATGTACAAGAGATTATTTTGGAATTGAAAACAGGTCAATTGTCAAACATAGCGGAGCGCTCTGGAAGAGAGCAGGATAAAGAAGACGGTGGAGGTTTGGAAGCGTTACGTCGGGATGGGTATATGTAATGGGTAGGTATCTAAATTAATTGATAGTGGTGAGAGATAGTGAAAAGTTTTTTAAAGTTGGTTATTGTTGGTCATGTAGACCATGGTAAAAGTACAATTATTGGTAGGCTATTGGCTGATACGGGCTCATTGCCACAGGGCAAATTAGAGCAAATCCGTGAAAATTGCCGTCGTAATGCAAAACCCTTTGAATATGCTTTCTTGTTGGATGCACTGAAAGATGAGCAAGCTCAAGGCATTACAATTGATTCGGCCAGATGTTTTTTCAAAACTGCTAGTCGGAATTATATTGTTATCGATGCACCCGGGCATATTGAATTTCTAAAAAATATGGTAACCGGCGCGGCAAGAGCAGAAGCTGCCCTATTAGTTATTGATGCGGCGGAAGGAGTACAGGAAAATTCCAAAAGGCATGGCTATTTGCTGTCCCTTTTAGGTATTCGCCAAGTGGCCGTAATTATTAATAAAATGGATTTGGTGAATTACAGTGAAGAAGCGTATCATTCGATTTGTCATGAATATGGGGAGTATCTGTTGAAGTTAAATATAGTACCTCAAGCATTTATTCCTGCTAGTGGATTCTTAGGTGAAAATGTTACATATCAGCTCAGTGACAATATGCCTTGGTATGGGGGACATACTATTTTAGAGCAATTGGAAAATTTCATACCATCAAGCCCTCCTATAGATAAGCCTTTTCGAATGTATGTGCAAGGAGTCTACAAATTCACTAATGACGGTGATAGCAGGAGAATTATAGCAGGTGGTATTGATACAGGGTATCTGGCAAAGCGGGATGAAATTATTTTTTTTCCTTCCGGTAAAAAGACAACTGTTGCATCTTTGGAGGTATTCAATGCTGCCGAGCCTGACAGGTTTGCAGCAGAAGAGGCATGTAGTTTTACGATGACGAATCAGATTTATATTACACGCGGAGAGCTAGCAGTAAAGTTGTCAGAAACGAAGCCGCATGTAGCCATTCGTATCAAAGTAAATCTATTTTGGCTTGGGAAAAAACCTCTGCAAACAAATCAAAAATATCAATTTAAAATAGGTACAATGAAAGTTGGCATGCAAGTAGAAGAAGTTGTAAGTGTAATGGATTCGGCTAACCTCATAGCCAAAGATAATCATAAAGTAGAAAGTAATGAAGTTGCACAATGTATCCTGCGTTTGGATAGAGTAATTGCGTTTGATTTATCGCATGAAATAGATGTAACAAGTCGATTTGTTATTGTAGATGCCTATGAAATCGCCGGCGGTGGAATCATTGTAGAGGAGTTACAAGATGAAAGGCAAGAAGTACGCAATCAAGTAATTCGGCGCAATATGAAATGGGAACAGAGCGACATTACAACTGAACAGAGGATCTCACAGTACAAACAAAACGCTGCTCTGATTATGATTACAGGTCCCCAGTCTGATAGAAAAAAACAAATTGCTAAGGTTTTGGAGAGAAAATTGTTTGATGAAGGTCGAATTGTTTATTTCATAGGTATAAGTAATGTTTTGTATGGGATTGATGCTGACATAAAGGTTGAGTATTCTCAGGCAAATCGAAGTGAGCAACTTCGGCGAATGGCTGAAGCTGTTTACTTGCTGTTGGATGCAGGGGTTATTGTTATTGTGACGGCAAGGGATTTGACAGATGATGATATGGGTATTATAAAGACAATTGTGCAAGAGGAAAAGATATATTTGACTGTGATAAATCCATGCGAAGCTCATCTTCTAGTTGAAGCGGATTTAGTTATCAAAGAAAGTGAACATGATGATTATGCCATAAAGATGATAATGGAGATGATGTGTTTATGATAAGATGCATCAGTTTTATTCAAAGAAGGTGAATCATGAGGATTAAACAAGTTGTATTACATGTAGGGATGCATAAAACAGGGACTACCAGTATTCAAAATACTCTTTTCAATGTATCAAATGTTCAAATTCTTTCAGAAATGGGATATGTGTATTTGGCAGAGTGGGGTGCAAACCAAAGTGTAACAATATTCACTATGTTTGGCGAAAGCCAACAAAACGAGTATTTTAAGTGCGTACATGGAATCAGTGATAAAACAATAGAAAAAGTAAAATTGGAGAGTACAGAATCTTTAAAAGCTTTAGCTGCGAAATCAACTTGTGAAAAATTATTAATTTCTGGAGAAGATATATGTGTATTGTCAGAAGAGTCTTTGTACAAATTGAAAACCTTTTTCATTGATATACTAGGTAAAGTTGATTTTAGAGTTGTTTTGTATGTAAGAAGTCCATTGTCATATTATATTAGCACAGAACAGACATTGATTGTTGGTGGATCGCCAAGTATTGAATTGCAATATAATCATTTTAGAGACAGAATAGGAAAATTTATTAAGGTTTTTGGTAGAAACATTATTGAAATTTATCGCTTTGAAGATGCCCTTAGCAAACAATTTTGTAACCCGGTTGCCCATTTTCTTAAAGTATTAGGGTTTTCAAAAAATGATGTAGACAAGTTTAAATTGGAGATGGCCAATGAATCTCAGTGTCATATCGTGGTAGAAATACTTAGATACTTAAATGAAAGAGTACCATCTATGCTAGATTCTCCGTTAGGATATATATCAAATCCATTAAGAATGGGGTATAACATTACTCCATTGCTGTATGTGAAAGGGCCGAAATATGATTATACTTACGAACAGAAAACTGAGCTTTCGATAAAATTGATTAACGATACAAAATGGCTTAAATCGGTGACGGGCATAGACTATATGCCATTTTTAAAAGATTTCAAGGGTAGGGAGTTTGAATATGATAGTAATACAATAAATGATATTGGCAATGTTTTCTTTGATCTTAGTGAGCAGATGCGTCGAATTTGCATTGATTTTTTTGAGTTAAAATATTTACAAACATGCGATATAGGACTAGAGTTGCTAATTAGTAAGATTAAAACTATACATCAAATTTCTACGGAATTTAAAAAAATATTGGGTTCTTCTAATGCTTTTAGTACCCCCATACAAGAGGATTATGTTCAATTATTTATTGATTACGGAACAGGATTTAATGAGCAAGACTCTATTAAATACCCAATGCCACAACAGAAAATTGTAGAAATTAATTTAAACTTAGATGCTTCGAGATATGTGACTAATTTGCGAATTGATCCAAGCTATTTTTTTTCTATAGTATTACTTGAAGAACTGCTAATTAACGGTGAATCAGATAATTATCAAATTGTTAATAGTAATTATTTTGATTGTTTAGAAAAATTTTTTATATTTTTGCAGGACGACCCACAAATTCACATTGTTTCTAATGAAATTATAGAATCGCTAAACATTCGAATGATAGTTGATGTAGGATTTTCTCCATTTTCATTTACTGAAAAAAAGTTTATATCTAAAATATTGATAAATAAAATATCAGAATACGAAGAAAGAATAAATATGCTCGAAAACGAGTTGTATATTATAAAAAATAATAACGGTTCTTATGTTAATGCCAACCAAAAATTGTAATCAAAGCAAACCGAATAAACATGAGCAAGAACAAAAAATATTTATTGGCAAATAGATAATTGCAACCCAACCTACCGGCTAGAAGCCGGTAGGTTGGGTTGCGACTGAAGTCGTCTAAAGTTTATCACCAACCGAGAAATTATCCGACCGTTGGTTTTCCTCAATCTCTTGGTTCTTAATATATTCAATTATTATTTCGTCCGTAACATTACCGCTACTGGCTGCAAAATATCCCCTTGTCCATAGATGGTTGCCCCAGTATTGCTTTTGTAATTCTTTGTATTCCATCAGTAATTTACGTGAACTGTAGCCTTTCAGATATTGCACTAATTTACTAACTGACAAATGTGGTGGTACAGAAACCAATAGGTGTACATGGTCTTTCCCAACATGTCCCGCTAGTATTTCTACTTCATTTGTCTTGCAGACTTGACGTATTAGTTCTCTTGTTCGTTCAGCAATTTTCCCCGTCATTACCAACTTTCGATATTTAGTTATCCATACTATGTGGAATTTTATATCATATGTTGCATGTGACGATTTTCGATAGTTTTCCATTAAATTCACCTCTTGAGTATTTTCTCTCAAGTTCTGAATTTAATCCATTCATAGATGGTTGACCTAAAGGTTTCGCCTTGAAGGCGAGGGTTTTAACCCCATTTTACAGACAATAAATAGAAAGAGGGTATTTTACGTGTTCGACCTTGTCTATTTCGAAATATCAGGAAGATGTAATGCTAAATGCAGATGGTGCCCAACAGGACGTGCGAATATGGAAAAGGTCTCAACCTCCGAGCACTTTATCTCACTCGAAGAAGTTGAAAGAGCGATTCTCTATTTACGTAGTAATAATCTTATTTCCGATAAAACAGTTTTTCATTTGTATAATTGGGGAGAGCCTTTTTTACATCCTGATTTTGAAGATATCATTGATCTATTGAACTCTTATGACATACTATTTGCTCTAAGTACAAATGCTTCAATCATGCGCTCATTTCAAAAAAAAGAGCAGTTTCGAAATCTAGTTTCCATTGTGTTTTCAATGCCTGGGTTCAGCCAACAATCCTACGACAAAATGCATGGATTTTGTTTTGATATCATCAGAGAAAACATGCAAGCTATTTCCTTTAATTTGAGAGAATGTGGTTTTAATGGTAGTACACAAATATCGTTTCATGTATATCAATTTAACCAAAAAGAAGTTTCTCAAATTGCCCAATTTGCCAGTCAACACAATTTTATATTAAATCCATTTTATGCGCATATCTGTGGATTAGATATGTATCGTTCATATCTAAAATCTGAAATGGACTATGAATTATTAAGAAAAGCTTCTGTAGATTTATTGCTATATTATATTGATGAATTTCGTAAAAAACGACCATCCGATTATACATGTCCACAAATAAATGATATATTGGTCATAGATGAACATTGTAATGTTTCAACTTGCTGTGGTATAGAAAAAGGGATGGATGGTTACTTGGTCGGAAAACTTTTTGATTTGTCGGCAAATAAAATCATCCAACAGAAACGCAATCAGTCTTTCTGTGATGAGTGCCGTCATTTAGGCCTAGATTATCTGATTCATAATCCTTTTTATGTAGAGCATTCTTTGGCAGCACAAACGATTTTTGATGGAAATGGAAATGTTTTTCCTTGCATATTGACAGTAGACTCACCTACCAATGAAGAGCATGTACATGAAAATGAAGTCAAGATTCGGGGATGGTGCCTAGATGGTTTCGGAATAGATACAATTGATATCTTAGTGGATAATGTTTTTGACGGGAAAGCACGATACGGATTTTTACGCTCTGATGTAAGAAATGCATTTCTTTCATACGGAAATTTTTATTCAGGCTATGAGTATGACTTGGATTTATCAAAACTGTGTAAGGGCACACATATAATTCAAATAATTGCATATAATTTGGGTTCTCAAAGTGTTAAAAATGCTGAAGTTATTATTAAAATTGACTGATACGGCAGAACAACAAGTTTTATACGGTTTCTTGTTATCAAACTGTAAATACACTACACGGGAAATGATATAGCATGGACAGGCATCGGAGAATCGCATCTGTTTTATTAAGTGGTAAAGGGGTGGAAATAGGAGCTTTGCATAATAAATTCTATGTGCCTCAAAATTGTGCAATGAGTTATTTTGATGTTGATACAGCCTCAAATTTAATGATGAAGTTTCCAGAACTAAAAGACATCGCGACAATCACTGAACCTGATTACATTGGGGATGTTGAAAAAGATTCTCTCATTGAGATAACAAAAACAAAATTTGATTTTATTATTGCAAACCATGTAATAGAACATATTTCTAATCCTATAAAATTTGTTAAGAATATTTGGGACGCACTCAACGACGATGGATGTTTTGTGCTTTCAGCGCCGGACAAAGATTTTACATTCGATAAACCTAGAAACTTAACAACATTTGAACACCTTAAAACCGATTACGATAATGATATTTCATTTGTTGATGATGAGCATTATATTGATTTTTTAAAGCATGTTCATCCAGACATATCCATTTCTTCAGAGCTTATAATGAGTGTGCGAAATCGGAGAGAACATGTGCATGTGTGGAACTCCCGGAGCTTTGCACAGCAACTAAGGTTGATTCTGGAATTACTTAAATTCAAATATAACATCATATTTGAATCATTTGGAGAAGACAATTCTATCGAATATTTTTGTTTAATTCAAAAAGGAGATAAACGCATAAGCGAGCAAGAAATTGCTTTAAAGCTATTATTAGAAGTATATGCGACGAGAAATGATTTACGAAGTGCATTTAAACAAATGAAAGAATTGCTTGGTTGGGTTATTAATTGTGGGTGTATAACTGATGGAGATTCTTATATACTGAGAGATTACCTCGGAATATACAGAGAATTATATGCAAATAATGGCTATTTTAAAATAGACTGTTTACAACTTAAATCCTAACCACTAAGGGAGAGAATCAACATGAACCGGCATATTTTTATGTCAGGTATTACAAAAAAATTCATTCAAGACTTATTAAAAAAAATACGTTTAGAGTGGCTTTTGTTTTTAATGATAATCGCCATTTTGAGTATTTTTTGCCTTGAATTTGTGACAACATCCAATGTAAAAATTTCAAGTCGTATTGATAGTAATATAAGAGGATTTGAGCGTAATCCCACTAAAGACCAGAAAGTTAATTATAGTGGATTACCATCGTCTGTAAAACATACCTCCTCTTTGATTAATCAGCTTCCACAGCAAGGCATTTATGTTTCTCCGTGGTACAAGGCGGGCACAGATTTTAACATTGCAGTTAGTGGATATCCATTTTCACAGCCAGGTATAAGTTTATGGATTGAGAGACGTGGAGATACTGAAAATTCACGGATGAATTATTCGCTAGAACCACCTGAAGCTACGTGGAAAAATTGGCGTATTTCGGTAGATAAAAATATTGAGTTTAGGATTGTAGCAGAAAATTTGACTACAGACGGCAAATGGTGGCTAGGCGTATCTGATCCATACTATGATTTTGATCATGGGCCGATTCAAGATTTGGTTTTTACAGCTATGCTGCTGCTACTTGCTATTATCATAGTGAAATTATATATAGGTAGCTATGAAAATCTTAGTAACGTTTATGAAATAAGTATTATTTTTGCAGTCATTGCTATTTTTTTTGATGCAGCCATATTTTCTAGTTATTCGATTAAAGATTTCTCCAATTTGATATATATATTTGTGTTACTAATAAATTTAGGGGTTATTGTATCTGTTTATACAATTGTAAAGGTTCAATTTGGTAAATTTAAAAATAAACATAAAGCCATTAAAGTTACTCATTTAAATATACTTGAATCGATATATAACAAGGGTGCTGTTTTTGTAATTATGTTAGTTTATTTTTTGGTAAAATTACATTATGCAGATACTGTTCCAATTCATGATGCTGCTATGTACACGAAAGCCCTTGCTGATGCAGTACATAAGTTTGATTTTCATTTTTTATCGTTTGTGAATAACTTCTCAATTTTTAAGCATAACACTATGGGATATATGGCATTGGCAGCTATTACTCAATTTTTTGATAATGGCAATTATGTACTTGTAAACATTCAAAATACTTTTGTTAGTTGTATTTCTATTTATACTTTTTTTAAGATTATTTGCTTCTTTTTTGAATATGACAAATTTAGACATGAAGTAAACTTAATAACTCTTATGTTTGCATTTAATCCGTTATATTTTGGCTCGTCTTTAACTCTTAATTCAGAGTATCCTTATTTAATTTTTATATGTATTTCATTTTATTGTTTGATATATGCTAGAAAGACCTTATTTGTATTTTGTACAACTATTCTTATGTTTACAAAAGAGGTTGGAGCATTAATGGGCATTGTTCTTATATGTTCAGAAAGCTTATTCATACTTATGAAAAATTATAAAAACTTTGTAAACTTAAAAATTCATGCAATAAAAAAAATGATATACACAAATTTCTATCTACTTCTTCCATTAGTAAGTTTCATGGTTTATTATCTATTGGTAATGAGACAAAACGACTGGCAAAATTTGGTTGGATCTAACGAAAAGTCTACTTTTAATACCTTTATCTATGATAAGAATAATGTTATTGCTAGTGCTATAGAAATGTTTGTTTTTAATTTTAATTGGATATTGACACTGTTTATAATTTTATATCTATTAAAAACTTTATTCATGTACTTAACTAGAAAAAGAATTAGTTTTATTAAACAATTAGATGAAATAGGCGCAACTATGCATGTCTATTTGTATAAAGCAAGAGTAACTTTAATCAAAAATCATAGCGCTTTGGCTACCATTATTTTCACTGGGCTAACATATTATTTATTTTACTTTTCTTTCTATACTTATGCACACGTCAGGTATAAAATTGCTATTGCTTTTTTTAACACATTATTTTTCTTTGTTGCATTAAATGGGATTTTTAAAAATAGAAAAATAAAACTGATAATACTTTCTTTAACAAGCATTATATTCGTAATTTCAACCTTTTTTTCAATGGATCTTATTACATTTAAAGCATTTTCTTCAAGTATAATGAAAGCACCAATTTCGTGGTATGTTTCGGATTTTTCTGGGAAAAAAGTTTACCCATTAATTGAAGCCAATGCTCAATATGCTTATCCAACAAAATTGTTTAATAAATTTTTTCAAACAGTTAAATTTAGTCCAAATGATAATTTATTGTTAGCTAATGGGAATGAATCTACGCTTGGATTAGGAGAAGAACCTTCTTATTTTCCTGTATACAAGCTAGATAATAAAACATCTGCCGCAACTCACAGACTTGAAAATTCATTTTATGCCAATACTCATTATGTCAATTCTCTGGATTCCCTATACAATACACTTGTGCTTCCGAATGACATATATTTTGTTTATCTGGACTGGGCGCCAAAAGATGTAGAAGAAACTTACCTATCTCACCTAAAACAACATTACCAATTGGTGGACACATACTCAATTAACATAGATGGGTATATTTTAAGAGCATATAAAATGCATCGAAGTTTAGATAAATTACCAATAGAAGTATTTTCAGTTGACAAAACATTTAAAATAAACAACATTTTTGATCCATATAAAACAGACATAAAACTTCCGGACGTATTTGAATATTACCTCGGCTCTTGGAGCGGAAGTGACGCGAATACTGGTAAAATAGTTTCTACTGGCATTAAAATTGACGGTTCATGCAAGTTATCTATGGCTGTTTTATACGAGAACAATCCTGCGCCTGGTTTGAGTTTAGGCATAGATACAAACGGAGATGATATCATAGATATACCATACAATTTTGATACTCCAATAGATAATCAAGCATGGCGTATCGTAAATTTCGACTTGTCTGAATACATCGGAAAAGAAGTTCGAATTATTGCCAATGACGAGGCAACAGGTTGGGGCGGTTGGTTTGGATTTTCTCAACCAATTATAAGTAAGAAATATTAGCAACTTACGCTTTTAAAACGCAACTCAACTTACTACCGGCTTCTAGCCGGTAGTAAGTTGAGTTTATAGTCCAAAATGCTTTTAAGGTGTGGATAATCGTTAGGCTTGGAAAATGAGTATAGTTTTGAATCAGCTACACCTCTAAGCCATGGAGCAAAACGGAAGCCTAACAAATGGCATAAACCAAAAGTCTGTTCCGTATATCCGGCGGTATCAGTATAATGTTCCTTAATATTTAGGTCAGTTTCCATGCTGCAGAAGACCATCAATCACATGAACAGCATCCCTGGCATTTGTATTAATAACCTCGTTCTCAAATCCATAATGAGGATTGAGTTCGCCATGCAGAGAAGATACCGACGTTACTACACGCATACCGTCTGAAGATGATGTACTGCCTTCCCCCAATCAATGTCATTAACTTAAGAACCCAAAAAAACAATAAAGAAGCGAAAAGCAGAAAAATCAGTTATTATAAAGGAAAAATTATAAAGGCTGAAAGAAATGGAAGAGAAGTTATTAAGTAAGGTAGTAAGAAAAACAAATGAGAGATTAAAAGACATAAACTTTCTGATAAAAAACAGAAAAAGCAAAAAAGATTTTACAAGGACAAGGAAGATGGGATTTGTGAGTATAGTATTATTTCTACTAAATTTCGTGAAGAAAACGTTGCAACTGGAATTGGATAACTTTGATGAATTAATAGAAAAGAATGAACTGCCAATGTCAAAAGCAGCATTTTCAAAAGCGAGAAGGAAAATTTCAGAAGAAGCATTTAAAGAACTTTATGAGATAAGTTCTGAGACAGCGATGGAAGAAGATATATTTAAGAGATACAACGGATACCGAATATTTGCAATAGATGGAACACAAATACAACTAGAAAACACAAAAGAACTTGTAAAAGAATTTAGTGTTAAGGTAAAAAATAAAGACCTTTGTCGAGCGAGAGCATCAATACTATGTGAAGTGTTTGATGGCGTAGTTATTGATGCAAAACTGGATACCATACATTCTAATGAAAGAAGTTTAGCAATGAAACACATAGATAAGGAACTGTCCAATAATAACATACTCTATTATCTATCCAACGGTGAAATGGAGTAATTCCAATCACCATGAAATTCATTCTTTGAAATATTGACTTGTGAAAGTTGTTCATCTGACACTTTAATGCCTTTTAGATAAATATTATCATCTAAAGAACAACCGATTTTTAATCCTTGTTTGGTTGTAGTCGAAGTAATTAAATTTATTGTCGTTTCAATTGAAATTAGAGGATTTCCTCTCCAGTTTTTACTTATAAAGCAAAACATTTTATGTTCTATTTTATTCCATTTTGAAGTGCCTGGCGGAAAGTGTGAAACATAAATTTCAAGATTAGTTTTATCTGCTAACCGTTGTAACTCTGTTTTCCATAACTTTGTTCTTGAGCCATTACTCCCACCACCATCACACGTTATGTATAATTTTGTAGCATTTGGATACAATGACATACCCATATGGATCCACCAACGATATATACTTTCAGTTGCAAATTCAGCAGTATCATGACTTGTACCAAGGTTTATAAACCCACAATTTTTATTCAGGTCATATATGCCATATGGGCTCACTTTTCCGAGCTCCTTTAACATAAAGTCGTGATCTAATACTTCTATGGGTTTTCCTTTGAGACAATATTCAGCACCGTTATTTTTAAAATTACCTATAAGTTCTTTCTTTTTTGTATCCACGGAAATAACTGGCTCTCCCTCTGCCATAAATGATTTTGCTTGTTCATTTATATGTTGAAACTGTTCATCTCTGTCTGGGTGTGTTTCTCCAACTTGAAGACATTTTTTATTAACTTGCAAGCTATATCCCAGCTTGACAAGCATCTTTCCTACCGACATACGGCCAATTTTAAATCCTTTTTCTACAAGTTCTTTTGCTAAATTCCTAAGGCTTTTTGTTGTCCACTTTAGTGGGTTTTCTGGTGAGCCAATTGTTGTTCCATCTACTAATAACTCAAGTTCCTTTTCAATATCCACCTGTGTATCTGCAATCGTTTTTCGTCCTCCGCCTTTTTTGCGGATGCGTTTTGTATTTTGGTCTGTTTCTTCGTCTAATTCTTTACAGCCCAATGCGATTGTTTTTCTTGATACACTTGTTAATCTTGAAATCTCACTTATACCACCTCGGCCTATGCTCCTTGCTTCTAATGCAAGGTATCGTCTAA
>JAVBJX010000026.1:0-78294 GCA_031546705.1 Caryophanales bacterium
CTACTTTCTTAGAAATACGGCGATTTTGACTGTCGTAGGTGTAGGTGGTAATTTGTTTGCTTTTGATATTTTTGATGGTTGCGAGTCTACCAATTGTGTCGTAACCGTAGCTGTTCACACCATCATTTGTTAGGTTCCCACGTTTGTCGTAGGTGTACTTCGTTACTTTCTTTGTTTGTTTGTCTGTTTTTTCTATCAGTTGGTTTGCTTTGTTGTATTTGTATACGGTTGTCAATACTTTTTTGGCTTTTTGTCCTTTTGTTGGCTTTGCTGTGATGGACTCTGTTAATCGGTTTCCTTGTTTGTCCAATGTGTACACTACTTTTGTTCCATCTGGTTTGACAAAACTTGTCATACGGCTGGATTTATCGTAAAAAAGAACTAGCATTTTATTTTCCACTCGCTAGTTCTTCTCTTTTTTGAAATTATTATGGATGAATTAATTTTCATTAAATTTATTATTAAACAGCTTACCTTTACTTTTAGAATGATTATAGAAAGTCGTTTTTTCTCTACTATTGATGCTTTCATATGAATCTAAAAGTAAAAAATCGTCTGTTGAAAATGTTACAGTTGCTTTAGCATTGTTGCTTGCTAAGATATTGATTGTTGTGAAATAAGGATGATGTATCACCGCAACTAAACTACCACCAGCTAAAGCGGGTGGATTGGTACGGACTTGTATTCCGACTGAAGTCGGCTGAAAGTTTTGGCAACTTAAAGTTGGTGGTTTCAACCACGCAACCGCTGTGCGTTCGCCTACGGTGAGGCTAAAGCCCTGTATTGGAAATGAATCGATACCGTACCTAAAATGGTGATTGATAGATTGTGTTGTCTTTTTTGAAGACTTTTTTGCCGTCTATATAGAAACTTTAATATTTTTTCAAATTCATCCCTGTATTCTTTGTAAATAATTAAGGGAGTTAAATTATAAATGACATCTTCGGTATTAATCCAAAAAGGAATTGGTAATTTTTCTGGCTCTATCTCAAAATCAGAATTACACAACGAATATGCATTTCGAACTCCATTATCTTGTTTTACTAAGGAGTACATGTTCCTTTTGGCTGACTCATAAACTTCCAAGTATCTTCAAATCTAAAAATCATGTCATCAACCTCATTTAATACCTCTATGGATGTAGAAAATAGAATTGGTACTGGTAGTTGATTTATTACTAACACTTCTAAATCATATGACATATATTTCTCCTTTCTGCAGAAAATCCGCAATGACACTCAGTCAAAACGGATTTTTTATTTACTAAATACACAACATTCACCAACAGGATTTAGCTACTGAGATTCTCTCTTTTTCAGCAATCTACACTATACTCGCAATTTTCAAATTCTGATTGCCCCCTTGTTTATCGGATTGAAATTAGAAGGCCAGATTGTGCTGTTATCAAACATCGCACCCACAAAATTTGCAGTATCAACCCCTAGACAATCCATGTTCGCGCCCTGCAATTTTGTATTTTGAAAATTGCACCCAGTTATGTCTGCACCAGAAAGGTTGGCATATTGAAGATTTGCTTTTTCAAAATCAGCATCATTACACAATGCTTCTGAAAGATTTGTGTAATGAAAATTCGCACAATGAAAATGTGCATCATACAATTTGGCGTTTGTTATTTCTGATTTGCTAAAATCCGCATTATCTGCTTTTACTATTACCAATGAGCTCCCTGATAAATTTGTACTAGAAAAATTGCTTCCAACAAGTTCTGCAGCTCTCAAATCCGATTTTTTTAAACTAGCCCCACTTAGATTCGCTCCAGATAGTAACGCACGATGAAGATTTAAACCATCTAAGTTTGCGTTCTCTAGGGTTTGCAAATCCAATTCAATTGGGGCATTTGCAAGGCTTTTAATAATCAACATATTTCTCACCCTCCCCTTAATTTCCCCAATCATTTTGAGAATTTTTCACCTTATCCCAAGGGACTACATTACTTGATTTTCCGCTACCGCCAAATGCAGGCACTTGAGGAGGTTCTTTTCCAAAAATCCTTCCAGCCACATAACGATGATTTCCTTCAACGATTATTCCATTGTCAACTTTAATTGCAGGCGGAACCTTTCCTTCAGACAGCATGTCAACATATCTTTGAACCATCGGCATACTAATTGAATCTTGTTGTGTTTTCAAGGGTGCATTCTTCATTTTACTTCTTATCAAGTCGTCTGTTACTTTTATAAACTTTGATGCTCCCTTAGAACGCAAACCATTTCCTATATTATCTCCTGCCGTTGGTTTATTAAGTTTGGGAACTGGTTTTATAGTCGTACTCGTCACAGAAGGAGTAAGAATCCCTATGTTTATCATAGCTAAAGCATAAGGTAGACTGTTTAACATCGCTTTTTTCTGTTGTACTTTCTCCGCTGGTGTCAGAGGACGTGCTGGTGTGGAAGGTGGTTTTTGTATATACAACATTTGTGCATTACTTACCATAGCTGACATGACAGCACTTGATCTAGGTGGATCTTTCTTCGGTGCTCTAACTATTGTACTATCCTTCTTGTTTGTTTGCACCAGCTTGATGTTCTTTCCCGTCACTACTGAGGCTAGTCGTACATCCGCTACTTTTCTTGTGTTCATGAACTCTTGTTGGGCTTTTTTCTCTCCGTAGTTCATTTTTTGTTGTTTTACTTCTTTCGCCACTTTGACACTACTTGTTTCTTTTTGGGTTCGTTTTGTTCCTTCGGGTACTCTGGCACTTACTGCTGGTTTGTCTTTTGTTGTTTTTTCTGTTGTTTTCGCTGGTGATTTTGTTACTTCTTTTAGTTCCTTCACTCTTTTGATTGCTTCTGGTTTTGTTTTCTCTACCGCTTTTTCTGCTTTGGATGACTTGCTTTTTCCTCCTCCACCATCGTTAGCCATTGCTTTTTCTCCAGTTGGGTCTATGGCATTTACTGGATTACAGTCTGCGTAAATGTATTTGTTCTGGCTGATTGGCTTCACGGAGTTATCTACAAATCGATCTCGTTGGATAAATCTTCCTAGTTCTGGGCTGTAGTATCTTGTTTGTAGGAAGTATAGTTGGTTTTCATTATCATAACGGTAACCTGCGTATACATATGGATTGACTTTGGCTATTTCTCCACCTGTTTGTTTGGTTATTTTTCCCCATGGGTCATAGCTGTAACTGGCTACTTGTTTTCCTTTGGTGTCGGTTAAACCAATTACATCTTGATGTCCATTATACACATAGTAGTAGGTTTGTTGTTGATACACCATAGATATTGGTACGCCGTTTTCATCGTACTGATACGCTACGCTTTTTCCATCATTTCGTGTTTCTTTGGTAATTTGTTGGGTGGTGCCTTTGTACTCATATTTCGTGGTTACCTTGCCTACTTTCTTAGAAATACGGCGATTTTGACTGTCGTAGGTGTAGGTGGTAATTTGTTTGCTTTTGATATTTTTGATGGTTGCGAGTCTACCAATTGTGTCGTAACCGTAGCTGTTCACACCATCATTGGTTAGGTTCCCACGTTTGTCGTAGGTGTACTTCGTTACTTTCTTTGTTTGTTTGTCTGTTTTTTCTATCAGTTGGTTTGCTTTGTTGTATTTGTATACGGTTGTCACTACTTTGTTGGCTTTTTGTCCTTTTGTTGGCTTTGTTGTGATGGACTCTGTTAATCGGTTTCCTTGTTTGTCCAATGTGTACGCTACTTTTGTTCCATCTGGTTTGACAAAACTTGTCATACGGCTGGATTTATCGTAGAAGTAGTTCCATTTCTCTTTGTTTTCTATTGTTTGGATGATGTTACCATTTTTGTCCACTAGATAACTAATCGATGCTAGAACTTTATTTGATCTATCTGTTGTTTTGATGCTAATCAACATACCTGCTTGGTTGTACAAGTATTTAGTGCTTGTTCCATTTGCGTACTTAATCGTTGCTACTTTTCCTAGTTTGTTGTACGTGTACTCGGGAGTATTTTCGTTACCATCGGTTGTAGTTCCAGTACCGCTTCCATTGGTTGTAGTTCCAGTACCGCTTCCATTGGTTGTAGTTCCAGTACCGCTTCCATTGGTTGTAGTTCCAGTACCACTTCCATTGGTTGTAGTTCCAGTACCGCTTCCATTGGTTGTAGTTCCAGTACCACTTCCATCGGTTGTAGTTCCAGTACCACTTCCATCGGTTGTAGTTTCAGTATCACTTCCATCGGTTGTAGTTCCAGTGCCGCTTCCATCAGTTGTAGTTCCAGTACCACTTCCATTGATGACTACTTTCTCACTAGTTACGTTTCCGTTTTTGTCATAACCATACTGGGTTATTTTTCCATGTGGATCAATCGTTTGTGTAAGCTGGCTAAATCTGTCATAGCTATAATAGGATGTTCCATTTTTATCTCTCTGACTAGTTACGTTCCCTTTTCCATCGTAAGTTGTATCAATTTTACTTCCATCAGGCAATACTGTTTTTGTAAGTCGATTGTTGGCATCGTACACGTACTGGTTCTTCTTTCCTTCCGCATCCGTGACACTGGTGATATTCCCTGTTGCATCGTAAGTGTACTCTGTACTATTACCATTTGCATCCGTTTCTTTGATCAAGTTCCCTACAGCATCATATTCGTAAGTAACTGTACCACCAAGTGCATTGGTTTCGCTGATGATATCTCCATTACTATTGTAGGTATACGTTGTTTCACTGCCTGAACCATCTTTTACCTTCGTAAGATTGCCAACATCATCATAAGTGTAGTGGGATGTTTGTCCAAGTGCATCGGTTTCACTAATGACATTTCCATTATTGTCGTAAATATAGGAACTTGTATTGCCTAGTGGGTCAATCATTTGTTTTAAATCGCCTTTGAGTGTATAACGAAACGTAGTGACACCAGCATTTGGATCAGTCATTTTTGTTACACGCCCTGCGGCATCATATTCGTAATGAGTAACATTACCTTCTGCATCTGTAAAGGTAATTAGATCTCCGTTACTGTTGTAAGTGAAAAGCTGTTCTTTTCCATCTGCATCTTTTACGGATGTAATATTATGAGCAGCATCGTATCCAACTTCCATCTTATTTCCTAATGGGTTAATAATACCAATAATATTACCAGCTACATCATATTCGTAGGTAGTTTTTCCTCCATCCACATCGTTAATACTTGTAATATTTTGGTCAACATCATACGTATATTCTGCCTTACTTCCCATCGGATCAGTGATACTAGTAATATTTCCTGCATTATCAAATATATAACTGATGGTATGACCATTTTCATCTGTGATTTTGTTCCGATTACCTAGTGTATCGTAACCATAAGAGATTTTATTACCTAGTGGATTCGTTTCCTCAACTAGTTGTCCTACAGCATCATAAGCGTACTGGGTTTTATTTCCTAATGTATCTGTAACTAATGTTAAGTCACCACTAGCATTGTATTGATACCCAATAACTACACCTTTGGCATCCTTCTCTTCGACCAATTGATTATTGGCATCAAAACCATAAGTAGTGGCTTGTCCATTAGCATCCATTTCTTTGACAAGATTACCATTAGTATCGTAATTATATTGCCAATTGTAGCCCTCACTATTTGTTTCTTTAATTAAGTTACCAGTGGCATCGTATTCATACGTGTAGACACCTAGTTCATCTTTGGCTGTAGTTAATTGACCATTTTTGTCATAACTATAGGAAATGACATTTCCTTGTGGGTCTTTTTCGCTTGCTACATTTCCATTAGTATCATACGTATAAGTGGTTTCATTACCTAATTCATCTTTTTCTGAAGTAAGATTCCCAACATTATCATAGATATAAGCCTTAGAATGTCCTGCTGGATCAGTTTCGCTCGTCACTTGCCCTAACTGATCGTAGGCAAATGTCGTTGTTTTTTTATCCGCATCTTGGAACGTTAATAGATTCCCATTGATATCATAGGTTGCAGAAGTTGTTTTTCCATCTGGTGAAATCTCTTGCGTCACTCGTCCTAATCCGTCAACAACTAGGTTTGTTGTTTGGTTTGCTGGATCTTTGACGGAAGTCAAGTTCCCAACAGCATCATAACCAAAGAAATTTGTCTGTTTCAAAGCATCAGTTACACTTATCAGGTTGTTTTCGCTGTCATAGTTGAGTGTTGTAACTTTTCCATCTGGATCTGTTTTATCAATTATGTTGCCATTTCCATCGTATTTGTAAATAGTTTTATTTCCTAATGCATCCTTCTCAGAGGTAATATTTCCTAAGATGTCGGTTTCAAAATGGGTTTCAGCACCACTCGGTTCGGTTACTTTTGTCATATTTCCTGCGGCATCATAGGAGAGTTGACTTGTATTACCACGTTCGTCTGTGCGTGCAATCAGGTTCCCAACATCATTATAGGTGTAGTTAACATTGTTTTCAGTGAAACGAAAATATAAACCTCGGAACTACTCATGTTCGATCCAAATAACTCTAAAATAGCTGAAATCTTTTTTAGCGTCTATATAGATTTGTTTCAAATTGTCCTTTACAAAAGGTACATTTTAAATTGATAGAGTTTTTATTAAAATGAATGGTTTACTAAAGTATTGATTTCACGGGATTTTAGCAATCATTCATTTCACGAGTTTAAGACAATCGGGGTGTTTTTTTCACCCGACTGTCCCAAACTCAGTTATACTCTTGTACAACCCCTCATATAGTGTAAAAACGTGGTACAGGCACGTCATACGAAGCGGAGGGGTTGAAAAGATGAGAAGAAAGAGCATTTTTGCGGTAATGATCGCAATGATGTTAATGGTGTTGGCGGCATGTGGGGAGAAATCGCAGCAAGATGTTGTTCAAGCATTAAATAGTAAGGTAGAAAAATTATCTAGCTATAAAGCAGAAGCAAAAATGACTTTAAAAATTGGCGATACACCACAAGTATATGACGTAGAAATTTGGTACAAAAAACCAGCCTTTTACCGAGTCAATTTAAAGAACACGGAAAAAAATCAAAGCCAAATGATTTTAAGAAATGATGATGGTGTGTTTGTGCTTACTCCAGCTCTAAACAAAAGTTTTCGCTTCCAGAGTGATTGGCCAAATAATAGTAGCCAAGCTTATTTATACGAGTCATTAGTAAAAGATATTATGAGTGACACGAAGGCAACTTTCAAAGCAAAAGATGACACATATATATTTGAAACAAAAACAAACTACCCACATAGCAAAATGTTGCCAAAACAAGAAATTACTTTCAACAAAAAAGATTTAACGCCTGTATCAGTGAAAGTAATGGATAACGAAATGAATGCTCTTATGACTGTACAATTCTCTAAAGTAGAGTTCAATGCAACATTTGAAGATAATGCTTTTGATACAAAGAAAAATATGACGGCTGGACAACTAGAGCTTCCAGCAATAGCACCTGTTCAAAATGATACGTTTGCCGTACTTTATCCAGAAAGTATTCCATCTGGTGTAAATTTAGTAGAAGAGAAAAAATTATCAACAGACGAAGGAGTACGAATGGTTTTAACTTATGATGGAAAGAAATCATTTACACTCGTTCAAGAACAAGCACGTGTTGTCCCAGCAATTAGTACACCAGAATTAGTAAGTGGTGAACCAGTTGATTTAGGTTTCACAGTTGGAGCATTAACAAAAAATTCACTATCATGGTCATATAAAGGTGTGGATTATATTGTTGCATCGAAGAAATTAACACAAGCAGAGATGACAGCCATTGCTGTAACAATGCAAGCGAAGATGGTGAAGTAAAAATAATGGATGTCAAAGGCTGATTCAATCAGGGTATTTTATGCTGATTGAATTAGCCTTATAAAATGAAGGGTGGCCAAGGCAAAATAAAATTAAATTTTATTTTGCAAAAATAACATAATAGTATACACTACATATAAATAAATGTAGGAAGTGTAAGTAATGGCATATTACCGAAATACATGGGTTGAAATTAATTTAGATGCAATAGAATCTAATATTCATTCGCTCCAAAATATATTAGACAAAGATACAGAAATAATGGCTGTTGTGAAAGCAAATGCCTATGGACATGGCGATGTGCAAGTGGCAAAAGTTGCTTTAGAAGCTGGTTGTACAATGCTTGCCGTTGCTTTTTTGGATGAAGCGTTGGCACTTAGAGAAGCCAAAATAACAGCACCGATTCTAGTGTTAGGAGCAACTAGACCAACAGATATTAATCTGGCAGCTACAAATGGAATTATCTTAACAGTTTTTCAAGAGCAGTGGTTAGAAGAAGCTAGCAAATATATTCAGCATCCTATTTTATTTCATTTAAAAATGGATACAGGTGTAAATCGGCTTGGGGTAAAAAATGAAGAAGAAGCAAGAAAAATTGTTTCTTTGATTTCGGAAAATCCTTATTTTAGATTAGATGGTATATTTACCCATTTTGCAACTGCCGATGAATTGGATACAAGTTATTTTGAAGAACAATATACTTTGTTTACAAATATGTTAACGTGGCTACCAAAAGTCCGTTGTATTCATTGTGGCAACAGTGCCACCTCTTTGCGGTTTCCAAAAAAAGTATACAATGCTGTTCGTTTTGGCATTTCGATGTATGGATTGTCACCTTCTAACGAGATGAAAGCGGAAATACCATTTGAGTTAACAGAAGCATTAACATTGCATAGTCGTCTAGTTCATGTGAAAGAGTTAAAAAACAATGAGAAAATAAGTTATGGCTCGACATATACAATGAGAGAATCAGGATGGATTGGAACAATTCCAGTTGGTTATGCAGACGGTTGGATAAGAAAAATGCAGAATTTCCATGTGTTAATTGACGGGGAAAAAATGCCAATTGTTGGCAGAATTTGTATGGACCAGTTTATGGTACATCTATCAAAATCATATCCAGTTGGCACACAAGTAACGCTTATTGGGACACAACATAAAGAAACAATTACAATGGATGATGTGGCGAATTACCTAGGAACGATTAACTATGAAGTTGCTTGTATGATAAGTTATCGTGTGCCTCGTATTTTTTTGCGAGAAAAGCGTATAATGGAAATAAGAAATCGTGTACTTACATAACACACACATCAACTAGTAGTTTTGGAAATTGTTTTGCATCATTCACCTTAAAATGGTATGATACATTAAAGTAACTTTGTCGGAGTTTGTTGGAGGTGTGTGTTCATGTCTTTTGAAACTAACGCAACAACGGAAGTCCTAGTCAGTTTACCGCAATCGCTGGTAACAGAAATGGACGGGCTTGCCAGTCAAGAGAATGGTAGTCGTAATGATATCATTTGCCAAGCAGTGAAGACGTATATGCGTGAACGCAAGAAACGTTATATTCAAGAATCTATGCGGCGTGGTTATATGGAGATGGCGAAGCTCAATTTATCTATTGCTTCTGAAGCATTTCTTGCAGAATCCGAAGCAGATTATACTGTAGAACGCCTTGTTAGCGGGGGGTAGTCTTTTGATTGTCAAACGTGGAGATGTGTATTTTGCAGATTTATCGCCAGTAGTTGGTTCAGAACAAGGTGGAATCCGACCAGTGCTCATTATTCAAAATGACATTGGCAATCGATTCAGTCCAACGGTGATTGTTGCAGCTATTACGGCACAAATTCAAAAAGCGAAACTTCCTACACATATTGAAATTGATGCAAAAAAGTACGGTTTTGAGCGTGATTCCGTTATTTTGTTAGAACAAGTACGAACAATTGATAAACAACGATTAACGGATAAAATTACACACTTAGACGATGATATGATGGATCAAGTCGATGAAGCTTTACAAATTAGTATCGGTTTGATTGATTTCTAAAAGGGTGACTGAATTAGGTAATACACCTGATATGGTCACCCTTTTAGAATGGAGATTTTTATTAGAGGGATGGATCAAAAGGGGTAAAATCCCGATTGTTCGATCCTCGTGAACTGAATAGTTGCTGAAATGTATGTTTTATCAGCGTCTTAATAAACTATTTATTTCACTCAAAATCCTTCAAATGGACTTCTGTCCTATCTCTTTTTTTATATAGTATATAGAAAGGAAGTATATGATGAACGATAAAGAAATTACGCAAGCAATTGCCAAGCAATTAAATATCGCTGTTTCACGAATTGAAAGTGTCATTCATATGCACGAAGAAGGAAATACAATTCCATTTATGGCTCGTTACCGTAAAGAGATGACTAGTGGACTAGATGAGGTGCAACTTCGAGACATCTTGCAAGCCTATGAATACTTGCAAAACCTTGCCCAGCGAAAAGAAGAGGTTATCCGTTTAGTTGATGAACAAGGAAAGTTAACCGAAGAATTACAAGCCGCTATTTTTTCTGCTAACAAATTACAGCAAGTAGAAGATTTATATCGACCATATAAACAAAAAAGAAGAACTAGAGCAAGCATTGCAAAGGAAAAAGGATTAGCACCGTTAGCGGATTGGTTATTCAGTTGTCCAGCAAACGCCAATGCATTAGAATATGCGGAAAAATTTATTTCTGAAGCAGTTCCATCCGCAGAAGAAGCACTTGAGGGAGCAAAAGATATTATAGCCGAACTCATTTCCGATAATGCAACACTGCGAGAGTGGATTCGAAATGAAACAATGAAAAAAGGAATTATCAAAACAGAGGCAAAAAATGAGAAGAAAGATGAAGACAATGTATATGAAATGTACTATACATATGAAGAACCACTTTCAAAAATTGTTCCACATCGCACGTTAGCAATCAATCGTGGTGAAGCGGAAGAAATTTTACGTGTAGCTATCGAAGTTCCTGTAGAACAAATTTTGACATACATAAATAGAAACATGATTCAAAACGAAAAATCAGCCGTTGTTCCACTTCTTTTAGAAACGATTACGGATAGCTATAAACGTTTAATTTCCCCAGCAATTGAACGAGAAGTGCGGAATGAGTTAACGGTGAAGGCGGAAGAACGAGCAATTCATATTTTTGCTGAAAATGTTCGGAAACTTTTTTTACAACCACCATTAAAAGGAAAAACAGTACTTGGTGTAGACCCAGCTTATCGAACAGGCTGTAAATTAGCAGTTGTCGATGAGACTGGAAAACTACTGCATGTTGATGTTATTTACCCGCATCCACCGAGAAATAAAAAAGAGGAAGCATATAAAAAAGTAGTAGAGTTATTAAATCGCTACAACGTGGAATTGATTGCGATTGGAAATGGAACAGCTTCCAGAGAGACAGAACAATTTATTGCTGATACAATTCAAGAAACATCGCTACCTATTGCTTATTTAATTGTCAATGAAGCAGGGGCAAGTGTCTATTCAGCATCTGACTTGGCACGTTCTGAGTTTCCAAATTTACAAGTAGAAGAAAGAAGTGCTATTTCGATTGCCAGAAGACTACAAGATCCGTTAGCTGAACTCGTTAAAATTGACCCGAAATCAGTAGGGGTTGGTCAATATCAACACGATGTGTCACAGAAGCAGTTAAATGAATCACTGCAATTCACAGTAGAAACAGTGGTGAATCAAGTAGGAGTAAATGTCAACACAGCTTCTAGTGCTTTACTACAATATGTATCAGGATTATCAAAAACAGTCGCCGAAAATATTGTAAAACAACGAGAAGAAAGTGGGAAATTCACAAGTCGCACAGAATTAAAGAAAATCCCTCGTCTTGGAGCAAAAACGTATGAACAAGCAATTGGATTTTTACGCATTATTGATGGAAAAAAACCACTTGATCGAACACCAATTCATCCAGAACACTATGCAGAAACAGAAAAATTGTTAAAGTATCTTCATACGAGCACTGCTGACATTGGTTCAGAAACAATGAAGCAATCATTAGAATCCATTACAATAGAAGAAATGACAACAAAACTAGATATTGGAAAATGGACACTGCAAGATATTATCGAATCTCTCATCCGTCCAGAAAGAGATCCAAGAGATGAAATTGCTACACCATTATTAAAGAAAAATATTCTTCAATTAGAAGATTTAACTAAGGGAATGGAACTAGAAGGAACAGTACGAAATGTCGTTGATTTCGGAGCATTTGTAGACATTGGTGTAAAACAAGATGGTTTGATTCATATTTCTAAACTAAGTAGAACTTTTGTAAAGCACCCATTAGATGTGGTATCTGTAGGTGACATCGTTACCGTATGGATTGAAGATGTAGATGTAAATAAAAAAAGAATTGCCTTGACAAAATTAGTACCAAAATAAATAATAAATGGATAGTTATAGGTTTCGATCCTATGGCTATCCATTTTATATTCAATTCTTTTTTGTTGAATGATAGAAAAACCAACATTGATTAAGTAATTTAATTCGGTAACGATTTTTTTCGTGATATGCCCGACGCAGCTGATTTTGCAACCAATTAGGCATTCCCATTCCCCCTTGCAATAGTATATGTAATGTTTTTTTTTATGACACTATAAAAACAAGAAAAAAAATCCAAAAAAGTATTGACATGC
The DNA here is from genome assembly GCA_031546705.1 of Caryophanales bacterium. Taxonomy (GTDB): domain Bacteria; phylum Bacillota; class Bacilli; order Bacillales; family JAVBJX01; genus JAVBJX01. The sequence continues at coordinate 12,405 of JAVBJX010000026.1, forward strand.
TCTATGGGTGTATGATAAAGTATAAAAGTTGCTGTTAGAGAATAAAGTTATTTTTTGAGCGTTAAAAAATATTGACAACAACTATTTAAAATGATAGAATTAAAAAGCTTGATTGTGAAAATGTTTCGCAATACCCCAAGCGATAAAATAAATTTAGATATTGTATAGTAAATTAGATTTTATTTGCAAAACATTTTGATATGGGGAAGTACTCAAGTGGCTGAAGAGGACGGTTTGCTAAACCGTTAGATCGGGTTACCGGTGCGCGGGTTCAAATCCCGCCTTCTCCGTTGAATGGATTTTGGCCCGTTGGTCAAGCGGTTAAGACACCGCCCTTTCACGGCGGTAACACGGGTTCGAATCCCGTACGGGTCATTTAAATTATGGAGGATTAGCTCAGCTGGGAGAGCATCTGCCTTACAAGCAGAGGGTCGGCGGTTCGATCCCGTCATCCTCCATTCTTGTATTGGCTCGGTAGCTCAGTCGGTAGAGCAAAGGACTGAAAATCCTTGTGTCGGCGGTTCGATTCCGTCCCGAGCCACTTTATTTCTCTGCGGGTGTAGTTTAGTGGTAAAACTCCAGCCTTCCAAGCTGATGTTGTGGGTTCGATTCCCATCACCCGCTTTGATTGCTTTTGAATATCTCATATAGAATGTCTATACAGTGTCAATGGATACTGTATTTTTTATTTCCCAAAAATGTCAAGAAAATAGGTAGATAGAAGTTTAGGAACTTTTTCAGAAGTTATTGTCAAAAAACGAATGATAAAAGGATAGGATTTGTTAGAGTAGGTGTGAAGAAAATCATACCACCATTCTGTTTCGTAGCGGGCAATCATACTTAAATTATATAGAAGCAAGTAATGAGTATTTATTTCTGGAAGTGGTTTAGTAAGGTTTGTTGAGGGTAGCTTGTCAAAATGAAATTGAAAAAGTGGATACAATTCTTGAATCTGCTCAAACAATGTTTTCATTTGAAATTTCTCTCCAGTTAAATGTTCCACGTGAAATAATTTTTCAGAGGAGTAAGTAAATAAACCAGATTTTTGGATTTTTACTTCATCTTGAAAAAAATCATAGTCTTGTTTTTTTCTTTTTCTTGTGGTTACTCCATGTGCTAGAAGGGAAGAAGAATTTGGATATGTGGCATCTACAGTTAATAGACCTGCCTTTAAAAGTTGAATCATGCCATAAAATAGAAGGATTGGTTTAATAGACAATGGAGCCGTGTTGGTAGTTGTATAAAAACTTTCAGCGTGCTGCAAATAATAAACGAATGTATAGCTATTTTCGTAGCTTTTTTGTTTGGCGTTATCGATATTCATTTGTTCATAGCATGTTTGTAAAAGTTTTTGAACAGTACTGACAGAGTAAAAAGTAGAAAATGTGTGCCATTCATTGTTCATTGTTTTTCACCCTTTCTTTTGAAGAACGCTATTTCTTGACAGTAGTATAACCACTTGTTACGCTAACTAGTAGCATCTCCACTGGGAAGGGGATATGTTTTATGAATCTGTTGGGGGGATATTGTTGAAAAAACTATGGAAAAAGTGCTTCATAACTGCTATTTTAACGCTCTTATCAGTAGCGATTATGATTCCACAAGGAAATGTGTATGCAGATGGTGGAATATCCATTGAAGCAAAATCTGCAATTATGGTCGATGCAAAAACAGGTCGGATTCTTGTTGCACAAGATATTGATACTGTTTCAGGAATTGCTAGTATGACAAAAATGATGACAGAGTACTTATTGTTAGAGGCAGTAAAAGAAAAGAAAGTAACGTGGGATCAAGAATATGCTGTAAGTGAATATGCGTATAAAGTATCACAAAAACGTAATTTATCAAATGTGCCACTAAGAAAAGATGGAAAGTATACAATCAAAGAGCTTTACGAAGCGATGGCCATTTATTCAGCAAACGGTGCATCTGTTTCTATTGCTGAAGCAGTTGCTGGCACAGAAGAGAATTTTGTGAAGATGATGAATGACAAAGCTGCACAAATGGGAATTAAAGATTTTAAATTCGTTAACAGTACAGGGTTAAATAATAAGGATTTACAAGGGTATCATCCAAAAACCTCTGGAACAAATGATGAAAATGTCATGACTGCTAAAGGAGTTGCTACATTAGCGTACAACTTACTTCATGATTTTCCAGAAGTTACAGATACATCAAAGATTCCTAAAAAAGTATTCCGAGAAAAAACAAAAGATAAAATTAAAATGGATAATTGGAATTGGATGCTTCCTACACTTATTTATGGATATGAAGGAGTAGATGGTCTAAAAACAGGTCATACAGATTTTGCTGGTTATTGTTTTGCAAGTACAGCAGAAAGAAATGGTATGAGATTAATTACAGTTGTTCTGGATGCAAAATTAAAAGGAAAGCCTTCTTACAAAGCCCGTTTTGATGCAACCAAAAAGTTGCTTGACTATGGTTTTGCTAACTATACAACTGAAGAATTATTTAAAGCTGGATATCAAGTAGATAAAAACAAAACAGTTCCAGTTACTAAAGGAAAAGAAGATAATGTAACGATTGCGACAAAATCACCTATCTCTATGGTTATTAAACGTGGAGACAAAGGTAAATATAAACCTGTCTATACCGCCGATAAAACAAAATTAGATAAAGATGGAAACCTGACTGCTCCAGTAAAAAAAGGAGATGTCGTGGGATCTTTGGCTGTACAATATGATGGAGGATCAGATGGAGGATTTCTAACAGCGGAAGGGCAAAACTTAGTGAAAGTGGATGTTATTACTTCTGGCGATGTCGAAAAAGCTGGTACATTTTCTTTAATTATGCGTAGTATTGGTGGTTTCTTTAGCGATGTTTGGAATGGTGCAGCTGATACAGTAAAAGGTTGGTTTTCATAATACCCTTGCTTTTTTTGAATAGTTATAGTAGAGTAGACTTCAAAATATTGATAATGCGTTGATAGGAAATAGTAGCAAGTAACTTTGTCTTTAGAGAGCTGATGGGTGGTGTAAATCAGTGTCAAGCCTTGCGAATCCATCCTTGAGCGGCATACGAACATTTTAAGTATGCACGGAAGAGTCCGTTATAATTTTTTCGAGTGGAAGATATATCTTCAACTAGGGTGGCAACACGGGTAAATTCTCGTCCCTTTTTTAGGGACGGGATTTTTTTATTTAAAAAGGAGGAAGAAGTATGTTAGATGCAAAGTTTTTACGAACTAATTATGAGGAAATCAAAGAAAAATTACAGAGTCGTGGGGAAGATTTAACAGATTTTGGCAGATTTGGTGAGTTGGATGTTCGCCGCCGAGAATTGCTTGCTGAAACAGAAGTATTAAAAAAGAAACGGAATGATGCTTCTGAGCAAGTAGCTTTACTTAAAAGAAATAAGCAAGATGCTGAAGCACTTATTGTAGAAATGCGTGAGGTTGGTGACAAAATCAAAACGATTGATGAAGAGTTACGAAAAATAGAAGCAGATTTTGAATTGGTTATGTTATCTATACCAAATATTCCCCATGAATCTGTTCCTGTTGGGACTTCAGAGGATGACAATCAAACTCTTCGGACTTGGGGAGAAGTACCAACATTTTCTTTTGATCCAAAAGCACATTGGGATATTGCGACAGAGCTTGGAGTATTGGACTTTGAGAAAGCGGCAAAAGTAACAGGAAGTCGGTTTGTGTTCTATAAAGGAATGGGAGCGAGACTTGAGAGAGCATTAATGAGTTTTATGTTAGATTTACATATCGATGAACATGGATATGAGGAAGTATTGCCGCCATATATCGTAAATCGTGCAAGTATGACTGGTACAGGACAGTTACCTAAATTTGAAGAAGATGCATTTCGTATTGAGAGTGAAGATTATTTCTTAGTTCCAACAGCAGAAGTACCTGTAACAAATATGCATCGTGATGAAATTTTATCATTAGAAGAACTTCCTTTAAGTTATGCAGCGTATAGTGCTTGCTTTCGTTCTGAAGCGGGATCTGCTGGTCGTGACACTCGTGGATTAATTCGTCAGCATCAATTTAATAAAGTGGAACTCGTGAAGTTTGTTACTCCAGAAAATTCTTATGAGGAATTAGAAAAATTAACAGGACATGCGGAGAAAGTATTACAATTACTCAAATTACCGTATCGAGTACTTCGGATGTGTACGGCTGACTTAGGTTTTACAGCAGCAAAAAAATATGATATTGAAGTGTGGATTCCAAGCTATGGCACATATCGAGAAATTTCTTCTTGTTCTAACTTTGAAGCATTTCAAGCTCGGCGAGCAAATATTCGCTTCCGCCGTGAGCAAAATGCAAAACTGGAATTTGTTCATACATTGAACGGGTCAGGACTTGCGATTGGGCGGACTGTTGCCGCTATTTTGGAAAATTATCAGCAAGAGGATGGAACAGTGATTATTCCGGAAGTGTTAAGACCTTATATGGGAAATAGAGAAGTAATTTCAAATTAAAAGAGGATGGGGTAATCAAGGTGGTTTTTACCACTTTTGCCCCATCCTCTTTTAATTACTTCTTCATTCCAGTGTAAATATGAACCGCATCTCTTAAAAATTCAGCCGTACCCGGTTGTTCTTTATCATAGTAAGCAGTGAATCTTTCATCATCTACATACATTTGGGCAAGCCCTGCATGAGCTTCTTTTGAGTAAGCATCCCAGTAAAAACATAACCATTGACGGTGTAAATCTGCTGCTTTTTGGGCTAATTCTCCTGCTGGATCACCATTTTTGAACGCTTCGCTAAGTGTTGTAATAACATCATCGGCTAACTGGGTTACGGTATCGTATTCTTCTTGGGTCATGCCTTTTACTTTTTGATTTGATTTATTTACAGCATTATCCCCGTATTTTTCCCGTACTTCTTTTCCATATTTTTTTTCGTTGTCGTCAACCAGTCTTTGTTTGAAGCCTTCAAATTTTTCTTTATTACTCATTGTTATTCTCCCTTCTGTTGAAGCAATTGTTTTTTCAACATTGGCTATTAATGAATTTAACTGACTTCTTTTTTCGAGCAGTTTTTCATGGTGTTCTTTTAGTGCCTTTGAACTGTCAAAAGATGGTGCTGTGACAATAGCTTTAATACTTTCTAAGCTCACACCAAGTTCCCGATAAAAAAGTATTTGCTGTAACTTATCGACTTTCTCTTGACCATAAATGCGATAACCGGATGAATTTATTCTTGTAGGCTGGAGCATATCAATTTCATCGTAGTATCGTAATGTTCTTGTGCTAATACCTGCGAGCTTAGCAAGCTTTTGGATTGTGTATTCCATAAAGTCACCTCCTGATAACTTAACTATAAACTTTGACGTAACGTGAAGGTCAAGAGGTTTTTTTAAAAATTTTCTAACGAAAGTTTACTTATTATTTTCAGTGATACTATCTCCAAATCCACTTGGAAAAATATTTATTTACAGAAACTTGTACATATTGTTCCCCTGTACCATTTTCAAACATTAAGCGTAAGCCACTACGTTTTTCCTCATTTTCCTTAAAACCTTCATTTTCCATGTAATCTGAAAGTAAATTGTAGGTGTCATCGGGCTTTGCAAAAATAACTTTAGGATATTGTTGTATCTCCACATATGTAGCATCAGTAAAAATAATTTTCACTAAACCAATGACTACTGAGCTTGGGTTAGCGACCGGAAACTTTGCATATGAAATAAAGCAGAAATACAAATCATAACAATTAGACCAATCCATAAAACAAGTCCCTTTTTATTTCTCTTAAACTCGGTAGCCAACAAAACACCTCCTTATTTCATCGTAATCGGTTGCAAACATTCTCCAATCTTTTCAACTAACACTTCAATCCCTTGCTCATCATGAATAAGATCATAATCTTGAATATTCAATTTAAGGACTGGACAAGCAGTAAAATTATCAATCCAATATTTATAACGTGTATGCATCTCTTGCCAATAGGTAATCGGTGTGTGCTGTTCTTCGGTACGACCTCGTTCTTGAATACGGGTGACAATGTCGTCTAAATTTCCATCTAAGTACAAAAGTAAGTCGGGATGAGGGAAATATGGAGTCATGACCATTGCCTCAAACAAACTAGTATATGTACGATAATCCATTTCTGTCATTGTTCCCTTTTCATAGTGCATTTTCGCAAAAATACCAGTGTCTTCGTAAATGGAGCGGTCTTGAATGACACCGCCACCTTGTTCAAAAATATGTTTTTGTTTTTTAAAACGCTCTGCAAGAAAGTAAATTTGTAAATGAAAGCTCCATCTTTCAAAGTCATTATAAAATTTATCTAAATATGGATTGTCATCTACTTCTTCAAATGATGCTCGAAAGCCAAGTGCTTTAGCAAGTGCATTAGTCATTGTTGATTTACCAACACCAACTGTTCCAGCGACAGTGATAATAGTATATTCTTTAATATGATATTTTTCTCGTAAGTTCATGGTCATCCTCCTTACCCATAGAAATCATTTTACCATAGGATAGAATGATGAGGGGGTTTTTATTTTGGTGCAAAACGTATTTGTTTGTACTAATATTTTTAGAAAAAACCTTGACTTGTATCACAGCATTTGGAAATAATAAGTAGTATGCTTAACATAACATAAACAAAAAGGAGATATGTACGATGGAATGTTTTGGTAATTTTTCTGTGAAACCAATCACTGAATATTGTCCAGCTATTCAAAGTTTACTTGATGAGCATCCAATATTGCGTGAACAAATGTCCGATATGTCAAAAAAAGGACAAGAATTGATTAAAACAGGAAAAGGTGTGGAAGAATTAATTCAACTCGAAAAGAAATTTAGAGTAGAGCTTGATGTACATGCGGAGAAAGAAGAGGGTGCTTTATTTCCGATGGTTGGTAAATATATTGGCACAGAAACAGGGCCGATTGCTGTGATGGAGTATGAACATGAACAAGCTAAGAATCTTCTTGTATTATTTGAAGAAAAAGCACAAGACTTAACAGAAGACACACCATCACAACTTGCTAATATATTGATTGATGCTTGCAATATATTGTCATCCCACTTTGATAAAGAAGAACAAGTATTGTTTCCAGCAGCGGAAAATATGTTGAGTGTGGATGAGAAAGATGAACTGTTTAAAATGATGGGGTTATAGAAAATAATGAAACCGATTTAGCTGTGAATTTTCTAAGCAAAAAGGGAGTATGGACGTAGTTGCTCACACTCCCTTTTTTTCATCCTCGTTTCACCACTTGAAAATTATCTTGAATCAAAAGCCAATTCTGAGGAAAAGCAAGACCTAATTTCCAGTAGCTAATACCACGCAATTTTAGTTCCTTGAGAAGATTAAATTTTGCCTGAATAGAACGAGCGTCTTCAAACCAAACGACATGTTCTTTGCCATCACGTCTATAAGAAAAATGTGGTGCTTGGGCAACGGTGTCGTATTCAATAGCGGCATTATGTTGACGTGCGAGTGCAATAGCTTGTTGTGGGCTAACAACCTTTGCATATGTTCCTTCTACAAATGGAAGTGTCCAATCATAACCATATAGATTCTGTCCCATCATAATTTTTTGTGAAGGAATTTCAGTTACGGCATATTCGAGAACTTTACGAACTTGATTAATTGGTGACACAGCCATAGCTGGTCCTCCGCTGTATCCCCACTCATACGTCATTATCACGACAAAATCAACAATTTCTCCATGTGCTTTATAATCGTGTGCCTCGTACCATTTTCCTTTCTGCATGGCACTTGTCTTAGGAGCAAGTGCAGTGGACAAGAGCCATCCTTCTTGGTGAAATCGCTGTTTTGCTTTTCGTAAAAATTGATTATAAGCTTCTCGATCTTGGGGACGTAAATATTCCATATCAAAATGAATGTCTTTGAAATTATATTTTTTGGCTGTGGCAACGATATTTGTTAGCAGTTTGTTTTGTAGTGCTTCATCATTTAAAATTAATGCCCCAAGTGTGTCGCTAAACTGGTCATTCTCCAGATTTGTTACGACCATAATGAGGGTTGTGTTTGTGTTATTAGCAATGGAAGGAAAGTTGTACAACTCAGGTTCTTGTAGGGAACCATCTCGTTTGATTTGAAAACTAAAGGGTGCTAAATAAGTAAGAAGTGGTGCAACCTCCCGTGTATATTTTTCTAAGGCAGGAACAGCAGCAGGCGTTTGTGGCTCAACATAGCCGTTTACTTCTGTCTTTGTTTTTTTTGCAGGTGGGATATATAACTTTTGTCCAACTTTGAGTGGCGTGTTTAGAGAAATATTATTTACTCTGGCGAGTTGTGCCGTGGTTATTCCAACACGCCGTGAGATAATCGGAAGTGTGTCGCCGGGCAGAACCCAATAGAAACGCCCAACAATTGGAATGACAAGTGCTTGACCAATAACAAGTTGGTCTTGCTCATTTATTTGATTTGCGTCAGTGATTTTTTTTACGGTTGTATTGTAAGCTTCGGCAATACTATATAATGATTGTCCTTGCCGAACGACATGAATTTGCATATGATTCCTCCCTTAGAGGTGAAATTATTTTAGTCAGTGTACTTTTGATTTTATGAAGGAGGGCATGTCTTAATGACAAAGGTAAATTTTACAGGAGAAAAAGTTAGTATGAGACAACGAATATAGTATAGAATTGATTATAGAAAAAATGAATGTTTATTAAGGTGCCTAAATGAACGATGAATACTATATGAAATTAGCAATAGAAGAAGCAAAAAAAGCAGAAGCAATTGGTGAAGTTCCCATTGGAGCAATTATTGTGCAAGGGGAAGAAATTGTATCAACCGCTTATAATTTACGAGAAAGTGAAAATCGAGCGATTGCTCATGCGGAATTACTAGCAATTGATCTTGCTTGTAAAAAAACAAATTCATGGCGACTTGAACATGCGACACTCTATGTCACGCTTGAGCCATGTGCGATGTGTGCAGGAGCCATTCTTCTATCAAGAGTTGAACGGGTTGTTTTTGGAGCAATTGATTCAAAAGGTGGTTGTGCAGGGACGATTGTTAATTTATTACAAGAGTCACGTTTTAATCATGAAGCAGAAGTGGTGAGTGGTGTATTGGCGGATGAATGTGGACAATTACTTAGTGATTTTTTTCGGAAGATTAGGGAAGAAAAGAAGAGTAGGAAGTTGGAAAAGAATTTACTTAAAAATGAATAGCTAGAACAAAATGTTAGCAACAAAATCCTCACCAATAATTAACAAAACACAAGCGTTGCATTTCAAAAGAAAAAACGATATACTTATAAGTGCTGTGCTAGGTGGGGAGTTAGCGGTGCCCTGTACTTGCAATCCGCTTTAGCAAGACGGAATTCCTTCTTTCGGCGTGTGTGTTTTGAGGTCTGCCTTAAGTAAGTGGCGTTGATGCTTGGATCCTACGCAATGGGAATTTGTGAACGTGTCAGGTCCGGAAGGAAGCAGCAATAAGCGAACAATCTCATGTGCCGTGGGGGTATCTGAGCGGAGCAAACTGCTTGAGTAACGCTTGGGATAGCACGTCAACAGAAGGTGCACAGTATAAAATAATAAGTATAAGCCGACTTAGGTTTCTAGGTCGGTTTTTTTATGTTTTTTAACATATTTAAGTTAAATGATATACTTCCGCTATATTTTTAACAATGCTTAGAGAGATGAGAATTTTTTAAGAAATTCCCAGATTCCTCTGCTTGCTGAATGCCTAGACTATTTAAAGGTATATCGGTTTTTCCTTGAAGTTTTCCTAAAACGTTCCACTGTATCCCCATGTCTTATTAAACATATCTTAGTGATTTTAATTCATCCTTTCCAGCTATGTATATTACATAAAATAAAACTCCCATCAGCAGGAGCAAAAAACTCTTACACCGATGGAAGTCTATCTATTTCACAGCATACACGACTAGCTTACTCTTATTTTGTGAGGCATCTATCACCTGAACCGAAATAAATGTACCTTTCCTTTGTTTTCCAATATTGAAAGAAAACAGTTGTGTACTAGTAGCTTTTGTTGTATATGTTTTACTTCCTAGTTTGATTATTACTTGACTGTTTGCCTCAGCCTTTCCTGATAACAAAGTGCTTTTGGTTGTAAACAAATTAATACTAGCTTGTAATGGTGGTGTGACATCTTTAACAGTAATTGTTTTTTCAATGGTTCCACCGTCTGTTTCAGCAGATATTGTTACAATGGTTCCTGCTTTTAATAGGGAAGTACTGAAAGAAAATGTTTCTTTATCTGTTATTTTGGTTGTTCTAAAAATTACATTTCCTATTTTTACTGTAATAATTGCTTCACTTGTCCCACGACCTGTAATCGTTTTACTTACGTCCGTAATTGGATTGACTTGTAGGAAAGGAGGTTCTTTTACGACAAGTGGATCATATTCTTTTACTGTTCCTTCATTTGTAAAAATTGTATTTGTGGTGGGACCAAGTTTCATATCCTGATCTTTTTTTGTTGTATCAATAAGGAGTGAGTTTGTGCTTAAGTCAATAAGATTTGCTCTACTCATCTGTTCATTTGTTTCACCAAGAAGAAGGATATTATTTTTAGAAATGTCAATGCTTGTTACATTAGCTAGATTTGTATGGATGGTTTGATTTGTAGTTTCATAACCTTGTTCCACATTGTAAACGCCATTGATTCCATCACCAACAACAATTAATTGTTTGTTATCTTCTGTATAGGCAAAACTTGTATCATAGTAGCCTGAAAAATGGAGGTCATGAAGTTTCGCACCTGTATCAAGACTTTGAATGTGCAGGTTACGTTGTTCATCATTTTGCAAAGAATAAAGCATAATGGCTAATGATTGGTTTGTTTCATTTATAGCTAATTGGTGGATAGACCAGTTAGGAAAATTAAACTTTTGTGTTTCGCTTATATCAGACATATCAAAGTAAACAACGGAACCTTGTGAGTTTCCTGTTATGAGGGTCGCACTGTCTTGGGTAAATAAATAATCGGTAAATTCTCCTTCTATTTGTGTAACTGTCCAATGTTTATTTACATCCCAAATAAGGATTTGTTGGTCGAATAAAAGGGCGACTTTTGTACCATCAGAACTAATTCGTACATTTTTAGGTGTGTCTTCAATATAAGTAGTTGTCGGTAACTTTTCTCCCGTTGTCATATCCCAAAGAAAAACGTCACTGTTTGTTTCATGAGTAACAGGATCAATTGCTTTGTTTATGGTAACCATCCATTTTCCGTTATCACTTATATCCATTGAAGTTGTATTTTCTGTTTGTGTCCATATCTTTTTTACTTTTAGTCTATCTTCACGATAGATAGGGTAACTTTTTGCTTTTACTGTAACAATAATAGAATCGCTTTTTAAGCCAAAATTATCCTCCGCAACTAATTTAAGTTCACTACCTATTTTCGCAGAAATCGGTATAGAAAATGGAACAGTGGAGAGGTCGCTTCCTTTTGGTGTTGTCGTTGTCAGTGTATGACCATCTGCAAATGTTGCTGTTATTTTACTGTTTGGTGTTGCTTGCCCAGTAATCTTCTCCTCTGTACTAGTAGCGGTCAGTTGCACATTATATCCATTTGGCAAAACAGCAAATGTAAAACGTGGCAAAGCGTACGAACCAATAGAGATACGCCCATCCGCTGTAACAATTTGCTTTCCATTATTTGTAAAAGGAATACTACCATCTACGAACTCAGAAGTTGCTGTAAGATTTCTTTTAAAATGATAATCTTCATAATTATAAATAAGGTCATCTAGTTTTGCTAGATTTGTAATATTTTTCGTTTGTCCATCAAACATGTTTGCGTTGACTTGTATATTTTTTGTTTCGTTTGCTGTAAATGCTTGTTTTTGTGGTGTAACAGTTATAGATGAAAATACTTTAAAAAATTCAACTATATAAGTAATTGTGGCAAAAGAGCCATCTAGTTTTTGTAACCCTTCAATTGTCACATTGAATGTATCACCATCTTGAATGAGTTGGTCATCTGGGCGGAAAATAATACAATTTCCAATACCAAATCCTTCTTCATTGACATAAAATATCCCATCACTTTGTCCTTTGCTAAAATTCCATGTTTTGTTATCCCTTGGTCTGGTGAGTGTAACAGAAATATTTTCGGCATGAGGTTGTGTATATAGAGTCGGATTTACAGTAACAGACCATGGAAACTGCTTACCAAATGATTCAAGTGGCATATACCCAGCACTTGGAAAAGCAATATAATCATAACGTACAGATTCATTTCGACTCGTATCAAAAATTTGCATAGCGGTCATAGTATCAGCAAAACCAAATCCTGTTTTTTGTAAATCTGGATTTAAAATCCAGCGACGATGTCCAAGTTCTGGAATATTTACTGAGTCGCCATCATTCATATAGCCATCAACGACGGAAGAATAAATGGATGCATATCCTTTTCCGATATTACTAGAGGAGGTAGATTCGTAACCTGCACGATAAAATTCATCAGACATCCAAAGCGGTTTATTTGGATGATGGCTAAACTCTCCGCTAATAGCCAAAAGAAGAGCTCCATATTGTGCTTGAACATTTAATTGCTCATCTATCTGAATATCATCAGGAAGATTTGCTAAGTAACGAGCAAAATTTGTTGCCTTCAATCCATCTTGTAAGGCGGAGTCATCCAGTTTTCCGATAGATGGATTTTTTTCATCTATATGAGGTGTCTCTACATAGATTTGCTTAGAAGTTGGTAATGAGTCTATATATTTTTTTGCAATCTGTTCTTTGGAATCATTAACCGCATGAACAGGAGAAGCAAGAGAGAAGGAAATGCTTATTAAAAAAAATAAAATACATTTTTTAAACAAAAAAATCACCTAACTTTCTTAGAATTCTTTCTACTAGTTTACAATTGTCTGAGAAGAGAAGCAACTTAATTAGATTTTTAAGTCTATATTGCATTGTTAATTCTAAATAGACTTAAAGAAAAACAAAAAATTAGTTAGCGTTTACATTTTCAAATATAAATAAACGATAAAAATAAATTATTAAGTTGGCACGTTTTATGCATAAACATATATTTTGAAATATATTTTTTAGAGAAAGGGAGAAAAGTATGTCGAAATCAGCAGATTTATTAAAAAGAAGACAAGCAATTGTTGCTCAAGGAGTAAGTTTTGGGAATAGTTCTTTTGCTGAAACAGCAGAAGGAGCTATTATTACAAGTGTTGATGGTAAAGAGTTTATTGATTTTGCCGCTGGAATTGGCGTAATGAATGTTGGACATAGTCATCCGAAAGTCAAAGAAGCACTTCACAAACAAGTAGACCTTTTTACACACACAAGTTTTAACGTAATGATGTATGAATCATACATTGAACTTGCTGAAAGACTAGTGAAATTAACACCGGGGGATATGGCGAAGAAAGTAATGTTTTTAAATAGTGGAGCGGAAGCAGTTGAAAACGCTGTCAAAATTGCTCGCAAATATACCAAACGTCCAGCTATTATTTCATTCGCTAGAGGGTTTCACGGAAGAACGTTGCTTACAATGACTATGACTGGAAAAGTGAAACCATATAAATATGAATTTGGTCCATTTGCTCCAGAAGTGTACAAAGCTCCATATCATTATCCTTATCGCCGTCCAGCACATATGACGGAAGAGCAATATGAACAAGAAACAATAGATCAATTTAAAGATTTACTTTTACATGAAATTTCTCCAGAAATAATCGCAGCAGTAGTAATGGAATCTGTTCAAGGCGAAGGTGGTTTTATTGTTCCTTCCAAAAGATTTGTTCAAGAAGTAGCGGCTTTCTGTAAAGAACATGGTATTTTATTTATTGCTGATGAAATTCAAACTGGTTTTGGTAGAACAGGAAAAATGTTTGCAATGGAACATTATGAGGTTGTTCCAGATTTAATGACAATCGCTAAATCACTTGCGGCAGGTCTTCCACTCAGTGGTGTTGTTGGTCGTGCGGAAGTGATGGATGCGGCAAATCCAGGTGAATTAGGTGGAACATATTCAGGAAATCCACTTGGTTGTCAAGCGGCATTAGCTGTTCTTGATATTATTGAAGAAGAAAAATTACTTGATCGTGCTGTACAGATAGGTGAAACAACAATAGCTCAGTTTAATAAATGGCAACAACAATTTAAACAAGTAGACGGCGTTCGTGGACTTGGGGCAATGTGTGCCTTTGAAATTGTGAAAGACAAGGAAACAAAAGAGCCAGATGGAGCTTTAACGAAAAAAATTATCGCAGAAGCAAATGAAAAAGGCTTATTAATAATTAGTGCAGGAACATACGGAAATGTTGTTCGTTTGTTAATGCCGCTTGTTATTACAGATGAGCAATTACAAAAAGGATTTGCTATTTTAGAAGACGTAATGAGTCAATATATGACAAAGTAATCTTTAGGTAGAAAATATATAGAATTCTTTTTTTCGTGATTTATAAGGGATTGTGGCACTCTGTTTTGCTTTTAGCAAACACAATACTCCCAAAGTTAGGTGTTACTTTCCCAAATAATGATTGAATTTGAGGGTACTGTTATATTCAATGCTTAAAGAATTATTTGTCATCTAAAATAAAATTCAGAAATATATCCCATTACAAGGAGTGTTACTCGTGAAACAAACACCAATGTATATTAATGGAGAGTGGATAACACTTGAGCAAGAAATCCAAGTAAATAATCCTGCCACCAATGAAATTATTGCGACTGTTCCAAGAGCAGGAGCAGTAGAAGCAAAATTAGCAGTAGATGCCGCTTATGAAGCGTTTAAGGATTGGTCACAAAGAACAGCCGCTGATCGTGCAGCGTTACTTATGAAGTGGTTCCATCTTCTTGAAGAAAATTCAGAAGAAATTGCTCGCATTATGACAATGGAACAAGGAAAACCACTGAAAGAATCTCGTGGCGAAATGACATATGCCAATAGTTTTATTAGTTGGTATGCTGAAGAAGGAAAAAGAATTTATGGAGAAATAATTCCAGCATCTGTAACTACGAAACGCCTATTTGTTCACAAACAACCAATTGGAGTTGTTGCTAATATTACACCGTGGAATTTCCCAGCGGCAATGATTACTCGTAAAGTAGGGCCAGCTCTTGCAGCGGGATGTACAACGGTTATTAAACCAGCAAGCCAAACACCACTTACAGCTTTCAAAATGGTTGAGCTTGCCGAAAAAGCAGGAATTCCAAAAGGTGTTATTAACATCATTACAGGAGATTCAAAAGCAATTGGTAATACGTGGATGGCAGATAGTCGTGTAAGAAAAGTTTCGTTCACTGGCTCAACCGAAATTGGGAAGTTATTAATGCGTCAAGCGGCAGATACAGTGAAAAAAGTAGCACTTGAGTTAGGTGGACATGCTCCATGTATCGTAACAAAAAATGCCAATATTGATAAAGCTGTTGCAGGAGCAATTGCTTCTAAATTCCGTAATGCAGGTCAAACTTGTGTTTGTACAAACCGTATTTATGTTCACGAATCAATCGCTGAGGAATTTTCTAAGAAATTCGCTGAAGCTACAGAGAAGTTATGTGTTGGAAATGGTTTGGAAGACGGAACAGATGTTGGACCGATGATTGATGAAATAGCTGTAGGCAAAGTACAAGAACAAATTGAAGATGCGAAAGCAAAAGGAGCAACTGTTTTAGTTGAAGGTTCAGCAAACGGATCGTTTATGACACCTACTGTTATTAGCAATGTCACAGATGAAATGCTTTGTATGACGGAAGAAACATTTGGCCCACTTGCACCAATCGCTACATTTAAAACAAAAGAAGAAGCTGTTGAGCGAGCAAATAATACACCATTTGGTCTAGCGGCATATGTATTCTCTGAAAATATTAGTGAAGCAATTTACATTGCGGAAAATCTTGAATATGGGATTGTTGGTTTAAATGATGGATTGCCATCAACTGTTCAAGCGCCATTTGGTGGATTTAAAGAGAGCGGACTAGGTCGTGAAGGTAGCCATTTTGGAATTGAAGACTTCTTGGAAATTAAGTATATTTCATTAGGTTTATAGGTTTTATTATTTGCTAGTTTAGAAGCGGTTACGATATTTAAATCATTTCTCAGATATTTATTAATGCAGTCTATATAGACGGTAAAAAAGATTTCATGGATCGAACACGAGTAGTTCTAAGGTTTATATTTTCGTTTCAATGAAAACAATATTACCGTCTATACAGTCTATATACAACTGATTTATATTTTTGACATAAGGAATACGAGAGTCCAAACTTGCGAATAATGGCCCGTGGAATCGTAGAGATATGTGATTTTCATCTGCTTCTTTTTCAGTCGTTATGTATGGACATAGTTAAGGCATGACGACTGTATTAATCGGTTGTATATAGCTGCGTATTTTTGGAATATGGGTACTTATTGCAACAAGATAATTTGTGTAAAAAGAACGAAACAAAAGCTAATTTCGGAATAGTTTTATAAATACAACCGAAAACATGTAAACCATATTGATTCGGTCAGATCCATTCTGTTGAGAAGAATGAATATTCGATTTTATCTTTAACAGTAAATCCTTCGTGGTAACTCAGTGTGATTTTTGATGTTCAATAAGTATTTTTAAAAATTATAGTAGAAATCACCGACTCTATTTTGTGAATTAGAGGATTATTTCCGAGTGAAGAAAAAACCAATAAAATAGAATTATAGCTGTTTGGTGCAAGAATTAATGCTAGTAGCATTAATTTCTTATATTCTCAAATAATTAAAAATAAATTATTGAAAGAGATAGAGATATTGAGCAATATATAGGACATTTTTATTCAATTAAGTTTTTACGAAAATTTAGGAGGAAGCCATTCATGATAAAGTATATGCCAAAAGATTCTTTTCAATCCCCACGTTTTTGTGGAGTCCGCACATTTATGAGACTTCCTTATATAGAGCAAGTAGATGAGCATATGGATTTTGTTGTTACAGGAGTTCCGTTTGACACGGGTCAATCTTTTAGAACTGGTGCAAGATTTGGTCCAGAAGCTATCCGTGATTTTTCGATGCTTTTACGTCCATACAATCCAGAGCAAAATATTAACGTGTTTGATTACATTTCTGGGGTTGATTATGGTGATATTTCTGTTGTACCAGGCTATATTGCTGAAACGTATGAAAAAATCGAAGCTGGACTTACACCAGTTGTTGATGCAGGAATTATCCCGATTACATTAGGTGGAGATCATTCAATAACTTTAGGAGAATTACGGGCAATTGCTAAGAAGCACGGTCCCGTAGCATTACTCCAATTTGATGCACATTCGGATACATGGGATAGCTATTTTGAAAAAAAATATAACCATGGTACGGTCATGCGTAGAGCAATCGAAGAAGGGCTTATTGATGTATCACGTTCAATTCAAGTTGGAATGCGTGGAGGTTTATACGGACCAGAAGACCTTCAAAATGCACGTGATTTAGGATTGGAATTATTTACAACAAACGAATATAAAAAATTAGGTGTTCCTAAAATGCTAGAGATTATTCATGAGCGTATAGGAAAAGGTCCAACATTTTTGTCATTTGATATTGACTTTTTAGACCCAATTTATGCACCAGGGACAGGAACACCAGAAGTTTCAGGGGCGAGTATTGATGATGCTCTAGCTTTTGTCCGAGGTTTAGTTGGAATTGATTTCGTTGGATTTGATCTTGTGGAAGTGCTTCCTGCTTATGATCATGGTCAAATAACCGCTGCTGCGGCTTCAAATATTGTCTATGAATTTATTACTCTTATTGCTATTGCTAAAAAAGAGAGTCAGGGTAAATAATTAAGGAGGAGACAATCTACTCACCAATCTGCATAATTTTTTGTGCATCTGATTGTTTTTCAGAGTATGTCTTCTCCAATCTTAAGAGATTTTTTTCAGTAAATTTAATATTTATTGATGTGTAATACTTAATTGGATATACAGATATTTTTAAAAAATAAGGAGGAAAACCTATGCAGTTTGTTGATATTCTTATCATGTTAATTTATTTTGGTGTACTAATTTTTATAGGTTTTCTTGGCTCAAGACGAGCAAAAACTTCCAATGAGTATATTGTAGCTGGGCGGAACTTAGGATTTGTTATGTATCTAGGTTGTTTAGCAGCAGTTGTATTAGGTGGGGCATCCACAATTGGAACAACTAAACTTGGCTATCTATATGGTATTTCAGGAGTATGGCTTGTTTGGATGTTAGGGCTGGGAATTCTAGCCATTGGTATGTTTCTTATTAAAAAAATATCTGGTTTGGAAGTCTTAACAATTAGTGAACTGCTTGCAAATCGGTATGGCGAGAGAACAGGATTGGTTAGTGCTGTAGTAGCAGCTATTTATGCATTAATGGTAACGGTTACACAAGTAATTGGAATGGGTACAATTTTGCATGTGTTACTTGGTTGGAATGAAGCTTTATCTATGGGTGTAGGTGGAGGAATTGTTGTTTTTTACACTATTTTAGGTGGTATGTGGTCTGTTACAATGACGGATATTGTACAATTCGTCATCAAGACTGTAGGTATTTTCTTTGTTATGTTACCACTTAGTTTATCAAAAGCAGGAGGGTTTGAGGGACTGAACAACCATCTTCCAGCAAGTTCTTTTAGTTTTACTACAATAGGTGCTAGTTCAATCATTCAATATTTTCTTTTGTTCTGTTTGGGAACGATTGTAGGACAAGATATCTGGCAACGGATTTTCACGGCAAGAACAACTAAAATCGCTCGAGCAGGTACAATAGGTGCAGGTATCTATAGTGTTCTTTATGCACTTGCTGTTAGTGTAATCGGTATGTCAGCAGCTGTTGTTCTTCCGAATCTAAAAGATCCACAAACTGCTTTTGCACATATGGCATTAGAAACATTACCTCCAGGTATTTTGGGGCTTGTACTTGCTAGTGTAGTATCTGCACTCATGTCTACCTCTTCAGGGACGTTACTTGCTTCTTCAACATTAGTTGTAAACGATATTATCAAACGTCATTTTGTTCCGAATATAGGGGAGCGTCAATTTCTGCTAGTATCAAGGATAACTACAACGATCATTGGAATAATAACGATTGTGTGTTCTATTTGGATTCGAGATGTTCTTGTTGCATTAGATGTTGCTTATGCAGTTCTTTCAGGAGCGATTTTCTTTCCTATTATTCTCGGATTCTTTTGGAAGAGAACGACAGCGAATGCGGCATTTTATTCCATTTTGTTGAGTACAGTTGTTGTTCTAGTAGGTCTAGGAGTAAAAGGGGTAGCTTCCACAGATCCTATTATTTATGGGCTTATAACAAGTGCGATTGTTATTGTTGCAGTTTCATATATGGATTCTAATAAGAACATAAGTGACACATACACAAGTTAGATTGGGAATCACACGTAAAAAAGAATCGTTGTATTGAAGGAATGAAATAGCTTTCAATACAGATATTATGGCAGTTTGCGAAATTGTTCGGAAAAAGGTTAGGAGAAAATTTTTAATTAGACAATGAAAAAACTATGACGCTTGCTAGAGGAAAGCTAGGATTTTTTGAAAGAGTATAATGAAAAGTTAGCCCTTGAACTTTCTGCACAATAAGTGAAACTGCTATAATATTGGCATTATATGATTCTTGGGTGTTTTAAAAAATGATAGTTTCTTTAATTTTTACTCTCTATCCAGTTACCCAGGATTATTTTAGAAAAAGAGGAGGTTATACAGATGTTTGATCCACAAGTTACAGAAAATAAGAAAGTTACAAGTAAATTAAAACTACGACATATTACGATGATTTCAATTGGAGGAGTTATTGGAGCAGGGTTATTTGTTGGTAGTGGGGCGGTTATTAATGCGACTGGACCAGGAGCAATTATTTCATACTTGATTGCGGGAATAGTTGTTATTCTTACAATGAGAATGCTTGGAGAGATGGCAGTTGTGAATCCAATAAGTGGTTCATTTTCCACATATGCTCAAACATTTATTGGACCTTGGGCGGGATATACAATTGGCTGGCTGTATTGGTTTTATAGTGTCATGGTAGTTGCGATTGAAGCAATTGCTGGTGGTGCAATTGTGCATGGTTGGCTTCCATCCATTCCAGTATGGGTACTTAGTTTAGTTTTAACTGTATTACTTACACTCACAAATGTAGTTTCTGTACGATCATTTGGTGAGTTTGAATATTGGTTCTCGATGACAAAAGTTATTGCCATTTCCCTCTTTCTTTGTTTAGGGGTAGCCATTATTTTTGGGATTGTACCTGGAGTAGAGTCACCAGGGACACATAATTTATTTGAGTTAGGTGGATTTATGCCTAATGGAATAAGTTCTGTTTTTGTAGGAATGATTACGGTAGTATTCTCCTTGTTTGGAACAGAAATTGCCGCAATTGCCGCAGGAGAAGCAGAAAATCCAAAAGAAGCTGTAGTTAAAGCGATTAATAGTGTTGTTTGGCGTATTCTCCTATTTTATATTGGTTCGATTACGATATTAGTTATACTTTTTCCTTGGAATTCTACTGAATTATTAAAAAGCCCATTTGTTACAATGCTAGACTTGTTGGATATTCCAGCGGCGGCACAAATTATGAATATTGTTGTTTTGTTATCTGTTCTATCATGCTTGAACTCTACTTTGTATACAAGTTCTCGTATGTTGTTTTCGCTTTCAGAAAAAGGAAGTGCACCAAAGATTTTTATGCACATTAACAAGGGTGGTGTTCCAGTCCCTGCTTTGCTTGCAGGTACAGCGTTCTCTTATGTTTGTGCACTATTTAAATTTATTTCCCCAGATAAATTGTTCTTATTTTTAATCAATGCATCAGGAGCGATTGCTTTACTTGTGTATTTATCCATTGCGTTTTCTCATATTATTTCTAGACGACAAATGGAAAAAAACAATCCTGAACAGTTAGTCTTAAGAATGTGGCTGTTCCCATATTTAACCTATGTAACTATTGGGATGATTTTAGTTATTTTGTTCTCGATGCTATTTATAGAGTCTTTGCGTTCTCAATTTTACTTAACGGGTGGAGCAACGGCATTTATTCTTTGTTGTTATTTCTTATTTGGAAGAAAAAATCAACGAGTTATTGAGCAGAAATAAAAAGAGTTATTGTATACCAAGAAAATATATTTTAGTCAGTTAGGCAATAGGTTTTCTAGTGTTATAAGTTTTAGAGTTTCTCTTTAATGAAAACGCTTTACAAACACTATATTGTGGTATATGATTGTGTCAATAATCAAAATATAACTGTCACATCTGCTGGACTTCCTTTTCAGGAAGCCATTCGCAGATGATGAGCCAGTAGAACTACACAAAATAGTTGTGTGGTTTTGCTGGCTTTTTTTATAATTTGGAGGTGAGCAATGCCGAATGACTGCATTACAAGGTTTAAAAGTAATTGATCTCACAAGAGTTCTTGCAGGACCTTATTGTACAATGATTTTAGGGGATTTAGGTGCAGATGTTATTAAGATTGAAGGGCCTGGAAGTAGTAGTGACGAAACTCGCCAATGGGGACCACCATTTAAAGGAGATCAAAGTGCGTACTACTTAACAGCAAATCGAAATAAACGAGCGATAACACTAAATTTAAAAGAACCTGAAGCAAGAGAAATTCTTCGTACGATGATAAAAACAGCAGATGTGGTGATTCAGAATTTTAAAGTAGGCTCAATGGAAAAATGGGGACTTAGTTATGAGGAATTTCATGAGTTAAATCCTCGTCTAGTTTATTGTTCGATTAGTGGTTTTGGTCAATATGGGCCGTACAAAGATTTGCCAGGCTATGATTATATTGTTCAAGCAATGGGTGGCATGATGAGTATTACAGGGGATAAGGAGCCAATGAAAGTTGGGGTTGCAATAGCTGATATTGCTACGGGTTTGTATTGTACGATTGGAATTTTAGCGGCATTACAAGAACGGGAACAATCAGGAGTCGGACAACATATTGATATTTCTCTACTAGACTCACAAATGTCTATTCTAGCTAATGTTGCTAGTAACTATCTAATGTCAGGAATTATTCCAAAGCGATATGGAAACCAACATCCAAATATTGTTCCATACCAAACGTTTATGGCAAGTGACTCAGAGATGGTTGTAGCTGTAGGGAATGATCGCCAGTTTCAAAAGTTTTGTCAAGTGCTGGGCAAATTAGAATTTACAGAAGATGTTCGTTTTCAAACGAATACCGCAAGACTTCAGCATAGAGAAACATTGGTTGTATTGTTACAAGAAGAATTTAGAAAACACCCGTGTAAGTATTGGCAAGAGAAACTAAATAAAGTAGGGGTTCCAAACGGACCAATTAATAATATGGAACAACTATTTAATGATCCGCATGTGACTGCCAGAGAAATGAAAGTTGAAATTAATCATCCAACAATTGATAAAATTAATCTTGTTGGTAGCCCGCTGAAACTTTCAAGAAGTAAAGTAGAAATCAAACGGCATCCACCGCTTGTAGGAGAACATACAGTAGAAGTTTTAAAAGAGTATGGATTTAGTGAGCAGCAAGTTGACGATTTTTTACTAAGAAATATCTTATAAATATGGGGGTTATGTACATGATGGATTTTGCACTAACAGAAGAACAAGAAGCAGTTCGCAAAGTAGTACGCAGTTTTGTTGACAAGGAAATCTTGCCACATATTCATGATTGGGATACAAGACAACATTTTGAACCAAATATTTTGAAACGACTTGCTAAACTTGATTTAATGGGCGTTTGTATTCCTGAGAAATATGGTGGTATGGGAATGGATTACAATACACTTGCGATTGTTTGTGATGAGTTAGAGCGTGGTGATACAGCATTCCGTACAGCAGTATCTGTACATACTGGCTTAAACAGTATGACTCTTCTTCAGTGGGGAAATGAGTTTCAAAAGGAAAAATATTTAACACCACAAGCAAGAGGGGAAAAAGTCGGAGCATTTGGCTTAACAGAGCCAGGAGCAGGATCGGATGTAGCTGCAATGACAACAACAGCTACTCGTGACGGTGATTTCTATGTATTAAACGGTTCAAAAACATGGATTTCTCTCTGTGATTACGCCGATAATTTCTTGGTTTTTGCGTATACAGATAAAAGTAAAGCACATCATGGTATTACATGTTTTATTGTGGAACGTGATCTCCCTGGATTTGAAACAAAAGCGATCAAAGGAAAACTAGGAATTCGTGCAGGTAATACAGGTGAATTATTCCTTGAAGATGTTCGTGTTCCAAAAGAAAATGTACTTGGTCTTGAAGGAGAAGGTTTCAAAATTGCTATGGCTGCTCTTGATAACGGACGTTTCACTGTTGCGGCTGGAGCATGTGGACTCATTAATGCTTGTTTAGAAGAAAGTGTGAAATATTGTCATGAACGAAAAACATTTGGTAAAGAAATTGGAAGACATCAGTTAGTCCAACAAATGATTGCCAAAATGTCATCAAACCTAGAAATTTCTCGGATGCTTGTATACAAAGCTGGTTGGTTAAAAAATCAAGGCGTTCGCAATACACAAGAAACATCTTTAGCTAAATGGTTTTCTTGTAATGCAGGATTTGAAGCAGCTAGTGATGCGATTCAAGTTCATGGTGCGTATGGTTATTCTAGTGAATATCCAGTAGAAAGATTCTTGCGTAACTCTAAGGCACCAGTTATTTATGAAGGAACTCGTGAAATTCATACGATTATGCAAGGGGAATATGCTCTTGGTTATAGAGAAGATAAACCGCTTCGTTGTATGTTACCTGCATGGCCATTTGAATAAGATTGTTCTAGGACTTCCTCCCATCATTGACGATACCACTTTGTTGAAGTACTTTATGGGTAGACATGCGCTGGAAAGGTGGTTACATGATGAATGGAAAATCAATTTTTATTGCAGGACATGCTAAACTTCCACAAGGAATGGCAGCAAAAAGTGTGTATGACTCTCTTACCGTTACATTAGAAATAGATAAGAAATACGGGGTCATCTTGGAAGCGTCTTGTACACTTGTTACAGATCATGGAAAAAAATTTATCAGTTCATTACTACGAGGATGTAGTTTGAAAGATGGAATTGATGAAGCAATAGAACTTGTTCAAGGTAACTATAAAGGAAAAGCTCAACACGCATTGATGGCAGCACTACGAGATGTGTATACACAGTATGAAATCATTCATTAGTGAATAGAAAAAGATGAGGGTGAGTGTATAGTTTACTAAAATGTTGGTTTTACAATTTTTTGGTAACCAATCCTAAACATGAGTATGGGTCAATTGGAGTGTTTTTTTTACTTCTTTTGATCCAAACTCCCCGTTCTATAGATTGAAAATTACGCAACTTTTCATAATTAATGTATTTTTGAATGTCTTTCATTTATAGTATTAACTTGACATTTTTTGAATATAAAATATATTTTTATGATTTTTTGTTCGTAAGTATATAGATATGATGTATTTCAAGAGGAGGAATGAAGATAACAACAAATTACAGAAGGTTAGAATGTTAAGGAGTTATCTTTTAAAGATTTAAGTATATATGAAAGCGGTTTCAATAAAAATAAAGAAAATTCTGGATGTGTGATGTTTGGAGGAATGGTAATTATGGAGACAAAACCAGCTACCCTAAAACGCTCACTTGGGCTCTGGGCAATTGTGCTTTTAGGTGTAGGATATATGACACCAGCGGTAATATTTGATACTTTTGGAAGTGCTTCTGTAGAAACGAATGGTCACGTACCATTAGCGTACATTCTTGCCTTAGTGGCGATGCTCTTTACCGCAATTAGTTATGGAAAACTTGTACGTTTGTATCCAAGTGCAGGATCGGCATACACATATACACAAAGATCGATTAGCCCCCATGTTGGATTTATGGTTGGCTGGGCATCACTACTTGATTATTTATTTTTACCAATGATTAACGCTTTGTTAATGAAACTGTATTTACTGGCACTTTTCCCAGAAGTACCAGTATGGATATGGGTAACTGTGTATGTTGCTTTCATTGTTTCGCTCAATCTTTATAGCACAGGTACAATGTCTGGCTTTAATTCTCTTTTAGTTGTGTATCAATCTGTTATTCTTCTTGTTTTTATTGCACTAGCAGCGAAACTTGTTATAAGCGGAATGGGATATGGAGAGTTTACGATTAAACCTTTCTATGAACCAGGAATGGATGTAGGTGGTTTAATCACAGGTGCTACGCTCCTATGTTTCTCGTATATTGGATTTGATGCGGTTTCTATGTATTCAGAAGAAACAGCGACCCCTGCAAAAACAATTCCAAAAGCTATTTTCTTAACTGCATTAATCGGTGGAGTTATGTTTATCACTAGTTCATACTTTGCCCAATTAATTTTCCCAGATGTTACGAAAGTTTTCTCAGAAGAAGTTATATCAGATTCAACTGCTTCTGATATAGGTTTTTTAACAGGCGGAAAAATATTTCAAATTATTTTATTAATTGGTTCTATCGCAGGTGTCACGTCATCTAGTTTAGCGACACATGCAAGCGTGTCACGTCTGTTGTACGTTATGGGACGAGACCATGTTCTTCCTAACAAAGTTTTTGGATACATTCATCCGAAATATCGAACACCATCTATAAATGTTATTCTAGTTGGGTTATTTAGTTTTACTTGTTTATTTATGAGTTTAGAAATGGCAATTCATTTCGTTAACTTTGGGGCATTGACCGCATTTACTTTCGTTAATTTCTCTGTTATCGCAGAGTTTGTAGTGAAAAGAAAACGGTATAAAACAGTGCAAGACATTTTCTCTTACATCGTTTTGCCACTGATAGGAGCAACTTGTGTAGGTGTACTTTGGATTAATCTTGATGTAACTGCTTTGATATTAGGAGGCAGTTGGGCTGTGATTGGATTTTTTTATTTAATGTATTTAACAAAAATGTTCAAAGTTGCTCCGGCAATCATTCATTTTGAAGAGGCTGACGAGGAAGAAGTTAATCTAACGATATAACATGGATGTTATGCTCTGACAATGCTGTATAACGAGTTTCTCTTTCTAAAAAATACGTGGCAGTGGTTTAATAAAATCAACTCCGTTATGCTACAATCATAATAATATGGTTTTGGCAGGAGGAATGAAGTATGACGGAACTTATAGAAGAGCTATATGCTATCTTTGAATATTCTTTCGATGAAATTTTTGTAATGGATGCAAATGGAATTGTTGTAAGAGTGAATTCTGCTTGCCAACGTCATTATGAAATGAAGAAAGAAGATATTATTGGGCGTAACGTCAAAGAGTTACAAGAAATGGGTACATTCTATCCTTCGGTTACACTAGAAGTGTTGAAGACAAAAAAAGCAGTGGAGCTTATCCAAAAAACCGATAAACAACGATATTTGCATGTGAAAGCAACACCTGTGTTTGGCAACGCTGGACAATTAAAAAGTATTATTAGTTACTCACGAGATTTAACGGAACTGATGGAGCTATCTAATAAAGTAGAGGAAATGGAAGAGCAATTACAAGCATATAAACAAGAATTACTTCCAGTGTACACTAGAGAAGGCATGATTATTAAAAGTGAACAAATGAAACATGTTTTTCAACTCATCGATCGAATTGCTGACATCAATATTACCATTTTACTTCTTGGTGAAACGGGTGTTGGAAAAAGTGTAATTGCCAAAAATATTCATTATTTAAGCAATCGTAAAGAAAATTCATTCTATGAAATTAATTG
Source organism: Caryophanales bacterium (assembly GCA_031546705.1). Classification (GTDB taxonomy): domain Bacteria; phylum Bacillota; class Bacilli; order Bacillales; family JAVBJX01; genus JAVBJX01. The sequence goes on from JAVBJX010000026.1 coordinate 39,012, forward strand.
TGCAGCTTTACCTGAAACACTCATTGAATCAGAGCTTTTTGGTTATGAATCAGGAACATTTACAGGTGGATTAAAGCAAGGGAAAAAAGGCTTAATAGAGATGGCCAATAAAGGAACACTTTTTTTAGATGAAATTGGAGAACTTTCCCTTTCGGCTCAAAGCAAGCTGCTTCAAGTGTTACAACAAAAAATTGTTCGCCCAATTGGTTCAAATAAAGAAATTCCGATTGATGTTCGAGTGATTGCGGCAACTAATCAGCCATTAGAAAAAATGATACAGATAGGAACATTTCGTAAAGACTTATATTATCGTCTAAATGTTGTTCCAATCACGATTCCACCTCTAAAAAATAGAAGAGAGGATATTATTCCGTTAGTACATTATTTTTTAGAGAAATTTAATCAACAGTATGTACGTTCTATTCAAATGTCTCCAAAAGTTTTATCAGCTTTTTTAAAATATGATTGGCCAGGAAATATTCGAGAACTTGAAAATATAATTGAACGTCTTGTTGTTACAAATGAAGGAGTAGTAACACTTGGTAATTTGCCTTTTGTACAAACACATACAAAAAATCAAATAGGTGTGACACTTTCTGAGTTAATGGATGATTTTGAACGAACTATTATTCAAACAGCTTACGAAAAATACCACTCATCATATAAAGTGGCGGAACATCTAGGAATTAGCCAATCGGCAGCGATTAGAAAGATTCAAAAGTATATAAACCAAACGAATTAATTTGTACATTGCTGAAAATCATGGGTATGGATTTGTTGGTTTATATGATGGATTACTATTAACGGCTCAAGTCCAGTTTGACGGAATTAAAAAAATGGACTTGGTCGTAAAGATAAATATGTTGAAATTTTGTAAAATTTATTTTTTCATTATTCGCTAATTTGAAACCGTTTACTTTAAAAAAGAATAGGAGATTACTCAGATGTTTGATCCACATGTTACAGAAAATAAGAAAGTTACAAGTAAATTAAAGCTACGGCATATTACGATGATTTCGATTGGAGGAGTTATCGGAGCAGGGTTATTTGTTGGTAGTGGGGCGGTTATTAATGCGACTGGACCAGGAGCGATTATTTCGTATTTAATTGCAGGGGTAGTTGTTGTTCTTATAATGAGGATGCTTGGGGAGATGGCTGCTGTTAATCCAATAAGTGGTTCATTTTCCACATATGCTCAAACATTTATTGGACCTTGGGCAGGATATACAATTGGCTGGCTGTATTGGTTCTATACTATTATGGTAGTTGCGATTGAAGCAATTGCTGGTGGTGCAATTGTGCATGGTTGGCTTCCATCCATTCCAGTATGGGTACTCAGTTTATTATTAACGATTTTGCTTACACTTACAAATGTAGTTTCTGTACGGTCATTTGGAGAATTTGAATACTGGTTTTCGATGATAAAAGTGATTGCTATTACTCTTTTTCTCTGTTTAGGAGTAGTTATTATTTTTGGATTGGTACCTAGTGTAGAATCACCAGGGACACATAATTTATTTGAGTTAGGTGGATTTATGCCTAATGGAGTTGGATCTATTTTTGTAGGAATGATTACGGTAGTAGTTTCTCTTTTTGGAACGGAAATTGCTGCAATTGCTGCAGGAGAGGCAGAAAATCCAAAAGAAGCTGTAGTTAGAGCGATTAATAGTGTAGTTTGGCGTATTCTATTATTCTATATTGGATCAATTTCTATTTTGGTTATACTTTTTCCTTGGCACTCTACCGAATTATTAAAAAGCCCATTTGTTACAATGCTAGATTTGCTGGATATCCCAGCGGCGGCACAAATTATGAATATTGTTGTTTTGTTATCTGTTCTATCATGCTTGAATTCTACTTTGTATACAAGTTCCCGTATGTTATTTTCGCTTTCAGAAAAAGGAAGTGCACCGAAGATTTTCTTGCACATTAACAAGGGTGGTGTTCCAGTTCCTGCTTTGCTTGCAGGTACAGCGTTCTCTTATGTTTGTGCATTATTCAAATTTATTTCTCCAGATAAATTATTTGTATTTCTATTAAATTCCTGTGGAGCGATTGCTCTAATTGTGTATTTATCCATTGCATTTTCTCATATTATTTCCAGGCGACAAATGGAAAGAACTAATCCAGAACAATTAGTTATAAGAATGTGGTTATTCCCATACTTAACCTATGTAACGATTGCAGTAGTTTTAGTTATTTTCTTCTCCATGTTATTTATAGATTCAATGCGTTCCCAATTTTTCTTAACCGGTGGGGCAACAGTATTTATTATGTGTTGTTATTTCATGTTTGGACGGAAAAACCAAAAAGTGATTGATTAAGAAGTATTTTCAAATAAAAACTATGCGAAAATGAATAAAAAATCAATTGTGCATAGTGTTTATTTGAAGCAAATGAATATGAAAGTTTCATGTTAGTATAATTGTGTGCTAACAACTCCCTAGAAAATTGTTGGCACGATTATTGCTTGTATATACAGATGAGATTTATAAAAAATAGAAGGAGGAAGAACAATGAATTTTAAAATGTACATTGATGGTCAGTGGGTAGATGCTAAAAGTGGTAAAACAAAAGATATTTTGAACCCTGCAAATGGAGAAGTTCTTGCAACAGTAGCTAAGGGTGATGTAGAAGATGCTAGGTTAGCAATTAAAGCAGCAAGAGAAGCATTTGATTCAGGATGTTGGTCTGATTTAACAACAGCAGAACGTGCGGCGTATTTATTTAAAATTGCGGATAAGCTAGATGAAAAAGCGGCAGAGTTAGCAGAATTAGAAACATTGGATAATGGAAAGCCACTTCGTGAATCAGAATATGATCTTGCCGATGCAGCTGCTTGTTTTCGTTATTACGCAGGAATTGTGACAAAGCCAGACGGTCAGACGTATCATGTGGGTATGCCAATGCAAGCGATGGTTGTTCGTGAGCCAGTTGGTGTGTGTGGCTTAATTGTTCCTTGGAACTATCCACTACTAATGGGTATATGGAAAATTGCTCCAGCACTTGCGGCAGGGAATACAATTGTTTTCAAACCAGCAGAAATAACACCTGTTTCATCAATTAAATTGTTTGAAATTATGGAAGAAGTAGGAATTCCTGCAGGAGTTGTGAATTTAGTTTTAGGAGCAGGATCAAAGGTTGGAAATGAAATTGCAGAAAGTCATGATGTTGATAAAGTGTCCTTTACAGGTGGAACGGAAACAGGTCGCACGATTATGAAAGCGGCTACAGGAAATGTGAAGAACATTTCGTTAGAGCTAGGCGGAAAATCTCCGAATGTTGTATTCGCTGATGCAGACTTTGAAACAGCAGTTGACTATGCGTTATTTGCGATTTTCTGTAACCAAGGACAAGTATGTTCTGCAGGTTCTCGTCTACTTTTAGAAGAAAGCATTTACGATAAATTTATTGAGAGATTAGTAGAAAGAGCAAAACAAATTCGTGTAGGTCCTGGTATGCAAGAAAATGTGGAGATGGGTCCATTAGTAAGTGAATCCCATATGAAAACAGTACTTGACTACATTGAAATTGGTAAACAAGAAGGAGCAAAACTTGTTTGCGGAGGAAATCGTATCACAAATGACGGCATGGACAAAGGCTACTTTGTGGAGCCAACTATTTTTGTTGATACAACACCAAAAATGAGAATTGTTCAAGAAGAAATTTTCGGTCCAGTGCTTGTCGTACAAAAATTCCGAGATGAGGAAGAAGCTATTAAGTTAGCAAATGACTCTGCATATGGATTAGCAGCAGCTGTATGGACAATTGATGGAGCAAAAGGGCTTCGAGTAATCAAAAAACTTCGTGCAGGTATTACATGGGTTAATAGCTATCACTTTACGTTCAATGAAGCTCCATGGGGTGGATACAAACAAAGTGGTATTGGTCGGGGACTTGGCACATTTGGATTTGATGAATTTACAGAAGTTAAACAAATCAATATTAGTACACAAGTAGAACCAGTTGGATGGTTTGAAAATTAAAAAGGGGATAACAAAATGACAAAAACTATAGCAAAAAATGAATTAAGTGAAAAACACGCAAATGTGCTTGCTTATACAGATAAAGTTTTAGCAATGATTGAGAAAGAAGATGTAACAAAAGAAGAAGCGGCATGGATTACGAAAGAAACATTAGATGGTTTTCGTGATCATGTAAATCCAGGTTTTTTAGATTACCGTAAATCGGTTACAGAAGGTGGTCAATTTGCTTCTGTAGAGTGGAAAGATTCTGGTGCGAACTGTTTTATGGATGTCCATGGAAAAGAATATATTGACTGTCTAGGTGGTTTTGGAATTTACAATGTTGGACACCGTCATCCGAAAGTAATGAAAGCGGTAACAGATCAATTAAATCGTCAAGCACTTCATAGTCAAGATTTATTAGATCCACTTCGGGCAATGTTAGCAAAAGTATTAGGAGAAGTAACGCCAGGTGATTTGCAATATGCCTTTTTCACAAACAGTGGAACAGAATCAGTCGAGGCGGCATTAAAATTAGCAAAGATGTACCATAATGATCGGACAACATTTATTGCGACAACTCGGGCATTTCACGGAAAAAGTTTAGGTTCTTTATCTGGAACAGCAAAAGGTGTATTTCGTAAACCATTCTTACCAATGATTCCAAATTTCCGTCACGTTCATTTTGGAGATATTGACATGATGAGAAAAACAATGGAAGCATGTGCACTTGTTGGAGAAGAAGTTGCAGGCGTTTTGATTGAGCCGATTCAAGGAGAAGGTGGGGTTATCGTTCCGCCAGATAATTATTTACAACAAGTTCGTGCACTTTGTGATGAATTCGGAGCACTACTTATTTTTGATGAAGTACAAACAGGAATGGGACGTACAGGAAAAATGTTCTGTTGTGAGCATTATAATGTTGTTCCTGATATTATCTGTTTAGCAAAAGCATTTGGTGGAGGAATTATGCCAGCGGGTGCAATTGTCGCATCAGAAAAAGTGTTCAAGAGCTTCTTCCCTAATCCATTTATGCATACAACTACATTTGGTGGAAATCCATTAGCATGTGCGGCTGCTATAGCAACATTTAACGTATTAATTGAAGAAGATTTGTTAAACAAAGCGACTGAACTTGGTGAATATATTATGACTGGACTTAGAAAAGTTGCTGAAAGTCATCAAGATAAAGTGCTAGAAATTCGTGGAAAAGGTCTACTGATTGGTGTAGAATTCCATAATGATGAAATTGGTTATGATGTGTCTAAAGGATTATTTGATAGTGGTGTTCTTGTTGCAGGAACATTAATCAATGCGAAAACAATTCGGATTGAGCCGCCACTCACCATTACACATGAATTAGCAGATAAAGTTATTGAGCGTTTTGAAAAAGCATTAGGCCAAGTACAAGTGTAATAAAAAAGGAAAATGGGAAAACGTTCCATTTGAATAGTTTTAGCGAATAGAAAGGTTTACTAAAACATTGATTCTATAGTATTTTGGCAACCATTCATTATATGAGTTTGGGACAATCTGGGTGTTTTTTTCACCGACTGTTCCAAACTCTTTTTTTATTGAATTATATTTTACTATTTTTTCTTCTCAATTAGGTATTTTATGCAGTATAATAAATTCATAAAATGTAGGAGAGAGGGATTATACTGTCAGCAAATTGGTTTATCAAAAAAGCATATACCGTTACACTTGAATCTTCTGTTAGTGATGTGTGGGCAATTATGTCACAATACAATGAACCATACGTTTTTATTTTGGATTCAAAAAAGTCTTGTGAAATTATTGCTTTTATCCGAAATACGGATATTATGCCTTCTCTAAATCGTGCTGAGTGGATGAATAAAAAAGTTAGTTCGCTTCCTTTCCATACAAATGTTATGTTTATTCAACAAGCGGCAGGAATGTTAGATTTCTTTAAGGTTTTCGGTGAAGAAGTAGTTGTGATTCGTGATAAGGAAGGAAAGTGTACAGGATATTTGCATCGTGAAGATATTTTGTATTATTTATTGACTCACCAATCAACTGCTTCTAATTGGATGCGTTCTCTCTTAAATTCTATTCCAATGGGAATTATCATTACAGATGTTCATGGGAGAATTGAGAATTTTAGTTCTGAAGCTTTAAGGATGATCCGAACAACACCAGATAAACTCAGGGAGCACCCTATTGGAGAGTTATTAGATGAATCTATTTTTACAAAAGTCATTGAGCATGGGGAAGTTATTACAAACCATGTCATTATGAATGAGCGAATAGGAGTTTTATCCGATTTTGGACCAATTCGTAATAAAAATGGCAATGTTACAGGGGTGATTATTGTTCTGCAAGATTTGCCATACATGGAGAATATGGCAGTGGAATTGGAGTATGTCAAAAATTTGAATACAGACTTACAGGCAATTCTTTCCAGTATTTATGATGAAATAATAGTAGTGAATGAACAAGGTGTACTCCTTCGATATAGCGGAAATCTCATTAAAGATTTTTGGGAAATTGATAAAGAACAATTAATTGGAATTAATTTAATGGAGCTTGAGCATGAAGGGACTTTTTTTTCGGCGATTGTAAAGAAAGTATTGGAGCAAGGAAAGAAGGTATCCGTCACACAAGAAAGCCGGTCTTTAAGAAATGTACTAGCAGTAGGAAATCCTGTGTTTGATGAGACTGGAAAGCTCGAGAGGATTGTTATTGCTCTACGGGATATTACAGAAACAGTTATGTTAAAAGAGGAGTTAAAGACGGTAAAACAATTATCAGAGAGATATAAAAAAGAATTAGAATATCTTCGGGATAAAAAATATGATAGTAATCGCAAACTAGTATATGGTAGTGAAAAAATAGAACAGGTAATGAAATATATTTATAAGGTAGCAAAAGTTGGTTCTACTGTCTTACTTACTGGTGAATCAGGTGTAGGAAAAGAAGTATTTGCTCGAACTATTTCTGAAATTGGCTCAAGAAGTGATAAACCATTTATTAAAGTAAATTGTGGGGCAATTCCTGAAACGCTTTTGGAAAGTGAATTATTTGGTTATGTGAAGGGTGCATTTACAGGTGCGAATCCAAGTGGAAAACAAGGGTATTTTCAAATGGCGAACAATGGAATTCTTTTTTTAGATGAGATTTCAGAAATTCCACTTAACTTACAAGCTACTCTACTTCGGGTGTTGCAAGAGAGGGAACTTACACCAATTGGTGGTGCTACTATTGTTAAAGTAGATGTGCAAATTATAGCAGCAACAAATAGAAACTTAGAAAAAATGGTAGAAGAAGGTAGTTTTAGAGAAGATTTGTATTATCGCCTAAATGTTATCCCAATTCATGTCCCTTCTTTAAGGGAACGTCCAGAAGATATTCCGCTACTAAGTCTACATTTTCTACAAACATTTAATGAAAAATATGAACGAAACAAACAAATTTCTCAAGATGCTTTAGATGTGTTAGAATCATATTCTTGGCCTGGAAATATACGGGAATTACAAAATATGATGGAACGATTAATTGTAACAACCGATGAAGATTTAATTGATGCCACAGAGATAACTCCACTACTAAAAAAAAGAAAACAACATATAAAACAAAAATTAATGCCACTAAAAGAGGCAACAAAATTATTTGAAGAGCAGATGATTAAGCAAGCCATGGATGAATATAAAACGACCTCCGCAGCTGCGAAAGTGTTAGGAGTCAGTCAATCTACTATTAGTAGGAAGTATCAAGAAATAAAAGAGCACATGGGACGAGAATATTAGAAGTTAATTCTGAAAATTATTTACCTGTGTTTTTAATAAAAATATTGGAGGAATGATACATGAACAAACCGGCTACTTTAAAAAGGTCGCTAGGACTTTGGGCAATTGTTTTATTAGGTGTGGGTTATATGACACCAGCTGTTGTATTTGATACGTTTGGAAGTGCTTCAGTAGACTCAGGCGGTCACGTACCAATGGCTTATATATTTGCCTTAGTTGCGATGCTTTTTACAGCAATTAGCTATGGAAAACTTGTAAATTTATACCCAAGTGCGGGGTCTGCGTACACATATACGCAGAAATCAATTAGCCCTCATGTTGGATTTATGGTTGGGTGGGCGTCATTACTAGATTATTTATTTTTACCGATGATTAATGCATTACTCATGAAACTTTATTTATATGCTCTCTTTCCAGAAGTGCCAATGTGGATATGGGTAACTATTTATATTGCTTTTGTTGTTGCACTTAATATTTATAGTACGGGTACGATGGCTGGTTTTAATACAATTCTAGTTGTATATCAGTCTGTTATTCTTCTTGTTTTCAGTGCATTAGCAATAAAACTTCTTTTTGCAGGGATGGGTTATGCAGAATTTACAATTAAACCTTTCTATGAGTCTGGAATGAATATAGGTGGTTTAGTTACTGCAGCTACCACTCTATGTTTCTCTTACGTTGGTTTTGATGCTGTTTCCATGTACTCAGAAGAAACGAAGAATCCAGCAAAAACGATTCCAAAAGCTATTTTCCTAACTGCATTAGTTGGGGGAATTATGTTTATTACAGCGTCTTACTTTGCTCAATTGATTTTCCCAGATGCTGCAAAATCTTTTACAGAGGCAGCACTTGCTGATTCGACTGCTCCAGAGATGGGGTTTTTAACTGGTGGAGAAATATTTAAAACAGTTTTACTTGTAGGCTCTATAGCAGGTGTTACATCTTCCAGCTTGTCTTCTCATGCGAGTGTTTCTAGACTTTTGTATGTTATGGGACGGGATCATGTTATACCTAATAGAATTTTCGGATACATCCATCCAAAATATAGAACACCATCTACGAATGTTATTCTTGTTGGTATATTTAGTTTTACTTGTTTATTTATAAGCTTTGAAACAGCACTTCACTTCGTTAACTTTGGAGCATTAACCGCATTTACTTTTGTTAATGTGTCTGTTATTGCCGAATTTGTATTTAAAAGAAAACAGTATAAGACGTTAAAAGATATTTTTACTTATATTGTGTTGCCTTTACTTGGAGCAGGTTTTGTAGGTGTACTTTGGTACAATCTTGACATCACTGCGTTAAAACTAGGACTTAGTTGGTCAGTTATTGGTTTCATTTATTTAATGTATTTGACAAAAATGTTTAAAGTTCCTCCAGTTGTTATTCACTTTGAAGAGGCAGATCAGGAAGAAGTTAATCAAAATATAGAGCATTAAGAAATAAAAGAGGGAGATGGACAGTTACAATTTTGTAATCATCCGTCTCCCTCTATTTAACGCTTTTCCGAAAGAAGTCTCCATCTTAAAGCTTGTGAAGTGCTAAAAGCCCAACGGTAAGATGAAGATGAATTTCAGTTGGCAAAGACAAAAAGGTTTTGGTTTTTATTTGGTTAAACTTTAAAAATATGGATTTTATTTTGTAATTCTTCTGCCATATCTGCTAGAGATGCAGAAGATGCTGAAATTTCTTCTATGACGGCAAGTTGCTCTTCTGTTGCTGCAGAAACGCTTTGAGTATTTCCTGAGTTAGATTGAGCAACATTTTTTACGCTTTCTAATGTATGGTACATTGTTTGAGAATTTTTTGACATTTGTCCAAAAGCGTTAGTAACTTCTTTGATTTGTACAACAATCTCTCCTACAGCTTGTTGAATTTGTTTGAATGATGATCCTGCATCATTTACTTTTCCACTACCACTACTTACTTCTTCAGTTGCAAACTGCATAGATTTTACAGCTTTTTCTGTTTCAGATTGAATACTAGAAATGAGCGTAGAAATTTGAGAAGCAGAAGCTCCAGATTGTTCAGCAAGTTTTCGAACTTCATCAGCAACAACAGCAAATCCTTTTCCTTGTTCACCTGCCCGAGCCGCTTCAATAGCAGCATTTAAAGCGAGTAAGTTCGTTTGAGCAGCAATCCCGGTGATAACTTGAACAATTTCTCCAATTTCTCCAGAACGTTGCTCAAGACCAGAGATAACTACACTAAGTTCTTGAATGGCATTGTTAATTGTTTCCATTTGGGAAATAACCATTTCAATTGCTTTATTTCCATCTAATGATTTTTCAGCGGCTTGTGAAGATGTTTTGGAAACGATATTTGCACTTGTAGAGATTTTTTCTACGCTATCATCCATCTTTTCTAATGTTGTGGTTGTGTCGATTAATTGTTGAACTTGGTTATCTGTTCCTACAGCAACATCTTGCATAGAAGATGCAATGTACTCTGTTGCATTAGAAGTTTGTGAGGCACTAGCATTCAATGTTTCAGAAAACGTAGCAACTTTATCAGAAGTTCTGCTAATTTGTGAAATTAATTCTCTAAGTTTTGCTGTCATATGATTATACGATTTTGTCAATATACCAATTTCATCTTTTGATTGATAAGAAAGTGTTTTTGTAAAATCTCCTTCTTCGGCTAGTTCCATAGCAACTTGTATTCTGGCGAGTGGAATCGTTATTAAACGAGTAATATATATTCCTAGTATAACAGCGACAATTAGAGAGATTGCACCAATGATTGATAGTGTCCACACCGCTACATCCGCATCTTTTGCACTCTCTGTATTATCTTCGGCGGCAAGTTGTTTATTAAGATCTTGCATTTTATTGGAGATTGGTGAAAATTTATTGCGAAATTCGATGAGTTCATTTTTGTATTGAATGAGTGCAGTTCCGCTTAGGGAAGACGTTGTTACTAACTGGATGTCTTTGTCCACGGCTTGTTGATAACTAGGATAAAGTGCTACGGCCTCTTGAAGAGCACTTTTTTCTTCTGCTGTTAAGTCAAATGCTTGTAATTGTGTTAAATGTTCCCCTGCATCTTTTGAGCGTGTTTTTGCTACCTCGATATGTTCATTTTGTACTTTTGCATCTGGTTCAATTGCCGCTGCAAGTAACATTTCTTCTACTGTGCGTGTAGCTGAGCGAAAATCGCCAACTATTAGACCAGGAACTAAATGATGATCATATAAATTTGTCACAACTTTTTTTGTTTGAATAGAGTTTACGACACCAACTGTTAAGACAATGGAAAGCAGAGCAAACATAGCAATGATTAGTACAGCAAGTTTTTTACCTACTCTTAAGTTTTTCATGATTTTTTCTACGTTAGTTATATTGCTGTTTTCGTTTTATGAAGATAATCAAAGTGGAGTGATTTCCCCTGTTTTTAATCACCTTACTTTCTTTTTATATTTCAAATACCTGAATTTTGGCATATAATTTATCAGCCATTTGTGACAATGATTCCGAAGCTGTGAAAATTTCACGCATTGCTGTTAGTTGTTCTTTTGTGACTGATGATACGTTTTGAGAATTACCAGCGGCGTTTTCAGCGACAACTTTTACATTTTCTACAAAACGGAACATTGCTTTAGAATCTGTAGACATATGCTCCACGGCTGTTGTTACTTCTTTAATTTGATAAACACCGCTGTCAATTGATTGTTGAATTTCTTTGAATGATGTTCCTGCATCTTTTACACTTTTTTCATATACTTGTTCAGCAATTTGTTCATTTGCTGTTCGTAATACATTTGTAAGATCAGAAATTTTTTCACGATAGTCAATGATTTCATTTTTGTATTGAATGGTTTGTTGTTCCGTTGCAAAGTGTTTTGCAATATGGCTTTGCATTACTTGCTTATACTCAGAAAAAAATTAGCTAAAGCTTGGAGCATAGTTTGTTCTGTTTGTGTTAGGGTAGTTGTTTGTAACTTTTGTAAAGCATCCTCTGTTTGTTGCAAATGTGTTTCTGCTTTTTTTAAGTGTTCGTTTTTTAACTTTTAGTCTTTTTCGATGGCTGGCAGCAAGTAACATTTCTTCTAAAATCCTTGCATTTCCACGAAAATCTCCTAAAAACAAGCTAGAGCGAAGACGTTCTTCGTATAATTTATTTATAGCTTGTTGTAAGAACTTCGAATTGATAAGCCCTGCAGCTAATGTTCCGGATAGAAGAAATAACATTGTTACAATTAAAACAGTCATTTTTCTTCCTACCTTTAAATTTTCATAGCAATCCTCCCTGAAATTAAATTTCTTTTTTAAGTCTGCAATTATAAATGAGAACATTTTTATGAAAAAACCGTGTTTATACATTTGCTTATTTATATAGTATACATGAATGTTTATCAATCATTATTAAGGACATGTAACGTTATTGTGAATATATAATAAAAAAATTGAAACTCTAGTGAAATTTCATATAATTTCAAGAAATATCCGTTTATCAAGAGGAATTATTCTGTGGAAGATGTTTTGAGCAGTAGACTACATATAAATAAAAGAACAGGGCAAGCATCTAGGAACGTTCATACGTTCACCATCAAGAAAAAAACGAGAAGTTTTTGTATAAGAGGTATTTCTTGTCTCTTTTATTCTAGCCACATGAAGAAAATCTACTTTGCAGCTGGATTATTTGATTGAATGGAAAAAATAGAGTAGTTTTACTGTACAATATAGTAATGATAACTAAGTTGTAATTAATAATATTTATTATTTTAATATCTAAGAAAGGAATCGAAATGAAAGCATCTGAAACAAATTTTCTTAAATTTCTTCAAGGAACAAAGCAGTTTATTATCCCTATATATCAGCGAACGTATAGCTGGACAATAGAGCAGTGTCAAAATTTTTGGGATGATATTGTGAGAACGGCAGACCAAAAAATAAAAGGGCATTTTATGGGATCGATTGTTTATATTGAAAGAGGACTATATCAAATTTCTACTGTTCCTCAATTACTCGTTATTGATGGACAACAACGGATGACTACACTGACATTGTTTCTTCTAGCATTAGGAAAAGTGATTGAAAAACGTGGGAAGTCTTTTATTACAAGGAAGAAGATAATGAACTATTATTTGCTTAATAGTGAAGAAGAAAGCCAACTATACAACAAGTTAGTTTTGACAAAACGTGATAAAGACACATTATTTCGCTTAATTTCAGATACACCCTTACCAGCAGATTATTCGCAAAAAATATATGAAAATTATTTATTTTTTTTCAGAGAGATAGAAGAAAGCGAGTTAGATTTGCAACAGTTGTATGAAGGGATTTCTAAATTAATTATTGTTGATATTTCGCTAGATCGTGATAATGATAATCCACAATTAATTTTTGAAAGTCTAAATTCTACAGGTTTGGATTTGTCACAATCTGATTTGGTTAGAAACTTTGTATTAATGCAACTTACACAAAGAGAGCAAGAAACTTTATATAATGATTATTGGTATCCAATGGAGGGAGAGTTTTTTGACCGATTTATTCGAGATTATTTGACAGTGAAACTGAAACGTATTCCAAACATGCAACAGGTGTATACAAGTTTTAAAGAGTATGTACATCACAATGAGTTGTCTATTCAAGAAATTATTGCAGATATGTATGACTACTCGAATCGATTTATGAAGTTAGTAGAGAAAACAGAAGAAGATAGACAGTTAAAGCAAGTGTTAGTAGATATTGATTCCTTAAAAGTCGATGTTTCTTACCCTTTTCTGTTGGAGGTATATGCCGATTATGAAAAAGAAATGATTTCTAAAAGTGATTTTTTGATTATTTTAAAATGGGTAGAGTCATATATTTTTCGCCGTTCTGTATGTGGTTTACCAGCAAATTCGTTAAATAAAGTTTTTGCGACACTTCATAAGGAAATGGATAAAACACATTATATGGAGGGTATGCGGGAAATGTTTCTAATGAAACGTTTGCAGACACGATTTCCAACCGATTCGGAGTTTGTAAAAAGTTTTAAGGAAAAAGATATGTATCATTCCAAGCATCGGCACTATGTACTACGAAAGTTAGAGAATTTTAATCGGAAAGAACTTGTTTCGATTAAGGAATATACAATTGAACATATTATGCCACAAAATAAAGAATTATCAGCGGAGTGGAAAGAAGATTTAGGTGAAGATTGGAAGGAAGTTCATTATGCTTATTTGCATACGATTGGAAATTTGACGTTGACGGGATATAATTCTAAGCTAAGTGATCGCCCATTTAAAGAAAAACGAGATATAGAAGGTGGATTTGCTGATAGCCCACTAAGATTAAATGAAGGACTTGGGAGATTAGAAAGATGGAATGAAGAAGAGATTACAAAACGTGCCGATATGTTGGCGGAAAAAGCATTGCTAGTTTGGAATTATCCATATAAGAGACAGAGAGGATAATCTCTCTATCCTCAATGAATAGTTGTATTAATAGGAAGCATTGCACCGTTTAAATGATGGAGATTCATCATTAGTGTTTTCAATTGCTCATCTGTTTTTTCTTGGTGTTCTTGAATAATTTCTACTATATCGGAAATAGAATGTACATCATTTACTAAATTTTCGACAATGGTAACAGTACGTTCTTGATGGTTAACGAGTGTTGAAACAATTTCTGCTAATTTGTCCTGTCTATCTGATATCGTTTGTAAGAATTCCATTATTTGCTGTGTTGACTGTTTCATAAAATCACCTTCCAGTTTTGTATGTTTAGAGTGTACCATGAAAATTTAAGGAAATAAAAGGATTTATGTAATTTTTAGGCCACATAGTAAACAAATCAATAAAAAGTTAATGTGTTATTATAAAAAAAGCCAAGATACATTTAATACGGGAGATAAAATGATGTCAAAAAAATAACGTTAGAGGAAACTCGTTCTATAGGGATTGATACAAATCATCAGGTAATGGAAAATGGAGAAAAACGATTTAGATTGGTATGTACAGATGGAAGCTTGTATATTCGTACTGTTGCTTCGGATCAAGGTGCGTGGCAGAATAGCCATTATCATAAATCTTTGGAAGAGTTTTATGTTATACAGACAGGCTGAATTATTTATGCAGAGTATAATTCTAAAGGAGAATCCAAGTTGCATTTTATTGAACAAGGAGATAGTGTTACAGTAAATCCGTTTGTTCATCATAATATGTATATGTCGGCAAATACGGTAATCCACATAGTAAAGTATGACGATGCTAGCGGAACAAATTGGTTTTCTTCTAAAGAGCTAGATGCCTTGACAAAACATATATCTGAGTCAGAATTAATTCTTCTGGAATATGAATCATTATTGGGAAATGAGATTGTTGAGTAAATCAACTAATTTTTTGCGTTATACTTTTTTTGATGTAGACTGAGGAAGCTTCCAATATCTTAACAAAGATGGAACAATTGGGGTGTTTTATCTCTTTGTCCCATCCTCTTTTTTGGGCAATAATTTACACGAAAAAATATTGTATATAGAAGGCAAAAAAGATTTCAACTGATTTTGAGCTATTCGCATCAAACATAAGTAGTTTCAAGGTTTATATTTCCGCATCACTGAAAACAATATTACCGTCTATATAAATTGATTGCGATGTATTCGTGGTGTACAGCTATTTTTGTTTTTACGGTGTTAGCCATTATTTTTATTCAACAACAATTTTACCACATATTTACCCCCTTTTTTCGGAGATTTTTACACATCTCTTCATATATAATAAATACAAAGAAAATAATTCGAAGTGTCTCCCCCTTGAGATATTAGAAGTAAAAGAAGGCTGGACGAAATTCGGTTTTAATGATTTCGTTCAGCTTTCTTTTACTGTTCAAGATGTTTTGCTTTTGATAAAGAATAAACCCCACCATACAAGTAAAAATAAATAACCTGTGACTGTAAAAATAGACCACATAGACCCTTGTTGTAAATGGATAACTAAATGTTCAAATTCATTTGTTCCTGCTGGTCGTGCAATACCATTTAGTAAACTAATTACTGGAATAGTTAAAGTAAAAAGAATGGTTATATTAGACATTGTTTTCATTTTTTTACGAGTAACACTAAATAATCCAGCTCCTAATGTCATTAATAACGATAACCAATAAATTACCCAAAACCAATTAGGTAAACTTTCCCAGTACATTTTCTCACCCTTCTTAATCATTTTTTGAACTTTCCAGATTCGTCAAATCCGTTAACAAACCATACCCATCTCGCACTTTTAAATGAGCAATCATTTTACCTGCACGCACTTTTTCTTCCAATGTTTTCCCGGTATTCTCTGCTACATAATAACGATTACCAAAATTATACTCAACCACTGTATTGCCAGTTTCGTCCGTTTCTCCATAAATAAATGCTTTAAGAAAAATTCCAGAATCAGGTTTATTTTTTGTCACTTTACTAACGACATAAACCCCACCACTTGTTACTAACTGCACATACACATGTTGCTTGCCATACTCATTCCGTAATTCTGAATCTATTTTTTCGGATGACACTGATTCGATATCATAATTCAAATGCACATAATCTCCATAAAATAAATCACGTGGGTCAACAAGTTTGGTTTGAATTGTAATCTCTGTTCCATTCACCATTGTAAAAAGCGGTTTTAAAGTAATAAAAAATAATAAAATAATCGGAACAGCTAAGGAAATAAAGAGATGTTTTCTACTCATTCCACTACCCCCTTACGCTTTCGCTCAAACCAAAATCCAAATATAATGAGCAGTAAACCACCGATAATAAAGAATAATGATTTTGGCAAGAAATCATAAGTAAAATCAGTGTAGAAACGAAAAATAAATGCACAGATGATAATCAAAGAAGGAAGATTCCCATGCTGAATACGGTAGAAAGAATACAGCACAAAAATTACTGCAAAACCAAGTGAAATAATAGTTCCATCATTTATAGAAAGCAATTGCTCAAAGTAGCGAGGAAATGTTAATAAAAGAGCCGCAACCCCTTGAAATAAAGAACCAATCCAAAGAAGTGGTTTGTGATAATCTTTGTGCTTGATATAAGTCAACAAAGTGCCAAAAAAGAAAGTAATAAGTATCGCATATACTTCATTTTTTCCAAGTTCAAACCACACTGCACTTCCACCAACCAAATAACATGTTAATAATAAAATAAATGAAAACAAAACAGGTGACTTTTTAAATATACGCTCATTTGTTACATACATAAATGGTAAATACAGAATCAGAAAATATGGATACATAGAAGATGGTATCAGTAGCTCAGAAGAATACATACACATAAGAAAAACTGTAAATAATGCAATCCAAAAATCACGCAAAAAAAGCATAAGAGGAATAATTCCAAGCATCCATATAAAAAAGGTATTATGGTAATTACCACCAAGATGAAATATTTGCCCAATTAGAAAGATAGAAGCTCCGTAAATACATATTCCAATATAATACAAACTTCGAGATGTTTTTGGATACGATTTTTCTGAAATAGCTCCAAATGTATAAAAAGTAATCAGTGAAATAAGCAGTATACATATTTTCAGTGTACTAGACATTGCATCCCAGTTTCCAGCAATAAAACTTAAGATTCCAACCCCTAACAAAATTGCTCCCAAAGCAAGTACAATTCGAATAAAATCTGCTTCTTTTTTGACTTCATAGTGAACTAATAATTTTTCAGCATCATCGAAATGTCCTTGATTCTCTAAAGAATGAAGTTCTGTCTTCAAAAAGTCAAACTGTGCTTTTGAAATGATTCTTCGTTCCATAAATTACCCTCCTATCTTATATAGATTAGTTTATGAGAAAACTATATCTGATTATACATTTGATTTCACAGTTGGGAGGTTGGAAAGTATATAGGCGTTTGGTTCTGTTAATTCTAACAGGCGAATCTTTGCATCTTCATAATAAAAAGAACTAAATAAATGACAGTCTTTTTCATCCAAAATTCGATAATGTTGGCTAAGAAGATTTTGTTGAATTCTATATGATTCAATACTTTCTACTTCCGTCCACCATACTTTTCCACCAAGCGTCTTTTTCGGTGTATTCAGTCGTTCATGTGCTACCGTTGCCACAACATTAAGTGGAGAATCACCCAAAGTTGCTTCCAGAATCTCACTTTCTTGAAACAATGCACAAATTGCAATAACATGTGACCAATTCGCTTCTGCTCTTCCTTTTTCAATTTGAATAAGTGTTTTCTTAGACATGCCAATAACTTCTGCCATACGATCTTGTGTGTAGTTTTTCTCGGTGCGAATCAGTTTTAATTTTGCTGTAACAGTTGTGATAAGTTGTTGTTTGTTCATTGTAGCTCCCTTTAAAATTAAATTTATATATTTTATGTAATTTTACACTTTATGTATAAAAAATGCAAATGAAAAGTGTTTGTTAAAAATAGTACTAGTCTTGTGATAAGAGTTTTTTAAAAGATTTTTATTGAAAAAAATAGAGTGAGCGGATGGATGCAATTTCTGCACCAATCCGCTCACTCTCATTTCTTGTTACGCATTTCTTCTCTTTTTACCTCTAAGTTTAGCTAATACTTCATACACAATTGGCACAACAACGAGCGTCAATAGTGTAGAACTCGTTAATCCACCAATAACCGTTACCCCAAGACCTTTAGAAATAAATCCACTTCCTTCAAAACCAAATGCAAGTGGAAGTAGTGCTCCAATTGTAGCAAGGGCAGTCATAAGAATCGGGCGAACACGAGTTGCTCCAGCTTCAAGGAGGGCATTTCTCGTTGATAATCCTTCGTTTTCTTTATGAATAACACGGTCAATTAAAACGATGGCGTTTGTGACAACAATACCAATGAGCATAAGTACACCGATCATTGCTGAAATACTAATTGTTTCTTTGGCAATGAGTAATCCAAGTAAAGCACCAATAACAACGAATGGAAGAGAAACCAAGATAGCAAGTGGTGCTAATCCTCCACCGAATGTAATGACGAGAATAAGATAAACAATGGCAACTGCCGCAAGCATAGCAATTCCAAGTTGTGTAAATGATTCTTGAATATCCGCTGAAACCCCAGCCATAGATACAGTTACTCCAGATGGAAGTGATAATGCATCTAATTTTGTTTGTACATCTGCTGATACTTCATTTACTTTTGTTGTTGTTGGTTCACCAGTTACTTTTACATAGACTTTCCCATCACGTCTTGTTAATGTATCTGCGGTTGCGCCTTCTTTCACATCAACTACATCTTTGATTTTCACTTCTGTGCCGAATGGCGTTTTGATTGTGCGATTTAGTAAATCGTCAATTTTATTATATTTGTGTTCTTTGACTGTTAAATACACATTCATATCTTGTCCATCTTTTTCGATGGTTGTGACTACAGGACGTTGACGCACTGGGCTAATTTCCATACCAACTTGTGCGGCTGTAAGTCCAAGTTGACTTAATTTCTTTTGGTTAGCAACTAGTGTGTATTCTTGATATGTTGCGGACATACTTGTGTCTACATTCTTAAGTTTATCTGAGTCTTTCATTAATTTCTCAACATTATCAACAATTGGTTTGATTTGGTCAATGCTTTCTCCATAGACATACACATCTACATTACTACTTGTTCCCGCACCACCCATGTCTTGGGTAGCCCATGTTCCTTTTGGAGACTTAGCATTTAAATCTTTAATGACTGTTTCTTTTTCCTTATCAAAGTCTTTTGTGTCTTTTTCATAAGATATAAAGAACAATGCTTGGTTAGATGCACCTGGATTCATTGGGTTTTCGGCACCAACAGAATATTGAACAATGTCAACACCTTTTCTACCCATAAGATATTTTTCAGCTGTTAGTGCATTTGCTTCCACATCTTCCATAGTTCTTCCTGGAGCAGGGGCAAATGTAACAATTAGCATTTTTTCTTCTGAATCAGATGAAATAAAACTTGTTCCGACAATTGGAACGAGGAAGAGACTACCCACAAGCATAAGTATTGCCGCTCCAAATGTAATTAATTTATGCTTTAATGACCATTCTAAAATCTTTCGATACGTTGTTGCTAATGCACCATGACCTTCTTCATGATTGTGCTTACTAACGTTTTTACCCATAGTAAATAACGAGTGAGCAAGCATTGGAACGATGGTAATAGCTACTAATAAAGAAGCCGTTAGTGCAAATACAATCGTTAAAGCGAATGGTAAAAATAATTGTCCAACCATCCCAGAAACTAGTCCCATTGGTAAGAATACAGCGATGGTAACGATAGTTGAAGACATGATTGGCAAGAACATTTCTTTTGTTGCTTCCCTAATTAAATCTCGACCTCGTAATGTTTCTCCTGGTAATGCCATTCTTCGATAAATATTTTCAATAACAACAATGGAATCATCTACAACCCGTCCAATAGCAACGGTCATTGCTCCTAGTGTCATCATGTTCAATGTAATATCTAGGTAGTGTAGAATGAGAATAGCAATGAGTAGTGACATTGGAATAGATATAACAGAAATAATTGTTGAGCGAATGTTTCTCAAGAATAATAGAATAATAATTGCGGCAAATATACCGCCAAATAAAGCTTTACTCATCATTGTTTGAACTGACTCTTCGATAGGTTTACCTTGATCAAAAGTAGTAGTTATTTCTACGTCAAAGTCTTTTTCAAGCTGCGTAATTTTGTCAGTTACATTATTAACAACAGCAACTGTATTAGCATCAGATGCTTTTACAATTTGTATTCCAATTGCTTCTTCCCCATTTGTTCTTGTAACAGAAGAAGCTTTTCCAACAATCTTAATATCGGCAATCTCAGATAATGCCACAGTTGGAAGGGAGATTGACATAGCAAGAGCTTTATTTAATTGTTGCTGTCCAGTCGCCGCACCTTGTTGGGCTGCTTGCATTCCTTGTGCTGGCGGTAACAATGCCATTTTTGTTGACATTCCTTGTTGAGTTTCAGCTTGTTTTGGTGTGTAAGGAATTTTCATTGCTTTTAAATCTTCTAATGTTGTAATGTGTCCATCAACAACAACGGACTTTTGTGTATCCTTGAATGTATATAATCCAAGTGGCATGGATAGTTTTGATGCTTTAATCATATTTTGGACGGTTGCTTCATCCAGTCCAAGTGCCATCATTTTGTCTTGCTTAAAAACAAGTTGAGCTTCTTCTACATATTGTCCAGCAGTTTCGACTGTGGCAACTCCGTCTAATCCTTCTAAAGCTGGAGCAATATCATTTTCTACTTTTTTTGTTAATGCGGCAAGTGGCAAATCTTTATTTGCTACACTGATTGCAATAACTGGAAAAGCATTAAAATTAATTCGTGATACTTTCGGAGCTTGAACCCCATCTGGAAATTTCATAGAATTTACAGCATCTTTTGCTTCTGTTTCTGCTTTCTCCATATCTTTTTTGAAACTATATTCAATTTGAATAGCAGAAACATTTTGAAAGGAGCTAGAGCTAACAACATTTACGCCATCTAAATTTTGCAAACGTTGTTCTAGCGGTTTGGAAATTTTTTCTGTTACTTCATCAGGTGTTGCTCCTGGATAGACGGTCATTACGGTTACGACTGGAATGGTAATGTTTGGAAGCGTTTCTAGCTTCATTTTCATTCCTGAATAAATTCCTGCTGCTGCAATAATAAAAGTCATTAGCAAAACAGCGAATTTATTACGCAACGAAAAATTAATAATACTGTTCATAAAAATGTTCCCCCTTAAAAAAATTAACGCATTATGCGAAAAAAATATATTAAGTGATTGACGGATCAGTCACTGCTTAGTACAATATAACTGACTGGTTAGTCATGTGTCAAGTGATTCCTTAGTAGAACAAGGAGAAATTCTATATGTATGTAATGAAAATCAGCCGACAAAAGAGGTGATATATTAATGAAAGAAAAAGAAAAACTCATTATTTATGCGGCAATTAAATTATTTGCTTCTAAAGGAGTTAGTGCGACTTCTATTCAAGAGATTGTGGATGAATGTAAAATATCTAAAGGAGCTTTCTACTTATATTTCAAATCAAAAGAAGCATTGTTATTGGCAATATTTGAGTATTATCATTCAACGATGCAAGCAGATGTAGAATTAGTAGAAAAAGAATTATTACCTCCAAGGGAGAAGTTTATTAAACAAATTGCTGTGCGTTTTGAGCGAATTCAAAAAACACGAGAATTCATTATTATGACTGCAAAAGAGCAAGCAATTCCTTTTAATAAGGAAACAGGTCAATTTATGCGACATATGAAAGAAGTAGAGTATCAATTTATAGTAAGAAGTTTGACTGATGTGTATGGTGAAGAAATTATTCCATATCATTTTGATTTAAACTTACTGCTCCATGGAATTAGTAAGATGTATGTAGAGGTACTTGTTCTTGAAGGAGTCAAAGTTGATTTTTTCCAAGTTGCTACATTTATTCTAAGCAGATTAGATGATTTAGTAGAAGGGTTAATCCGAAAAAAAGAAGTTTCTATCTTCTCTGATTTAGGTATTGGTATGTGGTGTGAAAATGATTATGATGTATTATTAAAAATGCTTACAAAGATGAAGCAAAATGCGGTAAATGATGAACATTTACACATTACTTTGGACACATTGGAAATAGAAATGAAGAAAGAAACCCCACGAATTCCAATCATTCAAGGAATGCTTGCGAATCTTAAATCATATCCAGAACATACAGCGTTTCAGAAACAAGTAGCAGATTATTATCAAGTAAAATTAATATAAGGAGGCTGGGATCCCAGCCTCCTTATATTATGTCCGTTTCTCCTATCGTTTGACACAAATCATAAATTAGAATTAAAATAGAATTTGACTGAAATAAAAGTAAGTATTTTTAAAGAGAACTTTTAATCGGCTTTCTCTGTATAAAAACTTGTTAGAAAAAATATAATTGAAGACCAGCAAGAGAATCACATATATTACATTAAAAAAATTAAAGGAGAAATAAATGCCGAAATCAAAAATTTTCACCATATCCTTACAAATTCTTATCATTCTAGCTATTGTGTATGTTGGACAAAAAGTTTCATTTTTATTTACACCAATTATGGTGTTTTTTTCAACGTTATTTATTCCTGTACTTATATCGGGATTTCTATATTTTCTTTTTATGCCAATTATTATGTTTCTAGAAAAATTGCGACTTAGTCGAGGTATGGCCATTCTTGTTTTATATGTATTAATCATTAGTATTATCGGATTAGCTTTAGGGACGGTTGTTCCGATGTTAGGAACACAATTAAATGATTTATTTCATAATTTCCCAGCCTATGTAAATGCATTGAAAGACTACATTCATACATTGAAATGGATTCCAGAAGGAACAATAGAGTCTCTCAATCTGATTGATCTTATTAATAAATATTCTAATGAAATTCAAAAGCAAGTACAAACAAATGCTAATGCCTTATTTGGGGTTGTATCAAATGCAGCAGTCATTATGATGACTGTTCCAGTGTTATTATTCTATATGTTAAAGGATGGACATCTTTTCCCAGATACCTTACTTAAATTAGTACCAAAAAGATATACAGAAGAAGGACAAAACATTTTGAAAGAAACAAGAGCAACAGTGTCTTCTTACATTCAAAGCCAAGTTATTGTCTGTCTATTGGTTGGTGTTTGTGCAACAATTGGTTATGCGATTATTGGTATTCCAAATGCCTTATTACTTGGAACAATTAATGCTTTTACAAATATTATTCCGTATTTCGGACCATTTATTGGAGCAGTTCCTGCGGTTATTGTGGGATTTTTTGTATCACCAACAACAGCACTTATGTCCATCGTTGTTATACTAATCATTCAACAATTAGAAGGAAATGTAATTTCACCAATGATTATGAGCAAGACAATTAGCACACACCCAGCTACCATTATATTGTTAATGCTTGTTGTAGGAAATTTGTATGGTATATTAGGGATGGTTTTGGCAGTTCCTACGTATGCTGTTGGAAAACTTTTAGTTAAAAATATATCTCGGATTATTGAATTACGAAAAAGAACGGATATTTAAATGGAAGTTAAAATAGTGAAGAATAATAAAAAAGATTTCTTGGATTTATTACTTCTAGCAGACGAACAAGAAAGTATGGTTGATAAGTATTTAGAACGAGGAGAATTATTTGCCTTATATGATGGTGATTTAAAAAGTATTTGTGTTGTAACAAAAGAAACAGATACAGATTATGAATTAAAAAACTTAGCGACATATGAAAAGTATCAAGGTCAAGGATATGGCAGTTATTTAATAAAGTATATATTTGAACACTACAAAGGCAAGTGTAAATCTATGTTTGTAGGAACAGGTGATAGCCCTCGGACAATTCCTTTTTATCGGCATTGTGGATTTCAAATTTCTCATAGAGTAGAAAATTTTTTCATTGAAAACTATGATAATCCTATATTTGAAGATGGCGTTCAACTTGTTGATATGGTTTATTTGAAAAAAGATTTTTAATAATCATTTCCAGAATCAAAATACTATTTGAGTTAGTGTCCTATTCATAGACACAAAAATATCTGATAAAATCTGTTTCTCTTGATTTTGTCAGATATTTTTATTTTAGGATCTATCTGAGTTTGGGATTAGTTCACTAAAACATTGATTTTATGGAATTTCTGCAATCATTCATTTCACGGGTCTTTGACATAATTATTTTTTTGGTGTTTTTATGAAATGAATGGTACACTAAAACATTGATTTTACAGGATTATGATAACCATTCATTTCATGAATTTTGGACGATTGGGGCAAAATGCCCCTTTTCGTCCAAAACTCAGTTTGACACAATCAGTCACCTACAATTAGAATATAACTATAAATATTACAAGTAAGAGGTGAGTAAGCCTTCATGAAAATTAGTAGTAGATTTAGTGTAGCCACGCATATTTTAGCCCTTCTTCATTTAGAAAAGAAAACGTTGTGTACATCAGAATGGATAGCTAATAGTGTGAATACAAATCCCGTGGTGATTCGGAGAATACTTGGACAATTAAAGAAAGCAGAAATCGTTCAAGTCCGCTCAGGTGTTGGGGGATCTTTTTTAATGAAGGAATTAGCAGAAATTACATTGCTAGATGTGTATCACGCAGTTGAAGTTGTCGATGAGGGTGAACTTTTTCAAGTACATGAAGGAACAAGTGACGAGTGTCTTGTTGGGGCGAATATTTGCTCTGTATTATCTCCGATTGTTTGTCGTGCCCAATCAACAATGGAACAAGTGTTGGCAGAAATAACAATGGAAGAAGTGGTTACGGATTTAGAAAATAAATTAGGAGGGTGTACTGAATAAAATGACGAAATCAAAAAAGCAAACAACGAGTAGTGCAACTAGCATGAACAACACAAAATTAACATTTTGGACAATTGGTGTGATTGCTTTATGTGTGCTAGGATTTATTTTAATGGTGATGAATAAAGAAGATAAACCATCGAAAAGTGTAGCAATTGATTATACAAATCAACCATTCTTAGGTAAGGAGGATGCAAAGGTTAGTATAATTGAATTCGGTGACTATAAATGTCCATCTTGTAAAAATTTCACACAATCCTCTTATCCAGATATCAAAACAAAATTAATTGATACGGGAAAAGTGAAGTTTTATTTTATGAACGATACCATTGTTAACGTAGATACAGATTCTACACGTTCTGCTCTATTTGCGGAAGCTGTGTATCAACAACTTGGAAATGAAGCATTCTGGAAATTCCATGAAAATTTATACAAAAACCAACCAGAAGATCCTAACCTTGAAAAAGCGGATTATTTTACGGAAAAATTATTAACGGACATATTGAAAGAAACAGCATCCGCTGAAGAAATACAAAAAGTAGTGACGGTATTTAAAGATAAAAAAGCAGCGGACGCTTTAAAGAAAGATATGGATTATGTGAAACAATTAAATGTAACAGGCACACCAACCTTAATTGTAAATGGAAAACAATTTACAGGTGATTCAATTGATGATTTAATCAAAATGGCTGAGGAAGCAGCAAAATGAACAAACCTCTTCTTTTTGGGTGGATTGTTTCTATTGTAGCAACGTTAGGTAGCTTGTATTTTAGTGAAGTTAAGCATTTTATTCCATGCGAACTTTGTTGGTATCAGCGAATTTTTATGTATCCTATCGTTCTTTTATTAGGTGTTGCTTTCTATCAAAATGACCAAAAAGTTTACAAATATATTTTGTCATTGTCCGTGATTGGACTTGCTATATCAACATATCATACAGCATTACAAAAACTTCCATCATTGCAAGGTTTCGGTTCATGTTCAAGCAGTGCTCCATGTACGAGAGATTATATTAACTGGTTTGGTTTTGTTACAATTCCAATCTTAGCATTAGTTGCTTTTCTTTTAATTACTATTAGTATGGTGGTTGTGAGAAGAAATTCAAGGTGAGAATAGGGTAAATGAAAAATACTTAAGAGTAAATATGGTGTAAATTTTAAATAAGGCTTGGTCAAAAGGGGTAAAACACTCCAATTGACCAAGCTTCATTTAATGAATAGTTGATTTCTCTCCTATTCACATGGAATAGAGATAATAAAGGTTGTTCCTTTTTCTAATTCACTTTCCGCTTCAATCGTTCCATTGTGAAGTTCTATAATTTCTTTGACAACCGCTAAACCTAGACCAGTACCGCCAGTAGATCTTGTTCTTGATTTATCTACTCGATAAAAACGTTTAAAGATATGGGGTAAATCTTCAGCAGGAATGCCTACTCCTTCATCTTCAATCGTCATTACCAAGCAATCAAGTTGTTCCATTACCTTAATAGTAATAGTGGAGTGTTTGTAGGCATATTGGTAAGAATTCATTAGTAAGTTTTGTAATACTTGATAGAATCGGTTAACATCCATATTTACATAAGTATCCATATGGCAATGAATATCTAATGTAATGTTCTTCTCTAGTAAAATACTAGAGAGTTTATCATGTACATTTCTTAGTAAGTCGTAAACGCAATGTTTAGTTTTATGTATAATAAAATTATGATGTTCCGATTGAGCAAGAAACATCAAATCTTGAACAAGCTCCGTTATTCGGTCTATTTCTTCTTTGATAATGTGTAAATACTCATTTCTTTCACTATCCTTCACAGAATCTTTTGAGGCAAGATCAGCATAACCTCTGATAAATGTTAAAGGGGTTCGTAATTCATGAGCAACCGTTGCCAGAAATTCATTTCTTTCTTTTTTTATAAAATCTAATTCAGAAGCTAATTTTTGGATGGAATTTGCTAAATCACTAATTTCATCATTTGATTGCATATCAAATGCTACGGATAAATTTCCTTTTGCCATTTTCTCCGTTTCTTCTTTCATGGAAATCAAAGGCTTAGTAAGACTCTTTGATAAGAATAATGTAGTAATAATGGTAATTAAAAAAGTTATTACACCTGTTAATAAGAAAATCATTTTTAGACGAAAAATGAGTGCTTGGATAGATTTAGTATTTAAAAACATATAGACATAGCCTGCCGTACGATTATTCAAATTGATTGGGCTGACAG
Source organism: Caryophanales bacterium (assembly GCA_031546705.1). GTDB lineage: Bacteria > Bacillota > Bacilli > Bacillales > JAVBJX01 > JAVBJX01. The sequence continues at coordinate 66,227 of JAVBJX010000026.1, forward strand.
TAGAGATATAATTATCCCCTTTCCAATCGGAGTGGATAATAGATCCATTTTCTTTGATATGTGATTTATTTAATGACAAATGTTCTTTCATTAAAGAATCAAGTGGATGAGATTTGCCAAGTATTTTTTCATCAACGGATTGAATCACTACTTTCGTTTCGGCTTCCGACTCCATTAAAGCAACGTGCTTAATTGTTTCGCTAGTAAAGTGTTTTTCTAATACATCACGATGACTATTACCCCTAGTAATAAGTGAATGAATTTCTTCATCAACTCTGGTTTTGACTAGCGAAACATATAAAGTTGAAAATAATAGCGTCTCAATTAGTAAAGTTAAAATTAAAAAAGCTAACCCAAGCTTAACAGAAATAGATTTTGTTCTAAACATAATATCTCCTTAACTATTGGATAACCATTTGTATCCAACCCCATAGACAGATTTCAAATAATCATCAATTGGATAATTTGACATTCGCAATTTATCTCGCAAATTACGAATGTGTGAATCAACCGTTCTTCCTTCTGTATCTGCTGAAAATCCCCATACTTTTTCAATTAAATGTTCTCTACTAAAAATTTGATTGACATGACAAAGAAATAGTCCAAGTAATGAAAATTCAATGGGTGTAAGTGTGATAGATGAATGTTTGTAAGTAACAAGATGTTTTTGCGGATCCCATACCAGATTATTAAAAGATACTCGTTTAATGGCTAATGTTCTCCGCAGTATTGCATTTATTCTTTCGAGTAATTCATCTTCATGAAATGGCTTTGTGATATAGTCATCCGATCCAATTTTTAATCCGTGTACAATATCATTCTTTTGATCACGAGCGGTTACCATAATAATTGGAACGTCACTAAACTCTCTAATTTTTTGACACGTTTCCCACCCATCCATTACAGGCATCATCACATCAAGTAGTACTAAGTCATACTGATTTTGTGTTAAATAAGTAATTGCCTCTTCGCCTGAGTAGGCTTTTGTACAATGGTATTGATGCGGAGTAAGATATAGAGCTAGTAAATCAAGCATTCTAGGTTCATCATCAACAAGTAAAATAGAAATCATATGAACACTTCCCTGATATTTTTCCCTTTACTATATCATAAAAAATTGCAGAAATTATGCAGATTGGTTACGATTTTCTTCAATGTTTTTACATCATTTCTGCACTTTTTCTGCACATATATAGTATACACTATGAAAAAAAGGAGGAAATGTAACAGTAGAAATATGTTATTATGTCGCCTTGCTACTAACAGTATGCAAGATATTAATTGTAATCGCTTTGATAAATCAAAGATGAAAAGGAGAAAATAATGAGTAAGAAATTGGTTTTTAGCGTAGTGGCTATTATTATCACTCTACTTTTAGGTGTTTCAGTAGGAATGATATGGGGGAGAAGTCAATCTTCGCATTCTATGGATAATAGTCATATGATGAGTGATGGTACTAAGATGGATAATGATCATATGATGAGGATGGAACACGGGGCGGTAGAACTGAATAACAGCAAACAGAAAGAACGGCAACTCGCCATACCTACAATGTTACAGCCGGATAAAGATACTGGGAAAGATATTACTTATACAGTAGTTGCTAACAAAGGAGAAATGAATTTTAAAGACGGAAAAAAAACAAAAACGCTTGGTTATAATGGGAATTTTCTTGGACCAGTATTAAAAATAAAAAAAGGTCAAACGGTTCACATCAAAACAGAAAATCAATTATCAGAAGAAACTTCTTTTCATTGGCATGGGTTAGTTCTACCCTCTAGTGCAGATGGTGGACCACACCAACCTATACAATCTGGTAAAACAAAACAAGTTGACTTTACTGTAAATCAAGAGGCAGCAACATTATGGTTTCATCCGCATCCAATGGGAAAGACTGCGAAACAAGTTTATGAAGGATTAGCAGGACTTCTTTATGTAGAGGATGACAAACAATTAGATATTCCAAAAAACTATGGAAAAGATGATATTCCTGTTATTGTTCAAGACAGAAAATTGAACGAGAATAATCAATTTGATTATGAAAATGATCTAAATCCAGATGGAACAACAGGAAATACATTACTTATAAATGGAACAATTAATCCGTATTTTAACGTCACAAGTGAAAAAATTAGATTACGTTTAGTGAATGGCTCTAATGCTAGAAACTATAACTTTACCTTAGATGATCATTCTGACTTTACGCAAATTGCAACGGATGGAGGTTTTTTAGAAAAACCAGTATCTCTAAAAAAATTACCTTTATCTCCAGGAGAACGGGCGGAGATTGTAGTAGATACAAGTAAATATAAAAAAGGCAGTCAAGTTCGTTTGATGGATGGCAATATCACCATATTATTACTTAAAATGGCTGATAGAGAAAAAAGCAACCCGTTACCTAGCAAGCTAAATCAAATTAATTCACCGTTAAAAGGAATAGAAAATATACACGTTGAAAAAATAGAAATAGCGGGCATGGGACATATGGTTACTATCGATGGTAAGACATTTGATATGAATAGAATCGACAAAAACATCAAACAAGGAAAAGAAGAAGTTTGGGAAATATATAATGCTCCTGATATGATGGGCGATATGATTCATCCATTTCATATTCATGGTGTTCAATTCCAAATTATTTCCAGAAATGGTAAAATTCCATCAGCAAATGAACAAGGATGGAAAGATACGGTTGCTATCCATCCAAAAGAAACAGTAAAATTACGAGCTGAATTTAAAGAAAAAGGAGTGTTCATGTACCATTGCCATATTCTTGAACATGAAGAAAATGGTATGATGGGGCAGTTTGAAGTTGAGTAATAGAAAAATAATTTCCACAGCCTAGAAACTGCGAAATCTGCTATTATAGAGTATACCTTAGTTTATTCATAAGTGATATAATTTGAATAGCTCACTTTAATACAAATAGTAAACTACCAAAACACACTAATGGAGGAAATTATTTTGAAAAAACAAGTATCTATTCTATTGTTGGCTAGTCTTGTATTAGCTGGTTGTAGTAAGGAAGTCGAACACAAAGAAGAATCAGCAGCTCCTGTAGAATCAGCAATTCCTGTAGAAATAACAAAAAGTCTTGAAATATTACCAAGTTTTGTAAATGGTCATCCTGATATTGTTGCCCTTGCTTACAAAACAGCGGCTAAAAATCAAGAACTACTCACATATATTCCTTGTTATTGCGGATGTGGAGATAGTATTCAGCATAAAGACAATTTAGATTGTTTTATTAAAGAAATAAAAGAAAATGGGGAAGTTGTTTGGGATGAGCATGGTGTAAATTGTGATGTATGTATTGAAACAGCGATTGAATCTGCACAGCAACATCAAGATAAAGTGCCAGCAAGTGAAATCAGAAAATATATTGATGAGAAATATAAAGAAGGTTATTCAGAACCAACAAAAACAGAAATGCCACCAGCAAGTTTGTAGTGTCAAAAAGAGTGGTATTGTCCGGGAAATAATGTAAAAACTATTTTGTAGGAAGGAGGTTTTTTATGTTAAAGAAAATATTTGCTGAAAATATGGGTGTTAGCAATTTAGGATGGTTAAGAAGTAAATTTCATTTTTCATTTGCAGAGTATCATAACCCAGAGAATATTAATTTTGGTGTTTTGCGTGTATTAAATGATGACTTAATTGCGGCTGGTACGGGATTTGATACACATCCACATCGGGATATGGAAATTATTTCCTATGTAATTGATGGTTTTTTAACACATGGAGATAGTATGGGGAACAAACAAACATTAAAACGTGGAGATGTGCAGTATATGAGTGCAGGTACTGGTGTATACCATAGTGAACATAATTTAGGCAAAGAAACGGGAAGATTTTTACAAATCTGGATTATGCCAGATAAGCGTGGTTATACGCCAAATTATGGCGATCACCGTTTTACAGAAGAGGATAGACATAACAAATGGTTATATATCGCTTCTCAAGACGACGATGCTCCTGTGAAAATTAATCAAGATATTCATATGTATGTACTTGAATTAGACACTGGAAGAGAAGAAACATTTACAGTTGGATCAAATAGACAAGCCTATTTAGTACAGATTGAAGGTTCCTCTAAGATTAATGATGTGACACTTGATGAAAGAGATGCACTGGAAATTGTAGAGGAAGATATTACGATTCAAGCGAGTAAAAATTCTCATTTCCTTGTGATTGAGATGGAGAAAAGCTAATATGTATACAAAAAAACGAGCTAACAAGATGGCTCGTTTTTTTGTATACATCAAGCTAATTGTGGGAAATACTGGTGCAGAAGTTTTTTGAAGAGTTTTTAGTGAAATGAAAGTTTCATCAAAATGATGATTCTACAGGATTTTGGCAACTATTCATTTTACGAGGTTTTTGCAATCGAGGTGTATTTCCCCCCTAACTCTCTTATTAGTTTCTACATACATAATCGGCTATTTCTACAGGTTTTTCGGTACACAGATAGTGATCTTCACCTTTCCAATATCTTTCTTCATATTTCTTCATACGGTCTTCCATGCTACCAATATACGTATCTCTCTTCAAGACCCGTTCATACCTTGTTTGGCGTGAGCAGTCAAGGTATATAACAAAATTAAAAAAACTTCGCCATTCTTTTCGCTGTAAAAAAATTCCTTCTATGATGCAAATAGTGTTCTTCTCTAAGAAAAAAGATTGCTCGGTAAGCGAATCATTTTCTTTATTATAGAAAGGAAGGTGAATATTTGTATTTCCACATTTAAGTGGTTGGAATAACTTTTCTTGGAGCATGGCAATATCCCATTGTAATTGATAATACTCATACCAACTTTCAAAACCTGTGTTATACCTCTCATCTGCTCGGGTAATGTGATTATCCATATGAATAACACAAATAGAAATATTTTTCGCTGCAAAAAATATTTCTAAGTCATGAGTAATTGTAGATTTTCCTGCACCGCTAAGACCATCTAGCCCAACAATAAAATGGGTGGATGTATCTTTTTTCTCTGTGTAGCAATGTAAGATTTCAGAAGTTAGTACAGTTATCATGTTAGCTAAAACTCTCCTTGATTCAGAATAGCAAAAAATTAATTTTCAAGATTTAGAAATAAACCTTAAAAACTAAACCTGTTTACTTGTGTAGGCTGTTTCCTGTTTTCGTTCTTTTATTTTAATGAGAATCCTTCATTGAAGTTTGTATATATTGTATTAGTAGATAAGAGCTCATGTATATATCGCTCTACTTTTCCTTTGTCCCGTTCCGTTAGTTGACCGAATTTTATTAGCGTTTCAATGTCGTCTGGTATATGTAACTTTGATTCTTCATCGCCTCCTGTAATAAGCCAATCAACGGTAACACCTAATGCACGGCTTATTAAAAATAAGTTTTCCGCTGAAACATTAACAACTCCACGCTCTATTTTGCTTAGAGCTCCCTGAGTAACCCCTGTTGAAGCGAACAAATCCTCGTGAGTTAAATTTTTCTTTTTTCTTGCTTGTTTTATCCGTTCTCCTACCAAATTTTTAAAATCAATTAGCATAGTAAATACCTCCAGTAAATCAAATTCTTATAAGAATAGTTTCGTTGACTTGATTCTTGTGAGAATATATAATGATAGTAATAAGATTAGTAAACTTCATTACTTTTATACTATCATATTTTTGCTTATAAGATATAGGAAGAAGGAGGGGAAAATAATATGGGACTGACAGATTTTGGTAGGGATGTAAAAAAACGGTTAATTGAGTTAGGAATGACACAACGAGAACTGGCAGAAAAGATTGGAACAAGTAGTCAATACTTAAACGCAATTTTAAATGGAAGAAAAACAGGCGAAAAGTATGTGCCTAAAATTATTCAATTTATGGATGAAGAGAAATAACTTACAAAGATCTAATTGAAAAATATATGGGCATTACAAATAGCTTACATGCTCTATACAGAAGCGGTGAAGTATAGAGCTTATGATAAAAATAAGGTTAGGAAATAAATCGGTTTGAAGGGGTTTTAATGTTGAGGATTGGTTCACTAAAACATTGATTTTACAGGGTTTTAGTAACCAATTCTCGACAGTAGTAGAGGGTTTTATGGTTATTATATGTTCAGAAATATGCACTTACCCTTTCTTCATCCAATGCCCCAAATCATTTTTCTTCAACACATCTTCCAATAATTGTGGCAATAAGTTCGGTGTACAACCAAAACAAGGAATTCCTATTCTTCCTAATTTCTGGGCGTTTCCTTCATGATATACAGGAATTCCCTTATCAGAAAGTGCTAATAAAGCAATTACCTTCACCCCAGATTCGTGCATTTCTCTCATCCTCTTTAACATCCCAGCTTGATTTCCAAACTCATATAAATCAGAAACCAAAATAAAAATCGTCTTTAGTGGGTCTGTAATGAACGGCTCACAATATTGTAGAGATTTATGAATATCCGTTCCACCACCAAGTTGAATACCAAACAACATATCAACAGGGTCGGCTTTGCTTTGTTCTGTTAAATCAACTACCTCTGTATCAAAAACAACGACATGTGTTTTTAATGCAGGTAAACTTGCAAAAATTGATCCAATAATCGAAGCATAAATTGCTGATTCTGCCATAGAGCCACTTTGATCAATATCTAAAATAATTGTCCAGTGACTTTGTTTTCTTGCTCGATCAAAGAAATAAAAGCGTTCAGGAATAACAATTTTTCTTTCCTTATCATAATTTTTTAAATTACGATTAATCGTGTATTTCCAATCAATACTTTGTGCTCCACTTGGTAAAGGGGAGTGACTTTTTTTATTTATTGCACCTTTGACGGCTTGACGAATATCATTTTCTAGTAGTTGTTTAACTTCTTCCACAAGTAATCGGACTAATTCTCTTGCACTATCTTTTGTTTTTTCAGGAATTTTACCTTTTAATGAAATGAGTGTAGCGACCATTTCAATACTAGGTTTGACACTACTTAGCATTTCAGGTTCAAAGAGTAGTTGGGTTAATCCTTTTCGTTCAATAGCATCGTTTTGAATGACGGAAACAACATCGGTTGGAAAAAAGGTGCGTACATCTCCAAGCCATTTTGTTAATGTGATGGAAGATTTCTCCAGTCCTCCTTGATGGCTATCATCATAAATTGCAGATAGTGCTTCATCCATAATTTGTTCTTCAGCAGTTAATGAATAATGCCCTGAGAAATTTTTCTCAACTGCTTGTCCAAGAATTAATCGCCAACGTTTTGTTTGTTCCACACTATCCCTCCTTAGAAATCAAAATCGAATTCATTTAATTGCTCAAGTAACGCTTCTTCCGCTTCATTTAACGTGCCTGCTAATTGTTCACTAATCAAATCTGTATCCATATTCCATAAATCTCCTAGTGATTCTGCTACTCTTGTTCGGTCTTCATTGGTAAATGAAGTAAATGCTCTTCTTAAAAAGACAACAGCACGTTGAAATTGTTCATCGGAAAGGGAAGTAACATATTGATCAATTTTCTCCCAAATGTAAAAGCGAGAAAGCAAGGCGTATTTATTTTTCATACATAATCCTTCAAACCAACCTGTCCCTAAATCAACAGGAACACCCGGTGAAAGTCGGCGTGATATTTCTTCTGCCAATGTTTGTTGATCTATGTTATTTCTTTCTAGTAGGAGTGTACAAGCATAGCCTGATAATAGCGGATTACGATCATCTCTTAATGCTAATTCACGCAAAGTATGTGTCCATAGGGCTTCATCTACATGTTCATACAATTCAATTCCTACTGCATTGACTCGTTGAACATGAGTCATCATTTCTCGTGCCGCTACATTGTCACAACCAGATGCAGGGAGAAGTAGTAATGTTACTCGTAAAAACAATCTTTCGATAATCGGGATAAATGAGGCTGTATCTATTTTGCGGACATCGCCATATTGGATAAGCCTTGCTATTTCATTAATCGCAAGAGCCGTATCATTGAAATCTCCTGCATCAACAGATAATCGTTGTAATGTTACTTTAGCAGTTTCCATCATCTCCGTCATGCCGCAAATATAGGCGTTATAGGTGATACTAGCCGCTTTTGAAATAGTTTCACACTGGTCAAGATTATTTTTCAATTGGTAGGCTGTTGCCAAATTTAAAGTTTCACCAAGTAGGGTAGATTCTACTATTTGAATTTCCACTTCTGGTGTCCATTGTACATTCCAATTTTCCGCCCATGATGCTCGGTCTTGTGATGTACTCGAAGGAATTGCAAATTTAATTCCTAACACTTCTAGTTTATGAAGAAAAAATGAACGGTTTAAATCTAAAAATGCAGCTTCAACCGATTTAACACGCCGATTTTCACGCAAATCTAATTCTAGTAATTGGATTTCATTTGTTCGATATTTTTCTAATTTTAACCGTTTTAATTCACGATAAAAATCATCTTGTAACGAAGTTTGACTGACTCCTTCTGGTAGACTTCCAATAGAGTTGCCTACTTCCACTTTTGCACACGCTTGAACAATGGAAGAAAAATCTCCACGCCCTAAACAAACAGTTGCCGCATCTCGCAAATCTCGGAGTGTTGGCTTGCTATTGCGAAAGGTGGCTAATGAATGTGCTAAACGGACACTTTCAATAACTTCTGCTGATGACCGAAAGTTACCAAGTTGTCGCATCTGGATAGCAATGGAAGATAAGAAAAATGTTGGTAAGTCCGTATCATTTTGTAGACATTTCCACATCATCGAAAAATAATTCGGGGCATGGTTTCCTGCTCCATATCCAGATAGACTGGATAATTTATAATTGGCATAAGGCATTAGTGTTAATTTTGTTGGAACAGGCTGAATTAATTTTTCATTAAAGACTTCTGTATCTTCACGCAATCCTTTTATATGAAAAGCTCCTGTCACCACAAATACTTTATGTCCAGCTTGTTGCATCATAGTAATTTTCTCTCTCATAAAAGCTTCACGAATTCGATTTCGTTCACTTTCCGCATCAAACGAGCGTAATTGTTCAGAGAAAGTTGTCAGTGCTCGAACAAATAAGTGAGGTTCTTGAATTTGTTCGAATTGACGCTCCCAAAAAGATTCATAGTCTAATTCGTTAGCAGACTCAACAATTTGTTCATAAAAATCCCAAGTTAGTCCATGATTATCAAGATCCTGCGATGGAATAGATAAGGTACTTGGTAAATCAATAAATTCGACATGAACATGATGTTTTTTTGCCCATTTGATTGCTTGATATTCTGGTGAATATTCGGCAAGTGGGTAGAGAATTGTTTTTACAGGTAACTGTTGTGTATATGCCATAATTGCAATCGGTGGCGTTGTGTTTGTGCGAACGATATCGTTCATTAAATCGCTGGCATCGGATGGTCCTTCAATCAAAACAGCAGTTGGTTTTACTTCGTCTAGCATCTGGCAAAGATGAAAAGCAGAAGCTGGTGATAAATGGCGAACACCAAAAATATATGGTGTCATTTTGTATTCAACTCACTACAAGATTTATAAAGTTCCCGCCATTCGCTCCCTTTTTTCTTCATGACATTGTCTAAATACTCTTTCCAGACGGCTTTGTCTTTGTCATCATCTTTCACAATTGCTCCTTGTAAGCCTGCCGCTAAATCTTCTTCTGAAATTTCTCCACTCCCAAAACTAGCGGCAAGTGCCATACTATTTGTTAAGAGTGAAATAGCTTCTGCTGTCGAAATAACACTGCTTGGGGATTTAATTTTTTCTTTGCGATCTAATGTTGCTCCGCTTCGTAATTCCCGAAAAATAGTTACAACTCTTTCCACGACATCATTTGTTGGCAGTTCGGCTTGTAAATCAAATTGTGTGGCTAAATCACGGACACGTTTTCTAACAATATTCATTTCTGTTTCTAAGTCATTTGGGGTTGGTAACACAATAATGTTAAAGCGGCGTTTTAAAGCAGATGACATTTCATTTACACCACGGTCACGAGTATTTGCTGTAGCAATAATCGAAAAGCCACGAACTGCGGATAATTCTGTACCAAGTTCAGGAATGGAAATATTTTTTTCTGACAAAATGGAGATAAGGGCATCTTGTACTTCTGATGAACAACGAGAAATTTCTTCAAAACGAGCAATGGATCCTTGTTCCATAGAACGATAAATTGGGCTTTTTACTAATGCTTCTTGTGATGGCCCATTAGCAAGGAGTATGGCGTAGTTCCATGAATAACGGACTTGTTCCTCAGTTGTTCCTGCTGTTCCTTGAATAACTTTTCCTGAGTCATTACAAATTGCTGCACTAAGCAGTTCAGATAACATGGATTTTGCTGTCCCTGGTTCACCAATTAATAATAAAGCTCGGTCTGTTACTAATGTAGCAATTGCCATTTCTACTAGTCTTTGATTGCCAATATATTTAGGCGTTATTTCTTTTTTGCCACACAATCCCCCTGCAATAAAAGTATAAACAGAGCGAGGGGACATTTGCCATCCTGCTGGAATTTTTCCTTTATCTTCTTTTTTGAGTAGTTCTATTTCTTCTGCATACAGTTTTTCTGCAGATAAACGTAAGATGTCAGTCATTGTTTTCTTTCCTTCCGATTGCTTCTTGAAGTGCATATACTACAACAGCTTTCCAATTCCAAGCTTCTTGGGTCAATTGTTCTTCGACAAATGCTAAGGTATCTATTTGCTGTTTTGGAGTTAGGTAATCAAAAATAATGCTCGGAGCATATGGATAATAATTTCCTTTTTTTAATTTATCTGTTGCTTGTAAACTTCGATAAAGCACTTGTATTGCAGCTTTGTGTTGTGCTCGAGTTAAAGCGTATAAAGCCCATCTTGTTAACCCGATTGTTAATTCTGGTCTATTATCTATTTGTTGTAAAATTAGTTGGAGATGTTCTGCATTTATTATTTTGGTTGTCATTTTGAAGACAAGTTCTTTCTCCGTTAACTTCATTAACAATGAAAGCCACCGTTCATCCCATGTATAATTATTGCCAGGAATACAGTGAGCAGAATACATAGGATACAAAGAACTACTATGTTTGGCTGTAAATAGTAAATCTAATGTTTGTAATAGGGCTTTTGCCACCTTATCTTGCCGACCCTTCTCTACAAACGGAGCATACAGTTCAAACAATTGGTTGGGCTTGTTCAATTTAAGAGAAGCATCAAAAGCATAAGAAATAAAAAATGCTTGTTTAGCTTTCAAACTTTTAGGCGGATGGGTGCCAAGTTGCTCTACATATTGTTCTTGTCCATTGTTTAATAATATTTTTAAAACCATATCAAGGATATCTACACTTATCTTTTTTTCTGGTAATTCTTTTAAGAATTCAATGGTATCTATTGATAACGTGGAAGATTCTTGCAAACGTCCTATCATCATTGCAAAATGTTCTTCAGTTTGCTCACTTGGATCTTCCGAAAAATTTGCGTATGACCTTTTTATATATGGAAGTAAGTAATCTCCTGATATGTTTGTACCATTATGCCAAATACATCTAGAAACAATATCTTGATGTTTAGTAAATAATCCCTCAACAATATGAATGCGAGCTTTCTGGCTATTTTGCTGGGTTAATGCACTGTAGGCTGCATAAAGAATTGCTTCTTGTTTGCTTTTTGTCTGTTCAATTAATATATCTTCCATATTTGGATACTGACCAAGTTGGGTAATTACTTCTTCTTTGACATTACTGGAAGATTTGTCCAAAACTTCCAGTAAAAACGCTGGATCATTTTTGAATTTCGCAAGCAATCTTAATTTACGAACATCTGCACTTTTTCCTTTTGGATTAAATGAAGCCTCTAGGATAAGAACAATTTTTTCCATAGGAAAAGTAGGGATAATATATTCGCAAATATAATCGGCTAGTTCACTATATTTATCTTGTAATCCCTTAATAAAATACGGTAACAATCTACTATCTTGATACTGATTGTTTTTATGTGCTTCAATCACAGTTTCATATCTACCTGAACCCGTTGTTGTTAAAGCGGTAACAATTGCATTCACATGGTTGTAACGAAGTTTTGTTTCACATGGTTGTCCTTCTGTTATGACAATATCTCCTTCAAACCCGATTCTTCCATGTGTATACAGAATCGAATTTAAT
>JAVBJX010000072.1:0-5512 GCA_031546705.1 Caryophanales bacterium
ATTTTTTCCGATTTATCTAAATCGAAAACACCTAAAATACCTGCATAATTTTTAGATAAAAGCCAAGAATATACATAAAGTTTATTTCTCTTAAACTCAGATTTATTACTACTATGCGGAAAGTTAAAATCTTTCTTTTGGGCGATGGACGTAGTTAATTCAAATGTATACGCTTGAAAATAGTCGGAAATTATTTTGATTGTTTTCACTTTCTGATATAATAGATTCATATAAACACACTCCCTTTGTTGGTTTTTTGTCGTACTTAAATCATACCAAATGATAGTGTGTTTGTATTTTTTTATGTTTTTCTAGCTGTTTTTTTGTAAAGTGGTGTTATTATAATTTTTTCATGTATTATCAATATTTTTCTTTTTGAATTTTATCGAACTCACGTTATGTCAATAAAAATAAATGAGTCTGGGTAAAAAAAATAAAAAACATCCTGATTAACCCAAACTCATTTTTGCCTATTCCTCATTATTTATTTCTAGTAAAAAAAATAATAGAAGTTAAATAGAGAATAGATGCTGTAATTGCTGTAAGGTATGAATGTTCTACATCTGTGCTACTTGCTACAATCGTAACAACAACAATCCCAATAATATATACAAGAATAGTTAAAAAAATATTTTTCAGCATACTATACTGTCCTTTTCATTTAATAGAGGTCTGTAAATTTTTTTGTCATAGCTATAACTAAATATCTGGAACAACCAAGCCACTTTTCAGTAACATTCGTAAAAACAAACATTCTTATTCTTTACAAGTGTTACCGAAAATAGGACAAAATTTGTTGCAGCTTCTTTAATAGTTAAAAGATTGAGAAGCTGGGAATGCTTTATTAATCTTTGAAGTCAGTGCAACACTCATACCAACACTAGGAGTTACTCCACCAGTTATACTAACATCGACATTTGAAGCTGTAAGTTCTACATGCCCATATTCTCCAACAACATTTGCTGAGTCTGTAGAGTTTTTCTTGTATACTGTTGCATTTAGTATCGCTTTATCATCACTTTTTCCTAATAGCAGGTCAACATCATATGCAACTCCTGCCTCTGGAGTAACAGCACTTCTAGTAGTTACTCCAGAAGATGTTGTACCGTCAGAGTATACCATATATGCATAATCGCTTTTTAAAGTAAATTGATCCGACCATGCTAATGCAATAGAATCTGTGAATTCATAAAAAGGGGCAGCTCTCCAATCTCCTTCTGCAACAAAATTGAAAGTATCATTAGCTGGGTCATAGCTTTGAGGAACTTTTTGAACAGCAACAGTCATTTTAAAATCTGATGGAGACATAGCTTTTAATTTTGAACTATCTAATGTTTTTTCAACTTGTGAAATACTTATTATTTCCCCTTCCTGTTTGCTCAATTCTAAAATCATTTCATCAGAGAGAGAAGAAATCTCCGTAGCAGGTATGTTTTCAGCAAAATCCAATTTCGCTAATTTTTCTTGAATTGTTTCTCCATTTTCTTCACCACTATGTGTTGCATCAGTACTAAAAGGTATTGCTACTACTAAAGCCAGTGAAGCCGCTAAAAACACACTCCAAAATTTTTTCAAAATAAATCACTCCAATCTTTCTACAATTTAGATTCACCATCACAACATTCCTAAAACCTTTTGAAAACACTGGATAGGCTACACTAAACTAGACAGAAAAAATAAGGTCAAGTAGAGTAAAATTATTATCCTCGAAGGAGAAGAATCTACGATGACAAGAAATAAGAGAAGAACATTTACAGAAGCATTTAAAAACCAAATGGTACAACTACACAAAAACGGAAAAAGAAAAGCAGACCTAGTAAGAGAATATGACTTAGTCCCATCGGCATTAGACCGATGGATAAACCAAGCAGAAGCAACAGGCTCGTTTAAAGAAAAAGACAATAGAAGTGAAAAAGATAAAGAACTCATCCAGTTAAGAAAAGAAAACCAACAACTGTTGATGGAGAACGATATTTTAAAGCAAGCAGCGCTGATACTCGGACGAAAGTAAAAGTAATTCAAAACAACCAACACAAATACTCCGTATCAGCGATGTGTACCATCCTAAAACTACCAAGATCGACGTATTATTACGAAGCACGTGGAAAGAAACAGGCAGAAGATGAAATGACTCCATTAGTCAAAGAAATCTTTCGTAGAAACCGTCAAAACTACGGCACACGGAAGATAAAAGTAGAGTTAAAGAAAGAAGGATATATCGTTTCCCGTCGAAGAATCGGTAGAATCATGAAAGAAAATGGGCTTGTATCTACGTATACGGTTGCCCAGTTCAAGGTACATCCATCCAGTTGTAATGAATCAACAGTCACCAATGTATTAGATAGACAATTTGACCAAACACAAGAAATGGCAGTAGTAGTAAGTGATTTAACTTATGTACGAGTGAACCAAAAGTGGAACTACGTATGTTTATTAATTGATCTCTTTAATAGAGAAATCATTGGATACAGTGCAGGTGCGAAGAGAGACGCACCCCTTGTGTATCAAGCATTCGCTAGCGTGAAAGCAGACTTACGTACGATTTCTCTCCTTCACACCGATCGTGGAAATGAGTTTAAGAACCAATATATTGACTCAAGTCCAAACATCATTTAGTTTTGTATTAATAATCAAGTCCTGATCTTCCAATTTTCTTCATTAACTTTTTATAATCTTCTGTTTGAAGAACGATTTGGTTGTTACTATCAAAGACAATAATGAATCATTTCAATCTTTTCTTGTTTACTTGATGTTCTATAAATTTAAATCCACAGACACTAATTAAAATGGTAAAAATGAGGACTATTAATTTAAAATACATAGAGTCGGAAAAAATATCAGCAATTAATGAGTAATGTACTATCCACATTCCTAGGAGTACCCACCCTCCACCCCATACAACTTTGAAACAATTCCATACAAATTTTGACATAGTTACTCCTCCTGTGATTTTTTGAATTATTTCTTCCGTTTTTATAGAATATAGCCATTTTTTCTACATACTGAAGAAAAAATGGCTATATATTCTCTTTTCTTATTTTTCATTATAATATTTCATTAATATTTCCTTTGTTTGAACAGGTGTTTTTCTTCCACTATCCTTGTAAGTAGTTGTAACATTCTTCATATAATCATATATAGAATCTGTATCCTTATATGATAAAGTAGTGTAGTAGGTAGTCTCTGGTATACCAAAAAGACCTAACGATCCTGATACACCAATAGCCGAAGATTGCATAGTAGCTGATTTAAAAAAGGGTGATAATGCTCCTATCAGTATTGTTGCTACTGAAACAGTTGTCTGTGCAGCTTTATTTGTTGAATCTCTAGTGCCAACATATGTCCAAGTAAAACCACTGCCCTCATTTATAACCTCTTTTAGCATTGGATTAACAGCTACACCATTAACAACTATAGACTGTATCTCTCCATTCTCCTTATAGGTAACTGTCTTCTCATATACAACATCAACCACAGGCAAGTCTTGTTCGTCTAAACTTTTGTCTTGGTTGGTTTCTTGTGTCATTTCTTTTGCTACTGTGATTTCTTCAGCATGAGATACTGATGCTAATGGTGTCAGAGCAACAAGTGTAGTTAATGATGTAATCAATAATTTTTTCTTCATTTTCTTTTCTCCTCTCAATTTTTTAAAATAAATTAAATCTGCAAAGCTTCTTGAGTTCTCTCATTCATTTTTTTAAAACGTTCAAACTCTATCCTACCTAGATTTCTTTTCTCACACACAATCTGTACAGTTAAAAAGATAAGATATAAAATTACTTTCCACTAGAACAAAACACCACATAAAACCAGCATATAGACACTTCCAAAAACAAACATTACCTTTCTGTGTTTTCCACACACTTCTTAAAACCTGTTTGAAACTATTCCACCTCAGCAACCTAAAACCTAATCTTCTCCCCTCCCTCTCTAACTATTATCTTGCCGTAATCAAATACTACTACCAGTCTCCATGAGACACAACAGGTGTACAAGTGCCATTTTTTAGCCAAAAATTCGCACTTGTACAGCATCAAGTCTCATATTCAATTAATAAATAATTGTGTATACTAACTAGAAGATTTAAAAATTATATACATTTTGGGTAATGTATTAATTTTGTTGAAAGCATAATTTGAAATTCCAGCCAAAGTTGAGTATGTTATAACCAATCCACTGACAAGGTCATGCATACATAAAGGGTAATGTACAAAATAATGATTAACAAAGGAGTTGAGAAATTATGAAATCAAATCTGTATATCTTTCTTGCTAGTTTACTTTTTCAAACAATTAACTTTGTTTCAGTTACCTATTTAGAAATATACGATTTTGCAAACACATTCAAATTTGTTTCATCAATAATAATCTATTTTGTTATCATATTAGCAACAATTCTTTTTATAAAAAAATTCTTCATACTCTCTGATACAAAACTAATTATTTTTGCAGCATTTAACATATTGATTTTTATCACTATAGTTAGGATTTTTTATTTTTATTAAAAGGATCAACCCCAAAATCTGTATCCAATGTTCATTGCACGTCAAAAGAATTCGTTGTTTATAGTGAAGTGTATTACGAGTAAAATAAAACCTTCGTTGAAATGCTTTTATTTTATTGTTTTCCCTTCGACAACGACACTGTGAAACGGAATTGATGGTAGTTACAGATTTCTTCTTTCCAGTTGTTCATCATTTTTAGACAAGCGGTTACTGCATCATGGTGGATGCGTATACCTTGTTAAATCCATTGAGAAAAACCATGCATTGCTTGTGTATACGAGGAACTACAGTCATACCATTCGATAAATGCTTCTTTCCATTCGTACATGGTTTTCATTTTATCTGAATAACAAAGTAGTTTGTTTAGTATCGTTTGTTCTTCCTCGTTTAGCATATCCAATCGCTTGCTTAGTAGTTTTGCATACTTCTTCAGGTACTTGTTTGCTTTTTGTTATTTGTATCTCCGTTTAACTCTCATACATACTCATTGATTTCTGAAGAAAAAGAACCTGTTGGATTTAGATATACTCATTCTCATCATGTCACACCAAACCCTATACACCAAAATAATCAATTATGAATGACAAAAGCAATTCAAGAAGATGTATTTTCTTGAATTGCTTTTGTCATTCAAGTCAAAGGATTTTCTATACTTTACATTAATATCTGCTGTTGCTCCGCTTCATCGACATACTTTATATACATTTTGTAATACTTAATTGCTCGTTTTGTTGCTCCTATTTCTACTAAATACTCGGCAAATCTTCTTGATAATGAAATCACACTATGTATTCGCCCAAGTTTAATAGAGTTTTCAATAATTTGTTGTATTTCTCGCTCATATGCACGATTATCTTGTAAAGCCTGATACATACGCAGTTTTATTATCCGAAATTCTATATGTAACTGATTCCGTTTATGAAGACTTGATATCTCTATTGCTTCTGGTAAATATTTTTTGAGTAACTCAAACTCTTTCTGTTCCAAATACACTTCTCTTTATTTATT
>JAVBJX010000002.1:0-9831 GCA_031546705.1 Caryophanales bacterium
TTAAAAGTTATATGACTTATTATAACTACTATAGATACCAGTGGAATTTAAATAAGATGACCCCTGTTCAGTACAGAGATCATCTCAATCATGCTGCCTAGCCTTTTTTTAAATTGTCCTTGACAAAGGGTACACTTTAAAGAAGTTCTGGCTTTTTTTAATGTTCACAGGTCTTAATGAATTTATGTCAGTCACTTGTTCACTATCTTTTATTATTAACCAACCGAGCCAAATGAGTTACAATAGAATTCCATATATACATTATGAGACGTAGTAATACCATTTAGTGTATATTTTCCCCCAACATAAATAGCATATGTACGACCACCATCAATTAGCTCTGGAGTATATCCTGTTTGTGTCCAAGATCCACTCGTTGTTTTTGAAGTTAGAGAGTTAATCCCTGCAAACATTTGTCTACTACCCTCAAGCTGTGTTTGAAAAGAACCTGTAATATTTAAAGTTCCAATCACATCTTTAGCGTTAAGAGTTCTTGATTTCGTTGCAGTAGTAGAAGGAGTACTAGGAACAGATTGAACCAAATTCTTTGAGAAATTTAAATTAATTCTCTCAATCGCTAATTGTCTGAATTTTTCTGGTGTAACCCAATCTTTCTCAACAAACTTGTCAAAAGGCACAATCTCCATTGAGACCTCAGGATGCTGAACCACTACTTCTTTAATAATTTCGACATACTCTTTGTAATAATCTTCTTTTTGTTGTTCGCTTAAACTTTCAACAGATATACTCTTAACATTTTTAGTAGTATTTGTTGCGAAAACAGTCGATGAGGGAATGGAGCCTGATGTCATTAATCCCAATAATGAAAGACCAGCCACATATTTTTTTAGAGAACTATTCAATGCTATTCCACCCTTTTTAAAAAGTTTAGTATATTAATTGATATATTACCATAATTTCGGTATGAGTCAAATTATTTTTTGACAATTGATGCTCGTTCAAGTGAGAATATTCCTTACAACTGGAATAGCAATATTCTTTGCACTATTAACAAACAACTTCTTGTCGCACAAAAAGAACAACCCTAGCCATCCAAAGCGTAAGGGTCATTCTCGACTAGAAAAAAATAATTTTTGCTGAACTAACTACCCTGTGGAGTAGTTGTAGAGACCTATTATCTCACTACTAGGTCTTTTATTATGTGCACAGTATAACATTTTTATAATATCTCTAAAAAAAATCTACTTTTTCTTTCTCCAACCTCTTGTTTCGACCCCTTTAATTGCAACCATTGGTTTACAAATCGCAACAACACTTGCCAGATTTGCTCCAACCACACTATCAATAATTTGATCGACATCTTTATAAGCTTGTGGACATTCATCGAGAATAGATTCTAAAGAGCGTTGATTGACTAAAATTTCTTCCTCTGTGCCAATTTTTAATGCTTGTTCAAATTCATCAATCGTTACTAATTTTTTTGTGGCTGTGCGTGAACGAATTCGACCTGCACCATGACAAATGGAGTAGAAATTTTTTGCTCCGCCTTCTTGTCCAACCATAATGAAGGATGCTGTACCCATTGAGCCAGGAATAATTGCTGGATGCCCTGTTTCTTTATAGGCAGGTGGATTAGAAAAATGTTTTGGTGGTAATGCTCTAGTTGCCCCTTTCCGATGAACAATAAAGGATTGCTCCCGATGAAATTCTTTTAGGGCGTAATTGTGCATTAAATCATATAACACAGGCATCTGAAAATCTGCACCAAAGACATCTTGAAATGCTTTACATACACCAAAAGCAATCATATGTCGATTACTAACGGCAAAATTTAAAGCAGAACACATGACATTTAAGTAGGATTGCCCTTCGTGACTAGCTAAAGGAGCATAGGCTAAATTTGGGTCTGGATTTTTGATGCCCCATAATTCCATCATGTCTTTGATCTCTTTTGTCAGTTCTCTGCCAACACCAGCACCCCAACTTCTTGAACCAGAATGAATCATGACAACTACTTGACCATCAAATAATCCCCATTTTTCGGCAATTTCTCGATTTTCTTCTGCTATTTCAATATATTGGATTTCGCAAAAATGATTTCCGCCACCTAATGTTCCTAATTTTCCAATGGAATTTTTTTGTAATTTTGGTGGTAATCTATCTAAAAAAGAATGATCGAAGCGGAATGTAGATTGCTCCACATGCGTTAGCCATTGTTCACTTGGAATATAATGTTTTGGTAAACCGTGTAATCCATGTTGAACTACTTCAGACAGAATAATATCTTCATAACTGGTATGTGATTGTTCGTTGGTTGGAACGTATTTTTCAATTGCATGAATGATTTTTCGGCGAATTTTTTTATCTTGAATATCTTGTTTGTGCAAGTTTGTCAAATGAACTCGCATGCCACAACCAATATCATTTCCGACAATAGACGGAGAAATAAATCCATCTTTCTCTCTCCAAACAGCCGTTGTGCCAATACATGTACCAACCCCAACATGGGCATCAGGTGTATAGCTCATATATACATTCTTGGGAATTTGCAAATTATTATTAGCCATTTCATATACTTTTTCTTCCAATGAACTATACACTTCTTCATTAGCAAAAACGTGGAGTGTTCCATTGGTTAACTCTAATTCATAGTGATTATTGGCGTGCTTTTTTTCTTGTTGAATCATTTTCGAATCCCTCCCTTACTTATATCTCTAGTATACTTCTTTTGACAAAAATAATGTAAAAAATCTAGCATAATGATAGTGCGTCAATCGGGATGTTTTTTGTCCATTTGCCCCAGAATTGTAAAAAAATCTATCATAATTCCTTGAGAATTTTCATAAACATACAGTGTACAAAATTTTGTCTGGATGTGTAAGGGGGAGAGAAGATGTCATCTTTTTTGCGTTTTTCAATTGAGGAGTCCGTAACATTTCCAACTGAAAATGTGGTTGGGCAGTTATTATCCATTGAGTTAAATCCTATTATTTCAGTAGAGGAGTTTGAACAATATATTTCTATTCGGGGAAGTTTATCGCTCCATGGAGAGTACGAGCCTTCGAATGAGCGAGCAGATGAAGCCGAACTAGTTGATACTAGGATGGTTCAATCAGTGGAAGTGCGTGAAGATGGAATAAATGAATTGTCCCATGATTTTCCAGTGGACATTACGATTCCAAGAAATCGGGTTGAAAATCTAGCTGATATTCAAGTGGAAATTGAGTTTTTTGATTATGAATTTCCAAGAGTGGGCGAACTGCGTTTATTTGCGGATATGACTATTAGTGGAATTTATAGTACACAACAACAGTCATTTTCCGAAGAAACGGAAATAGAGGAATTTACTCCATTTGAAGTTGTAGCAAGAAAATCTGCGGAACAAGCATCATATTTTTCTGACTTACTTATAGAAGAAGATGATACAGTTGTAGATATGGAAGATGTTCCTGTTTTAGCAATGGAAGAAGAACGTGAACCAGAGCTTGAACAAGAATATATAGTAAATCTAGTCAAAGAATCATTATATCAGGAATTTGCCAGAGAAGAAGTTCTGTCACAAGCCACTGTACCCGAAGTACAAGTATCACAAGCCGTTGTACCTCAAGTACAAATATCACAAGCTACTTTACCACAAGTGGAACAAGAAACTAAAAATGAAAATGCATTAAACTTGAGTACGATATTTGCAAAAAATGAAACAAGTGATGTAGCAAAAATAAAAATTTGCATTGTTCAACATGGAGATTCACTAGGTACAATCGCTAACCGTTATGATGTGTCTGTATCTCAGTTACTTCGCTTTAATTCATTAGATCATGAATCTGATGTAGAGGAAGGGCGTTTAATTTACATTCCAACTCTAACGAAAGCATAATGGAGGATTTACTCCGTTTGTATGGTATTTATCCAAACAAAGTGGAAGATTTAGGGAATGTCTACAAAGTGCATACTTCTTCAGGGATATTTGCTTTAAAAGAGACAAAAAAAAGGCGGCATATTAAGGCAGTTGAAGGAGCGGCACAATTTCAGTTTGAAGGAGCAATTCCTTTATACGCAACAAAATCAGGAATGGCTTTTGTTTCACAAAATGATCGCTATTATTATGTTATGCCATGGCTACATGATTCCGAAAAAAACGAAAGTGACTTTCTCCAAAGTTTGGCAGAGTGGCATAAGCGAACACTCTCTGAACATACATGGACGGAAGAAGAACTGACCACTTTTTATGAAAAATTAAAACAAGAGTGGGAGCAGAAACGAATTTTTATAGAAAATTTTGTAAGAATTTGTGAAGATACAGAATATATGTCACCTGCTTCCCTGCAAATCTGTATGTACCATCATGAAATAATGAAGGCTCTGGAATTTGCAAATAAACGGCTAACTGATTGGTATGAGAAAGCAAAAGAAACAAAAAAAATTCGCATTTCCTTTGTTCATGGAAATCCGTCTATGACTCATTATGTTTCAGACAATGAACGGAACTACTTACTCAATTTTGAACAGGCACATTATGCTCCACCATGTATGGATTTGTATCGCTTCTTTAGAACTAAGTTTCACTATTATCCAAAAGAAAATGAAACTTTGTTACAGTGGTTAAAGAGCTATGAATCTATCATGACATTGGAAGGAGAGAGATCATTATTTCTAGCGTATACAGCATTTCCAGAAGAGTTATATAAGGAAATTAAGATGTATGCAAATGGACGAAAAAATGAATTTACTTCTACTGTAGATTTGCAGCGAATGTACTTTGTGATGAAAAATGCCGAGTATTTTGTTGTGAATGTGGAGAAAGTAGAAAAAGAATCACAGGAATTACAATAATGTAGGCTGACCAAGTAGAGCAAATTGCTCTTTGGTCAGCCTTTTTTAAATCCATTCTAAATACAGTGCAACGGCAAGCAAGACGAAAACGGACAGTAGCACAACATCAAATGTGGTTGGCAAAATTAATGTGCGAATGGCTTGGAAGACGGTAAGTGGCACAATAATTTGAAAAGCAACATCCCGACAGTGACGCAACCACGGTGGGAGCGAATAATAATAACGACGACGCACACAAACTCCCCCTTTTATTTTACTTGTAGTGTATGTTGGTTTTTGGGAAAGGGTGAATTGTTATACACTTCATAAAAAACCTTTTTCATACTAAAAAGTAACTATGTCCCAGACTTATTATTATTTTAATAAACAGGAATTTCTATCTTTTTGTAGAATATTAAGGAACAAGGGAGAATGCATATGAAAATAGGTGAGCGGATTAGGAAAATAAGAGAATATCGAGAAGTATCACAAGATGATTTAGCAACAGATATTGTATCAAAAGCACATTTAAGTAGAATAGAGCGTGGGGAAAGTGAGCCAAGTCAGCAGTTGTTGGAGTATGCAGTACAGAAATTAAATGTTTCTATGGATTTTTTAATTGGAGAAAGTTTGGATGAGGATGCGGAAAGAATTTCTTGTATATATGATTCTTATTTTCAAACAAAGAATTTATCATTAGAGGAAGAAGAGTTTCTAAATTTGCAAACAGTAAATGTTTATTCACAGGAAGTTATGGTGAAATTATATGCCATATTAATGCAGTATTCTGCGTCTAATGGGTTTGAAAAACAAGCGGAGAATTCTTTCAAAAAAAGTGAGAATGTTATTCCTGAGCAAGAAGGAGATAAGTATAAACTGGAATATTTTCGTTATTATAAAGCGTGTGGAAGTTATTTCTATACTATTCAGTTGCCTTATAAGGCAGATAGTTATTTCACGTATGCTTACAATCTTATGCCGAATGAAAATAGTATAGAAGTGATAGAATTGTATTATCAAATTGGTTTGATTAAGGAAAATATTGTTAAGGATTATCGTGTATGTTTGTCATACTCTAAGCGAGCATATGTTAGCTTGAAAGAGATGAATGATCCACCCAAAAAAGCACTTGTTACAGTATTTAATACACTAGGTGTTCAATATCGTCTAGCTGGGAAATGTGAAAAAGCAATGAAATATATAGAAGAAGGGCTTACTTTAGTAGATAGTATAGAAGGTAACGAAGAATTAAAGTATTCATTAATAACAAATAAAGGTCGAATTTATCAACAAATGAAGTATTATGACTCTGCCATCGCAATATTTACAAAACAAATGGAAACAGAAGACTATCCGGGTGTTCTTTATGCAATTAGGGGACTACTAGAAGTGTATTTGGAGCAAAAAAAGTTTGAGTTAATCAAAAAACATTTGCCAGAAGCAATAGAGATGTCGAGTTTTCATAAGCGAAATCAGTTGTATATAGAATTTCGGATAATAAAACTGCGTATGTATCAGGCTTTACAAGATAATCGTGCATATGAACGAGAAATACAACAAATTATTGAACACTCTATTAAACTTGGACGAATAAATAGTGTGATTTCATTATCAAGAAGATTTGCTGAGTATTTAGTAGAAATAGGAGCAACAAAACGAGCGATTAAGTATTACCAAATATATGCTGAGTATGTAGATAAGGCTGAACAACAGCAAATATTAATGTAAGGATAGAAATTTATCAAACCTGCACACAAAAGCAATTCAAGATACAGAAGTTTTCTTAAATTGCTTTTTGTATGTCATAATTGGTTATCTTGGTTTATGTGGCTGGGTGTAACATGAGAGAAATGTCTAAGTCCAGAAGGTTCTTTTTCTTCAGAAATCAATGAGTATGTATGAGAGTTACACTGAGATACAAATAATAAAGCTAACAATAAAACTGGTAAAATAACTTTCTTTAATAATTTCATGTAAATTCCCTCCAAAATGTATTTGATTTTTAAATCTTCTAGTTAGTATACATTATTATTTAGTAATTGAATATGAGACTTGATGCTGTACAAGTGCGAATTTTTGGCTAAAAAATGGCACTTGTACACCTGTTGTGTCTCATGGAGATTGGTAGTAGTATTTGATTACGACAAGATAATAGCTAGAGAGGGAGGGGAGAAGGTTAGGTTTTAGTGGTTTTGCTGTGATGGAATAGTTTCGAAGAGTGTTTAGAAAACACAGATAAGTTTTGTTGGTGGATTTTGATCAAATAAATATGGAAAGGGGAAATTAGTTATGAAAAAAATGGTGATGGGATTCCTTGTTTTATTACTATCAATTAGTTCTCTATTTCAATCAGTGGTTTCTTATGCTTCTGAAAGTGCTACAAGCGAAGTTGAAGAAGTAATCATAGAGAGATCCCAAGAAGAAATTTATAAAGAAGAACAAGCGGCTATACGTTTATTAACAACAAGTGGATTAGAAAGAACTCCTATCTATGAATATAAGATAGAACAAGTTGGAGCACCACAAATAGCTAGAAAGGTTCAAATTGGTTTTGCTGACAATCAACCTATAGGTGGGACTGTTTTTGCTTCACCAGAAGGTTTCTATTGGACAGAGTCAGGCTCCACAGGTAGTGTTACGTTTGCTGTGGGATATGGTATGTTTTCGCTGGGAGTTACACCTGGTAAAGTAGGAGGAACAGGCTCATATATCCAATCTCCATATGTCAATTTACCTTGTAAATTGATGGTTCATAAAGATATACAAGTTACTAAATATAAAGAATACAGAAAATATGTTATGGGTGACGGTTCTTGGGAGTATATAGGTGATATATATACAAAAATTCCTACAGTAACTTATTTAAGTGTTGTAAGAGTATAAAGATTAACAGAAAGTGATTATGAGAAAGATGGGAAAAGTAAAACTATTCATAACGTGTGTGCTGATAATTCTAATTAGTGGATGTACGTCTTTAGACAGACCATCTGTACTAAAAGGAACTTATGTATGTGATAAACTTCCTTTTGCTTCAATGGTATTTGATTTAGATAATGATTATACTTTTTATTATTACAATTCTCCTGATTTTCAAGGTAGTAAGATGGATAAGGGAACTTATTCAGTGAAGGAAGATTCAAAACATGTTATAAATAGTTCTAATTTTAATGATGAAACAGTCACCTATGATAGTGAAGAACACTCTTTTGAAATTATTATTAACAATGAAACATACTTATTTAAACAGATTAGTGCCTTGCCAACAATTCAAAATTAATTAAATTAAAAAATTTGATAGTGGACATGATTACCGAGTACAGAAAAGGTGAATACATAAGTATCCTCCTTTTTTATGGATTATGGTTGCTTTGTCTTTCAGAATCTGGGTACTATGGAGTTCCAAAGTTTCACATACAGCTTTTGGTTTTATTCTTTTATTTATTACAAGCGAAATAGTAGTACTTGGAGACAGATGTTTGAAAATCACCTATGAATATATTTCTTATCGTAATTTTTTCGGATATTATTCCCATAGTAGGTAGAAAAACTAAAGTCTGATATATAAATGGTTCAACACCAAAATTTGTGGTTGACAAGATTTATACAACCACTTGTTCTCTATTACACTCAACAAGAATCCGTAATGTGTAATACAAGCGATTTCTTGTGAAATAATGCCGTCTTTGTAACGCTTTTATTTTATTATGTCGTCCCTCTACAACCGCATTGGTAAAACGAAGTTTGTGATAATTACAAATAGACTCTTCCCACTGAACCATTGTTCTTACACAGGAAGTAATGGGAGGATAACCGAGTTTCCTCCCTTGTTCGCACCAGTTCCGAAATGTAGGTAAAGCAGATTCAAAAGAAGGAGAACAGTCATACCAACTGATAAAAGCTTCTTTCCATTCATAAACAGCACGAAGTTTATCGGAATAGTTCAACACATTGTTCACCATTTTTTGTTCTTGTTTTGTGAGGTTATCTTGCCGTTTCCCTTATAAAGTATTTAGGAGGAAAAATAATGAAAAAGAAACTAATTATAATTTTAATCATTCTCATTTTACCGATTATTTTTATAATTATTAAATTTAATGCTTATAATG
Organism: Caryophanales bacterium; assembly: GCA_031546705.1. Classification (GTDB taxonomy): domain Bacteria; phylum Bacillota; class Bacilli; order Bacillales; family JAVBJX01; genus JAVBJX01. The sequence continues at coordinate 8,880 of JAVBJX010000002.1, forward strand.
AACCTCAAACATATATACAAGATGATTCTAATTTAATTCAAAATAAGTTTACAGAAGCAAGAAACGAAGGGGAGATTAACGAAAATATTATTATTTTATATTCTTCTTTATTTAAAAAAGGAGCAGAATTACGTATGTTAAACGCTCACTCAGACAATGTAGCTAGTGTGAAAATTAAAAAAGAGTCCAACTTAGATAGCTTTCAAATAGATGGCAATCAAATGTTACATGTTTACTCTTCTTATCATAATCGATCTTATAAAATAGATTGGAATACAAAAGAAGTCAAAGAAAAAGAGATTATGAAGGATGAAAAAGGTACTTTATTTATAGAGGAAAAAGATGAGAAAATAATTAGAACTCATTACACTAATAATATGAACTACCATAGGTTTGTAGTTGAAGACTTGAAAAATGGACAGAAAGATATAAATATACAATTAGAAGGATATTTGGCAACTGTAAACGAAGATAAAAACTATTATTACATATTCGCTGATATTGTCCATCAAGATAGGAGTGTCTTATACATAATTGACAAAGAAAAAAAATCATTGTATAAGACGTTAAACCTACAATATCGAAATGCGATAGATATGGAAATATTTAATGATGTTATCGTTATTGGTACAAGGGAAAATCTTACTTTAATTAACACGAAGGATTGGAATATTTCTTCTTTACCGTATCCGTATGATAGGTGTATTCCTGGCGAGATATACAAAAATAAAAATGAAAAACTGTACGTAATACTAGATAATGAATTAACAGGTTTTAAAGTCATCACTTTCAATAAAAAATTTGAGATTATCCAAAAGAAAGATTTTAACTTTCCGCATAGTAGTAATAAATCTGAGTTTAAGAGAAATAAACTTTATGTATATTCTTGGCTTTTATCTAAAAATTATGCAGGTATTTTAGGTGTTTTCGATTTAGATAAATCGGAAAAAAT
>JAVBJX010000070.1:0-9898 GCA_031546705.1 Caryophanales bacterium
GTAGGATTTTTAAATTTGTGCTTAGTAATTTTGAACAAAAACTGTAATTTTGTCTATTTGTTGCAATTATTCATGCTATATTTAATAAATTTTGAGCGTTTTTTATTGAAAAAGGGCTAAAACAACTAGCACAACGAGTTATAATAATAAAATTATAACATGCTAAATAAGATTTTTATACCTTATTTTCAAAAAAGTAGCTCGCCAATTAGTTGACGAACTACCTAATATACTATTTAGTAATCCGAACATTTTATTTGTTACTGTGTTACTTACTCCAAAGATGATTAGCGGCTACTTTGACTATCTACACCCACTTTATAATTCATTAAAGGTGCTAACCAAACTGTTCCTGTACCTCGATACACATTCACGAGTCCCTCTCCAGAAACTGCTGACCCAAGCAAACTTTTACCAGATTTCTCAACGGTAAAATCAAGTGAATTAGACCACATCAAGGCAAAGTTCCCATCTACTCTTAGTGTATCATTATTTAGTTCTATCATTACCGCTTCTTCAGTCGGAATAGGTGCTTCCAAAGCAAGTATCCCTTTCCCTTTTGCACTTAAATTGAATAACCCTTCTTTACCAAGTAAAGCAGAAGATACACTTTTTCTAGCTGTTACTTTGACATCTAAAGTTGTTTCACAAGCCAAAAACATGCCATCTTCCATTACAATATCGTCATTATCTACATCAATTAACCACAAATATTTATACGTTGGCTCTAACATAATTGTCCCAGTCCCTTGATACACTGGTTTGATTGCACTTTCTCCAGTTACTGCACTAGACATTAGACCACGCATTAAGCCTCCAACACCTTTTACGCCAGAATTCATTTCGATTTTTCCTATCATATATTGCATAGCTCCAGCACTCATCATAACGGCATTGTTACTTAGTTCAATCATGATTTGTTTTTTTCTCACATTGCTTTTGCTCATAAAATAATTAGCTTCCGCATCTGCCAAATCAGTACAGCTTAAATCCTGCTTGTATTCTAGTACAGTGAATGACCCTAGTTGTTCTTTGATGACGGTGTTATTGTTGTCTTTTAAGTTATGTATTTGAAACATAGGGAAATACCTCCTTGTTTTTTAGAAAAATATGCTGTGTATAAACTCAAACCTCATCTACACTAATATGATCAAACCTAGAAAACTGAAACAACCCTTGATCCGTAAGCTTCAATTCTGGAATGACTGGAAGGGCTAAAAAAGATAAAGTTAAAAAAAGATTAAAATGATTGCTTGCTCCTAGCTTTTCAAGTGCTAGTTGCATGTCTTTTAAATTTTTATACACTTCTTCATAGGATTTTTCGGACATTAACCCACAGATAGAAAGTTGTAATGAAGCGATAACTTTGCCTTGATTAACGACAACTAAACCACCTTGCATGTCTTTGATGGCATTTGCAGCAACAATCATGTCAAAATCATTCGTACCAGTAATAATCAAGTTATGTGAATCATGGGCGATGGTTGTGGCAATAGCACCTGATTTTAATCCTAAACCTTTGACAATTCCGAGACCAATTTGTTTTGTCATGTGATGACGTTCTATTACAGCTAATTTTAACTGATCCATTTCTATTGACGTTTGGAATAACCATTCACTAATGTTAACCTCTTCAATAAGATGACGTGTCACGAGATTATTGGGGATAATTTCAATAATGTTCGCTTTTTTTCCCTTTAAGTAGATTTGAAGGTCCTTATCCGTTAGTTCATGGAAACGAACAGAATTTCTTAATGGATATGTCCCTTCAAAATTGTTCGTAAGCTTATCTATCAGTAGTCCATTTTCAACTACGATATTTCCATCCTTAAAAACATCTGTGATATTCATTTTTTCAAGGTCATTAAATAGGATGAAATCCGCTTTGTATCCCGGAGCAATAGCCCCCTTTTCTTCCAGCCCAAAACATTCAGCAGCATTAATCGTTGCCATTTGAATGGCAATTAATGGAGAAAGTCCGAGCGTAATAGCCAGCCTTACATTGTGATCAATGCTCCCCTCAAGAATAAGGTCATCCAAATGCTTATCATCTGTAACGAATAAACATCGTCTAGCGTTTCGCTCATTTACGATAGGTATTAACTTTCGTAAATCTTTCGCAACTGTGCCTTCACGTATCATCAAGTACATTCCTCTTTGGAGTCGCTCTTTTGCTTCCGCCGCAGTTGTACTTTCATGATCCGTCCGTATGCCAGCAGACATATACACATTTAAGTCATTGGCAGAAAGTCCAGCGGCATGACCATCAATCTTTTTTCCAAACTGGTTGCAGTCGCATATTTTTTCTATCATGTCTTGTTCCGCATGAAGGACTGCAGGAAAATTCATCACTTCTGCTAGTCCAAGTACACGGGGATGATGGTAGAAAGGTTTTAAAGCATCCGCTGTTAATATCGCACCAGAATGTTCAAATTTGGTTGAAGGAACGCAGGAAGGAAGCATCAAGAAAAAATCGAATGGAAGATTTTCGGAAGCATCAAGCATATATTGTATCCCTGTTACCCCTAACACATTGGCAATTTCATGGGGATCCGCAATTACTGTAGTAACCCCGTGTGGTAATAGAACTTTAGCAAATTCCTTTGCCGTCAGCATCGATGACTCGATATGAACATGCCCATCAATAAAAGCAGGAGAAACATAGCGACCATTTGCGTCAATCACCTGTTTTCCCTCATATGTTCCGATACCTGCAAAGTATCCATCGACAATAGCAATATCACCTTCCATGATTTCAGCATTAAATACATCAATAATTTTTCCATTCTTAATGACAAGATCAGCAGGCTCTTTTCCTGATGCTACGGAGATTCTTTTTGCTATTAAGTTTTTCACAGAATCACATCCTTTTGTGTTAATCACTCACAGCCATTCGTCCAAGCGGGCCATTTTCATCAATAATATCTTGTATATCAAAGACTGAAATTGGAAACATTGGCAAACCGAAATAATAGGGAGTGATTTCATATAACTGAAAATAAATGACAAGAGCTTTGTCCGCAATATAAAAGTCTTGATTGGGACGAATGGCTGTAAAACCGTTCAGAAGCTGAATATCACGTTGTTTAATTTGTAAATCAATTAAGGTTGAGAGTTTTTTTACATAGTCACTTTCAGGTTTAAATAAATCTTTAAGTTCACAACTCTCCCCTTTTTTCAAATCAAATGTTAAGGACTTTATATACATCATACCATGTGCGGCATGATAGTGGTACGTATAATTAGAGAGTGATAAGCTCAAAACTTCACGTTGATTATTTTTGATTTCATATGATCCAAGCATTTCTTCCACGGTTGTCGGCATATTTTCAAGTTGTTGGTTGATGAGTTGCTGGGTTTGCTGGACAATCGCATGATTTATTGAACTTTCCAATGCTTGATTTTCCATTTCGACCATTTTGGGATAAAAGACTGTTTTATCTGTCCCACCGCTGACTTTAACTGTTTTCATGCTAACTGGAAATGTAATAGTCATATTTATCTATCCTTCTTATTTTTTAACCCATTGTATTCTTAAAAAAATAAACGTGTGAAAAAGAAAGCAGTATTCAATATTTCCCAGAAAATTTTATGATTTCCTTGTAACTTAGGGCAGATAACACAAAGTTATAAGCATGCATAATATAGGAATATAGAGATGGGGGTATCAGTATGGTAAACTTTAAATCTTTTCATGGCACTGTCACCATGATTAGTGATTTTATGATTACGGTAACTGGTGAAGGAGAAGGTTGTTATAAACTAATATCTGTGGATAATGGATACGGATCTATAGTAAATTTCGTTGTGTCACCCACCACTTATTTTGTAGACCATGCAGTGGTTTCCGTAGGCGATAGAGTGACTGGATATCATGATGGAGATGCGGCTGTTCCTATGATTTTCCCACCACAATATCAAGCGCTTATTATGGTAAAGACAAATCCATATCAAAATGTAAAAGTAGACTATTTTGACCGCCAATTAGTGAGTAGTGATGGACAATTAAAATTAAATATGTCTCCATATACGCAAATAGTATTGACAAATGGGCAATTATTTTCAAAAAATCCTGCAAATAAAAACCTAATTGTTATCTATGGTTTTGCTACAAAAAGTATTCCAGCTCAAACAACACCTTCTAGAATAATTGTTTGGTGTTAGTGGGGATGATGAAAAATATTTTTTTCATTTATAAGTCCTCATCATGTTCAGATAAAAATTCTCCTCTGATTAAAAAGCATTTCTAATAAGCTTATCCAAAGTAAGTATTCTAATAGGCTACTAAATTATCTTTTTCCAATTATTTCTGTTAATTTCTCACATGCAGGTGTATTTGATATAAAATATATAGATGTTATCGCTTTTTTTATATGATCTCCAATAGAGTTTGGAATAAAATCTGGAAATGAAATTATCCCAAAAGCAGCATACCTTTGAAACAAGCTCATTTATTTTAAACAGAATCATTTTTCAATTTTGCATTGCTTCTATTATACATCACAACAGGCATATACAAAAACACAAAATACGGAATCATTAACACACTCATCACTCCTATATAAATCGGCCACGGTCCAAAATAATCTAATACACTTGCTCCTTCTGGTTTCATTCGCAGTAGTAAATAATTTCCCTCTATAAAACAATCAAACAGACCTACAGGTATCGCATATATAACTAAAAAAATAAATGACTTAAATAAAGAATGCATGGTCGGGCGATATTCAAATACAAATGTCATATATAATATAGCTAGAAACGTACAAGCATGAGAAACAAAAAAATGAATGTATCTAAAATTCGGAAAACTAGAATTTAGGTCGGGGGTAAGAAGAGCTTGTAGCGGCCCTGCCAACCCCCAAAAATAAACAATTTCGTATACCTTATATTTTTTCGTCATCAACGTATAACAACATAAGTACAAACTAATCCCGCACAAATGAAGAGGTAATGTAGAGCGAATGCTCCAACTACCTATTTTAATAAACCAACTATAAAATACTACCTCTACCGTTAACATGGTGATAATAAAAATCGCCCTAATTGTATAATCGAGCGATTTACTTTCCCTGATTTTATCTCTAAAAAAGTAAATCAAAATAGCCATACATAAAATGATAAGCAAAGTTAGTATATGCTGAAATGAAAATAGCTGAAATTCTCCCATAATAATCACCTTTTTCAATTATTCCCCTTTGGTCACCTTTACATGTAACAGATGAAAATCCATTTATACTATTCCAATTAAAAGGAATAACATAAATAAGACCAGTAATATTTTGAAGTTTAAACAATGGAATATAACTGTTTTAAATTATTAATTGTAAAATCAGAATGACTACTTTTTTCATTTTATGATCAGAATTACCGTACCGATTTGAATTTCGATATATAAAAATACCACCCAACACATATCAATAAAAAAATATTAAAATTCAATAACAATTTATTGCAAAACGATAAATTATATGTTAGAATCAACATTATAATAAATAAGTGAGGTGCTTTTTATGAAACGAGAAACATTCTTTTTAAAGTTCGTTGTTGTTCTTATGGGACTCCCCGTCCTTGCTTTGTGTGTATTTGTAGTACCTAAGATAGCTGCATTTTTTGCAGAATTATATCCAAAGTTAGATTTTTTGCAATACCCCTTTTTAATCGGGTTATATGTAACAGCAATAGTATTTTTTGTTGCATTGTACCAGACTTTAAAACTTTTAAGCTATATTGACAAAAACCAAGCGTTTTCGGAACTATCTGTGAAGATTTTAAAGAATATCAAGCACTGTGCCATCACCATTGGTGCTTTATATGTATCATTTATGCCGATTTTATATCTCATCGCAGAGGTAGACGATGCTCCAGGTCTTATACTAATGGGAATGGTCATTATTTTTGCTTGTATAGTGGTTGCAGTTTTTGCCGCTGTTCTTCAAAAGCTATTAAAAAATGCCATCGATATAAAATCAGAAAATGACTTAACGGTCTGAGGTGAAAAATATGGCGATGATAATTAATATTGATGTGATGTTGGCTAAAAGAAAAATGAGCGTAACAGAACTTTCGGAGAGGGTTGGAATAACAATGGCTAACCTTTCTATATTGAAAAATGGAAAAGCAAAAGCGATTCGACTATCAACATTAGAGGCGATTTGTAAGGCTTTAGAATGTCAGCCAGGAGATATTTTAGAATATCAAACTGACAAAGATACTCAAGGATAATATACAACAAATTTATTCAACTAATAGAAATATATACATCAAACAACAAATGAGTTTGTTCCAAAAGCAGTGCTTTTGAGACAAACTCATTTGTTTTAAACAGAATTATTTTGCATTGCTTCTATATATACATCGCAACAGGCATGTACAAAAACATAAAATATGGGATTATTCATACACTCATCACTACTAGTAAATTGGCTGGACTTGAGTCATATAATTTGATCTGATACTGTACTTACATTCATTTAATAATCTTCCTTTCTTGGAATTATTTCCTAGTTGTAGTATCGGATAATTTTTTAGATAGTTTAATCCTCTTGGGCAGAAAGAAGTTAATTTAGCTGTGTCCATGAAACTATACTAACATCACAAATAGTTTTTGGAACTGAATAAAAATATTGAAGAAAAATTGACTCTCAAAGTCATGACTTATCATCTTTCCAAAAATCAAAGTAGTACACCACAAATATACTTAATCCGTTGGGGTTATATATGCAAGTGGAAGTAAATCTTTAGCTTTGATTTTTTTCATGCCATCTTGTGTGCTAACAATTACATCACAATCGGGACAATAATCACTGAGAATTTGTCTACAATTTCCACATGGTGAATAAATAATGTCGCTATTTTCACCTCCAATAGCTATAATACAATCAAAATCACGTTCACCTGAAGTGATAGCATTTCCTATAGCAATCATTTCCGCACATGCCCCATGCAAAGAATATACATTAACTCCTAAATAGACTTTCCCACTTTTACACCTTACAGCAGATCCAACTGTATGCTTAAAATTTTTCATGTCATAGTTTTTCTTAATAATCTCTTTAGCCATATCAATCAGTTGCTGATCTTTCTCTAATAACTCTTCCAACCTATTAATCTCCTTTGACAAATAATTGTCCAGTATTTGAAATTAGAAAATGTTAGTTCGCTATAACTTCCGCTTGTAAAAGATGCATCACATCAAAAAGAGAATAGCACTTCCTAAATAACATTGCTTCAATTTGCTGATCTGGTAACACTAAATCTGGAATCATCACTGGTTTCATTCCAGCCGCAAATGCTGCTTGAATTCCGTAAATGGAATCTTCCAACACCATACATTCTGAAGGCTTAGCCTTTAGTAACTCTGCCGCATAAAGATAAATATCTGGATATGGTTTACTGCGAGTAACCATTTCTCCAGTAACAATTGTATCAAAGAAATCTAATACATTTGCTTTTTCAAGATACATTTTTGCATAATTATTATGTGTGGATGTTGCTATTGCCTTTTTAATTTTCAATCTATCTAAAAGTGATAGTAATTCAAGCAAACCATCTTTAATGGGCATACCATGCTTGTGAATGTAACACTATCTATTTACTCAAGCCCAGTTTGGTAGGAAGATAGTTTACATATATAAATATTAATTTTTAGAGAGTGTGTTCTATGTCTATAACAGCCAATTTATATTTAGAATGAGATCCCTCTCTATACGCTGACCCTCTTTCCAAATCTCTTAAAACAAAAATGATTTAATACCTCTAATAACATACTCTTGAACAAATAAGCAAACAAACCAACCACCTATTCCTAAACCAATAGCTACAAACAAATGAATAGACTGCTTTAAAGCTAAAAAAACAATCAATAACAATACAGCAGTAGCAGGAAATCCAAACAGGACACTTACAATAAATCTACTCAATGTGGAATTTTGCTCGCCTTGCACATATAGCCAAATAATACTCAACAAACTAACCAAAGGAAGAGCAGCAATAATTCCTCCATAAGAAGGATATCTTCGTGAAACTTCTGTGACAATTCCAATTAAGATCGCAGAAACAATAATTTTTACAAATACATACATTTTTTTGCTCGCTCACTTAAAATTTTTAAACCTTTTTCCACCGTATCTCTTTCCTGTTCACTCATCTGATTAAGTACCACACTTAATTTTTCCTCATCTAAACTTGTATTTTTGTGAAGCACTTCTCTACCAATATCCGTTAAACAAAGAATTATCCTTCTTTCATCTTCTCTATTTCTTTTCTTTGTCAAATAGTTCTTTTCCATCATTCGTTTCACATGTTCCGATGCCGTATTATGAGAAATTTGAAGCTTTACGGCAATTTCATTTACACCTACATTTTCACGTTTTTCTACTAATTGAAGAATACGAACTGCTTGATGAGAAATTTTTTCTTTATGGGTGTAATGCAAATGGAAATAGATATTTGTCCAATACTCATTTAATAATGACATCATGGTCCTCCTTTTTTATCGTTGCATAAGATTATATCTTATTTTACGATATAATAAAAGAGTTTAATTTGCCCCTCTATTTTCCAGTGATTCTACTATTTCCTCCATGTTACTATGAAATAAAAACAGGGGGATTTCTATGCTAAAGAAAATACTCTACATCATGTCTATTTCCTTATTATTTTTAATCAACCCGTTATCAACAGTAGAAGCAAAAGTAATGTGGGGAAACATAGAAGTAAAATCAGGGATTGCTGGCAAACTTAAAGTGATGGGTACAACATATATGTATAAAAAAAATCCTAAAGGGCAATTTGTCTATGTAAAAAAATTAACAAAAGGACAAGAGTTTATTGTATATAGTACAACAAAAACACATTTTTTTATCGGAAACAATCAGTATGTTCGCAGACTACCAATTATTATATACACCCCACTTCCCAAAAATTTACTTGATCTCTATATACTAGAAAATAGAAAAATCACTGGCGGATTAGAACAAAACACAAAAAAAGCGTATGGCTATTATTGGAATAGTTTTGGGTCTGGAATGACCTCATTTATATATAAACAAACAAGAGATGGATTTGATATGTGGAGAGCTACGAATAAATCAAAAAGCCAAACGTATATGATTGGAGAAAATTCATCCAAATTAAGTATTGGTTGGGCAGAGAGAAATGAACTGTTCTTTGAAATTCCCTATCCTCTAACTATCAATAAAAAATGGCGTTTTAAACAAACTAATTACCTCGTTACTTCGACAACAAAAACAATCACAACTCCTGCTGGTATATTTAGAAATGTCATTGAGATAAAAGATAGTGAAGGATATCTCCTGTACTATGCCCAAGGAATTGGTAATATTCTCACTGTTGATACGAATGAAACGCCAGCCACTTTAACAAAAGAATTATATGAACTAAATGACGTATTATATTACGAAAACAGAATGTACATTGGCAAAACAAAGAATGGTAGAGAGCACGGAAAAGGCATGATGACTTGGGACAATGGTGGGAAATATAATGGAAACTTTGTAAATGGTGAAATAACAGGAGTCGGAAAAATGATTTGGAATAATGGAGATTTCTATGAAGGAAATTGGCTCGATGGGTATATGAATGGTGTAGGCAGATATACTTGGGCTAATGGAACTTCTTATCCAGGTTGCTTTCAAGGGAATGCAGAAGAAGGACAAACTATTTGTACAAATGCACAAGATTATCCAGCTTTAAACTATGTAGGTGAACTGAATACAATAAAAGATTATCGGTAATTTATAGCAGTTTGCGAAATTGTGCGGAAAAAGGAAAGGAGAAAATTTTTAATTAGACAATGAAAAAACGATGCCGCTTGCTAGAGGCAAGCTAAGAGTTTTTGAAACAGTACAATTAAAAATTAGCCATTGAACTTTCC
>JAVBJX010000042.1:0-161226 GCA_031546705.1 Caryophanales bacterium
GTAGGATTTTTAAATTTGTGCTTAGTAATTTTGAACAAAAACTGTAATTTTGTCTATTTGTTGCAATTATTCATGCTATATTTAATAAATTTTGAGCGTTTTTTATTGAAAAAGGGCTAAAACAACTAGCACAACGAGTTAATAAATGATGATGAAGTTCGTGAAAAATCGGAGGGACTTGGTTTTGTTTTAAATATGACAGCACTAAAAGGTACTCTTCTAATTCATTAACCATATGGTTTAGGAAAGTAGGGGCTAAGTGAATTGTAAATTTAGAGTCTGTTAAATGTTTTTGTAATAAGCTTAATTTGAATTCACGAAGGTTTTTTGCTTTTTTCTCCGCTTCAGTCGTTATTTCATTTATGTTGGTCCCATCATTTAACTGATCTAATAATTTGTTAAATGCAGCAATAAATGATTTAGCTACTTTAATTTTTTCCTTCTCTTTTTCTGGTAGTGCATCTAAAATAAATTGAGAATGGTCTCTTAGTATTCTTAACCAAAATGTATGTTCATCTTTCGCAGATTGTACAAATTCCGCCATCAAACATCCCCCCTAACAAATATCACACTGTTTATTTTATTTTAGAAGCATCGTGATTATGAACTAAAAAAATAAATTCCCATTTCTTAACATTAGAGAGTATATTAATTTCCTTTCAAACCATAATACAAGTTGTACCTATCTTATCATTAGGAGATGTGTATGGACTTAATAACGAAAGGAAAGATGTTAATTATGGGAATTTTAAGTGGGAATCCTCAAAACGAGCCACTACATTATGGAGAAGTTTTTGGGATTTGGAGCTGCTTAGCAGCAACTAAAGCTGGTGTAGATACTTATCAAGTATATTAATCATACTGGCGATGAGGATTTAAAGAAATTTTTAAAAAAAGTAATTGAGAATTCAATGAAACCAGCAATAAAAGAAATGGAACAAGTATTGTTACATAATGATATTGCAATACCTCCTACTCCGGCAGAGAGACCTGAAGCCGACCTTGAACAAATCCCTGTTGGAGCAAGATTGCAAGACGTTCAAGTAGCTTATTTAGTTTCCGCTGAAATTGCCGCAGGTGTAGTTACAAGTGGGCAACAAATGTCTCAGTCCATTCGTGAGGATATTGGAATGATGTTTGGTCAGTTCGGTGCAAAAAAAGCAAAAGATGGTGCAGAGCTTCTTCAAATCATGAAGACAAAAGGATGGTTAGTTCCACCACCACTTCATCACGAAACGAAACAACCATAAGTAATAATTTTTATCCAAGGATAAAGGGTTTATTTTAGGTTAGAAATTGAGGGGAAAGTTATGTATTATTACAAAGAAGAATTGATTAATATAATAAAGCCAGATAACCCAGACCCAGCTGCTGCGAAAGTATTACAAGAGGCATTAGGTGGGCAATTTGGTGAAATGAGAACGATGATGCAATATTTTTTTCAAAGCTCCAATTTTAGAGGAAATGCGAAACAATATCGTGATTTACTAAGAGGGGTTTTTTTAGAAGAAATAAGTCATGTAGAACTCGTGCAAAACACAATAAATCAACTTTTAAATGGTGCAGGAGAACAAACTCCTGGTAATTCAGGAGTAGACGGTGCTCCGCTTGATGAAGCAGTTAAACATGCGAATCCTCATCATTTTATTGTTGGTGCACAATCGTCACTACCAGTTGATGCGGGTGGAAATCCGTGGAATGGTTCGTGGGTGTATAATCACGGGAATTTGATTGCTGATTTATTAAACAATTTAATTTTAGAATCAACTGGTGTGCTGCAAAAAACGAGAATTTATGAAATGAGTTCTAATCAAACATTAAGAGAAACATTAGGTTTCTTAATTGTTAGAGATAATGCTCATCAAAATGCTTTTGCTAAAGCTTTAGAAACTTTAGGAGTTGAATGGGGAAAATTATTTCCTGTACCAAATTATGATTTAAATAAGTATCCTGAGTGTAGAAAGTTTGTTGAAATGGGCTATCATAATGCTCAATTTAACTTTAGATTAGATGCAACAAGAATTGGAGAAATTTTCAATGGAAAATCTCCAAGTAGAAATGGAGAGGAATTAATGGTTACTGATCCTCCAAAAGGATTTCCAGTTCCTGAACTTCCTGAAATGCCAAATGAACATAGTCCTGGTTTATATGATTTAAATAACTGAGAAAAAGAGTTTGGGACAAAGGTATTTTTGAATGTTTTTTTTAGTGAAATGAATGGTTCACTAAAACGTTGATAAAACTTAAATTTTAGCAACCATTCATTGCACAAGGGTGAGACAATCGGGGTGTTTTTTACCCCTTTTGTCTCACCCTTTTTTGAATGAAATAATGATTAAACATAACGCCCGTAATCAGGGATAGCCAATTTATCAAACTCTTGAGCAAGGTAAGTCAATCCAACTTCGAGTTCTTTCAAAGACATTGGTAATCCGTGTCCAGTTAATGCCCATAACGGATTTAAATCTTTCAACGTTTTCACTGAATTCCAAGCATCTTGCCAATTAGTTGTAAAATATCTAGGAGGACCATTTATTTCTTCTTTTTGAATCAAAACATTATATAGTGAATCTTGTCTTACTGTAACAAATGCATCTCCAGCGATTAACACGCCATCTTTTTCTCTAAATAACGAAATATGCCCTGGTGTATGTCCTGGAGTATGAATCCATTTCCATCCAGGCATTTCTGGTACTGTTCCATCTGAAGGTAGTACGTAAATGTGTTCACTAATATTAATCGCTTCATGGGGAAATAAAGGAGAAATTTTTGCAATGATGCCTCCTTCTACCGTTCCATCTGGTTTAGGGTAGTCTGTTTTTCCAGTTAAAAAAGGTAACTCTAATGGATGGGCATAAACAGGAACGTTCCAAATCCCAAGTAATTCTTCTAAAGCTCCGACATGATCGAAATGACCATGAGTAAGAATGATTGCTTTTAATTTATTATTTTTGCCAAATATCTCCTCAGCAACAGCTTTAATTTTATTTATGGACTTAGGCATTCCTGCATCAATAAGTACCCATTCATTTGTTTTGGAAGGATCACCATATAAACAAATGTTTACGATTTGTATGGTCAATGAATATAAGTCATTTGATATTGGAATAACTTTTCCTCTAGCTATAGAGGTCATGGGCATATAATGATCTGTTGAAGTTTCTTTATTCATTGTTACCTCCATTACGATAAAAAATAGTAGTAAAATTCATTATTAAAAATAAAGAAAAAGCTGGAAAAGAAAATAGTTCTAACCACCCTTATGTCATTTTTCTAATAGCTTAAAGAAACGGAAACACTAGAAAGAAGTCTAATGTTTTGTCTTAATAACATTTCCAAATGGAATATAGTTATACCCAGAAAGGAATTATCGATGTTCTTTGTAAACGGAAGCTTTTGTTATTTTTTGAAGCTGTTCATATTCAGTATTTGTTAAGGAATTATTCGTTATATTTGCTTTTAATTGCTCGACTTTACTTGCACCAGGAATGACAGAAGCAACGTTCATGTGATGTAAATCATATTGCAAGGCAATTTCATGTAATGGGAGAGAAGAAATTTTTTGTATTTCATTTTTTATATCCTGTAATTCTTCGACAGAATAATCTAAGTAATTTTTTAGTGGTTGCTTACGTTCAGAAAGTATTCCCTTCGCCACGGGGCCACGAGCAATTATGCTAATAGAGTTTTCTTGAAGAAGTGAAAACCATTCTTCTGGACGGCGATCAAGTAAACTATATTGCATCATGACAGAAGAAATATTGGAACGCTTTACATATTCTAAAATAACATTTGGGCGGATAGAAGAAATCCCGTAGGCACGAATATATCCTTCTTTTTTTAACTGTTCAAATGCTTCAATGGTGTTATCTATATTATCTTCAATTGTTCCGCCATGTAGTTGATACAAATCAATATAATCTGTTTGTAGACGACGCAAACTCTCCTTCACTGCCTGTAAAATGTATGTGGAAGAAGCGTCCCAAGTCCAACCGTTTTCTAATTCATTTAAACGATTTCCAACTTTTGTGGCGATAATAAATTTATCACGTTTGCCTTTTAACGCTTTGCCAACTAATTCCTCATTGATCCCTCTATCATATAAATCTGCGGTGTCAAAATAATTAATTTCGCTATCTATTGCCTCATCTAACAAGTAAAGAGCATTTTTTTCATCTGTTCCGATAGACATACAACCAAAACCAATTTCACTCACCCATAAATCAGATGTACCTATTTGTCTTTTTTTCAATGTTGCTCACTCCTTTAGTAGTAGTGTACTATGTTGATAATAATAATGTACAATGAGAGGAAAGCGAATGAAACATTTAGAAGAAAAAACAATTAGTAGTGACAAAAAGTATGCTGGAAAAGTAATTGATTTATATGTGGAAGAAGTAGAGTTACCAAATGGACAAACAAGTATGCGAGAAATTGTCAAACATCCGGGAGCAGTTGCAATTATTGCGTTTACTGACGAAGGGAAAATGCTTCTAGTTCAGCAATATCGAAAAGCAATTGGCAAAGTAATCATTGAAGTTCCAGCAGGAAAAATTGAAAAAGGCGAGGAGCCAAGTGTGACAGCAAAACGGGAACTAGAAGAAGAAACTGGATATATGTGTGAAAGTGTCCACCCACTTGCTAGTTTCTACACCTCTCCAGGTTTTGCGGATGAAATTATTCACTTGTATATTGCTGAAAAAGTTTCACAACTAGAAACCCAACATTTAGATGATGACGAATTTATTGATGTGCTAGAAGTAACACTAGAGGAAGCTTTGGAACTAGTAAAGACGCAAAAAATTCACGATGCAAAAAGTATGTATGCTATTCAGTATTGGCAATCAAATAGTTAAAAGTTAAGTGTCATACATCTCTCATTTGTTCATATGCTCTACTAAAGAGCAGGAGGGATAATATGAGAAATCGTGTGTTTCTATCAAATACAAATCGGCATTTACAAGACAATGCATCGTTATATGTATTTGTCATTATTTTATTTATGATGGGTGTTATTTTTGGAGCAATTGTTGTAAATAGTTTAAACTTTGCTCAGAAACAAGATTTGTTTTATTATCTCTCGCAATTTTTTAAAGACGTTGCAAGTGGGAATGAAACAAACAATGCTCATATATGGACACAAAGTTATATAGATAATATGAAATATGTGGCGTTAATTGCTGTTTTAGGAATTTCTGTAATTGGACTACCATTAATTTTAATTTTATTATTTTTAAAAGGAATGGTCGTTGGTTTTACGGTTGGTTTTCTAGTAAATCAAATGGGATGGTCAGGATTTTTATTAGCATCTGGAAGTATGATGCCACAAAATTTAATTGTTGTTCCTTGTTTTATTATAATGGGAATGAGTGCGATGGCGTTTTCGATTCGTCTGATTCGCAAACAATTTTCTAGGCGTGGAGAAGCAATGATGCCAATTATTAAACAATATATGTTTGTTGTTGGCTGTATTGCTGTATTATTTATATTAGCGGCATCCATTGAAGCGTATATTTCTCCTTATTTATTAAAGCAAGTTATTGTCCATTTTCCAGTCAAAGAATTTTAAGGTGGTGATCAACATGAAATTTATTCACAAAATAGATGTAAAGCAAGTAGTAACGGAGAAAAGTAAAAAGAAGTTGTTTGATAAATTCAAAGCAGCCGCAATAAAATTGCAACAGGAGAAAGAACAACTTCTATTTGAAATGAAACGTTTTGAAAAAACAAATAAATTTTCGTCTACATTAGTAAAATCGCAATTTGAAAAAGGAATGAATGAGCGACAGGAAAAAATAAATTTGTTAGAATTTCAAATGGAACAACTACAAGCATTGCCGCTTGGCACACAATTAAAAGAAGGTGAAGTGGAAGCGATTGTTACAGTACAAGAAGGTGACAATTGGGAAGAACTTCTAAGTAAGTCTATAATTATTAAAGATGGTATTGTCATTACGATTCAATGAGGTGGAAAGAATGAACTGGTTTAATGTTGGGAAAATAGTAAATACACACGGGCTTCAAGGAGAAGTGCGTGTTGTATCATGTACAGATTTTGCAAATGAACGATATAAAATTGGTAACATATTAGTTGCTTGTAAAGACAATCAAGAAATTTCCGTAACAGTGAAAACACATCGGAAACATAAATCATTTGATCTTCTTACATTTGTCGAGTACACAACAATTAATGATGTAGAAAAACTACGAGATTACACCTTGAAAGTTCCCAATAGTCAGCTTGGGCGTTTAGAGGAAAATGAATATTATTTTCATGAAATTATCGGTTGTACGGTGTATACGGATAGTGGAGAAGAAATCGGTAAAATTAAGGAAATATTAACACCTGGAGCAAATGATGTTTGGGTTGTCCAAAGACAAAAGAAGGAAATTTTAATTCCATATATTGCTGATATTGTCAAAGAAATTAGTATAGTTGAGAAAAAAATTATCATTATACCGATGCAGGGTTTACTAGATGAAAATTGATATTTTATCCCTTTTTCCTGCAATGTTTGAAGGGGTATTTGGGGAATCTATTCTAAAAAAAGCACAAGAAAAACAAGCGATTACACTAAACGTCATTAACTTTCGAGATTTTGCTGATAACAAACATCAAACAGTTGATGACTATCCGTATGGCGGTGGAGCCGGGATGGTTTTAAAAGCACAGCCGATTTTTGATGCGGTAGAATCTGTACGAACAGAAAAACCACGAATTATTTTACTTTGTCCACAAGGAGAACGTTATTCGCAAAAAAAAGCAGAAGAACTTGCCAAAGAAGATCATCTCATTTTAATTTGTGGTCATTATGAAGGATATGATGAGCGAATTCGTGAACATTTAGTGACAGATGAAATTTCAATTGGTGATTATGTACTAAC
This sequence comes from Caryophanales bacterium, assembly GCA_031546705.1. Taxonomy (GTDB): domain Bacteria; phylum Bacillota; class Bacilli; order Bacillales; family JAVBJX01; genus JAVBJX01. The sequence continues at coordinate 6,886 of JAVBJX010000042.1, forward strand.
AGGTGGAGAAATTGGAGCGATGGTGATTGTAGACTCAGTTACCCGCTTACTTGCTGGTGTACTTGGAAATGAAACATCAGCAATAACAGATTCATTTAGTACAGGCTTACTTGAACATCCACATTACACCCGTCCTGCTGATTTTCGAGGAATGAAAGTTCCAGATATTTTGTTGTCAGGGCATCACAAAAATATTGAAGAATGGCGACACAACGAGGCGATGAAACGGACACAAGAAAGAAGACCAGATTTAATCGATTAATTTGCATCCGAGAGAAATTTATGCTATCATCCTCTAGGGACTTAGGTCTTAAACGCATGTTCCGCTGCGTATATCGCAAGAACATTTGTGGAAGGAGCTGAATTATATGCAACAATTATTAAACGATCTTACAAAAGAACAATTACGTGAATTACCAAGTTTCCGTTCAGGAGATACTGTTCGTGTACACGTAAAAGTTGTCGAGGGAACTCGTGAACGGATTCAATTATTTGAAGGTGTTGTCATCAAACGTCGTGGTGGAGGAATTAGCGAAACATTTACAGTTCGCAAAATCTCTTATGGTGTAGGAGTAGAACGTACATTCCCTATGCACACGCCAAAAGTGGCAAAATTAGAAGTGTTACGTCGTGGTAAAGTTCGCCGTGCGAAATTGTACTACTTACGCAAACTTCGTGGAAAAGCAGCACGTATTAAAGAAATTCGATAAAAATGGGACGGTCTTCAAAGTCACGAGCTTTGCTGACCGTCTATTTTTTAAAGGTGGGATAAGAAATGGAAGGAACAAGAAAAAAAAATGAATGGTGGGAATGGTTTAAAGCAATTGCTATAGCGATTTTATTGGCGTTTGTCATTCGCTATTTTCTATTTGCTCCCGTTATTGTTGATGGGGAGTCAATGATGCCTACACTACATAATGAAAATCGCATGGTTGTAAACAAAATTTCGTATCGAATTGGTGGACCAGATCGTTTTGATATTATTGTGTTTCATGCCCCTGAAGGAAAAGATTATATTAAAAGAATTATTGGTCTTCCTGGAGATCAAGTAGAGTACAAAAATGACATATTATACGTAAACGGTAAAAAATATGAAGAACCTTATTTAGATGAATATAAGAAACAAATAAAAGATGGTGAACCATTAACCAATTCATTTACAACACTAGAAATTCCAGATGGAAAACAAAAAGTTCCAGAAGGCACTTTATTTGTTATGGGAGATAATCGCCGTTTTAGTAAAGATAGTCGTGAAATTGGTTTTGTTTCAGAAGACAAAGTAGTTGGAACAGCAAATATTGTTTACTGGCCAATTTCTGATGCCAAGATAGCAAAGTAGGTAGATGATGACAATTCAATGGTTTCCAGGTCACATGGCAAAAGCAAGGAGAGAAGTTACAGAGAAATTACAACTAATTGATGTTGTATTTGAATTAGTTGATGCAAGACTTCCTTTATCTTCACGCAATCCAATGATTGATGAAGTAATTAAGAATAAACCACGGATTATTCTTTTAAATAAAGCAGATATGGCAGATACACAAGTAACTAGACAATGGCTTACGTATTTTAGAAATAAAGGAATGACGGTTCTTGATATTAATGCTCAAGAAGGAAATGGTTTAAAACAACTCGTTTCTACAGCAAAACAATTACTACAAGAAAAATTCGCCAAAATGGCGGCAAAAGGAATTAAAAACCCAAGGGCAATTAGAGCCTTAATTGTTGGAATTCCTAATGTCGGAAAATCAACACTGATTAATCGGCTTGCTGGAAAAAATATTGCGAAAACAGGCGATAGACCAGGAGTAACAAAAGCACAACAATGGATTAAAATGGGTAAAGAAATGGAGCTATTAGACACCCCAGGAATTTTGTGGCCAAAGTTTGAAGATATGGAAGTTGGTTATAAATTAGCGGCATCTGGAGCAATTAAAGATACTATTTTAAATAGGTATGATATTGCCATGTATACGATTCGTTTTTTACAACAATCATATCCGAAATTTCTTCAAGAACGATATGAAGTAGATGCCACAATGGATGCGGATAAATTATTTATAGCAATTGGTAAACGCCGTAATTGTTTTTCTGCTGGTGGGGAAATAGATAGTGACAAAATATCTGAATTACTTTTGAGAGAAGTGCGTTCTATGAAACTAGGAGCAATATCTTTTGAAAAACCAGAGAGAGAAATCGAAATATTAGAAGATTGAATCGAGGCTTGGTCAATCGGGGTGTTTTTACCCCTGTTGCCCAAGTCTTTTTTCGTTACTCTTCTATTTATTTTTTTTGGAAAAAGTCGATATATACAATGAATCTATAAAAGAGGATATAAATATGAAAAAACGTACACTAAAAGAAATTGAACAATCGCTAGAAGAAGGGAAAATTTCAGTAGAAATAGAAGAAGACCAACGAGTCGGTGTGCAGAAATTACTTGCCCGCCATCGAAAGCAACAAAAAAAAGAGGAACAGATCAGAGAACACTATTTGGATATGTCTAAGTATGAACAAAAGTTATATAGTGAAGGTGTTACATACATTGCTGGTGTTGACGAAGTGGGAAGAGGGCCACTTGCAGGGCCAGTTGTTGCAGCGGCTGTTATATTACCATCTACAGCGAAATTGTATGGAATTAATGACTCGAAAAAATTATCAGAAACAAAAAGAAATGAATTTGCAAAAAAAATTCAACAAGAAGCAGTAGCAATTGGCATCGGCATTGTTTCGTCAGAAGAAATTGACGAAATAAATATTTATGAAGCAACAAAAAAAGCTATGCTTCAGGCTATTAGTCAAATAGAACGAATCGATCATTTACTAATTGATGCCATGCACTTGAAAGTGAATATTCCGCAAACAGCCATTATCCATGGTGATGCTTGTAGTATTTCGATTGCAGCAGCATCTATTATAGCGAAAGTAACAAGAGATAAGATGATGAAAGAACTTAGCATTAAGTACCCACAATATGGGTTTGATCGCCATATGGGTTACGGGACAAAAGCCCATATAGAAGCTTTACAAGACTACGGAATTATACCAGAACATCGGCGTTCATTCTCACCAATTAAGGAAATGACACAGTAAGAGGGGATATACATGCAAGTTCAATTACAATCACTTATGAAAGATGCACTTCAAACCGCTAAACCTGTTTCCTTAAAAGAAGGACAGATGGTATATGGACGAATTGAGAAATTTTTACCTGATAATACCGCAATTGTGCAAATCGGCAATACAAAAGTAATTGCTCAAGTAGAGGCTAATATGTCCGCTGGTCAGCCGTATTTATTTCATGTGAAATCAACGGATGGTACAGTGATGCTCACGTTAATAGATGAATTTGCGAAACAAATGGATACACAACAAGCTGTACCAAAAAATGTCATACTTGAGAAAATACTCCAGTCATTAAATCTGGATAATACAAAAAATAATCGAGAAGCAGTTAAATTTTTAATGCAAGAACAATTGCCGGTTATCAAAGAGGACATTCAGTTAGCATTAACAACTGCTGGGAAAAATATCAATGATGCATTGCAAGCAATGAAACAAATATATACACTCCGCTTGCCATTTACCAGTGATATTTTTCAAGCAATGCAATCTTTTCAATCACCAGAAACGCTCACCTCACTCATTGAAAAAGGAAGCAATGCCCTGCAAAATATGCCAAGTCTAGTAGAGAACAATGAATCAGTGAAGCAACTAGTAGAAATGTTAAATACATTAAAAGGAGATAATACATCAAAAACAACCCTTTCCCTTTTACAAACATGGTTAGCTTCTAATGACAAATCTTCCGAAACGGCTTTTTCTTTACTTCAAAAAGCAGGTATTGTAGCAAATGAATCACAAGAAAAAGTAGTTCAACAATTGATGGATAATATATTAGAAACAGCTGAAGAAGTAAAAATGGTGCAAAATAATGGAACGAAACAAACAACTGAAGAATTAAAAACTTTTATCAAACAAACTAATTTAGAAGAGGCAAAACAACTTACAAAAACGGTTCTAGAAGAGGCAAAACAACTTACAAAAACTAGTTTAGCAGAAACACCAAACATCCAGAAAAATATATCTGAAGCCATTCAAACAGCTTTAAAATCAGCCCAACTGGCAAAAGATACACCACTTACAACCGAAGAAGTAAAAGAAATTGTTCACCAAACGTTCACAAATGTATTAAAAGAGTTAAATATTCCCGATAAACATCTTCGCCATTTATTTCAATCACCAAATCTTGATATAAAATCGAACAGTGAAGCTTTTCAAAAAATCATACAGATGAACAAACTTCCTAAAGAAGAACGAGAAATGCTAACATCATTAATGAATGGAGTGTCCCTAGATAAGCCAGATGAAGTAGTAACTATGCTAAAACAAGTATCCCGTTCATTAGGATTACAATATGAACACGATGTTGCAAGAGGAGAAAAGCAACCTACAGATCAACTAAAACCATTGCTGATGAAGACACTTCAGGAGTCATTACCACAGACAGTAAGGGATCCATTGGAATCAATGGTTCATCGGATAACAGCTCAACAACTTTTATCGCAAGAACAAGGACCATTACAATCCATTGTCATGCAAATTCCAGCGAATTCACCAGAACTTCGCTCGGATATTACAGTTCAATGGCAAGGGCGAAAAAAAGAAAATGGACAAATTGATCCAAATTATTGCCGTGTCTTGTTTTATTTAGAATTAGAAACGTTAAAAGAAACCATTATTGATATGCAAGTGCAAAATCGAGTGATGAATGTGAATGTTGTAAATGATACCCCAGGATTATCTGGAATCGTTCAGTCTTTGCAACCGTTACTAAAAGAAAATTTAGCGGAACAAGATTATAGATTATCTTCCGTTCGAGTGACACCATCGAAAGAAAAGGAAAAATCATTACCACCGCTTACACCGCAATTAGCAAGTGAAGAAAGGTATGAGGGAGTTGACTTTCGGGTATGAAAAAAAGAACACAAGCTGTTGCTTTAGCATACAGTCCGACTATGAAAGAAGCACCAACCGTTATTGCTACGGGTAAAGGACTGATAGCCGATAAAATTATTGAAAAAGCAAGAGAAAACAATGTACCGATTCAAGAAGACCCATCACTTGTGCAAATGCTTGGACAGTTGAACATTAATGAATCCATTCCAGAAGAATTATATCAAGCTGTTGCCGAAGTATTTGCTTTTATTTATCGGATTGAGAAAAATGTGTATAAAAATAAGTAAGCTCAGAAAAAATTTATTTCGTAATGAAGCTGGAAAAAATTTAAATTTAGTGCTTAGGAATACTCCTATGAGTGTGGCTGTATCAACAGGGATAAATATCCTTTTGATACAGCCACATTGATTTTTTATTTATAAAGATTTCGTAAACGGTAGACAAGTACTAACGTATCATTATAAAATAGGAGTGCTAAGATTTTTTATGCACTCATAGGAGGATAGAAAATGAACATTCATGAGTATCAAGGGAAACAAGTCCTAAAAAGTTACGGAGTATCCGTACCGAATGGGAAAGTTGCTTTTTCTGTCGATGAAGCAGTGGAAGCAGCAAAAGAGTTAGGTAGCAAAATTTGTGTTGTAAAAGCACAAATCCATGCCGGTGGACGTGGAAAAGCAGGTGGAGTTAAAGTTGCAAAAAATTTAGATGAGGTTCGTACATACGCTTCTGAAATTCTTGGCAAAACGCTTGTTACACACCAAACAGGTCCAGAAGGAAAAGAAGTAAAACGCTTACTTATTGAAGAAGGCTGTGACATCAAGAAAGAGTATTATATCGGTCTTGTACTTGATCGTGCAACTTCTCGTGTTGTACTAATGGCATCAGAAGAAGGCGGAACGGAAATCGAAGAAGTAGCAGAAAAAACGCCAGAAAAAATCTTCAAAGAGTATGTTGATCCAGCAATTGGTTTACAAGGCTTCCAAGCCCGCCGTATTGCTTTTAATATCAACATTCCAAAAGAGCTTGTGAACCAAGCAGTTAAATTTATGATGAGCTTGTACACTGCATTTGTTGAAAAAGATTGCTCGATCGCTGAAATCAACCCACTTGTTGTAACAGGTGACGGAAAAGTTATGGCATTAGATGCAAAATTAAATTTCGACTCTAATGCGTTGTATCGTCATAAAGACATTTTAGCTCTTCGTGACCTAGAAGAAGAAGATGCAAAAGAAGTAGAAGCATCTAAGTATGATTTAAACTACATTGCACTTGATGGGAAAATTGGCTGTATGGTTAATGGAGCAGGACTTGCAATGGCAACAATGGATATTATTAACCACTTTGGCGGCAGCCCGGCTAACTTCCTTGACGTTGGGGGCGGTGCAACAAAAGAAAAAGTAACAGAGGCATTCAAAATCATTTTATCTGACAACAATGTTAAAGGAATTTTCGTTAATATTTTTGGCGGAATTATGAAATGTGATGTTATTGCAGAAGGTGTTATTGCCGCAACAAAAGAAGTTGGTTTAACATTGCCACTTGTTGTGCGTTTAGAAGGTACAAATGTAGAATTAGGTAAAAAATTATTGAATGAGTCAGGTTTAAACATTCAATCAGCTGAGTCAATGGCTGATGGCGCTAAAAAGATTGTTGCTTCAGTTTATTAAGGGGGAGAAAAAACGTGAGTGTTTTTGTTAATAAAGATACAAAAGTAATCGTACAAGGAATTACAGGCTCACAAGGTCTATTCCATTCTAAGCAAATGGTTGAATATGGCACGCAAATCGTTGGTGGAGTAACACCAGGGAAAGGTGGCATGGAAGTAGAAGGTATTCCAGTATTTGATACATTAGCACAAGCAGTAGCAAAAACAGGTGCAAATGCTTCTGTTGTCTATGTTCCACCTCCATTTGCAGCTGATGCAATTGTTGAAGCGGTTGATGCTGAACTAGATTTAGTTGTTTGTATTACAGAAGGCATTCCAGTAATGGATATGGTTAAAGTAAAGCGTTACATGGAAGGCAAAAAAACTCGTCTAGTTGGGCCGAACTGTCCAGGAGTTATTACGCCAGATGAATGTAAAATCGGGATTATGCCAGGTTACATTCATAAAAAAGGACATGTTGGTATCGTATCACGTTCTGGAACATTAACATACGAAGCAGTAAATCAATTAACAGTAGCTGGTATTGGTCAATCTACAGCTGTTGGTATTGGTGGTGATCCAGTTAATGGAACAAATTTTATTGATGTATTAAAAGCATTCAATGAAGACCCTGACACTTATGCGGTTATTATGATTGGTGAAATCGGCGGTACTGCGGAAGAAGAAGCAGCAGAGTGGGTCAAAGCAAATATGACTAAACCTGTTGTTGGCTTCATCGGTGGGCAAACAGCACCTCCAGGAAAACGCATGGGTCATGCTGGTGCAATTATCTCTGGTGGTAAAGGAACAGCTGCTGAAAAAATTAAAACAATGAACGAATGTGGCATTCCAGTAGCAGACAATCCATCTGTTATGGGTGAAACATTAGTAAAAGCAATTCAAGAAGCAGGTATTTACGATAAATGTAAAACGCATTAAAATAGTTTGGAATAGGAGAGGCAAAAGCCTCTCCTATTCCAAACTCATGAAATAAATGGTCTGTGAGATTGAATAAAACCTATGTTTTAGTGAATCCAATAAGTAAAATGCGGTATTTATCTAATAAATTAGATAAATAAAAAAACTAAGGAGTATATTTTAGTTTTTTTAAGGGGGGATTATAATGGAGGTTTTTGGAATGGTAGGACTTGCTTTTGGACTTATTGCTTTTACAACTTCAATGACTAATAGTAGTAAAGTAAAAGAACTTGAAAAGAGGATTGCTGATTTAGAAGGAAAATCATAAACAATCATTCAAGTAAAGGGTGCTTTAATTGAATGAAGACATTAGAGTTCTTGCGAAACTATAATTTATATGGGATACTCAAATAAAAACAGGTGAGAATATGAAATACGAAACTTTATCCAGCTACACAGATGAAAAATTCAGACGAATAACAGGAGTAAAGAGAAAAACATTTGACAAAATGATGGAGATACTAAATAGTACCTATCAAAAAAAGCATAAACAAGGTGGAAGAAATTCAAAACTATCCGTTTCAGAAATATTGCTTGCGGCACTTGAATACTGGAGAGAATATAGAACCTACGCTCATATTGCTGCAAGCTACGGAGTAGATGAAAGCAATATATATCGGTCAATCAAATGGGTGGAGGATGTCTTGATTAAGGATGGAACATTTTCCCTTCCAGGTAAAAAAGCCTTGCTGAAAAGCGATGTGGAATACGAAATCGTACTGATTGATGCAACGGAAACACCAATCGAACGCCCTCAAAAAAACAAAAACACTACTATTCCGGAAAAAAGAAACGACACACCTTAAAAACGCAGGTTATTGTCGACAAATGTTCAAAAAAGGTCATTTGTACTGCCTTTAGTAATGGCAAAAAACACGATTTCAAACTATTTAAAGAATCCAACACCCATATAGCCCCAAACATCCAAGCAATGACAGATACGGGATATTTGGGCATACGCAAGATACATAATAATTCTGTCCTTCCAATAAAAAAGAGCAAGAAGAAGCCTTTAACTGAGCAAGATAAAGTCTTCAATCATCGTGTTTCAAGGGATAGAGTTACGAATGAAAACGTGATTGGTTTAATGAAACGGTTCCGAATTATTGCAGAAAAATATCGCAACCGAAGAAAACGATTTGGCTTACGCTTCAATTTAGTTGCTGGCATCTGCAATTTTGAACTGTTATTTTAGTGTCGCAAGAACTCTATTATTAAAAATAAGAACTTCCAATTTCTGAGAGTTCTTATTTTTTTATCTTATATCAACACTAAAATTTAACAGAGCCTTTATCTAAAAAAATTGACTAAATGAAAGAAGGGACTTTATGCTTATATGGAAAAATAAATTAGTACAATTGCATCATTGTAAAGGAATGACCCAAAAAAGATTAAGCAAGCTAATTACACAAGACCCACTCCTTCAAACTCCTCTAACTAATATTCAACAATTTTTCTCCTTCTCCAGTGAACAACAAAAAACTTTCCGACAAGATGTAGAAAGATTCTCCACAAAAAATATGCTTCACATTTACAAACAATATGGAGTCGAAATTATTTCGATTGTCGAGGACAATTATCCTAAGCTCCTGAAAGAAATTTACGACCCACCACTTCTTTTATATACAAAAGGGAATACAGATGTATTACAGTCTATAAAGACACTAGGAGTGGTTGGTACACGCTTACCTACTAGAGAAGGTGTTAAGACTATCCATTCATTAGTAGGCTCACTTGCAGAACAAGAATGGGTGATTGTAAGTGGTTTGGCAAAAGGAATTGATGGGCTTGCTCATCAGGTGGCACTCCAAAAAAAAGGAAAAACCATCGCTGTTATTGCGGGTGGATTATTTCATTTGTATCCACGTGAAAATATTCCATTAGCAGAAGAAATAATTAAAGAAAATGTCATTATTTCTGAGTATCCACCAACATCCAAACCAGAGAGATGGCAGTTTCCAGAAAGAAATCGTTTGATTAGCGGAATTTCAAGAGGTGTATTAATTGTACAAGCAAAAATACGGAGTGGCTCTTTGATTACAGCGGATTGTGCATTAGAGCAAGGAAGAGATGTATTTGCGATTCCGGGATCGATTTTTGACCAACATTACGAAGGAACGAACTGGCTTATTCAACAAGGAGCAAAGTTAGTTGCTACGTTCAAAGATATTGAACAAGAATACGAAAATTATTCACCGATTCGCTAAAATGATGTAAACTACTTGTTTTTTTTTCATAAAATTAAACTATCTTCTTGACAACAGTCGTTTGTATCATTATATAATGGGAAAGATTTTAGGAATATGTTTGTAGTGCGAGGAGGATTTGTGGGTGTCAGAATTTCTTGTAATAGTAGAATCTCCTGCGAAAGCAAAAACGATTGAACGTTATTTAGGGCGAAGATACAAAGTAAAAGCATCAATGGGACATGTGAGAGATTTACCAAGAAGTCAGATGGGTGTCGATACAGACCATGATTACGAACCGAAGTATATTACGATTCGTGGAAAAGGTCCAGTTATGAAAGAACTTAAGGCAGCTGCTAAGAAAGCAAAGAAAATATTTCTTGCGGCTGACCCGGATCGTGAAGGGGAAGCAATTGCTTGGCACCTGGCACATATGCTGAATATTGATACGACTTCTAATTGTCGAGTTGTCTTTAATGAAATTACAAAAGAGGCAATTCAACAGTCATTTAAGCAACCACGAGCAATTGATATGAATTTAGTGGATGCTCAACAAGCAAGAAGGATACTAGATCGTCTTGTTGGCTATAATATTAGCCCATTATTATGGAAGAAAGTAAAAAAAGGTTTAAGTGCGGGGCGTGTTCAATCTATCGCTTTACGACTTATTGCTGACCGAGAAGATGAAATTAAACAGTTTATTCCAGAAGAATATTGGACAATTTCTGCTAGTTTCGCATATGGAAAAGAGTCATTTGCTGCTCATTTTCATAGTATAGACGGGGAGAAAATGCCTCTTCATAATGAAGAATCAGTCAATCAAATTTTAAGTCGCCTAACAGAAAACGATTATAAAATAACATCCGTCACCAAAAAAGAGCGAAAGAAACATCCAGTTCCATCATTTATCACATCATCATTGCAACAAGAAGCAGCAAGAAAATTAAATTTTCGAACAAAGAAAACGATGATGATTGCTCAACAATTGTATGAAGGAATTGATTTAGGGAAAGAAGGAACAGTTGGTTTAATTACATATATGCGTACTGATTCCACGAGGGTTTCCGAAACAGCACAGCAAGAAGCATTTCAATACATTGAAGAAACATACGGTTCATCGTTCACTATCCAAGAACAACGAGTGACAAAAAGTAAAAATAGTCAAGATGCACATGAGGCAATTCGCCCAACAAAAGTAATGCGTGAACCAAATACGATGAAAGCATTTTTAAATCGTGATCAACTACGTTTATACAAATTAATTTGGGATCGATTTATTGCTAGTCAAATGGCATCAGCTACTCTCGATACAATGAGTGTAAATATTGAAAATAACGGCATATTATTTAGAGCAACAGGTTCCGCTGTGAAGTTTCCAGGGTTTATGAAGGTGTATGTAGAAGGTAGTGATGATTCTGCTGATGAAAAAGATAAGATGCTACCAAATGTAAGTGAAGGGGAAAAAGTAGATAGTCAAAGTGTGGTACAGAAGCAACACTTTACTCAACCGCCTCCACGTTATACAGAAGCACGTCTAGTGAAGACATTAGAGGAACTAGGAATTGGAAGACCATCGACTTATTCACCAACGCTAGACACGATACAAAAGCGAAATTACGTTGTGCTTGATAATAAACGATTTGCTCCAACTGATTTAGGCGAAATCGTTTTACAATTAGTCGTTGAATTTTTCCCAGATGTATTAAACATTGAATTCACTGCGAACATGGAAAAAGAATTAGATGAAGTAGAAGATGGAAATATGAAGTGGGTCAATATTATTGATCGTTTCTATAAAGATTTTGCTGTTCACCTACAAAAAGCCGAGCAGGAAATGGAACGTGTGGAAATTAAAGATGAACCAACTGGAACGGATTGTGAAGAATGTGGAAGTTCGCTTGTATACAAAATGGGTCGGTATGGTAAATTTATCGCTTGTTCCAACTTTCCAGAGTGTCGAAATACCAAGCCGATTTTGAAAAAAATTGGTGTAAAATGTCCAACGTGCGATGATGGAGAAATTATTGAACGTAGTAGCAAGAAAAAACGACAATTTTATGGATGTACGAACTTTCCAAACTGTGAATTTGTGTCATGGGATAAGCCAATTGCTAGACCTTGCCCAAAATGTAATGGTATGCTTGTAGAGAAGAAACTAAAAAAAGGTATCCAAGTACAATGTATTAGTTGTGATTATAAAGAAGAAGAGCAAAACTAGGCGAGAAAGGGTGACTTGATGAAAGGCAGAACAGAACGCCTTGATCTAGTTGCCCTTTCAAACGTAAAAATTTTTAATAAGTAAAAGGAGTATATAGATGAAGGTAAATGTGATAGGAGCAGGGCTTGCAGGAAGTGAGGCGGCATGGCAAATTGCTGAAGCTGGGGTAGAGGTGCGGTTGTATGAAATGAGACCCATTAAACAAACACCAGCACATCACACAGATAAATTTGCTGAACTTGTTTGCAGTAACTCGCTTCGAGCAAATACATTAACCAATGCGGTTGGTGTATTAAAAGAAGAAATGAGGCTCTTAAACTCTGTTATTATAAAAGCGGCAGATGAATGTGCTGTTCCAGCAGGTGGAGCATTGGCTGTTGATCGTCATGAATTTGCAGAAAAAGTTACTTTATATGTAAAAGACCATCCGAATGTTGAAGTAATTCATGGAGAAGTGAGTGAAATTTCAGAAGGACCAACAGTGATTGCTACAGGACCACTGACATCTGAAGTATTTGCTAACAGTTTAAAACAATTTACTGGAGAAGATTATTTATACTTTTATGATGCGGCTGCACCTATTTTGGAACGCAGCAGCATTAATATGGATAAAGTATATTTAAAATCACGTTATGATAAAGGGGAAGCAGCTTATTTAAATTGCCCAATGACGGAAGAAGAATTCGATTGTTTTTATGAAGCACTAATAAATGCCGAAACTGTGCCACTGAAGGAATTTGAAAAAGAAATTTACTTTGAAGGTTGTATGCCAATTGAAGTCATGGCACAACGTGGAAGAAAAACGATGTTATTTGGTCCTTTGAAGCCTGTAGGGTTAGAAGATCCAAAAACAAATAGAAGACCATTCGCCGTTATTCAATTACGTCAAGATGATGCGGCAGGTAGTTTATACAATATTGTCGGTTTTCAGACACATTTAAAATGGAAAGATCAACAAGAAGTTCTTCGTCTTATTCCGGGACTTGAAGAAGCGGAAATTGTTCGCTACGGAGTAATGCATCGCAATACATTTATTAATTCACCGAATTTACTTTTACCAACATATCAGTCTAAAGCACGCTCGGATTTATTTTTTGCTGGGCAAATGACTGGTGTAGAAGGGTATGTAGAGTCAGCAGCTTCTGGTCTTGTTGCAGGGCTCAATGCTGCCAGACTTATTCAAAATAAGGAACTAATAGTGTTTCCAGCAGAAACAGCTATTGGTAGTATGGCACACTATATTACAACGGCTAATCAAAAGAATTTCCAACCGATGAATGCTAACTTTGGTTTATTTACACCACTTTCGAAAGCAGTGCGTGAAAAGAAGCTAAGAAATGAACAATTAGCTGAACGAGCGTTGACAGCAATTCAGAATTTTACTAAAAGATAGTTAAGTTGATTGTCAAGCAGTAAAGAATATGTTACAATAGATTTGATGCGAGGTGAATCTATGGAGAAAGCTGCACATCGGTTTATTGACTACTTACAAATAGAAAAAAACTACTCTGCATACACAATTACTTGCTATGAGTATGATATTAATGAATGGCTCGAATTTTTGAAACGAGAGCTTATTAACGATGCAGTGTATCAAGATATTCGTTTGTACTTAACAAATCTACATAACAAACAATTAGCAAGCCGTACAATTGCTCGGAAAATATCTAGTCTACGTAGTTTTTATAAATTCATGCTTCGGGAAAAAATTGTTCAAGAAAATCCTTTCACTTTAGTATCACTACCAAAAAAAGGACATCGAAATCCGAGCTTTTTGTATCAACAAGAAATGGAAGTTTTGTTTGCGATAAGTGATTTACAAACACCGCTTGGGCAGAGAAATCAAGCATTACTTGAAGTTTTGTATGCAACAGGTATTCGAGTTGGAGAATGTTGTCAAATTGAAATGGGTGACATTGATTTCTACAGTGGACTTATTTTGGTTCATGGTAAAGGAAATAAACAAAGATATGTTCCGTTTGGTGAGTATGCAAAAGAAGCATTGAAGCGGTATGTACAACATGGACGCAAGGAGTTAATCAAGCAAAAGCAAGTGAATTATCTTTTCGTTAATGCAAGAGGTGGTGTTCTGACAACTAGAGGTGTTCGATATATTTTAGATGGAATGGTATCTACAAGTGGTGAATTGCATCATGTTCATCCACATATGATTCGTCATACATTTGCGACACACTTATTAAATGAAGGAGCAGATATGCGTTCTGTTCAGGAGTTACTTGGGCATAGTCATTTATCATCTACACAAATTTATACACACGTGACAAAGGATCGTTTGCAGCAAGTTTATAAAGACGCACACCCACGTGCATAAAAAAAGGAGAGCTGATTCATGACGTTTCATGCAACAACAATTTTTGCTGTAAAGCACCAAGGAGAAAGTGCGATAGCTGGTGATGGGCAAGTGACGTTTGGGAACGCAGTTGTGATGAAACATACTGCAAAAAAAGTTCGTAAACTTTTCCACGGAAAAGTAGTTGCTGGATTTGCCGGCTCAGTCGCTGATGCCTTCACATTGTTTGAAATGTTTGAAGCACGACTAGAAACATACAATGGCAATCTACAACGTGCGGCAGTTGAACTCGCTAAAGAGTGGAGAAGTGATAAAATACTTCGCAGACTGGAAGCAATGCTGATTGTGATGGACAAAGAAAATATGCTTCTTATTTCTGGAACAGGAGAAGTCATTGAACCAGATGATGGCATTTTGGCAATTGGCTCTGGTGGGCAATATGCTTTATCTGCTGGTCGAGCATTAAAACAGTATGGTGGTGAGCATTTGACTGCAAAAATGATAGCGGAAGCATCGCTCGAGATTGCCGCAGATATTTGTGTATATACGAATCACAACATTGTTGTTGAACAACTCTAAGGGGGAATCTTATGCAAAATCAAACATTAACGCCACGCCAAATTGTCGAGCGTTTGGATCAGTTCATTATTGGACAAAAAGATGCAAAAAAAGCTGTTGCTATTGCTTTGCGTAATCGCTATAGACGTTCACTACTTGATGAGAAGCTTCGTGAAGAAATCGTTCCAAAAAATATTTTAATGATTGGACCAACAGGCGTTGGAAAAACAGAAATTGCCAGACGTTTGGCAAAACTCGTAGGTTCTCCATTCATTAAAGTAGAAGCAACGAAATTTACCGAAGTTGGTTACGTTGGTCGTGATGTCGAATCAATGGTTCGAGATTTAATCGAAACATCTATTCGGCTTGTTAAAACAGAACGAATGAATTCTGTTGCACCACAAGCAGAAAAAAATGCGAACAAAAGACTAGTTGATTTATTTTCTCCAAGAAAAGAAAAACAATCAACAAAAAATCCGTTTGAAATGTTATTCGGTGGAGGAAATACAAATACAGTTGAACCTGAGCCAGACACATCACATACAGAAGAAAAACGAAAAACGATTGAGTTCAAACTAGCGAATGGTGAATTAGAAGACGAAATGGTTACGCTTGAAGTAGAAGAACAACAAGCATCAATGTTTGATATGCTTCAAGGAACAGGTATGGAACAAATGGGAATGAATGTCCAAGATGTTCTAGGGAACCTGATGCCTAAAAAACAAAAAAAGCGTAAACTAACCGTAAAAGAAGCAAGAAAAATATTAATAAATGAAGAAGCTCAGAAGTTAATTGATATGGATGACGTTACACAAGAAGCAATTCAGATGGCAGAGCAGTCAGGAATCATCTTTATTGATGAGATAGACAAAATTGCCAGCAAAAGTCAAGGTGGTTCATCTGCAGATATTTCTCGTGAAGGAGTACAACGGGATATACTACCGATTGTTGAAGGCTCAACAGTTGTAACAAAATACGGTTCTGTGAAAACAGACCACGTTTTATTTATTGCTGCTGGAGCATTTCATATAGCAAAGCCGTCAGACTTGATTCCTGAATTACAAGGACGTTTTCCGATTCGAGTGGAGTTAACAAAGCTAACAATAGAGGATTTTGAAAGTATCTTAACAGAGCCAAGCAACGCTCTTTTGAAACAATATACAGCACTACTTGCAACAGAAGGCGTACAAACAGAGTTTTCACCAGAGTCTATCCGAAAAATAGCTGAGATTGCTTTTGAAGTAAATCAAAATACGGATAACATTGGAGCACGTCGCCTACACACCATTTTGGAAAAATTATTAGAGGACTTATCTTTTGAGGCACCAGATGTTGTGATGGAAAAAGTAACGATCACACCACAATACGTAGAGCAGAAGCTAGGAAGCATTGTTAAGAACAAAGATTTAAGTCAATTTATTTTATAGGAGGAATTAACATGAATTTATTAAGTAAAACAAGAACGATCAATTCAATGTTGCAAAATGTATCAGGGAAAGCAGTTAACTTCAAAGAAATGTCTGAAAAACTCAGTGAAGTTATTGAAGCAAATGTATTTATTATTAGCCGTAAAGGTAAACTGATTGGACATGCAATTAAACAGTCTATCGAAAATGAAAGAATGAATAAAATGATTGAAGAGCGTCAATTTCCAGAAACGTATACAAATAGCTTGTCAAGATTGACTGAAACATCTTCAAATATTGACATCGCTAGTGATTATACTGCTTTTCCAGTAGAAAATCGTGAGTTTTTCAAAACTGGTTTAACAACGATTGTACCGATTGTTGGAGGTGGAGATCGTTTAGGAACATTAATCCTTTCTCGCTTAGACAAACAGTTTGAGGATGATGATCTTATTTTAGCTGAATATGGTGGTACTGTTGTCGGAATGGAAATTCTTCGTGAAAAAACAGAAGAATTTGCTGAAGACACACGTAGTAAAGCGGTTGTTCAAATGGCAATTAGCTCTTTATCATACAGTGAATTAGAAGCAATTGAGCACATTTTTGAAGAATTAAATGGTAAAGAAGGATTACTTGTAGCAAGTAAAGTTGCTGACCGTGTTGGTATTACACGTTCCGTTATAGTCAATGCACTAAGAAAGTTAGAAAGTGCTGGTGTTATTGAGTCACGTTCTTTAGGAATGAAAGGAACGTACATTAAAGTATTGAATGTGAACTTCTTAGTTGAATTAGGAAAACTAAAAAATTAGTTTAAGCATAGGGATAGGGTGATTAACTCGGTGTGGTTTCTGCACTGAGCTAATCACCCTATTAAGTTTTGTTTACAAAAATTAGGAAGAACACCCACTGTTTACAATATTGTTGAGTGATAATAATTGTGATAAGATTTATTCATGGGCGAGAAACAGAAACGCACAAGAAATTAAAATGTGCATGTATGTTTTTTGTATCAAATTTGCAAAGTAATGAAGTGGAATAATATCTTCCGTTAAGAAAAATTAGGAAAAACATCCACTGTTTATACTATTGTTGATTGATAATAACTGTGATAAGATTTATTCATAGGCTAAGAAACAGGGAGGCACGAACAAATGAAAATGTGCCTTCATGTTTCTTTTGTGTCTAATTTGTTACATTACAATATGAAACGATATGAAAATTAGTTAAAAATAACTGTTAAAATATATAATATATAGGACATATTAGATAATTTATTACTTGTCATGGGTCAAGATATACATTCATGCTTCTTTTTTAACAAAAAAAATCGAATTTTGTCTAATAACAGGATTGAATTTCTATAAAAATTAGGATAAAAGTCCCTATGTACATGTAAAGAAAAATTCTTTACAATAAGATGTGTCGATTATTGTTATGAAAAAAAATAAATATCATTTATTATAGAAGAATAGTGTCGAATTTTATTTATAAAGAGGGGATAGCAATTGAAACTGTTTTCTAATACATTTAATATTCTTGGAAAAGGAATGGATTATTCATTCGCTAAAGAGAAGGCTATTTCAAACAATATTGCCAATGTAGACACACCGTATTACAAAGCAAAAGAAGTTTCATTTAAATCGGAACTGAATAATGCAATGGGTGTAGAGGCAAGCCGTACGAATAACCGCCATTATGATTTTTCAACAACAGACAGAAATTCATTTATTGTTAGTGAGAAAAAAGGACTTACATTCAGACATGACGGAAACAATGTGGACATGGATAAAGAAATGTCCGAGTTAGCAGAAAATCAAATTTACTATAATGCATTAACAGAACGAATTAGTGGGAAATTTCAATCACTCTCTTCTGTTATTAGAGGAGGCAAATAATCTTGTCAATATTTCAAACAATGAATACTAGTGCCTCTGCTTTAACAGCGGGAAGACTTAGAATGGATGTTATTTCTTCAAATATGGCAAATGTTGATACAACACGAGGAACAATGGTCGATGGTAAATGGGTTCCATATAAACGAAAAGTTGTCGAAATGACTCCAAAGCAAGCTGGCTTTTCCTCATTTTTGAATGTAGCAATGAAAAGTAATTCTGATGGTGAAGGCGTAAAAGTAACAAAGATTGGTGAAGATAATGCACCATTCAAACTGGTATATGATCCGACACATCCTGATGCAAATGAAAAAGGATACGTTGAACTACCGAATGTTGATCCTTTAAAAGAGATGGTCGATTTAATTGCTTCTACTCGTTATTATGAGGCGAATGTAACGGTATTTAATGCAAATAAAGGGATGTTAATGAAGGCTTTGGAGATTGGAAAGTAGGAGGAATAGGGAATGATTAATAAAGTAGCCAGCACATTACCATTAAGTGTAAGCACACCCTCAGTTAAACCTGTAGAGACACAGCAAAACTTTGGTAATGTTTTACAAGAAGCTATTGGTAAATTAAATGATACTCAAAATCAATCAGACATAATGACTAATAAACTAGCAAATGGTGAGAATGTAGAGTTGCATCAAGTAATGATTACAGCTCAAAAAGCAAGTGTTTCTATGCAACTAGCAATGGAAGTACGCAATAAAGTAATTGAGGCTTACCAAGAAGTTATGAGAATGCAAATGTAATAGCCTAATAATTATAGAATTGCTTCAAACCATCAAAATCGAGGGGGGAAGCTTATGAATGAGAGAATAAAGGGAACATTTTCTGGAGCAACAACATTTTGGCAAAATAGAACTGGTACACAAAGATTAATGCTAATTGGTATTATTGCTTTAATACTTGTAAGTGCTGGAATTGCAACATATTTTGCTACTCGTACAAACTTTGTTCCTGCATGGGAACATGTATCAGCACAAGAAGCAGGACAACTTCAAGCAGCATTGGAAGCTAAAGGAGCTACCTCTAAAATTACACCAGAAGCAAATGGTCTAGTTACTGTATCTGTTCCAGAAGGTACTGAAAACAGCTTAAAAGTAGCATTATCAGCTGAAGGTCTTCCAAACTCTGGTGGAATTAGTTACGGTGATCTACTTGGTAAAACTGGTTATGCTATGAGTGAGAAAGAACTTCAAATAGCAGAAAATCAAGCAAAAAATACAGCAGTTCAAAGTTTAATTAAAAGCATGGATGGAATCACCGATGCTATAGTAATAATAACTCCAGTAGAGCAAAGTGTGTTCTCTACTCCAGAAGATGGAGCAGAAGGTCCGACCGCTTCTGTTGTATTAAAAACACAGTACGGGAAACAATTTGATGAACAACAAATTAAAGGAATATATAATTTGATTTCAAAAAGTGTTGCTGGTCTTTCTCCTGAGAATATTAGTATTATGGATCAAAACGGCGTAGCATATGATCCGCCAGGTGGCTCTGAGGATTCAGGCGATGTAGTAATGAATCAATTTAAAATTAAAAAAGCAATTGAGAAAAATGTTCAACAAAAAGTTCAAAATATGTTAGGTTTGTTAATGGGTCAAGACAAAGTAATGGCAGTTGTAGATGCACAAATAGATTTTGACCAAAAGAAAGAAGAACAAGAAATTTTTGAACCTGTGGATAAAGAAAACATGAAAGGAATTGCTAGAAGTGCTCAGGACATTTCAGAAACGTATGACGGAAATGGGGCAGCATCAGCAGTTGCTGGTACAGGGACAAATGAAATTGCTAATTATCCTGGTGGTACAGATGGAGAAAGTGGCAAGTACGAAAAACTTGAAAAAACGATTAATTATGAAGTAAATCGCATTAAGAGAGAAATTAACAATAGTCCATACAAAATTACAGACTTAAGTATTCAAGTAATGGCTGAACCAACAGCACCGAAGACACAGTTAGATAAGAAGTTAGTTGACAATATTAAAACGATGCTTGGTACAGTTATAAAAACAAATATTGATAATCAATCTGCTGGTCAATTAACAGCAGCAGATTTTAATAACCGTGTTAATGTTATATCTGATCAACAATTTAATGGTAAACCTGTATTTGCAACTCCTGGGATTCCAATGTGGGTATATATTTTAGCAGGTGTAGCGCTTCTTCTTATTATTACTGGAGTTATCTTCTTTATTCTTCGTCGTCGTAAGAAAGTGGCTAAGGAAGAAGCAGAAGAATTTATTATTCCTCATATAGAAGAGGAAATCGATGAAATCGAAGAAACAGAATCTACAACAAGAAGAAAGCAATTAGAAAAAATGGCATACGAGAAGCCAGAAGACTTTGCACGTCTATTGCGTACATGGATTGCTGAAGATTAAAAAGGAGGCAACGTGATGAGAGGAAATTTATCGGGAAGAGAAAAAGCAGCTGTTTTACTTATCTCTCTTGGTCCAGATGTTTCTGCTTCCGTATTCAAACACCTGTCAGAAGAAGAAATCGAACAACTTACGCTTGAAATTTCAAGCGTAAGGAAAATTGATCAAAATCAAAAAGAAAATGTTGTTGAAGAGTTTCATCAAGTGGCAGTTGCTCAAGATTATATCGCTCAAGGCGGTATAGCCTATGCAAAAGATGTACTTGAAAAAGCACTTGGTACGGATCAAGCAATGCAAATCATCACTCGACTAACTGCCTCCTTACAAGTTCGTCCATTCGACTTTGCAAGAAAAGCTGATCCATCGCAAATATTGAACTTTCTTCAAAGTGAGCATCCGCAAACAATTGCACTTGTGTTATCCTATTTGAATCCTGTACAAGCAGGACAAATTTTATCTGAGTTACCACATGAAATGCAAGCAGATATCGCTAGAAGAATTGCTTTAATGGAAAGTACATCTCCAGAAGTTATTAATGAGATTGAGCAAGTACTTGAACGGAAATTATCAGCAACATTTGTAAATGATAAGAAACAAACTGGTGGGGTTGAAGCAGTTGTTGAAGTATTAAACGGGGTAGACCGTAGTACAGAAAGAACCATTCTTGATGCACTCGAAATTCAAGATCCAGAGCTTGCAGAAGAAATAAAAAAACGGATGTTCGTATTCGAGGACATTGTTACATTGGACAACAGAGCTATTCAACGTGTTATTCGTGATGTAGAGAATGCTGACCTAATGTTATCACTAAAAGTATCTAGTGAAGAAGTAAAAGATACAGTATTCCGTAATATGTCTACACGTATGGCAGATACATTCAAAGAAGAAATGGAGTTTATGGGACCTGTTCGTCTGCGTGATGTGGAAGAAGCACAGTCACGGATCGTTGCGGTTATTCGTCGCTTAGAAGAAGCTGGTGAGATTGTCGTAGCACGTGGCGGAGGTGATGACATCCTTGTCTAGAGTTATTAAGTCAGCAGCCTATGTAAATAATAACAATAGTGAAAAAGGTTGTCATATTCTTCAAATTCAACGTCCACAACATGTAGTGGAAGAAGCAGCAGCTAGAACAGAGCAGTTTATCATAGAACAACAAGAGATAGCTGTAAGAATCGTTAGAGATGCTGAGGAAAAAGCAAGATGGATTGAAGGTGAAGCACTAGGGAATGCTACACGCATTCGTGCTGAGGTTGAGAGTGAACGAGCTGCTTGGAATGAGGAACGTCTACAATTTATTGAAGTAGCAAGACAAGAAGGTTACTCTTTAGGAATGCGACAAGGAACAGAAGATGCACAGAAACAATATGAGGCATATGTAGAGCAGGCAAAACAAATTGTTCACGATGCCAACAAACAATATTACGAGCAACTTGACCGTTCTGATGAAGCGATTGTCCAAATGAGTTTAAAAATAGCAGAACGTGTTATTGCTCATAGGTTGGAACGAGATGATGAACTATTTTTACCATTAGTAAAACAAGCATTAAAAGAAACAAGAGAACAAAGCGAAGTGAAAATATATGTTCACCCAGAAAGTTATGCACTAGTGAGTGGTCAAAAAGATGAATTTCAACTGATTTTTGCCCAACCAACAGATTTATTTATCTATCCAGATGAATCTTTGCCAAAATATGGTTGTGCTGTAGAGTCAGTATATGGAAGAATTGATGCTAGTGTAGATACACAACTACAACAACTCAAGGAGAAGCTCCTTGAGCGTGTGAGGGAGGAATAGCTATAGAAGAACTTCTGAACGAAATAGAGTCGATGGATACGTATAAACGCTTTGGAAAAGTAACACGAGTAATTGGTTTGATGATTGAATCAAGAGGCCCAGAAAGTTCGATTGGTGATGTTGTCTACATTTATGTTGGTGCGAATCGCCAGAAACGAATTATGGCAGAAGTTGTTGGTTTTAGAGATGAATTTGTTTTGCTTATGCCGTATGCAGTCGTTCAAGAAATTTCATCTGGATGTATTGTGGAATCAACTGGTAGACCTTTAGAAGTAAAAGTTAGTTCTGCGTTAACAGGCAGAGTGTTAGATTCTCTAGGAAATCCAATGGATGGACTAGCTTTACCAAGGGCATTAAAAGCAGTTTCCATTGACCAAATGCCACCAAATCCGATGACTAGACCACCAATTGATCGTCCAATAACCGTTGGAGTACGAATGATTGACTCATTACTTACAGTCGGTCAAGGACAACGTGTTGGTATATTTGCTGGTTCAGGTGTAGGGAAAAGTACATTAATGGGAATGATTGCAAGGAATACAACGGCAGATATAAATGTTATTGCCCTTATCGGAGAGCGTGGGCGTGAAGTTCGAGAGTTTATTGAACGTGATTTAGGACCTGAAGGACTAAAGAAATCAGTCGTAGTTGTTGCAACGTCCGATCAGCCAGCGTTAATGAGGATTAAAGGAGCATATACAGCAACAGCGATTGCTGAATATTTTCGTGATAAAGGTTTGAACGTCATGTTAATGATGGATTCGGTTACACGTGTAGCAATGGCTCAACGGGAAATAGGTTTAGCAGTTGGAGAACCACCAACAACCAAAGGTTACACACCATCCGTTTTTGCGATATTGCCAAAATTACTGGAACGTACAGGAACGAATGAGCATGGTTCAATCACAGGTTTTTACACTGTTTTAGTAGATGGTGATGACATGAATGAACCAATTGCGGATGCAGTGCGAGGAATTTTGGATGGGCACTTTGTTTTAGAAAGAGCATTAGCAAATAAAGGTCAATATCCAGCGATTAATGTATTAAAAAGCGTAAGTCGGGTTATGAGTCATATTGTTTCAAGAGAACATCGAAAACACTCAGAAAAGCTTAAGGAATTATTGTCCATCTATATGAATTCAGAGGACTTAATTAATATCGGGGCGTACAAGCGAGGGTCATCGAAAGAGATTGACGAAGCAATAAGATTCTATCCACAAATTATTTCCTTCTTAAAACAAGAAGTAGATGGCAGTGTTTCGTTTGAAGAAAGTAACAATCAGCTTTTTCGACTTCTTGAACAAGGGTGATTAGAAAATGGCGTATAAGTTTAAATTAGAAAAAGTAATGATGATTAAAGAGAAAGAAAAAGAAAAAGTTTTTGGGGAATATAGCGAAGCAGTTCGTGCTTTTGAGCAAGTGGCAGAGAAGCTGTACGAGTCATTAAAACAAAAAGAACAATATGTAGAATTACATCACGAACATCTAGCAAAGGGTTTGTCCGTCCAAAAAATTCGCCATTTTCAATTGTTTATTTCCAATATTGAACGAACGATTAGTCATTATCAACAACTTGTCATACAAGCACGTCATTTTATGCAAATAAAACAAGAGAAATTAGCAGAAGCCAATCAGGAAGTCAGAAAATATGAGATTATGAAAGAAAAACAGATACGCCTATTTAATGAAGAGTTGAAGACGATTGAAAATCAACAAATGGATGAAATTTCTATCCAACAATATGTTCAACGTGGAGGGTAGGTAAACGAATGGCAGATGTTAAAGAAAAAGAAAAAGAAAAAGAAAAAGAGCAGTCACCAGCACTAGAAGAAAAAGAAGAAAAAAAGTATGGTAAATTCCAATGGTTTGTAATGGTAATACTTATTCCTCTTATATTCACTATCACGTTAGCACTTATCATTATGACAATAGCTGGCATTAATGTATTTGATAAAGCAAAAGAATATGGTCAACATGTACCTTTCGTATCTCAGTTCATTCCGGGTTCTAAAGACTATGAAATAAAAAATCTCAAAAAAAGAGAAGCAGAACTAAAAGCAACTATTGCCGAAAATGAAAAACAAATTAAACAGCTAGAAGGATCATCAAAAAATAAACAAACAGAAGTCGATAAGTTAAATAAACAAATTAAAACGTTAAATGCTAAGTTGAAAAATATTGGAGATGGAGAAGATGGCTCGACTGGTTCGATTCAATTACCCAACTCAAAAAAAAAACAAACATTGGATGATATAGTGAAATCTTTTGAAAATATGTCAGCAGGTAATGCGGCAAGTATTATTCCACAGTTACCAGATGAAGATGCGGTGACAATTTTATCTTCTTTAAAAGTACCTACGCTTACAGCACTTTTAGAGAAAATGCCACCAAAAGATGCAGCAAAATATACAGCATTATTAACAACGAAAGCAAGAAGTAAGAAATAAACAAACTTGAAGGGAGGTGAGAAAATGAACAACGTATCAATTGCTCAATTAATAGCAAATAATCCTATGCCACAACAAGGTGTAAGAGGAATTGCTAATATAGATACAATGCAAGGAGTATTTAAACAACTTCTAAATGGTGCAAGTGGGATGCAGTTATTAAATTTAACTACAGATGTAACAAAAAATGCACAAGATGGTGAAGCAACTGTTGATCAAGATGCTTTAAACGACTTATTAGACGTACTGACAACAGATGATGTTTCAGAAGATGCCGGTATTCAATCGCAG
This sequence comes from Caryophanales bacterium, assembly GCA_031546705.1. GTDB lineage: Bacteria > Bacillota > Bacilli > Bacillales > JAVBJX01 > JAVBJX01. The sequence continues at coordinate 31,965 of JAVBJX010000042.1, forward strand.
TGGATGGTGTTATTACCAGTAGAATTACAAACACAAGTTCAACAACAACTGCAAAATGGTGCTAGTTTGAAAGAAGTTATTTCCAGTCTTCCACAATCTGCACAACTAAGTTTTGTTTCTGCACATGTAGAAAAAATGGTGAATAATAGCGAGTGGATCAAGCAAGCCACGGAGTTTTTGCAATCAGCTAATATGTTGGATATTCAACAAGGAAAACTAACAGAGTCAAACATAGCAGAACTATTTTCAAAGCTAGCACAAACGGTAAAAACTAACACAAAAGATAATACAAAAGCAACCGAAAATAGTATAGTAATAGTAAAAAATAGTGGAACTTCAACAGAAAATACTGATCCAACAGTAAAAGCTACTGAGACAGCTTCTGGATATACAAAATCAGAAGATGTTAAAAAAATGCTAGAACAATTGCTTGGAAAACCACTTACTACTGAGAATTCAATTGCTACATCAACAGAGTCATCTACTGATATAGATGAGCAAGGAATAGACTCTACTGCTAAAGTAGAGATCGGAAAAGATTCTATGCCTTTGATGAATGCAAATCAACGAACAGAAACGATTACATTAAGTGAAGCTCCTAAAACTGTTGTAAATAAACAGTTTGTCCAACAATTTACGGAGATTATGCAGTCTAGTAAATTTACAACAACATCTACAGGAACACAACAATTAATTATTCGTTTGAATCCAGATAATTTAGGCTCAATCACAGTGAAATTAGTTCATGAAAATGGTGAGATGACTGCCAAAATCATTGCATCTAGTACATCAGCAAAAGAATTAATTGAGTCAAACTTGCAACAAATTCGTCATGTAATACCAACACAAAACATTGTTGTTGAAAAGTTTGATGTGCTAACACAACAACCACAAAGTCAACAACCAAATTTTCAAAAAGAACAACAACGCCCGCAAGAACAGGATGTAAAAGAAAATAAAGACGAAGAAGAAAACACTTCTGCTTTTGATGATGTATTAGAAGAAGAAACTATAAACTTTAAAGTATAGGAGGGATTTTTATGGCTGGTTCAACAAGTTCAACAGATTCGATTAGCACCATGTATCAATATAAGGCACCAGAAAGAAAAACTGGTGACAGTAATCTTGGAAAAGATGATTTTTTGAAGATTTTAATGACACAATTGCAGAATCAGGATCCAGCGAATCCAATGCAAGATAAGGATTTTGTTGCACAAATGGCAACATTCTCGTCACTAGAACAAATGACGAATATGACCAAGATGATGGAGACCTTTGTTACCTCGAATAATTCCAATGCAATTTTTCAATATAGCGAAATGATGGGTAAAGAAATTGCATGGGAGAATGTGGAAACTGTAAAGGATGAAGATGGAATTCCACTAAAAAATGATGATGGAACAATAAAACAATTTGTTACAAAAGGTACAGGAATCGTCAAGTCCGTTCAACAAAGAGGAAAAGATATAACGATTGAATTAATGGATGGAACAAAAGTGAATGGTTTAGATATCTTTAGAGTAGGTCCAACTTCTGATGTAGAGAAGCCAGCAAAAACTGATGCAACGGGAACTGATACAACATCTCAAAGTAATTAGTTTGGGGTGATGAATATGCAGATTAGACCCACACAAACAGTTGAAGCAGTTATCGCAACAGCTAAAGAATTAGAAGCTCCTTTAATGGCATTCCAACACGTATTAGATAAGATTCAAGAAAAGCCACTAATTATTAGCAAACATGCAAAACAACGGCTAGAAGAAAGAAATATCGAGATTGATACAGAACAATGGATGAAAATTCAACAGGGTGTTGCTAGAGCAAAGAAAAAAGGAATTGACGATTCGCTTGTTATTACGAATGAAGCAGCATTGATTGTTAATGCAACAAACAATACAGTTATTACAGCAATGAATCGTGAAGAAGCAAAGTCACATATCTTCACAAATATTAATGGGACGATTTTACTTGATTAACGCTGGACCTTTAGGGAAGCGATCGTTGTGGACTGACAGAAGCGACGAAACAAACAAACAAACAAACAAACAAGGGAGAGAACAAAATGTTACGTTCAATGTATGCAGGGATTAGTGGTTTAAGAAATTTCCAACTAAAATTAGATGTAGTTGGTAATAATATTGCTAATGTAAACACATTTGGCTTTAAAAAAGGTCGTGCCACATTTAAAGATATGGTGAGTCAACAAATGCAAGGAGCTAGTGCTTCAACTTCTACTCGTGGGGGAACGAATGCTAGACAAGTAGGGCTTGGTTCACAATTAGCTTCTATTGATACAGTTGCGACACAAGGAAGTTTACAAACAACTGGACGTGTATTAGACTTATCAATTTCAGGAGATGGCTACTTTGCAGTTGCTAGTGGAAAGTTAGTAGAAGACGGTGCAGAAGAAGCAGTATCAGAGAAGAACCTTTTTTTGACAAAACCAGACGTTCTTTATACACGTGCAGGAAACTTCTACTTGGATAAAAATGGTTATGTTGTTAATGGAGATGGACTATTTTTAGTAGGAACGTCAGCAAAAGAGGAAAAAGAAACTCCTGCCACAGATTCAACTCCATATGTAGCTGGTAAATATCCACCAGCAGAAGAATATCCAAGCCCAGAGGTAGATCCAGCAAATGAACAAATTGGAGCTATTCAAATTCCTACAAATGCCCAAAGTATGAATGTTGGTGCCAACGGAATAGTAACCTTTGTTGATGCAACTGGTACATTGAGGGTAGCAGGACAAGTAAAGCTTGCTAAATTCGCAAATAGTGAAGGACTTGAAAAACAGGGAACAAATCTTTATAGAGACACAGCAAACTCTGGATCAATTTTTAATTTCCCAGCAGATACGGAGGAAATCACTCCTGATATGATGAAAGCATCTTTTCTACAAGAGCCTGGAGCAAATGGTTCAGGCAAAATGGTTTCTGGTACACTCGAAATGTCAAACGTGGATTTATCAGAAGAATTTACAGAGATGATTGTTGCTCAACGTGGTTTCCAAGCAAATACACGTGTTATTACAACATCTGACCAAATTTTAGAAGAGCTTGTTAACTTGAAACGTTAAGGAGGAATGGGGCGGTAATTTACGCCCCGCATACATAATATGATTAAAGTAACAAAATTAAATGGAAAACAGTTTTTCCTAAATGCAGTATACATAGAGCAAGTAGAATCATTTCCAGATACAACCATCACACTTACTGATGGGAAAATATTTGTAGTGAAAGAACCAATAAAAGATGTTATTATAGAAATTATGAATTACTATAGAAGTGTATCCATACTAGGATTAAACAAAGATACGGAGGGACTTTACAGTGAAAAAGAATAAACTCCTAATAATCATGATAAGTGTTTTACTAGCGATTACCCTAATAGGAGTAGCTGTATTTGTATTCTTTTTAAAAGGTGGTAAGGAAGAGGAGACACCCGGGAAAAAAGTAGAACTAACTGCAAAAGAACTAGCTGCTGTAATGGTACCAATCCTAGATATTACAACAAATTTAGGGGACGGTTCTATTATTAAAATTTCTCTATCATTACAAATGTCTGATGCAGAAGCAAAAGAGGAAATAACCTTGCGTGATGTTCAAGTAAAAGATATTATTATTAGAGAGCTTGCAGACATGAAAGCAGAGGATTTTAATGGAGAACAAGGAAAAATGACGTTAAAAAACACCTTAAAAGAGCGTATGAATCCTATTTTGCAAAGTGGAAAAGTGGAAAAAGTATATATCACCTCTTCGATTGTAACTTAGAATTGTCAGAAAGCTCATAGGAGGTGAAATGATTGTCTGAAGTATTATCCCAAAGCGAAATAGATGCACTATTATCGGCGATTTCTACTGGTGAGATGAATGCTGATGATTTAAAAAAAGAAGAAGATCCTGCTAAGAAAATCAAAATATACGACTTCAAACGTGCCCTTCGTTTCTCTAAAGATCAAATTCGGGGATTAACACGGATTCATGAGAATTTCGCAAGGCTACTTACAACATTTTATTCGGCACAGCTACGAACATTTATTCAAATTGGAGTGGCATCTGCTGACCAGCTTCCCTATGAAGAGTTCATTCGTTCTATTCCAAAGATGACGATGTTAAATGTGTTTGAAGTTCCTCCTCTTGAGGGTCGTGCATTAATGGAAATTAATCCAAACATTGCCTATGCGATGCTTGACCGAGTTCTTGGCGGAAAAGGGGTCAGTATTAATAAAATTGAGAATCTAACGGAAATTGAATCACGCATCATGTCCAATCTATTTGAAAAAACATTAGATAATCTTCGTGAGGCGTGGGAAGCAATTATTGCCATTAATCCTATTCTTACTGATTTTGAAGTTAATCCTCAGTTTTTGCAAATGGTTGCTCCGAATGATACAGTTGTTGTTATTTCACTTAATACTCAAATTGGAGAAGTAAGTGGAATGATTAACATTTGTATTCCGCATGTGGTGCTTGAGCCAATCATGTCAAAATTATCATCAAGTTATTGGATGCAAGCACAGAAAAGACGGAAACCTGAAGAAGTTGATGCTTTGAAGATGTCAATCAAAAGAACGGAATTTAAAGTGGTTGCCGAACTTGGAAAGTCTGTACTTAATGTACAAGAATTCTTACAGTTAGATGTAGGGGATATTGTTCAAGTGGATCGAATGCTCGGTGATCCTCTAATTGTAACTGTAGGATCGCAACCTAAATTTACTGCTCAAGCTGGTAAAGTAGGGAAAAAATTAGCTATACAAATTTTAGACATAATTCAAGGAGAGGGGGACGACAACATTGATGAGTGATGACATGTTATCCCAAGATGAGATAAACGCGCTTCTAATGGGACAGGATTTTACACAAGAAGACACGGAGGAGCCCTCTCTAGATGAGTATTTGACACCAATGGAGCAAGATGCTTTAGGAGAGATTGGAAATATTTCATTTGGTAGTTCAGCTACAGCGTTATCTACGCTTTTAAATCAAAAAGTGGACATCACAACACCAACTGTATCTGTTATTAAACGAGAGGATATTGAAAAAGAATTTCCAATTCCGTATGTAGCTGTTCAAGTAAGTTATACAGAAGGTTTTAAGGCAACAAATTCATTCGTTATTGAACAATCAGATGCAGCTATTATTGTAGATTTAATGATGGGTGGCGATGGAACGAACCCTTCTACTGAATTTGGAGAAATGCAATTAAGTGCTGTACAAGAAGCAATGAATCAGATGATGGGCTCATCAGCAACATCTATGTCAACAATTTTCTCGAAAAAGGTAGATATTTCACCACCAAATGCAGTTTTGTTTGATGTAAAAGAAGGAACAGGGATGATGGCTGTTCCAGATGATGCTGTTCTTGTTAAAGTATCATTTGATTTAAAAATAGGAAATCTTATTGATTCTCAAGTTATGCAAATGCTTCCGGTTGAGTTTGCAAAAGAATTAGTACGAAATTTAATGGATCCATCTGGCTCAGTAGGGGCAGAACCGGTTAAAAAAGAAGAACCGGCTCCTGTAGCTCAAGCAACACAACAGCCTATGCAACAACAATATCAACAGCCGCCTATGCAACAACCTATGCAACAACAATATCAACAGCCGCCTATGCAACAGCCTATGCAACAACAATATCAACAACAGCAGTATCAAGATCCAGCGGCTATGTATGGATATGGACAACCAGCAGCGTATCCGCAAGGACCGCCAATGTATACACAACAGATGGCTCCAAATCACTATGGAACATACACAAGTCCACAATCACATATTCAACCAGTTGCGTTTGCAAACTTTGAACCAACACCACTTGAAAATGTAGAATCAAAAAATTTAAACATGTTACTTGATATTCCACTACAAGTAACGGTAGAATTAGGACGTACAAGACGGTCTGTTCAGGATATTCTAAATCTATCTTCAGGTGCTATTATTGAATTAGACAAACTTGCAGGTGAGCCAGTAGATATTTTAGTTAATAACAAATTAGTTGCAAAGGGAGAAGTTGTTGTCATTGAGGAAAATTTTGGTGTGCGGGTAACAGATATTATTAGTCAGAGTGACCGTTTGAAAAAGTTAAGATAATATATAGAGACATGTGGGAGGTTATTAGAGAAATGGCAAGAATTTTAATTGTAGATGATGCGGCATTTATGAGAATGATGGTTAAAGATATTTTATCAAAGAATGGACACGAGGTAGTTGGAGAAGCTGGTGATGGTGCACAAGCAGTAACAATGTATAAAGATTTGAAACCAGAGTTAGTTACGATGGACATCACCATGCCTGAAATGGATGGAATTACTTCTCTAAGAGAAATTAAAAAGGTAGACGCAGCAGCAAAAGTAATTATGTGTTCTGCAATGGGGCAGCAAGCAATGGTTATTGACGCTATTCAAGCTGGAGCAAGAGACTTTATTGTAAAACCTTTCCAAGCGGATCGGGTTCTTGAAGCAATTAATAAAGTTTTGGGTTCATAATTATAAGAGGTGAGAAAGTTGCTCAAAAAAGCCCTTATTGTGCTTATGTTGGCAGTTGTGTTTGCTTCGCTTGCAGTTCCTGTTGGAGCGGAGCAACTCACAGTGAAAGATTGTTTTAAGAATCCAGAGAAATGTCAAGACACTCCCAACAAAGAAGACACGGGCAATGTTGCTGGTAATGACTTGCCGTCTTTCTCTGCTTGGGATTTTTTTAAAATGATTGGTGCAATGATTTTAGTTATTGTTTTGATTTATGTTGTACTACGTTTTATGAACAAAAATAGACTGTTTCAGCAAAAAGGGTTTATTGAGAATTTAGGTGGAACACAGCTTGCACCAAATCGTTCTGTACAAATGATTAAAATAAGTGATCGAATTTTCATTGTTGGAGTTGGAGAAAATATTCAACTGTTGAAGGAAATTGATGATGGTGATGAAATAAAAGAAATACTGAAGCAACATAATAACCGTTTAGAACAAATGATTGTTCCTAATGCAATGGTTGTGAAAGCAAAAGGTCTTTTTAAGAAAAACAATAAAGAGGTGTCAGAGAGTGAGTCATTTCAAACGCTTCTAAATAAGCAGCTGAAAGATTTATCTGACAATCGAAAAACATTGTTAAATGATCTTGAAAAGAAAGGGGGCAAGCAAGATGAGTGATGTAATGAATTTTTTTAATACAGCTGCCCCCGAAAATGTATCAACTTCTGTAAAGTTATTTCTATTACTTACCGTTTTATCACTTGCACCAAGTATTTTGATTATGACAACTTGTTTTACAAGAATCGTTATTGTGTTGTCATTTACTAGGAATGCACTTGCAACACAGCAAATGCCTCCCAATCAGGTATTGATGGGACTGGCATTGTTTTTAACATTTTTTATTATGGCTCCAACATTTTCAGAAGTAAATAAAACAGCGTTACAACCATTATTTGATGAGAAAATCACACTACAACAAGCGTATGATAGAGGTTCCATTCCAATTAAAAATTTTATGGCTAATGAAACAGACCAGAAAGACTTAGCTCTGTTTTTAAAGTTCTCTAAAATAAAAGAAAAGCCAAAAACAATTCAAGATGTTCCACTGACAACGCTTATTCCAGCTTTTACAATTAGTGAACTAAGAACTGCTTTTAGCATGGGATTTCTAATATTTATTCCATTCCTTGTTATTGATATGATTGTAGCAAGTGTGCTGATGGCTATGGGGATGATGATGTTACCTCCTGTTATGATTTCATTACCTTTTAAAATTCTTTTGTTTATTCTTGTTGATGGATGGTATTTGATTATTCAATCTTTATTTATAAGTTTTAAGTAAGTAGGTGGAAAAGTGAGAATAACCCCTGATTTTGTTATTACAATTGCCGAACGTGGCATAGTTGTTGTACTCATGATAAGTGGACCGCTCATGTTAATTGCTCTTGGTATAGGACTTGCTGTGAGTATTTTTCAAGCAACTACCCAAATTCAAGAACAAACATTAGCATTTGCTCCAAAGATTGTGGCTGTATTAGTGGGTCTACTTTTTTTTGGTCCATGGATGATAACTCAAGTGTTAACTTTTACACGTGAAATATTTTCCTATTTAACGGGTTTTACAGGTTAGATGTATGGAACAAGTTTATTTGCTTTTTCCTACTTTTATGCTCGTATTTATTCGTGTAGCAGCTTTTTTTATGACAGTCCCATTGTTTTCTTATCGTACTGTACCAACGACACATAAATTAGGCTTTTCTTTTTTTGTAGCATGGACTATGTTTCTCACGATAGATGCAAAACCAATGGAAATAGGCAGTACATACATAATGATTATTTTTAAAGAAGCAGCTGTTGGATTAATGACTGGATTTATGGCTTATTTGATATTGAGTGCTATCCAAATTGCTGGAGGTTTTATTGATTTTATGATGGGCTTTTCCATGTCTAATGTAGTGGATCCACAAACAGGGGCACAAACACCAATTACAGGTCAATATTTTTATATGTTTGCTTTGCTTCTTTTGTTAAGTGTCAATGGACATCATTGGATATTAGAAGGTGTATTTTACAGTTATAAAGCGGTGCCGTTAGAGCAGCTAACTATTCCTTTTTCCGATCTACCAACAGCAAAATATATAATAGGAAAATTTGCTTTAATGTTTGCTACTGCTTTCCAGATGTCTGCCCCTGTTGTCTGTTGTTTATTTTTAGTTGATGTTGCTTTAGGAATTGTGGCAAGAACGGTTCCGCAAGTAAATATTTTTGTTGTTGGTATGCCTGTTAAAGTATTAGTAGGAATGGCATTCATATCATTATGTCTTGGCTCAATGTTTCTTGTGGTTCAGAGGTTATTTTCCATAATGTTTGATGTTATGCGAGGATTGATGCAACTTTTAGGGGGCACATAAATAATGTTACGACTGAATTTACAGTTTTTTTCAGGAGAAAAAACAGAGCCAGCAACCGAGAAGAAACGAGAAGAAACGAGAAAAAAAGGGCAAGTAGCAAAAAGTGTTGATATTGCTACAGCTTTTATTTTGTTAACTTCCTTTAGTATACTTGCTATTTTAGGAAGAAGTTTTAATGAGCGAATCTTGCGTATTTTACATCGGTCATTTGAACAAAACTTAAACATAGAAATAACACAAAAAACAATTTATCCCATTTTTTTAGATCTTGCTCAACAAGTAGCTTGGATAGTTGTCCCTATGTTGCTCGGTGCTATGATTGCAGGCTTAGTTGCTAATTATATGCAAGTAGGTGTATTATTTACACTAGAACCAATCCAATTTAAGTTGGATAAATTAAATCCTCTTTCAGGACTTAAACGAATGTTTTCTTTGCGTTCTGTAATAGAAATGCTAAAGTCTATGCTCAAGATTATATTGATTAGTATTGTGGCATTTTCTATCCTATGGTCAAATATCGGACAAATTAGAGAATTATCAGGAAATACTATCGGGGGCATTCTTACTGTTGTTGGAAGTTTGACTATTCGTATTGGTTTATTTGCTGGTGGAACATTGCTTGTGTTAGCTTTTATTGATTATGTATACCAGAAATATGAGCATGAAAAAGGAATTCGGATGTCTAAGCAGGATATCAAAGATGAGTACAAGAAGATGGAGGGAGATCCTGAAGTCAAATCGAAAATTAAACAGAAGCAAAGAGAAATGGCAATGCGTCGAATGATGAGTGAAGTTCCAAATGCAGATGTTGTTATTACCAATCCAACCCACTTTGCTATTGCATTAAAATACGATGATGATAAGATGGATGCACCAGTAATTATTGGTAAAGGAGCAGATTTAATTGCTCAAAAAATAAAAGAGATAGCAAAGAAAAATAATATTGCAACAGTTGAAAATAAGCCTCTAGCAAGAGCTTTATATAACAAGGTAGAAATCGGGGATGTTGTTCCCGAACAATTTTTTAAAGCAGTTGCTGAAATTTTAGCATATGTGTATCGTTTGAAAAGAAAAGTATAAAGTAAAGGTACAAATATATTTTGAGGAGGGAGAATAATGGCTGCAAGAGAACTAGCGGTATTAATTTTAGCAATACTTATTGTGTCTATGCTTATTATTCCATTACCAACAACGCTCATTAGTATATTAATTATGATGAATATCTCTCTTGCGTTGTTAATTCTACTCATTGCGATGAATATGCGTGAACCGCTTGACTTTTCTGTATTCCCGTCCTTATTACTATTATTAACATTATTTAGACTCGGTCTTAATATTTCAACAACACGTGCTATTTTAACAAAAGGTGCAGCAGGTGGGGTTGTTGAAACGTTTGGACATTTTGTTATTGGTGGAAATGTGCTTGTTGGGATTGTTATCTTTTTTATTTTGGTTGTTATTCAGTTTATTGTTATTACTAAAGGGGCGGAGCGTGTTTCTGAGGTTGCAGCTCGCTTTACATTAGATGCAATGCCTGGAAAACAAATGAGTATTGATGCAGATTTAAATGCAGGAACGATTAACGAACAACAAGCTCGTGAACGAAGAGAAAAAATTGCTGGAGAGGCTGGCTTCTATGGTGCAATGGATGGAGCTAGTAAGTTCGTTAAAGGGGATGCCATTGCTGGGATTATTATTGTATTCATCAATATGATTTTTGGGATGATTATTGGAATCGTGCAAAATGGCATGAGTTTTGGTGAAGCTGGTAGCCATTATACCATTCTGACAGTTGGTGATGGAATCGTTACGCAAGTCCCTGCACTACTTATCTCAACAGCAACAGGTATTATTGTTACACGTGGTGCTTCAACTGGAACTTTTGGAGCAGATGTAACCAAACAATTATTTGCTTATCCGAAGATGCTTTATTTAGCGGCAGCATCTATTTTCTTGTTAGGTCTGTTTACCCCAATTAGTGATTTGCTTACGATACCAATTGCAGGACTTTTGGCTTTTGCTGCGTATTCATTCGGAAAACCACAAGTTGAGAAGACAGAGATTAGTGAAGAAATAGAAGAACAAATGGAGACAGATCAATTAAAAAGCCCTGAAAGTGTTGTGAGTTTACTGAGTGTTGATCCGCTTGAATTTGAGTTTGGCTATGGGCTTATACCGTTAGCTGATGCAAATCAAGGTGGAGATTTATTGGACCGAGTTGTAATGATTCGGCGGCAGCTAGCGTTAGAATTTGGACTTGTTATTCCTGTTGTGCGTATTCGTGACAATATTCAATTACAACCAAATGCGTATCGAATTAAGATTAAAGGACAGGAAGTTGCAAAAGGTGAACTTTTACTGGATCATTATTTAGCAATGAGTCCTGGTGTGGATGAAGATACAGTTGAGGGGATTCCAACGATAGAGCCAGCATTTGGATTGCCAGCAAAATGGATTACAGAGGAAACTAAAGAACAAGCTGAAATTTATGGTTACACAGTTGTTGACCCACCATCGGTTGTGTCTACACATATTACTGAAACACTGAAGGCACATGCATATGAATTACTTGGAAGACAAGAAACCAAACAATTAATTGACCATATGAGAGAGCACAATTCGATTTTAGTGGATGAAGTAACACCTAATCCATTAAATATTGGTGATATACAGAAAGTATTAGCTAAATTGCTTCGAGAAAAAGTATCTATTAGAAACTTGCCAATTATTTTTGAAACATTAGCTGATTATGGGCGAGCAACCTCAGATCCTGATTTACTAACAGAATACGTTAGACAAGCATTAGCACGTCAAATTACTTCCCAGTATTTACGAAATAATGATTCCTTGAAAGTAATTACTGTATCTGGTCAAGTGGAAAAAGAAATTGCAGATAATGTACAACAGTTAGAGCATGGAACGTACTTGTCACTTAATCCTGATGCTTCACAGTCTATTTTGCAATCAGTGGCAACGCAAATCGAGCAAATAAGTTACCAGACAGATACTGCAATTTTACTATGTTCACCAGCAATACGAATGTATTTAAGACAATTAATAGAAAGGTACTTTCCGCATGTACCTGTTTTGTCTTATAATGAATTAGAGGCGGACGTTGAAGTGCAAAGTATTGGGGTGGTGAATATAGAATGAAGGTGAAAAAATTTGTAGCAACATCCATGCCTGAAGCAATGAAACTTGTTCGATCGGAACTTGGAAATGATGCTGTAATTTTGAATTCAAAGGTTGTTCATACGGGTGGATTTTTTGGAATGTTTAAGAAGAAAAACATTGAAGTAATAGCAGCTGTTGATAAATTGAACACTGTTGCTAAACAGAAGAGAAGAAATTCGCCTGTACCACAAACACCTCCACAACAGCGGGAGTGGAATGAACCAACAAAGAATATAGAAACATTAGGGCAATTGTTGCCAACATTTATTCCTCAAAAAGAAGATAAATTATATAAACAACAAGAGGAATCAGCATATAAAATTCCACCTGTTGTGAAAAAAGAGGAAGTTACATTTCAACGAAAAGATGAGATAATAAAGAATGTAGATGCGAGTGACGATTATAAATCGCAAATCTCTGAATTAAAAGGGATGATCCAATCCTTATCAAGTGAGATGGCGGGAAACGAGCAGTATCCAGAAATATTGCTGAAATTTAATCAAACACTCATAAATAAAGATTTTGGCAATGAAGTTAGACGTTCAATGATGTTCTTTCTTTTAGAGAAATGGCATAAGAAAGATGGAAATCTTTCTGAAGAAGCCATATTTGAATTAGGATATGAATGGTTAAATGATAAGATAGCTCCTTTAGATAGTGGTGGAATAACATTTATGCATAAGTATGTTATTCTTGTTGGACCAACTGGTGTCGGAAAAACAACAACACTTGCAAAGATAGCTGCAGATTGTGTGTTACGTTACAGAGGAAAGAAAGTTGCTTTTATTACAATGGATACATACAGAATAGCAGCCATTGAGCAATTAAAAACGTATGCAATGATTCTGGGTGCTCCTGTAGAAGTTTGTTATGATGAAACTGATGTAAGGGCAGCAAAAGAAAAATTGTCAGAGTATGATCTGATTTTAATTGACACAGCTGGACGTAATTATAGAAATGATCAGTTTGTGAAGGAATTGCAAGAACTAATTGATTTTGAGGATGATACCGAAACGTACTTGGTTTTGTCATTAGCAAGCAAGTATCTAGATATGAAACAGATTTATCAACAATTTGAGCCAGTTGGAATTGATAAATTCGTTTTTACAAAACTAGATGAAACAGGACAACACGGTGCAATGATCCATTTAATGCTTGAGTCAAATGTTGGAGTTGCTTATATCACAAATGGTCAAGATGTGAAGCAGGATTTATTAAACGCAACGCCAGAAGCTATTGTCAATATAGTTCTAGGAGAAGACAAATATGAATGACCAAGCTCAGAGTTTACGTAATTCATTAGAACAGATGGCAGAGGGCAAAAAGGCAAAAATTATTGCAGTTGTGAGTGGTAAAGGTGGTGTTGGTAAATCAAATGTATCATTAAATTTTTCTATCGAATTATCTCGAAAAGGTCATAAAATATTATTGCTTGATATGGATGTTGGTATGGGAAATATTGACATATTACTTGGGCAACCATCTGGAAAATCAATTGTGGATGTATTCACTGGAAAGGTTGATATTTCAGAGGTTTTAGTTAAAGGACCGGGAAATATTTTTTATGTTCCGGGTGGAACGGGTCTTTCTCGTTTATTTCAAGTTCAAACATCACATATGGAATTTTTTATTAAACAATTATATAGTATCATTGATGACTATGATTATGTTATATTTGATTTAGGGGCAGGAATGTCTGAATCGTATTTACGATTGCTTCTCTCGGTTAATGAGGTAATTATTATTACAACCCCAGAACCAACAGCAATTACCGATGCTTATGCAACAATGAAATACATTCATGCAAGAGAGACAGATGCAGTTTTTTTTCTCATTGTTAACAAAGCATACAGTAATGAAGCTGGTAAAGGAGTTCTTATTAGGCTGTCTAAAGCAGCACAACAATTTTTGCAAAAAAAAATTGTGGACTTGGGTATTATTCCAGAAGATAAGGCAGTTCCAAAATCAGTTAATCGCCAAGTGCCTTTTCTTATTGCAGAACCTAATGCTAAAGCAAGTAGAGCATTACAGGAAATTGTGGCGAAGTATGCTAACCTTACATATGGGGAAGTTTCAGATAAACGTGCGGTTAGTTTTTTTTCAAAGTTAAAAAACTACTTTAAAGAGAGGTAGGAGAGTGAATTATGAAAAAAGTTAAAGTGTTAATTGTAGATGACTCTGCTTTTATGAGAAAATTAGTTACAGATTTTTTGAGTGACCATCCATTAATTGAGGTAATAGGGACTGCTCGAGATGGAAAAGAAGCTGTTGAAAAAGTTAAATTATTAAAACCAGATGTTGTTACGATGGATGTAGAAATGCCTATTATGAATGGATTAGAATCGCTAAAGGAAATTATGGAGTACCAACCTTTGCCTGTAGTAATGCTATCTAGTACAACACAGACTGGCACAGAAAATGCTATTACAGCTATGCAATATGGAGCTGTGGATTTGATTGCAAAACCAGCAGGAGCTATTTCTTTAAACTTATACAAAATAAAAGATGAAATTATTGAGAAGATACTATTAGCTAGTCGAGCAAATTTAACAGGTTTGCGTTCGAATTCTGCAAGAACGCCCATACGTGAAGCTAAAAAATATACTACTGAAAGTACAATCCCTACGGCAACAACTTCTGTAAAACGTACAAGTAACAAGAAGAAAATTGTTTGTATCGGAACATCTACAGGTGGTCCACGTGCCTTACAACAAGTTTTAACGCAATTACCAGCTACTATTGATGCACCTATTATTATTGTTCAACATATGCCAAAAGGATTTACTAAGTCATTAGCTACTCGTCTTGATGCAAGTTCTAAAATTCAAGTGAAAGAAGCGGAAAATGGTGATGTTTTAAAAAGCGGTGTAGCTTATATTGCTCCTGGTGGGTTTCATTTGAAAGTAGTTAAATCAGGAAACAATTTAACTCTTTGCATAGACGAATCGCCTGTTCGTAATGGACATCGTCCATCAGTGGATGTTATGTTTGAATCGGTAGTTGATATTGACTATGAAAAAATTGCTGTTGTTATGACTGGAATGGGTTCAGATGGTGCCGAGGGAATGAAGTTATTGAAAAAACGTGGCAACACGATTTCAATTGCAGAATCCGAAGAAACATCGGTTGTGTTTGGTATGCCCAAAGCTATTGTTACAGCAAATTTAGCAGATGAAATTGCTAACGTCGATAGAATTGCAAGCACCATTATGAAATATGTAGAGTAAAAGGGGAGCGAATACTATGGAAATGAGTCAGTATTTAGAAGTGTTTATTGAAGAAAGCAAAGAGCATTTACAAACAGTCAATGAACAATTATTAGGACTGGAGAAAGATCCGGAGAATTTGGCTATTGTTAATGAAATTTTTCGTTCTGCCCATACTCTAAAAGGAATGGCTGCAACAATGGGATACGAGGATCTTACCAACTTGACACACAAGATGGAAAATGTTCTTGACGGTATTCGTAACAATAAAATTAAAGTTAATTCTGATATACTAGATGTTGTGTTTTCATCCATTGATGACCTTGAAGCAATGATTTATTCAATTGCTGGAGGAGGAGATGGAAAACGTAATGTTGAGAAGGTAGTTAAACAACTACAATTAATTGAACAAGGAAAATCTCCTAAAGAAGAGGGAATTGCACCATCTAAAGAAGGAAGTAGTAGTGCTACTGGCGAATCTTCAAATTCAAGTGAGGCATATGATGAATATGAAGTAGATGCGATGCGACAGTCAGTAGATCAAGGAAGTGTTGTCTACGAAATAACTGTTCAATTAAGAGAAGATTGTATGTTAAAAGCAGCACGTGTATATATGTCTTTTGAAATCCTAGAAGAAGCAGGAGAAGTAATCAAATCATTCCCTTCTGTTGAAGCGTTAGAAGCAGAGAAGTTTGATTTTATGTTCTCAGTTACGCTTATTACAAAAGAAGCTGCAGAAGTTTTGCAGAAACGTTTAATGCAAGTATCTGAAATTGATATGGTTGAAGTAAGACAGTTAGATGTGGAAACTGTAGAAATTCAAGGTGGTCAGACAGAAGTTGTAGAAGAGAAAGAAGAAGTTGTAGCTTCTGTAGTTGAAACTCCAAAAGCAGTAGAGAAAGTAAAATCGAAAGAAACAAAAGAAACAAAAGAAGCAGCTCAACCCGCAAGTGCTGGAAAAGGTGGAGCAAATAAAACAATTCGTGTAAACATCGAGCGGTTAGATATTTTAATGAATTTATTTGAGGAACTTGTTATTGACAGAGGACGACTTGAGCAAATTTCTCATGAGCTTAGCAATGCAGAATTACATGAAACAGTAGAGCGTATGTCACGTGTTACAGGTGACCTGCAAAATATTATTTTAACGATGCGGATGGTACCAGTTGATACAGTATTTAGCCGTTACCCACGTGTTGTACGTCAAATCGCACGTGATTTAGGTAAAAAAGTAACGCTTGAAATTATTGGAGCTGAAACAGAATTAGATCGTACAGTTATTGATGAAATCGGGGATCCACTTGTTCACTTAATTCGTAATTCACTTGATCATGGTGTAGAAATGCCAGATGTTCGTGCCGCACAAGGTAAACCTGAAATGGGAACGGTAAAACTCAGAGCGTACCATAGTGGTAACCATGTATTTATTGAAATTGAAGATGATGGGGCTGGAATTAAGAGAGAGAGAGTATTGCAAAAGGCACTTAGCAAAGAGATTGTGACAGAGCAAGCTGCAGAGCTTATGACAAACAGACAAGTTTGTGAGTTGATTTTTGCACCAGGTTTCTCTACCGCTGATGTTATTTCTGATATTTCAGGTCGTGGTGTTGGTCTTGATGTTGTAAAAACAACGATTGAGTCTCTTGGTGGAAGTGTTACAGTTGATTCTGAAGAAGGGAAAGGATCACTATTCTCTATCCAACTACCACTAACACTATCTATCATTTCAGTCATGCTTGTTGAGATTCAACAAGAAAAATATGCGATTCCACTATCATCCATTATTGAAACAGCAATTGTTAAGAAAGAAGACATCTTACATGCTCATAACCAAAAAGTTATCGATTTCCGTGGAAAAGTAGTTCCGCTTCTATTCTTGAAAGATATTTTTGAAGTACCTGTTACGAAGCAAGAAGAAGATTATTTCTCTGTGGTCATTGCTAGAAAAGGTGAAAAAATGTCAGGGCTTGTTGTAGATTCTTTCATTGGACAACAAGAGGTTGTTTTAAAAACTCTCGGAAATTACTTAACATCTGCTTTTGCTATTTCAGGAGCAACTATTTTGGGAGATGGGCAAGTTGCTTTGATTGTTGACTGCAACGCGCTGATTAAATAAAGTATCGGCCTATTAAATTTTTTGTCGTAAGGAGGAGTTTTCATGGCAGACCTAAAGCAGGAAGAATCACAAGCAACAGACGTAAAGGTTATTGTTTTTCAATTAGAAGATGAGGAATATGTTATTCCTGTTCAACAAGTGAATGCGATTGAAAAAGTTCAGCATATTACAAGGGTTCCACGTTCATCAAGATTTGTAAAAGGTGTTATCAATTTACGTGGGGTAGTAACACCAGTCATTGATTTACGTTTACGTTTCGGAATAGAAGAAGCTGTTTTTTCTGATAATTCACGAGTGATTATTGTGTCACTCGGAGAAATTGAAGTGGGGCTAATTGTGGATGCAGCAAACGATGTTGTTGATATTCCATTAGCAGCAATCGAACCGCCACCAGAAGTATCCGGTGCAGTTGAGGCTGATTATATTAATGGTGTTGCAAAGATTGAAAAACGATTATTAATCCTACTTGATTTAGATAAAGTATTAAGTACACAAGCGCTAAAAATTGGGCGCTAATTTAGACTAGCAGTCAGTGGTTGAAAATTATGTTTGATGATGGAGAGATGTTCTTTAGTAACTAACAAAAGTTAATTTAAGAAGTCAGTTATCATTATTACAGATTTTCGTGAAATAATCAGTTAACAAAAACTGTAGTTTTATACTGTTTCCGAGCTGCTTATTTTACAGGGATGACCGACGGGTGTGATTTTGCCTTTTTCGGTTGTCCCTTTGTGTTTTACATACTAGTGTTTTATAAGGAGAAAGGTGGTGTATCTATGGAATATTTCAAACAGTTAAATTCGACTCATTTAGATATATTGAAGGAGATTGGAAATATTGGAGCAGGAAATGCAGCAACAGCCCTTTCAACGTTATTAAATAAAAAAATTGATATGAAAGTTCCTAGCGTAAAAATTCTTTCTTTTAACGAAATAATGGATTATGTTGGTGGTGCAGATAAAATCGTTGCAAGTGTTTTTTTGCATCTTGAAGGTGATGCGCTCGGCAGTATGTTTTTTATATTATCTACTGCTCAAGCAGAAAGATTTATTACAGGAATGATTGGAGTGGAAGCATCGGTTTTGAATTTAGAGCGTTCTGATTTAGCACATTCAGCATTACAGGAAATGGGCAATATTGTATCTGGTTCTTACTTAGCCTCTTTAAGTGACTTTACAAAATTAGACATTTATCCATCAGTTCCTGTGTTAGTTGTTGATATGATTGGAGCAATTCTTGGATATGGTTTAATGGAAATTTCTACGATGGGTGACTATGCTATTGTTATTGACACAGCCGTTTTTGAAGACGATAAAGAAGAAGTTGAAGGACATTTTTTCTTGCTTCCCGATCCTAATTCTATTAAAGTTATTTTTGAGTCGTTAGGTATTAGCGATGTATAACATGGATAATGTAGTTAAAGTCGGTATTGCCGATATGAATGTAGTTAAAGTTCCTGGAACCATTCGGACGGCTGGATTGGGATCGTGTGTAGGGGCGATTTTGTATAGTCAAGAAAAAGGGATAGCAGGAATGGTTCACGTTATGCTTCCAGAGTCATCTTTGTCTAAAACAAGTGAGTTTAATAAAGCAAAATATGGAGATACAGCAATCGAAGAACTTATAAAGATGTTGGAAAAGCAAGGTGTCCGAGCATCCACTTTGAAAGCAAAAATAGCAGGTGGGGCACAAATGTTTCAATTTAGCTCCACTGCATTAGAAGTAATGAGAATTGGACTTAGAAATACAGAGGCTGTGAAAGAGCAGCTAAAGAGATTTAGAATCCCAATTGTAGCACAAGATACTGGTGGAAATAGTGGGCGAACAATTGAGTTTGATCCAAAGACGTGCATGCTTTCCATCCGTACTGTGGATAAAGGAACTCGTGAAATATAATGTCAATGGCTGGCACGTGGATAACAAATTTAGTTATTGCCGTAATTGGAGCTTGTGTTGTATGTATCATGTCCTTTTCAAATAATGTGTTGTTAACGACACTTTTCCGAAGTGGAGTAGCATTTGTTATATTTTTTCTATTAGGGTATATTTTTCGACTGATGTTTCGATTTGTTCAAGGAGAAAAAATAATAGAGGAAGAAGAGCAAACTATGACTCGTAAAGTTATTTTTGAAGATGGGAAACCTCAAGCAAATGGGCAAAAGCATGCTGCTCCTACTGAACAAAATCCTGAGGAAAAGGCACAATTGCTTGGGAAATTAGTAGATGATTTATCAGATAATGATGTAGAAAAAGTGGCTAAGTATGTGAAGACGGTCATGAATGAAGATAGATAAGTGAAGAGATTGCATCTATATTTGTTCGATCTTGTTGTGTATATAATCGTAGAAATAGATACAACTGGAGGAGTGATGAGATGAGTGGAGAAGTAGATGAATTTTTACAACAATGGAAACAGTGGATAGAACATCGTGATGAAGATGCAGCAGAATGGTTAGTTCATCACTATGCGCCTCTTGTTAATTATCATGTGCAGAGACTAGCAGCTACTCTTCCAAAAAATATTGATAGAGATGAATTAAAAAGTTTGGCGTTGATTGGTTTGTATGATGCACTTGAAAAATTTGATCATTCTCGTGATCTGAAATTCGATACCTATGCTTCGTTTAGAATTAAGGGAACTATTTTGGATGGACTACGCAAGGAAGATTGGCTGCCACGTAGTTCACGGGAAAAAACAAAAAAAATAGAAGCTATGGCTGAACAGTTAGAGCAGCAATTGCAACGAAAAGCAACACCTAAAGAAATTGCTAAAGAGTTAGAGGTTAGTGAACAAGAAGTGTATGATTCAATGAATGAAGGTTTTGTTGCTAGTGTGTTATCACTTGATGATCAACCAAAAAATAGTGAAGATGGAGAAGACTTACTTTATACAATTAGAGATGAAAGACAGCCATCTCCAGAAGAAGCACTTTTAAATCAACAAGTATTTAAAGAGTTAGTAGAGGTTATTAAGCAACTATCTGAAAGAGAGCAACTTGTGATTAGTCTTTTTTACAAAGAAGAACTTACGCTTACTGAAATAGGTCAAATATTAGGGCTTTCTACGTCAAGAATTTCACAAATTCATTCAAAAGCAATTAACCGAATGAAGAAGATATTAGGACAGACGTTGTAGAGAGGAGCGTTTATGATGAGTTTACGATTAGTAGAGCTTCAAGTAGCAATTCCAAAATCGTATAATGCGGGAAAGATTCAAGAACAAATGAAAGAGCAACCAGTCATTGCTCAACAACAAATGGCAGAAGAGGCACAAAAGAAAGATGCTCTTGCCAGACAACAAGTTATTAAAGGTGCAGAATCAGAAAAAGCCCGTTTAAAGCGTGAAAAAGATGCCAATGAGGAAAAAAAGAAAAAGAAGCAGAAAGAAAAGGAACATCCGTATAAAGGAAAAAAAATAGATTTTAGTGGTTGATGAGGTTAACTATGACAACAACATTATTATTTGTAATTAGTGCAGCGCTTCATGCCGCTGCATTTTTGCTCATTATTATACTGTTCACACGTATGTCACGCTTAAAAGAGGTAGAAAAAACTCAGAAGAAAATGATTCATGAAGTCGAAGAAGCTGTGACTAGCTATATTGTAGAGATGAAAGATGAAAATGAAGAATTTCTCCGTGCTTTAGGTGAGATGATTACAGAAATAAAACGAGAAAAGAAAAAGCAATCATCATCTCCATCTGTTCGAGATAGAGTATATACAATGCCTGATTTATCAGTTGAAGATTACACAAATACATTAACTCAAGATATAGGTGTATATTCAAAACAGAATCTAATACCGAGAAAGCAAGTAGTAGAAAAACTACAACACCAAATTATTGAAGAAAATACCCCGCCAGTCGCTGACTTAAATCCAAAACATCCAAAGTCCTATGTGGAACAAGTAATATGGCTTAAAAACCAAGGAAAAGGAGCCGCAGAAATTGCTAAGCTACTGAATAAAGGTAGAGTAGAGGTTGAATTATTACTTAAATTTCATTCTTTATAGTTTGACTGTCTAAAATAAGTATGATATATTTTTAAATGGTGTAAAAAACACACGCTCGTTGATTTAAGTAAAGGTGCCTAAATGGTATTGCTTAAAGAAGAAACGTGCGGAGGAAAAACCTAAGGAGGATTTATTATGTCAGTTATTTCTATGAAACAGCTTTTAGAGGCTGGGGTTCACTTCGGTCATCAAACACGTCGTTGGAATCCAAAAATGAAGAAGTATATATTCACTGAAAGAAACGGTATTTATATTATCGATCTTCAAAAAACAGTGAAGAAAGTTGAAGAAGCGTACAATTTTGTTCGTGACTTAGCAGAAAAAGGTGGAACTGTTCTTTTCGTTGGTACGAAAAAACAAGCACAAGATTCTGTAAAAGAAGAAGCAATTCGTTCAGGAATGTATTTCATTAACCAACGTTGGTTAGGTGGAACGCTTACAAACTTTGAAACAATTCAAAGAAGAATTAAACGTTTGAAAGATATCGAAAAAATGGAAGAAAATGGGACATTTGATGTGTTGCCTAAAAAAGAAGTTGTTCAACTTAAAAAAGAACATGAGCGTTTGGAAAAATTCTTAGGCGGTATTCAAGATATGAAAACATTGCCTGATGCTTTATTTATCGTTGATCCTCGTAAAGAGCGAATTGCGGTTGCAGAAGCACGTAAATTAAATATTCCAATCGTTGGTATTGTTGATACAAACTGTGACCCAGAAGAAATCGACTATGTTATCCCAGCAAATGATGATGCAATTCGTGCGGTTAAATTATTGACTGCAAAAATTGCTGATGCAATTATTGAAGTAAAACAAGGCGAAGAAGTGCTTGTAGAAGTAGGAGAGTAATTTTCTTGAGGATGGGACAAAGGGGTAAAATACTCCAATTGCCCCATCCTCGTGAAATGAGTGGTTATCCTGTATAAAATCAGCGGTTCACTAAACCATTCAAAAATACTTCTTTCTAAGCCTTATCAAATAAACAGTCTCTTTTTATTTAATTTTTAGGAGGAATACAAATGGCAGTTACAGCACAAATGGTAAAAGACTTACGTGAATCAACTGGTGCAGGGATGATGGACTGTAAAAAAGCGTTGACTGAAACAGACGGAGATATGCAAAAAGCTGTGGACTGGTTACGTGAAAAAGGAATTGCAAAAGCGGCGAAAAAAACAGATCGTATTGCAGCCGAAGGATTGTCATTTGTTCAATCAAGCGGAAATATAGCTGTTTTAGTAGAAGTAAATTCAGAAACAGACTTTGTTTCAAAAAATGATAGCTTTAAAACACTTGTTGCATCTTTAGCAGAGCATGTAATTCAAAATAAACCAGCAACTGTAGAAGAAGCAATGGAACAAAAAATGACAAGTGGTGAAACTGTACAAGAATACATAAATGCTGCTATTGCTACAATTGGTGAAAAATTAACATTTCGCCGTTTTTCTCTTGTAGAAAAAGGAGATAATGATGCATTTGGCGGTTATTTACATTTAGGTGGTCGTATTGGTGTATTAACTGTACTTGAAGGAACAACTGATGCGGACTTAGCAAAAGATGTTGCCATGCATATTGCAGCATCAAATCCTAAATATGTGGATCGCAGTGCAGTGACTGAAGAAGAAATTGCTCATGAACGTGAAGTGTTGAAACAACAAGCGTTAAATGAAGGAAAACCTGCAAATATTGTTGAAAAAATGGTAGAAGGTCGCCTTAGTAAATTTTTTGAAGATATTTGTGTGACAGAACAAAGTTTCATCAAAGATCCTGACGTAAAAGTTGGACAACATGTAAAAAAACATGGCGGAATAATAAAAAGCTTTATTCGTTATGTAGTTGGTGAAGGAATTGAAAAACGTCAAGACAATTTTGCTGAAGAAGTAATGAATCAAATAAAGAAATAATAGATGGGGGTGATTTAATTCGATTAGAATCGATTTGAGTCACCCTCGAAATGGATATATTAGAGTCGAAATTTTGTTAAAGAGGTGCAAAAATGGAGCCTAAATACAAACGTATTGTTCTTAAATTAAGTGGAGAAGCACTAGCTGGGGAAGCAGGATTTGGCATTGATCCAGCTGTCATTAAATCAATTGCTAAGCAAATTAAAGAAATTGCTGAATTAAATGTTGAAATTGCTATTGTTATTGGTGGAGGAAATATTTGGCGTGGTAAAGTCGGAAGTCAAATGGGAATGGCACGTGCCAATGCAGATTACATCGGAATGTTACCAACTATTATGAATTCGATTGCTATGCAAGACAGTTTAGAAAATATCGGCATTCAAACACGTGTTCAAACATCTATTGAAATGCGACAAATTGCTGAACCTTATATTCGCCGAAGAGCGATGCGTCATTTGGAGAAAAAACGTGTGGTTATTTTTGCAGGTGGGACGGGAAATCCTTATTTCTCTACCGATACAGCAGCAGCTTTAAGAGCAGCTGAGATTGGTGCAGAAGTAATTTTAATGGCAAAAAATAATGTGGATGGTGTGTATAGTGCTGATCCGAAATTAGACAGTACTGCGGTGAAATACAAAGAACTATCCTATTTAGATGTTATTCAAAAAGGGCTTGGTATCATGGATACAACAGCATCTTCTCTATGCATGGACAATAATATTCCGCTTATTGTATTTTCGCTTATGGAAGAAGGAAATATTAAACGTGTCGTATTGGGAGAAGAAATCGGAACAATTGTGAGGGGGAAATAATTATGGCAGATGCAGTATTAATGGACGTAGAAGAAAGAATGGACAAGGCGATTCAATCGTTTACGAGAGAATTATCAACTGTTCGTGCAGGACGGGCGAATCCGTCACTTCTTGAAAAAATTACCGTTGATTACTATGGCGTATCAACACCAATTAATCAAATTGCTCAAGTTGCTGTACCAGAAGCACGTTTGTTGACAATTAAACCGTATGATAAGTCAACATTAAAAGATATTGAAAAAGCAATTCTTGCATCAGATTTAGGTTTAACACCATCCAATGATGGAAGTATTATTCGTTTGTCTATTCCAGCACTAACAGAAGCACGTCGTAAAGAGTTAGTGAAAGTTGTAAAAAAATATGCAGAAGAAGCAAAAGTTGCTATTCGTAATATTCGCCGTGATGGAAATGATGATTTGAAGAAGTTAGAGAAAAATGGTGACATTACGGAAGACGCATTACATAGCTATGGAGACGATATTCAAGAGTTAACGGACAAACATATTACAAAAATTGATGAAATTACGAAAGATAAAGAAGAAGAGATTATGGAGGTTTGATTTAGATTTTGGGAAAATTAGGGTGTTTTTACTCAGATTTTCCTGAAATGAACGATTGTCAAAACCCAGTAAAATCAATATTTTGGTAAACCATGCATTCCACTAAAAGTAATTTGAAAAAACATAGTCCAAATTTCTGGAGTTCTTTGATTTTTTATTGAATTTGGTGGTAAAGTATTCACTATTGGAGTAAAATAAAATAAATAGCCGTGCATTTCATTATGAAATTTTGCTAACTGTTTTCAAAATGGGGCTAATTGAATCAGAAGGTGATTCAATTAGCCCCTTCGTTTTATTTTTTTATGAATTTTCCATGAAATGTAGAATGTATTTTGGTATAATAAAAAATAGATTTAAATGAACCATCCGTTAGATGGGTGAAGATTGGAGGATTCTTATGTTTCCTATGAAGCGTTTTCGTAAAAAGAATAAAGAGGAATCGTCCGTACATACAAAAGAAAGTGTTTTAGAATTTCCTATACCGCATCATGTGGCAATTATTATGGATGGAAATGGTCGTTGGGCAAAGCAACGGGCGATGCCAAGAGTTGCGGGACATCATGAAGGAATGAAAGTTGTCAGGAAAATTGCTCTTTGTGCAAATGAAATTGGTGTGAATGTACTAACTTTGTATGCTTTTTCAACAGAGAACTGGACAAGACCAAAGAGGGAAGTCGATTTTCTGATGAAATTACCTGAAGAATTTTTAGGGATGTTTTTAGATGAGTTAGTAGAAAAAAATATGCAAATCCGTAGTATCGGTGATAATAGCCAGCTTCCAAAAGGAACATTTGTAGCAATTAATAAGGCAATGGAGCGGACAAAAGGGAATAATGGACTCATTTTGAATTTTGCCTTAAATTATGGGGGGCGCACTGAGATTATAGAGGCAACAAAACAAATAGCAGTATCTTTATCTAACGGAGAGATTAAAGAAGATGAGATAAATGAGGAGTTATTTTCTTCGTATTTGATGACAAAAACATTACCTGATCCAGATTTATTAATCCGTACAAGTGGGGAAATTCGCTTAAGTAACTTTATGCTTTGGCAGTTGGCATACAGTGAATTTTTGTTTTCTGATAGGTTATGGCCTGATTTTACAGAAGAGCATTTCATTCAAGCCATTGGTGAGTTTCAACAGCGGCATCGCCGTTTTGGAGGGGTAGAATGAAACAACGAATCATAACAGGAGTTGTGGGAGCATGTATCGTTTTGCCTATTATTTATACAGGTAGTATATTATTTGCCATA
Source organism: Caryophanales bacterium (assembly GCA_031546705.1). Classification (GTDB taxonomy): domain Bacteria; phylum Bacillota; class Bacilli; order Bacillales; family JAVBJX01; genus JAVBJX01. The sequence goes on from JAVBJX010000042.1 coordinate 57,873, forward strand.
TTAACATATGTACTAGCTACGATTGGTATAGGCGAATTACTCCAGATGCGAAAGATTTCTATAGTGTCTGTTCCGACTATGGTTACCTTAGTTGTTACATGGAGCATTATGAATTCAGGGTATTATGTTTCTTTAGAAAAAGTAGCAGTTTATGCCATGCTTATTCTTCTAAGTTATACAGTCATTTCAAAAAATAAATTTACTTTTGATGATGTCGGATTTGTTCTTTTGACTAGTTTCTATGTAGGAATGGGTTGTTTTAGTTTTATGTACATTAGAGAAATGGGACTTTCGTATATCGCTTATGTATTGCTTGTTATCTGGGTAACTGATTCAGGGGCATATTTTATTGGACGTTCAATGGGAAGAAATAAGCTATGGCCAGAAATTAGTCCAAATAAAACAATTGAAGGAGCTGTTGGTGGAACAGTTATAGCTACTGTTGCAGCTGTTATATTTCATTTGTTTTTACCTCTTGATTTTACATGGACGGAACTTATAGCAATTACCGTTGTATTATCCGTTTTTGGTCAGCTTGGCGACTTAGCCGAATCTGCTTTTAAGCGGCATTATTTTGTTAAAGATTCTGGGAAAATTCTACCTGGACATGGTGGGATTTTGGATCGGATTGATAGTTTATTATTTGTATTACCATTGTTTTATTTCTTGAGTTAGAGGTGAGTATTTTGAAAAAAATTAGTTTGTTAGGAGCAACAGGCTCTATTGGAACACAAACGTTGGATGTTATAAGAAGAAATCCAGAGCAGTTTGAACTTGTAGCGATGTCATTTGGAAAAAATGTTTCTTTAGCCCAGGAAATTATAAATGATTTTTCACCAAAATTAGTCTCCATCTCCAGCGGAGTGGATATTTCAAGTTTGAAATTGCCAAAAAGCACAAAAATCGTTTATGATATAGATGGATTAATAGAAGTAGCAACAACGGATGCTGATATCGTTGTAACAGCTGTTGTTGGTAGTGTGGGGCTGTTGCCCACATTAAAAGCAATTGAAGCAAAGAAAACAATTGCTTTAGCAAATAAGGAAACATTAGTTACAGCAGGACATTTAGTCATGGATGCAGCAAAAAAACATGGTGTATCTATACTGCCTGTAGATAGTGAACATTCCGCTATTTTTCAATGTTTGCAAGGGGAACAAAGAAAAACCATTGAGAAATTAATTATTACTGCATCAGGTGGGAGCTTTCGTGATCGAACACGGGAACAACTAGCCGAAGTAACAGTATCTGATGCATTAAATCACCCAAACTGGTTAATGGGGGCAAAATTAACTGTTGATTCGGCAACAATGATGAATAAAGGTTTAGAAGTGATTGAAGCCAGGTGGTTATTTGATTTACCACTTGAGCAGATTGATGTGTTATTACATAAAGAAAGTATTATTCATTCAATGGTACAGTTTCATGATGGAAGTGTTATGGCACAACTCGGAACTCCTGATATGCGTGTGCCAATTCAGTATGCATTGTCATATCCACATCGACTATCATTACAAACAAATCGTTTAGATTTAGCAGCTATTGGAAAGTTACATTTTCAAGAAATGGATTTAAAAAGGTATCGTTGTTTGGCATTTGCAATGGACGCAATCAAAATTGGTGGAACAATGCCAACGATTATGAATGCGGCAAATGAGGAAGCTGTTAGTGCTTTTTTACAAGAAAAAATCTCTTTTTTGCAAATCGAAGCATGGGTAGAACAGGCGATGTCTCGTATGGAAATAATTCAACATCCAGATTTAGAAACAATTATGGCGATTGATTTGGAAACACGTCAGTATGTAACATCATTATTGTAAGGGGTGAAAAACTGATTGACTACAATTATTAGTTTTATTGTCATTTTTGGTGTACTTGTTTTTATTCATGAACTTGGGCATTTGATTTTTGCGAAAAGAGCAGGGATTTTGTGTAGAGAGTTTGCGATTGGTTTTGGCCCGAAAGTGTTTACATTTAAGGGGGGGGAAACATTGTACACAATTCGTTTACTTCCACTCGGTGGATTTGTGCGAATGGCAGGAGAAGACCCCGAAGTTATTGAAATAAAACCAGGTCAGCAGATTGGGTTAATACTGAACAATCAAGAAAAAGTAGAGAAAATACTGCTTGATAAACATGACCCAAGAGCAATTATTATCGAGGTGGAGAAAGCTGATTTAGAGGGCGAATACGTCATTGGTTATGAAGAAGAAGAAAGCACTCGTTACGAATTAGCGGAGCCTTGTTTTGTGGTAATGGACAAACAAGAAATACAAATTGCACCTATATCCAGACAATTTGCTTCAAAAACATTACTAGAGCGGACATTAACTATTTTTGGTGGACCATTAATGAATTTCTTGCTGGCGGCAGTTCTTTTGATTGGTTTAGGAATTGTACAAGGTTATCCAGTCAATAAGTCAGAAGTTGGTGAAGTAACTTCTAGTGGAGCGGCAGCAAAAGCTGGTTTACAAATGAATGATAAAGTTGTATCTATTGATAATCATCAAGTCGCTACATGGTCGGATGTTGTTACGATTATTCGAGCAAATCCTGAAAAAAAGATGACATTTACAATTGAGAGAAATGGTCAAGAAAAAAAAGTAACAGTTATTCCAGAAAAGAAAGAAGATCAAGGAAAGCCAGTTGGTATGATTGGTGTGTATAGACCAGTAGAATCATCCTTTTTCGGTGCTATTACAAATGGTCTAACAGAAACAGTGAACTGGACAAAGGAAATTGTGAACATGTTTGGAAAACTAATTACGGGAGAATTTTCGATTGATGCTTTGTCTGGACCAGTTGGAATTACGGTAGCAACTGGAAAAGTAGCAGAATCAGGAATTTCTAACCTTTTTCGTTGGGCAGCACTACTTAGTTTGAATTTAGGTATAATGAATTTACTACCATTTCCAGCGTTAGATGGAGGACGACTAATGTTTTTTCTTGTAGAAGCGTTGCGTGGAAAACCGATTGATCGTCATCGAGAAGGACTTGTTCATTTTGTTGGTTTTGCTGTACTTATGTTACTCATGCTTGTTGTTACTTGGAATGACATTCATAAGTTTTTTTTATAGAATAGGGGTGTATTAAATGAAACAATCAACGACATTTATTCCAACATTACGTGAAACACCAGCTGATGCAGAAGTAAAAAGTCATCAACTTTTGCTACGTGCTGGTTTTATCCGCCAAACAGCTAGTGGTGTATATAGCTATTTACCACTTGGTTTTAAAGTTCTTAAAAAAATAGAAGAAATTGTTCGTGATGAAATGGACGATTCTGGTGCAAGTGAAATGCTTATGCCAACATTACAACCAGCTGAGCTTTGGCAAGAATCAGGACGTTGGGATGCTTATGGACCTGAATTAATGAGAATGAAAGATCGAAATGGACGAGATTTTTCACTTGGACCAACACATGAGGAAGTAATTACTTCTCTGATTCGTGATGAAATTAAATCGTACAAGCGGATGCCACTTGTAGTGTATCAAATTCAAACGAAGTTTCGTGATGAAAAACGCCCTCGTTTTGGGCTGTTGCGTGGGCGAGAATTTGTGATGAAAGATGCTTATTCTTTTCATGCAACAAAAGAAAGTTTAGATAAAGCTTATGATACAATGTATGACACATACAGTAAGATTTTTAGTCGTTTAAGTTTGAATTTCCGTGCTGTTTTAGCTGATTCTGGAGCAATGGGCGGAAAAGATACACATGAATTTATGATGCTTTCTGATGTTGGTGAAGATACAATTGCCTATTCCGACAAATCGAGTTATGCTGCAAATCGAGAAATGGCTGAAGTAATTACAACCTATGAAAAAAGTAATGAAGAACTCATGCCAATGGAGAAAATACATACGCCAGAGCAAACAACAATTGCTATGCTTTCAGAATTTTTGAATATAGAAGCAACAAAAAGTATGAAATCTTTACTATTCAAAGTCGATGATTCACATATTTTTGTTATTGCATGTGGTAATCATGAAGTAAATCCAGTAAAATTAAAAAATTATTGCAGTGCAACAATTGTTGAGCTTGCTACACCAGAAGAAGCAAAATCTTTACTTGGCTGTCCGTTTGGTTCTTTAGGACCTGTTGGCATAAGTACAGTAAAAGTAATTGCTGATAACGCTGTGCAATCCATTGTGAATGGTGTGTGCGGGGCGAATGAAGAAGGATACCATTATAAAAATGTAAATCCTGGGCGTGATTTTACTGTGGACTATGCTGATTTACGTTTTATCGAAGAGGGAGACCCTTCACCAGATGGGAAAGGAACGATTCAATTTGCTAAAGGAATTGAACTTGGTCATATTTTCAAATTAGGAACACGCTACAGTGATTCAATGGGTGCGATGCATTTGAATGAAACTGGATCGGAACGACCAATTATTATGGGCTGTTATGGTATTGGTATTTCTCGTTTGGTAGCAGCTATTGCTGAACACTTCAATGATGAAAAAGGGCTTACCTGGCCACCAGTTGTTGCTCCATATCAAATACATGTAATTACAGTTAATCAAAAAGATGAAACACAGCGAATTTTTGCAGAACAAATATATGATGACTTGCGAAAATTGCGTTTAGAAGTTCTATATGATGATCGTTATGAACGGGCAGGCGTGAAGTTTGCAGATAGTGATTTAATTGGAATTCCGATTCGGATTATTGTTGGTAAACAAGCAGGAGAACAAATAGTTGAGGTGAAATCTCGACTTACAGGTATATCAGAAGAAATACATTTTAATCATTTGCACTTATCTGTTGCACGGATGCTGACAAGAACAGCTATTGCAATGAATGAGAATGTACAGCGTTCTAAAACAAATGACACAAGTGTATCAATTACAATTGAGGATCATGAGGCAGATTCATTGATGTTTGAGGAATAAGAGAGTCAGGGTCAAAGGGAGTGAAAGATACTCCAATTGACCCTGACTCGTGTTTAGAAATGGTTACCAAAATTTTGTGAAATGAATATTTAATACACCATTCCTAAATACTAAAAACCTTCAGACCAGTTTCTGTTTTATCTTTATTCTTTTGGGAGGGGAAAGTATGGATGATAAATTAGCAATCTTGTTACAACAAATAGATTACACTTCTACAGATTATTTTATAGATGGGACTATTGAAAGAGTCGTTGTTCATAAAGAGCAAAGAATTTGGCATTTTTATTTTGTCTTGAAAACAGTCTTACCAGCAACGGTATATGAATTATTTCACGGAAAATTAAAGAATGCTTTTCAACATATTGCCAGTATAAAAGTAACTATACGCACAGAACAAAAAGAAATAATCGAACCATTGGAATCGTATTGGTCGATTTTTTTAGAACAAGTAGATGCATCACCACCAATGATGACTATTTTACGAGAAATCCCACGAGCAGTAGGGAATAAAATTATTGTAGCCGTTCAAAATGAACCACAAGGAGAAGCGTTAAAAAGCCGATTTCAAGAAGTAGTGCTACACACATATCAATCATTTGGTTTTCCATTTGTGCAGCTAGAAACAGAAGTTAAAGTGGCTCCGGAGCAGTATGAGCAGTTTCTGGAACAGCGACAAAAAGAAGATGACAAACACGTAGAAGGTGTGTTAATCGAAGTTGCCAAAGAGAAACAAGAAAGTGTTTCTCCAAGTGGTTCACTTACAATTGGTTACGCCATTAAACCACAAGAACAAGTAATTCGCTTAGAAAGTATCTTAGAAGAAGAACGAAGTGTGGTTATAGAAGGATATGTATTTGAATCAGAGGTAAAAGAATTAAAAAGTGGACGAACACTACTCACTTTTAAAATCACTGATTATACAAATTCAATTCTTGTTAAAAGGTTTTCACGAGATAAAGAAGATGCTACCTCAATGGAGCAAGTAAAAAAAGGAATGTGGCTAAAAGTTCGGGGAAGTGTACAGAACGATACATTTGTCCGTGATCTTGTAATGATTGGCAATGATATAAATGAAATAAAACCAGAACAACGAATGGACACAGCAAAAGAGGGAGAAAAAAGAGTTGAGCTTCATTTGCACACACCAATGAGTCAAATGGATGCCATGACACCTATTTCAAAACTTGTTGAGCAAGCGAAGAAATGGGGACATACGGCTATTGCTCTGACTGATCATGCGATTGCTCAGTCTTTTCCAGAAGCGTATAATGCTGGAAAAAAACATGGTATAAAAATTTTGTATGGTATAGAGGCAAATCTTGTTAATGATGGTGTATCTATTGTTTATAACGAACAACATCGCTCACTTTCAGAAGAAACGTACATTGTTTTTGACGTAGAAACGACAGGACTTTCTGCTGTGTATAATGCGATTATTGAACTTGCGGCGGTCAAAATGCGAGAAGGAGAAATCATTGATCGGTTTGAACGATTTGCTAATCCACATCATCCATTGTCTCAAACAACGACAGACCTCACTGGAATTACCGATGAAATGGTAGAAAATGCTCCTGATATTGGTGTTGTTTTAAAAGAATTTTATGAGTGGATAGGTGAAGATACACTTATTGCTCATAATGCTAGTTTTGATATTGGTTTCTTGAATGTGGGATTGAAGAAACTTGGTTTAGAAAAAGTGAAAAATCCAGTTATTGATACATTGGAGCTTGCTAGAATGCTCCATCCAGAGTTGAAGAATCATCGACTAAATACGCTATGTAAACGGTTTTCGATTGACCTTACTCAGCACCACCGAGCGATTTATGATGCAGAAGCAACTGGTTATTTACTCGTTCATTTATTGAAAGAAGCAGCAGAAAAAGACATTCATTATCAAGATGAATTAAATACCGCTTCTAGTGATAGAAAAAGTTGGAAGCAATCACGTCCATTTCATACAACGCTAATTGCTCAAGATAATGAGGGACTAAAAAATTTATTTAAACTTATTTCCATTGCACACATGAATTATTTTTATCGTGTCCCAAGAATTCCTCGTTCTGTGCTGCAAAAATATCGCAAAGGCATCCTTGTTGGATCGGCTTGTGATAAAGGAGAATTATTTGAAGGCATGATGCAAAAATCTCCCGAAGAAGTGGAAACACTTGCAGGATTTTATGATTATATCGAACTACAGCCACCAGCAGTCTATGCTCATTTACTTGAACTGGAGTTAGTTCGAGATGAACGTGCACTGCACGATATTATGAAAAAATTAGTAGCCGTAGGAGAGAAATTAGATATTCCTGTTGTTGCTACAGGAAATGTCCATTATTTAAACAAAGAAGATAAAATATATCGAAAAATTTTAATTAGCTCACAAGGTGGAGCAAACCCACTTAATCGTCACCGTTTACCAGATGTTCATTTTCGCACAACAGATGAAATGCTTGAAGCATTTTCTTTTCTTGGAGAGGAAAAAGCGAAAGAAGTTGTGGTGACTAATACTAATTTAATTGCTGATAAAATCGGCGAAGTGAAGCCGATTAAAGATGAATTATATACACCGAAAATTGAAGGATCGGATGAAGAGATTCGGCAAATTACTTACAAAAGAGCAAGGGAACTATACGGAGAAACACTACCAGAAATTGTCGAAAAACGAATAGAGAAAGAGTTAAGTAGTATTATTGGCTACGGATTTGCGGTTATTTATTTAATTTCTCATAAACTAGTGAAAAAATCATTAGATGATGGTTATCTTGTTGGTTCTCGTGGTTCGATTGGTTCTTCTTTAGTTGCCACTTTGACCGATATTACGGAGGTAAATCCATTAGCACCTCATTATATTTGTCCATCATGCCAGTATTCCGAGTTCTTTGATGACGGATCTGTTAGTTCTGGCTTTGATTTACCTGATAAAAATTGTCCAACGTGTAATACAAAACTAATCAAAGAAGGACAAAATATTCCTTTTGAAACATTTCTTGGTTTTAAAGGGGATAAAGTTCCTGATATTGATTTGAATTTTTCTGGTGAATATCAACCTAAAGCCCATCAATATACAAAAGAACTATTTGGTGAAGATAATGTGTACCGAGCAGGAACAATTGGCACAGTCGCTGATAAGACAGCATTTGGCTATGTGAAAGCATATACGAATGACCATCAACTGACACTTAGAGGAGCAGAAGTAGAACGGTTAGCATTAGGATGTACAGGTGTAAAAAGAACAACAGGGCAACATCCAGGAGGAATTATTGTTATTCCTGATTATATGGATGTGTATGATTTTACCCCAATTCAATTCCCAGCTGATGATACATCTTCTGAATGGAAAACGACCCATTTTGATTTTCATTCGATTCATGATAATGTCTTGAAATTAGATATACTTGGGCACGATGATCCAACAATGATTCGGATGCTGCAAGATTTAAGTGGTATTTCTCCAAAAGATATTCCAATCGATGATAAAGAAGTAATGAAGATTTTTAGTGGTACAGAGTCCCTTGGAGTAACGTCAGAACAAATTCAATGTCGTACAGGGACACTTGGTATTCCAGAATTCGGTACACGTTTTGTAAGACAAATGCTTGAAGATACAAGACCAAGTACGTTCTCAGAACTGATTCAAATATCTGGGCTATCACATGGAACGGGTGTATGGCTTGGAAATGCTCAAGAGCTTATTCAAAATGAAATTTGTACACTATCAGAAGTAATTGGTTGTCGGGATGAAATTATGGTGTATTTAATGCACAGAGGTTTAGAGCCATCACTAGCTTTTAAAATTACCGAATCCGTTCGTAAAGGAAAAGGATTGACTCCAGAATTTATGGATGAAATGAAAAAAAATAATGTTCCTGATTGGTATATTGATTCGTGTCTAAAAATTAAATATATGTTCCCAAAAGGTCATGCGGCAGCATATGTGTTAATGGCAGTCCGAATTGCCTACTTTAAAGTACACTATCCACTTTTTTATTATGCGGCTTATTTTACCATTCGGGCAGGGGATTTTGAGTTGGATGTGATGAAAAAAGGTTCTGCAGCTATTTTAAATAAAATTAACGAAATTAATAGCAAGGGCTTAGAAGCATCACCGAAAGAAAAGTCAACATTAACAGTTTTAGAAATTTGTTTGGAAATGTGTGAGCGTGGTTTTTCTTTTACAGGAATTGATTTATATCGTTCAAAAGCAGCAGAATTTATGATTGATGGAAATTCACTAGTTCCCCCGTTTGATGCGATTCCTGGACTTGGAAAAAATGTGGCAGAAAACATTGTAAATGCCAGAGAAGAAAGAGAGTTTCTTTCAAAAGAAGATTTACAACAAAGAGGAAAAGTATCAAAAACATTAATTGAATACTTGGATACAAGAGGATGTTTAGCAGCATTACCAGATGAAAATCAGTTATCTTTATTTTAAAATTGAACGTATAGTCCTAAATTCTCCATAAATTCCCATTTTCTCAAGGAAAATGGTTGAATTCTGTAAGCAAATGATTTAATATAAGGCGTATTATTAATTTTGAAGTGTGACGTATAGAAAAAGGGAAAACGGTAAACAACTGAGACTACTAGCGTCAACAACTCTGGGAGGAGGTGAATGTGATGAACAAAACAGAATTAATTTCTGCTGTAGCAGAAAAAAGTGGTCTTTCAAAAAAAGATGCAACTAAAGCGGTTGATTCAGTATTTGATACAATTATTGAAACGCTTGGTAATGGAGATAAAGTACAACTAATTGGTTTTGGTAACTTTGAAGTTCGTGAGCGTGCAGCTCGTAAGGGGCGTAACCCACAAACTGGTGAAGAAATAGAAATCGAAGCTAGTAAAGTTCCTGCATTCAAATCAGGAAAAGCATTAAAAGATGCTGTAAAGTAAATTGTAGGAATAAATAAGGCGAGGATGGGTCAAAAGGAGTGAAAATACTCTGATTGACCCATCCTCGTGAAATAAATGGTTGCTATATACAACAAAATCAACGTTTTAGTAAACTATTTATTTCACTAAAAAACGCTTCAAAAAGACATAATTCTCTATCTCGTTTAATTTGGTGTTGTGTTTTTGTTTTTATGATATAATGAAATTTGGAAGTTGTTGTACAAGATAAAAAAGGGTGAGTTGAGTGGATTGGATTTTATGGTGGCATTAGTCAAAGAAAAACTGGAACAACAATTACATTATCCGTATCTATCGAAACAAGTACCTACTAACTGGATCGATGAAGATCGTATTTTGTTTTCAACTGAGATGCTTGAGCAGAGTTCTGAGGAAACTGTTCACATCACTGTTCCGATGATGCTTGTACAAACTGCTCTTGATATACATGATGAAGTAACGGATTCTGATGATTCTAGTGCACTTCGCCCATTAACTGTTCTAAAAGGTGATTTATATAGTGGGATGTACTATCGGTATTTAGCAAGTCAAAATAATATCCCGATGATTCGAGTATTGGCAGAAGCAATCAAAACAATTAATGAACAAAAAATACGATTACATAGGCAAGATATTACAAGTGCAAATGATTTTTTTGAAACGATTACTATTATTGAATCTGCTTTACTTGTAAATATAGCAAATTACTATCAGCTATCTGATTGGACACTGCCAATTCGTTCATTTTTTTCACTGAGACGGTTGCAACGTATGGAATCTCCTTTTAAAATGGATAAGTATGAAGGTATTTGTAAAGAAACGCTAATAAAGTTTATTGAGAGAAATCCTAAAAGTACACTTACAGATCGAATGATGGAGGTAGCCAATGACAGAGTCGAAGGAACAACGAGTCCATAACGTATTTGAGAAAGTATATAGTAACTATGATAAAATGAATTCGATTATTAGTTTTAATCGTCATGTTGCTTGGAGGAAAGATACGATGGAACGTATGCAAGTTGTTCCAGGAAGTCAGGCACTGGATATATGTTGTGGGACAGGGGACTGGACGCTACAAATGGCAGAAGCTGTTGGTGAAAATGGATTTGTTCACGGACTTGATTTTAGCGAAAATATGTTATCTGTTGGTAAGAAGAAAATGAGAGAACATTTTGTGAAGAATGTGAAATTAGTTCATGGAGATGCGATGGAGTTGCCATTTGAAGATAATACATTTGATTACATTACGATTGGCTTTGGTCTTCGGAATGTGCGTGACTATATGACGGTCTTAAAAGAAATGTATCGAGTAGCTAAACCAGGTGGAAAAGTCGTTTGTTTAGAAACGTCACAACCAACTGTTTTGGGATTTAAACAACTCTATTACTTCTACTTTCGCTTTATTATGCCAGCGTTTGGAAAGTTATTTGCAAAAAGTTATGCGGAGTATTCATGGTTACAAGAATCAGCAAGAGATTTTCCAGGGAGAAGAGAGCTTGCTAATATGTTTAAAGAAGCAGGATTTACGAATGTTCAAGTAAAAGGTTATACAGGTGGTGTAGCCGCTATGCATTTAGGATACAAGCGGAAGTGATGGTAGGTGGGACGGATGAAATGGAGAGCATTGTATTCTTTTTTAAATGCAGATTTACAATGCATTGAAGCGGAGTTAGAACTTTCAACAAATGCGGAACATGATTTATTACGAGAGTCGATGCAACACTTGCTTCATGCAGGAGGAAAAAGGATTCGTCCTGTATTTGTTCTTCTTGGTGGAAAGTTTGGAGAGTACAATGTTGAACATTTGAAACATATTGCAGTAGCGTTAGAACTCATTCATATGGCGTCACTTGTGCATGATGATGTCAATGATCGTGCTCATTTACGGCGTGGTGAACCAACCATTAATGCCAAATGGAGCAACCAGTTTGCTATATACGCAGGTGATTATATGCTTGCCCGTTCACTAGAACAAATGACCGAATTACATAACCCATTAGCTCACCAACTATTAGCTAAAGCAATTGTGGAAGTGTGTAAAGGTGAGATTGAACAAGTTCGTGATAAATATTGTTATGACCAAACATTACGGCAATATTTGCGAAGAATTAAGCGGAAAACAGCACTTTTAATTGCTGTTAGTTGTCAATTAGGAGCAGTTATTGCTAATGCTCCAAAACATGTTCATGAAAAGTTGTATTGGTTTGGTTATTACGTTGGGATGTCATTCCAGATTACTGATGATATTCTTGATTTTGTCGGTACAGAAAAAGAGCTTGGCAAACCAGCAGGCGGTGATCTTCTACAAGGAAATGTAACACTTCCTGCACTCTTAGCTATGCAAGACAAACAAGTTCATGAAAAAATTAGATCAATAAACGAATCGACAACACCAGAAGAAATAAAAAAAGTATTAATAGCTATTAAAAATACAGATGCAATTAAACAATCATATGATTTAAGTAATCGTTATTTACAAAAAGCATTTCACATACTAGAAAAGCTGCCAGCGAGTAAAGCTCGCACTGCTTTTTATAATGTAGCAAAGTACATAGGTAAAAGAAAATTTTAATATAAAGGTGGAAGAAACAATGGAAAGAACATTTTTAATGGTAAAACCTGATGGTGTACAACGGAATTTAATCGGAGAAATCGTTGCTCGTTTTGAAAAAAAAGGATTTCAATTAGTTGGAGCAAAATTAATGCAAATTTCACCTGAACTTGCTGAAAAGCATTATGGCGAACATAAAGAGCGTCCATTCTTTGGCGAGTTAGTAGAATTTATTACATCTGGTCCAGTATTTGCAATGGTTTGGCAAGGAGAGAATGTTGTAGAAATCGCTAGACTAATGATGGGAAAAACAAAACCAACAGATGCAGCATCAGGAACAATTCGTGGTGACTATGCGGCAACTATGGGCAAAAACGTTATTCATGGTTCTGATTCAAATGAAAGTGCAGCACGAGAAATTGGTTTGTTTTTTAATGAAGCAGAGCTTGTTGAATACAATAAACATATGACAGCGTGGATTAACTAATAAAAGTATAGGGTATTAACCATAAAAAAATATCCGATAAAATTAAGAAAAAAATTTTATCGGATATTTTTTTGTATGATATGTGTACAGAAAGATTTATCAATAATAATTTCCTAGTTGTTGCAATGTAGCTTTCCCTGTCGATGGGACATAGTTTACACAGCCTTCATTAAAATAACAGGCTCTGTTAGCGAAAAAATAACCAAACCAACCACTAACATATAAAAAACCTTTATTTCCTAAGCCGTATATATCTCCAGTAGAAACTTTACCTTCTGGGAGACTTGCAGAAGCAGTTCCGTCAGCGTTAAAGAGATATAGTGCAACTTTCTCAGTATCATATTCATACTTGAATTGGAAATAACACCCTTCTAAATCAGCTCTTGTAAATTGTCCACCTTGTGGTTTAAATGGCATTGTAAAGGAAGAGACCTCAAAATTTTTCCCCGCTTCTGGATAAGCAGGACTTCTTAAACAATCAAAAACTTGTCCACTTCCAAATTTCTTAGCTAAAATATCAGATACCTCCATTAAATTATCTTTTAATTGTTGCAATGTAGCTTTCCCTGTTGATGGGACATAGCTTACACAGCTTTCATTAAAATAACAGGCTCTGTTAGCGAAAAAATAACCAATCCCACAACTAACATATAAAAAACCTTTATTTCCTAAGCCGTATATATCTCCAGTAGAAACTTTACCTTCTGGGAGATTTGCAGAAGCAGTTCCATCAGTGTTAAAGAGATATAGTGCAACTTTCTCAGTATCATATTCATACTTGAATTGGAAATAACGTCCTTCTAAATCAGCTTTTGTAAATTGCCCACCTTGTGGTTTAAATGGCATTCTAAAGTAAGATACCTCAAAATTTTTCCCTGCTTCTGGATAAGCAGGACTTCTTTGACAATCAAAAACTTGTCCACTTCCAAATTTACTAGTAAAAACGAACTCATTGCTCATTTTTAGTTACCTTCCTTCTGATAATATTTAAATTTTCTGACTTTTAATTAAATTAACATAAAGATGATAGATTATCAACAGATAGTTATTATAATAAATGTTTTTTGATTTGTATTTTTATGAATGATTCTTTAGGAGAGAACTAGTTTAAGTATGTAAGAATTTATACGAATTTTAGTTTCTTTCATAAACCCAATAGAAGTGTGAATAAGTAAATTTTTTTCTCAGCTTTATAATGAATGAAACTTTCCCCCTAGTTCATCCGTATATGTTACAATAGATCATACGGAAGGAAAAAAAGGGGAGGATTCGCTTGACTCTTAGTGTCTATTTTTTCATACTGATTATCAGTGGGGCATTGATGTTTTTTTATATTTTACTTAGTGATGCAATTGATGGAGCATTAGATATTCCTTTTGTTAGCCCTCAACTTGTCTTAGCATTTCTCGCAATATTCAGTGCATCGGGTTATTTAATGACACAAACTATTTCAGCAGAAAAAGCATCTCCGCTGGCGATTATGGTAGTGAGCACAATTATTAGTGCAGGGTTTACACTTATTTTACATATTTTTATTTTTGCCAAGCTGCGTGCAGCAGAATCATCACTTGCTTTTGTTGAAACAGATTTACATGGTAGAGTGGCAAAAGTTATTACTTCTATTCCAGTGAATGGTTTTGGGGAGATTATTATTGAAAGTGCAAGTGGAATGATTGCCAAGCCTGCCCAAAGTTATAATGGAGAAGTCATTGATACAGATACAAAAGTTGTCATTATTGAAATAAAGCAAGGAGTTGCGATTGTTTCTGTATATGAAATACCTATTTATTAAGGAGGAGAGTTATCATGCCAATAATTATTGTTGTTGCTGTTGTATTTTGTTTGTTGCTTGCTATGGTTGGTGTATTTGTTAAGCGTTACCGAACTGTTGGGCCAGATGAAGCATTAATTGTTACAGGAAGTTATTTAGGTGGAAGAAATGTTCAAGTAGACGAATCGGGGAATAAAATTAAAATTGTTCGTGGTGGTGGAACGTTTGTTTTACCTGTATTCCAACAATCAAGTCCACTAAGCTTGCTATCTATTAAACTAGATGTTCAAACACCAGAAGTATATACAGAGCAAGGAGTTCCCGTTCTAGCAGATGGTGTAGCAATTATTAAGGTTGGAAACTCTATCGGTGAAATTGCTACTGCTGCTGAACAATTTCTAGGAAAACGCCGAGAAGATATGGAAAGTGAAGCGTGTGAAGTGTTAGAAGGACATCTTCGCTCTATTTTAGGTTCAATGACTGTGGAAGAAATTTATAAAAACCGTGAGAAATTTTCTCAAGAAGTACAACGAGTTGCTTCCCAAGATTTAGCAAAAATGGGTCTAATGATTGTGTCGTTCACGATTAAAGATGTTCGAGATAAAAATGGTTACTTAGAAGCACTAGGAAAACCACGTATTGCCCAAGTACGCCGTGATGCTGATATTGCCACAGCAGAAGCAGACATGGAAACACGTGTAAAACAGGCAGAAGCAAACAAAGATGCCCAAAAAGCAGAAGTTGAACGGGCAACGGAAATAGCTGAGGCAGAAAAAATAAACAAATTACGTGTCGCCGAGTTCAGAAAAGAACAAGATGTTGCCAAAGCTCGTGCAGATCAGGCGTATGCTTTAGAAGAAGCAATTGCCAAACAAGAAGTTATGGAACAACAAATGCAAATTAAAATTATTGAACGTCAAAAGCAAATTGAGCTGGAAGAAAAAGAAATTTTACGCCGTGAGCGTCAATACGATTCAGAAGTAAAGAAAAAAGCAGATGCTGATCGCTATTCTGTTGAACAAGCAGCAGCAGCGGACAAAGCAAAAGAAATTGCCGCAGCCGATGCAAATCAATATCGAGTGGAAGCAATGGCAAAAGCAGATGCTGAGAAAGTACGATTAGCCGGTCTTGCTAGAGCAGATGCTGAAAAAGCACAAGGGGAAGCCGAAGCAAGTGTTATTCGTTTAAAAGGGCTTGCCGAAGCGGAAGCAAAACAAAAAATTGCCGAAGCATTTGAATTATATGGACAAGCAGCGGTGATGGATATGATTATTCACATGTTACCAGAATATGCCAAACAAATTGCTAGTCCACTTTCTAATGTGGACAAAATTTCTATTATCGACACAGGTAATGGGGCAGGAGCAAACAAATTGACTGGCTATGCTACGAATTTAATGACAACATTACAACATACTTTGAAAGAGTCTTCGGGGATTGATATTAAAGAATTGTTGGAAGGTTTTGCAGGGAAACGTAGTGAAATGCCAAAGCAATTACCTAAGGAAGAAGAGTTTTAAAAAATTATTTTCTTGTTGTGAATTTGTATTTAGGACTAACGGAAAAGGTTATTATTTTTTTTTGTTAGTTCTCTGTGTTATAGCTGAGTAATATTTTCATATTACTCTAAAAAACATTTCGAAAAATTAACAAAGTTGGAGGTATAAATCTATGAATCGTATTGAAAAACTTAGAGAGTATATTGATGAAATCTTACTGAATATGAATGACATCGAAGAGCGTCGTCATGCATATATGCACCTCTATGGTGTGTCACAAGCATGTGCACTGATTGCATTAAAAAGAAATCAACATGTGGAGTTGGCAACAATGGCTGGTATGTTGCATGATTTGTATGCATATAAAACGGGGATTAGAAAAAATCACGCTGAAAATGGTGCTATTTTAGCTAGAGAAATTTTGGAAGAGTTAAACTTGACTTCAAAAGAAGAAACGGAACTTATTTGTTCAGCTATTCGTAATCATAGCTCCAAAAAAAAGAAACACTCTGCATTTGATGAAGTATTAATTGATGCGGATGTTTTGCAACATCGTTTGTACAATGTTGATTTACCGCCTATTGAGAAAGAGATAAAAAGGTATGATGCTCTTATAGAAGAGTTTGGTATTAGCATATAGTTAGTTATGGTGTTGCTGTTAATAAACTTATATTCTCAAAGATATTTCTTTCATAGAACAATGGAATGATGATACAAAAAAAGATGTTGTTGCTACAAATTTTACCAATTTTATAAAGTCTGGTGGAACTGTTTGGGGTATATTTGATAGCAACCATGTCCTTATTTCATTCGCAAGTCTACTATCAGACTTCTTTGGTAGTGAAAAGCAATATTTACAACTGATGCAAATACATGTTTCCTATGAGTACAGAAATAAAGGTGTTGGAAAGAAACTGTTTACGCTATGTGCCAAAAAGGCAAAAAGTATGGGAGCAAAAAAACTCTATATCTCTAATCATTCTTCCGAAGAATCTCAATTTTTTTATAAAAATATTGGATGCATAGATGCAGTTGAAATCAATCAAAAATTGGCGAAGTACGAACCTTATGATCGTCAAATGGAATTTGTATTATAACTTTGTTAATGA
Organism: Caryophanales bacterium; assembly: GCA_031546705.1. Lineage (GTDB taxonomy): Bacteria > Bacillota > Bacilli > Bacillales > JAVBJX01 > JAVBJX01. Next base: position 75,073 of record JAVBJX010000042.1, read on the forward strand.
GCACTTTTTATTCAACATCAATTAAAAAAATCTTTTATGCAAAAAACATCCTATAGTTTGCGCTTGTAAACACAGTAAGAATCTTGATTTTCAAAGATTTCTAATGTGAGAGTTAAAATACTTGAAATCATCTTCCAAAAAAATGGATGAAAAAGTCATAACCATTATTTTTTTCTAGTATTTGTAATAGTAGAGATGAGACATTTTCTTGCACGATTTTCTTCACTTCAGCATTTGCCAGCTTTCGTTTTACTGAACCACAAAACCTTGGATCATCAATTTTAATATGAATAACATAATTCAAATGTTTATGTATGTCGGCATTTCTTTTAAGAGTCTTATTATGGTGATATTTATTTAAGGCAGATTTTACACCATTTATTAGTCCTTTCACATGTGTTCCCCCACCATATGTTCTAAAGTAATTGACATAACTCTTTTGAATAGTTGATTTAAAAGTTGTTTGCATAAAGGAAATGTCAGCTTCCATATTGCGGTCTTTAAAGTGAATATGTAGTGGCTTTTTATTTGAATACTGCCACTCCTCCGAGCCCTCTGTTAGAAGGGTATTAATACTATCTTTGAACTCTAGTATATTCTTATTTTCTTTATCTATAAGAATGATTTTCACATTGCTATCTAACAAAGCAATTTCTTTTAATCGATAAAGTAGTGTGCGGTAATCAATCTTGATTAAGGAGAAAATGTCACTATCTAGCATAAAATGCAATTGAAATCCCTGATTAATACAACTATTATTTTCTAAATGAGTAATGTTACCTCTTATACTTGTGAGGGATAAATTCTTTTCTTTCCATTCAAAGCTTTCACACAATGTAGACGCAATTGATAAGTATGAGAACATATTTTGAGAAAATATAAGCTCAGATTCACTTGAGATTTTGACAAAACAATCATCTGAAATATTAATCGTAATTGTTTTTTGTTCACACATGTCAATTAGTTCTTCTATCAAGCCAAATACCATGTTATACAATCCAGATATATTTGGACTACCTATATACATACCAGGTCGTTTTCGGATACTGTTTACATTATCTTGACTAGGAATAAAAAGTTCATAAATATTCTTTGCTATTTTGGGGTAATAAAGTTTATGGAACATCTGAAAGTCAAGCATAAAGGCAAAGTTTTTAATTATGCCAAAACAGATGAGTGTTTTATCATTACACTTTATTATCATTATTTTTGCTTTAGCAAAGTTTTTAGTTGCTTTTATTCTCTCTTTTTCATTATGTGCGGTAAGAAGAGGGACAGTAATTTTTTTTATTACTTTTTCATCATGTATTTCCTCAACAATAAAATCGAAAAAAGAGGATGAATGGAATATTTTTACTAACCATTCTTCTGTTGATTGAATGTTATGTTGTGTATATTCTTTTGCAGCTTTTATCCATGCCTTTAATAACTGTAAAAACATATCAGCTGTACTATTTTTTTTTAGAATTTTTTATTTGAATGCTAATTACATGATTGTTTTGTGTGGAAAACGAAAACAATAGAGATTCTATTGTAATAGTATTTAGTTTTTTAGTTAATGAAGATGGATTATCTAATAAGTTTTTAATAGATGAAATCATTAAAATCCCCCCTAAATTATAGCTGAAACAACTGCAATCTCATTTAATAATTATAGCTCTATTCCCCACTTACTGTATAAATTAATTGGATAATGAATTGGGGGTGCCTAAAAGGTTATAATATATTTTACTCTGTTAGAGTTATTGGTGCAAATTCTATTGTCATAAATCAATATTATTTACTGTAGTCAATTTATTGAATATGATAGTTCTGGGGTAGAAGCATTGTTTTGTCTTTCCTGTTCATCATATTCATTTTTTACTATCTTTTTTCACTATAAATAGATATAATTACATGTAACAAGAATTTTATATGAGGTGGAATTTATATGTCACAAGATTATCAAGAGTTCATTACTAGTATTAAGAAAAAAACTGGCATTGATTTAGCTCAGTATAAAGAAGCACAAATGAAACGCAGATTGATGGCATTATATGAAAAAAAAGGTTGTCGTAGTTTTGTTGAGTTCTATAATTTATTAGATAAGAATAAAGATGATTTCTATGAATTTTTAGATCGGATGACCATTAATGTTTCGGAATTTTATCGGAATGGTTCACGCTGGAAAGTCCTTGAAAAACAACTTTTGCCACAATTATTTGCAAAAAACAAGAAATTGAAAGTTTGGAGTGCAGCGTGTTCAACTGGTGAAGAGCCATATACAATTGCGATGGTGTTATCAAATTTTATGCCAGTTTCACAGATTTCCATTATGGCAACGGATTTGGATGAGAATGTTATTTCACGTGCCAAGTTAGGAATTTATCCAGAGCGTTCTTTACAAGAAGTGCCTAGAGAAATGAAGGATAAATATTTCAGAAAAGAAGGTACACATTATCATGTTACTGATGAAATTAAGCGTACTGTTACATTTAAAAAGCATAATTTATTAGCGGATAATTACGAATCTAATTTTGATTTAATTGTTTGCCGTAATGTGTTAATTTATTTTACGGAGGAAGCAAAGGCTGGAATTTATAAGAAATTTAATGCTGCTCTTCGTCCAAGTGGAATTCTTTTTGTAGGAAGTACAGAACAAATTTTTAACCCACAAGCATCAAATTTTGAAATTGCAGATACATTCTTTTATCGTAAATTGTAATGGAGTGGTCACCTAAGTCCATGTTAAGGATTTGTGTGACCATTTTTTAAAGTTATGGGGGTGACTAAATTGGGCGGTGTTTGCTCGTTTAGTTGCCCTTTCTGTAGAATTTTTTTAGAGGAGGATTTATGATGAGATATTTAACAGCAGGGGAATCACATGGGCGGGAATTAACAGCAATTATTGAGGGTATACCTGCTGGGCTATGTTTACTTGCTGAAGACATAAACATTGACCTTGCGAGAAGACAGAAAGGTTATGGGCGTGGTGGACGGATGCAAATTGAGAAAGATGAAGTGCAAATTGTCGCTGGAGTAAGACATGGAAAAACATTAGCATCACCGATTACGTTCATTGTTAAAAATCGGGATTGGCAGCATTGGGAAGAAGTGATGTCCGTATCTCCAATAGATGAAGTAGATAAAGAAATAAAACGTCAAGTTACAAATCCTCGCCCGGGACATGCTGATTTAAACGGGGCAATTAAATATGGGCATCGAGACATAAGAAATGTTTTAGAACGTTCTTCGGCAAGAGATACAACTATGCGTGTAGTAGTAGGAGCAGTAGCGAAACAGATACTAAAAGACTTAGGAATTTCTATTGCCAGTCATGTTGTAAGAATTGGTCAGGTGGAAGCGGAAAGTGTCTATGAAAATTTGGAACAGTTAAGACAAGTAACCGAGGAGTCATCTGTTCGTTGTTTTGATGGTATTGCAGGAATACAGATGATGCAAGCTATTGATGAAGCAAAAGTAAATGGAGATTCTCTTGGTGGGGTTGTTGAAGTAATTGTTGAAGGTGTTCCGATTGGAATTGGAAGCTATGTCCATTATGATCGAAAGTTAGATGCGAAAATTGCGGCGGCAATCGTTGGCATTAATGCTTTTAAAGGTGTGGAGTTCGGGATTGGATTTGAAAGTGCCGGACGTTTTGGTAGTGAGGTGCATGATGAAATTATTTGGAATAAAGAAACTGGATTTTCACGAAAAACGAATCGGGCAGGTGGCTTTGAAGGTGGTATGACAACGGGAATGCCAATTATTGTGCGTGGCGTAATGAAACCAATTCCGACATTATATAAGCCATTAATGAGTGTTGATATTGATTCAAAAGAACCGCATGTCGCAAGTGTCGAACGTTCTGATGTGTGTGCTGTTCCAGCAGCAAGTGTGGTTGCTGAAGCGGTAGTAGCATGGGAAATAGCAACTGCAATAGTTAATCAATTTGGTACAGACCGTATGGATGTACTAATAGAGAATGTCGAAAGAATGAGAAAAGAAGCGAAGGAATTTTAAACAATGATAATAAAAACCGACACAAAAACGTATCCAATTATTGTACAATCAGGGCTAATGAATGAATTAACCCATCATTTAAACTATATTTGTCAAGATGTATCAAAAATACTTGTTGTTACTGATGAAATAGTTTATGGATTACATGGACATTATTTAAAACAATTAGAAGAAATTGCTGAAACGTTTGTTCAAGTTATTCCGAGTGGAGAAAAATCAAAATCATTTACAGAGTTTTATAGCATTCAAACAAAAGCACTATCTCATTCACTAGATCGCAATTCTTGCATCATTGCTTTTGGTGGTGGGATGATTGGAGATTTAGCAGGGTTTGTTGCGGCAACATATATGCGGGGCATTCGCTACATTCAAGTGCCAACAACATTACTTGCCCATGATAGTGCTGTCGGTGGTAAAGTGGCGATTAATCATCCACTTGGAAAAAATATGATAGGTGCATTTTATCAGCCAGAAGCGGTATTTTATGATATAGAACTGTTAAAAACACTACCAGAGCAAGAATTACGTTCAGGCTTTGCTGAAGTATTAAAGCACGGATTTATTGCAAAAGAGCCATTTATTTATGACCTCCTCAAACACGTAGAAACACTAAAAAAGTTGCAAGGCGACCTACTAGAAGATGTAATAAAAAAGGGAATTGTAGTGAAAGCGACAATTGTTGAAACGGACGAGAAGGAAACAAATACCCGTGCTTTTTTAAACTTTGGACATACACTTGGACAATCATTAGAAAATTTATACGGGTATGGAACAATGACCCATGGTGATGCGGTGGCACTAGGGATGTTATTTGCACTTCATGTGAGTGAAGAGTTGTATGGCGTTAATTTTCAACTATCTATGTGGATAAGTCGCTTTAAAAAATACGGTTTTCCGACAGAAATTACTGGAGAAACAACAGAGATTATTGAAAAAATGAAGCTAGACAAAAAAACACAATCTGGAATGATTCGTTTTGTTACATTAAAAAACATTGGGCAACCCATGGTAGAAAAAATAACAGATACATGGATGTATGATGCATTAGAATCTTTTAAGCGGATAAAAAAATGAAGAAATTACAAACAAATATAAGTCGTTTACATGGAGAATTAACTGTTCCAGGAGATAAGTCTATTACGCACCGAGCGATTATGTTAGGAGCATTAGCAAAAGGAATAACAACTATTTATCATTTTGCCAAAAATGCTGACTGTTTTAGTACGGTTCATTGTTTTCAGGAGATGGGTGTTTCTGTTGCTGTTAATGAGGATAAATTAATCATTAAAGGGATAGGGCTAGATAGATTACAAGAACCAGAACAAGTATTAAATGTTGGGAATTCTGGAACAACTATTCGACTTTTACTTGGCATTTTATCAACGGCTCCTTTTAATTCAGTACTTATTGGTGATGATTCGATTGCTAATCGCCCAATGAATCGAGTGATAGAACCACTAAGAAAAATGGGAGCGAAAATAGAGGGGCGAGCATTGAATTATACGCCCATCACTGTTCAAGGTAGACATCTTCATGCAATTGATTATAAGTCCAACATCGCAAGTGCTCAGGTGAAGTCAGCCATACTACTCGCAGGGCTTTATGCGAATGGAGTGACAACATTGACTGAACCATACCAGTCTAGGGATCATACAGAGAGAATGTTTGGACAGTTTGGTGTAGACATCCATATAAGTGCGGAGAAAAAAATATCAGTCCAAGGAAAACAAATATTACAGCCAACAACCATCCATGTGCCGGGCGATATTTCATCAGCTGCTTTTTTTCTCGTTGCAGGAACAATTGTACCAAATAGTGTAATCACATTAAAAAATGTCGGCTTAAACCCAACACGTTCAGGTATTCTTGATGTGCTAGAAATGATGGGGGCAGATGTGCAAATTAACGTGGAGAATGAAGAAAACGAACCTTTTGGTGATATAACAATAGCTACTTCTTCGTTAAAAAGTGACCTAGAAATAAGTGGAGCAATCATTCCAAGATTAATTGATGAAATTCCGCTCATTGCTTTACTAGCAACCCAAGCAACTGGAAAAACAGTTATTAAAGATGCGAGTGAATTGAAAGTAAAAGAAACAAATCGAATTAAAACAGTTGTAACAGAGCTTACAAAACTTGGAGCAACTATTGAAGAAACAGATGATGGAATGATTATTTATGGGAAGACATCACTTTCTGCGGAGAATGCAGTAGTGGATAGTCATGGGGATCATCGAATAGGGATGATGTTAGCTATTGCTTCTTTAATTACTTCTGGAACGGTTCAGTTAGACAATGAAGAAGCGATTTCTGTATCGTATCCGAATTTTTTTGTCGATTTAATAAATTTTCAGAGTGAATAGAGGATTCTTTGTAAAAATAGAGGATGTTTTGGAGAGGGAGCAGGAGTTTTTATATGAGTCAACGAATACTAGATGAAATTGTTCAACTGATTGAATCGGGAGAGAATGATAGAGGATTAGAACTTGCTAAGAAACTATCACAAACGGGAAGCAATGAGGAAAAATACCAACTTGCTGATTATTTTTATGAGTGGGGGATGCTAGAAGAAGCTAGAGATATAATTGAAACATTAATAATTAGTTATTCGGATGATGAAGATCTTTTGTTGTTTTTAGCAGAAATTTATGTGGAGTTGGACGAAGAAGATAAAGCGTTAGAATTGTTGCTTGAGGTGGATGAAGCGAGTGAGTTTTTTCCACGGGTCTGTTTGTTGATGGCTGATATATACCAAGCTCAAGGATTAGATGAAGTAAGTGAACGAAAACTGAAACAGGCACAAACAATTCTTCCAGATGAACCAATTATTCAATTTGCTTTAGCGGAAGTTTATTTTTCTCGTGGTGACTATGAAGCATCATTGCCATATTATAAACAAATAAACGAACCTTTTATAGCAGGAGTTTCTCTTGCTGGACGAATGGCGGAATCATTTAGTTTATGTGGGCGTTTTGAAGAAGCACTAGATTATTACAGACAAGCACTTTCAGAAAGGAATGAATCGCATACATTATTTGGTTATGGATTTACTGCTTATCAAGCGGAGCAGTATGGGACAGCTATTGAGAAATTGGAGCAGTTAAAAGAGATAGATCCTGACTATACTGCACTCTATTTTTATTTAGCGGCGGCGTATGAACAAGATGGACAAGACAAAAAAAGTTTTGATATAGCTTTAATGGGAATTAATATAGATGAAACAAAAGAGTTACATTTTTTCGCAGGGAAAATGGCTTGGAAGCTAGGGAATTTAAATTTAGCACAAACGCATATGGAGAAGGCTTTACAACTTGATACAGGATATGTAGAAGCATTGACGACACTAACTCGCATATACTTACACCAAGAGCGTTATGAGGCAGTTGTAACGCTCTTAGAACAAGCAACAAAAGAAGGAGAATTTGATCCTCATTTCCATTGGGATTTAGCGAGAGCCTATGAAGGAATGGAAATGTATGAGGAGTCATTAAAACATTATGAAGAAGCATATACTTTTTTTAATAATCACGCTGAATTTCTCGTACACTATGGTTATATGATTTTAGGGGAAGGGGACAGAGCAGGGGCACGACAATTATTTGAGAGTGCTCTCTGTTTAACGCCAACGGATGATGAAATCGCACAGGTGTTACTGGAGCTTGAGGAAGATTAAATAAGGGAGGCGAGCGGATGACAATAAACGTAACAGTAAACGAAAAGAAGGAATTTATTCGTTGGTTTTTAAATAATTATCAGTTAAAAAGACGTGAGTGTGTATGGATTTTGAATTATTTAGTGAGTCATGACCAACTAATGAAAAAAGTTCATTTCGTGGAACGGGCGGAATATTGTCCAAGAGGAATGGTTATGTCCGCTCACTGTGTAGATGATGTGCCATTTCGATTTTATAAAGAACAAGTGATGACGACTGATGCGGAAAAGTCATTTCATGATATTCGTTTAAATCGAGAGGAAAATATTTATATTCAACTGAACTTTCGCTCCCAAAGTAAATCTCAGTATGTTACGGTATTAGAAGAAAATCCGTTTATCCCTAAACATTTACAAGTAAATGCACAAGATAAAATAGTCACAGAACAACTTTTAGATCATTCCTTAAAAATGTTTCGAAAGGAAACGTTGTTGAGAAAGATTGATGAAGCACTAGATAACAAGGATATCATGACTTTTAAGGAGTTAACGAAGCAATTGAATAATTTTTGAGTAAAAAAAGTGACTAAATCGGCTTAGTGTTGTCGTTGATTTAGTCACTTCTTTTATTTTGTTTTTATCGCAGCTTTTACAAATTGTCCAGAAGGAGATAAATTTTTTGCTGTCCATCCACCTTTTACACTTGCACCTTTGGCAAGAAGGGCAGATGATTCATTTTTGTCAGATAAGTTCCAGTTCACCCAACTAATTTTTTGCTGATTTAAAAATTGTAGCCATGCTGTTGCTTCTTTTTTGTACACGCCACCGTTTCCATCCGCTTTACTTGTTCCCCATTCACTAACAAAAACAGGAGCACCTTTTTTCATAGCGTATGTGATTTTATCTTTTAAAAATTGTCCATGTGTTCCTGCATAGAAGTGAGCAACATACATGATGTTGGAAAATTTTAATGGATTATCAGCGGCAGCATCGACATCTTGGCTCCATGTTCCTGTACCAACAAGAATAATATTGTCTTTATCAATTGTTCGAATTGCTTTTGTAAGTTCTTCGGCATACGGTTTAATTTTTTTATTCCATGTGATGCTTTGCCCGTTTGGTTCATTACAAATTTCGTAAATAACATTTGGATATTTGCCGTACGCTGTAGCAATTTCTTTAAAGAAAGCAATCGCCTCTTTTTTATGAATATTTGGGTCTTGTTCATGCCCCATGTGCCAATCAACAATTACATAAATACCAGAGTCGATGGCTGCTTGAATGGCTTCTTTCATTTTTGTTTTGACATTTTTAGGGCTTGAAATATAACCATCTTCTTCGACATACATTGCCGCCCGAAAAACGGTAATACCCCAATCTTTTTTCAGCCATTCTATTGTGTCTTTATTAACATATTGTCCATACCACTGCAAACCATGTGAACTTACACCACGCAGTTGAATAGCTTGCTTGTTCTTGTTGACTAGTTGTGTCCCTTTTACTTGTATTTGTCCATTTTGCATAACAAAAGATGGTGTATTTGCTCCTACAACAAAAGGCATCAAGAGAGCAATAATTATAAAAATTGATAGTTTTGTTTTCATGAAATTTCTCCGATTCATTTTTTATTCCCGTTCATTTATAACGGAGTTTTGTTCCGTTCAGTTAGTTCTTATGCTATTACCTCTTGGTGGATAAACTAATGTACAAACACTACATTAGAATTGTCATATGTGTTCCACATCTCTTATATCTGCGAAAGGAATATCAAAGTAGTGAAACCTTTCTACAAGTGTGTTTGCAAAGTGTAGTATCCGAGCTTGAGTGTTATTTAGCGTAACATCTTCCTGTAATTTTATCCGAAAACCAAAGAAAAAAAGTATACAACACTTCAATCATCCTCCTTTATTTTAAAGCAATTTCTAAGGTGTATATTAATAATTAAGTATAGAAATAGTTACAAATTCTGTCAAAAAATCCCTTCTATCTTTTAAAAATTTTTAATATAAAAAAACAATTTTCTCATACCCTGTCTATTAATGAAACATGGATTAATGATATAATGTAACTAAAGAGAATGTTTAACTATGCAAGAAAGGAGGATAACAAGTGAAATGGACATCTAAAGAAGTAGAAGACTTTTTAAAATCACGAGAATATATTGATACAGCAGTAATACCGCTCATTCCAATTGCTATTAACGAAATCGCCAAGAGTTACGCACAAATGAAAGATTTTGTTGAAATTGTAGCCAATGAATTAGAGAGACAGTTTAAAGGACGAGTATTACTTCTGCCATCCTTTATGTACATAGCTAATAATTATCAAAAAGAACATTTAGAAACATTAGTGAACCATTTAAAAGAAAACGGAATGAAACATATTGTACTTCTCACTTGTGACAATTATTTTCAGGGAGAGAACGTGACTATGTTGCCAAACGTGCCTCTTGAATATATGGAAGAGTCTTATCAAAAGCAACTTGTTCGAGATCAAGTTGCTCCAATCATTCAAATGCTTGTCACGAAATGGTCATAAACATGTGGAGATGATTTTTTTAGATTAAGGATGATATTGACCTTATCTCTTAGTTGAGATATCATAGTATTGTCCTAGTTTTCTATGTATTACTTTGTCCGGTTGGACTAAATTTTGTATAGAGGGGGGAAAGCTATGAGTAGTAATAAAAAACCACAACAAAATGTTTCAAGACGTCAATTTTTAAATTACACTTTAACAGGTGTGGGTGGCTTTATGGCAGCGGGAATGCTTATGCCGATGGTGCGTTTTGCTATTGACCCAGTCATGAAGAAAGAAGCATCTACAAAAATGGTATCAGTTGCTCAAGTATCAGATATTACAGCTGATCCAAAACGATTTGATTTTAAAGTGCATATAAAAGATGCGTGGTATGAAACAGACGAGCCAAAATCGGCTTGGGTGTATAAAGATGATAGTGGAAAGATTATTGCTTTATCACCAGTTTGTAAGCATTTAGGATGTACAGTAGATTGGAATAATAAGGATTATCCAAATGAATTTTTCTGTCCATGTCATCTTGGGCGTTACGAGAAAGACGGAAAGAACATACCAGGAACGCCACCATCTAAACCATTAGATCGGTATGAGCAAGAAGAAAAAGATGGTACGTTGTATCTAGGCAAAGCGAGAGGGGTGTAACAATTGCTAAACAAAATTTATGATTGGGTAGATGAACGTTTAGATATCGCTCCTTTGTGGCGTGATATAGCGGATCATGAAGTTCCAGAACATGTAAATCCAGCTCATCATTTCTCAGCGTTCGTGTATTGCTTTGGTGGTTTGACATTTTTTATTACTGTTATTCAAGTTTTATCCGGAATGTTTTTAACTATGTATTATGTCCCAGATATTAAAAATGCTTGGGAATCTGTGTATTATTTACAGAACCAAGTTGCTTTTGGACAAATTGTTCGTGGGATGCATCACTGGGGAGCAAGTCTTGTTCTTGTCATGATGCTTCTACATACATTACGTGTATTTTTCCAAGGAGCATACAAAAAACCTCGTGAACTTAACTGGGTTGTTGGAGTACTTATTTTCTTCGTCATGATGGGTTTAGGTTTTACAGGTTACTTATTACCATGGGATATGAAAGCATTATTTGCAACAAAAGTAGGTTTACAAATTGCTGAATCAGTTCCTGGTATCGGAACAGCTATAAAAGTATTGTTAGCTGGAGATGCAGAAATTGTTGGAGCACAAACATTAACACGTTTCTTTGCTATCCATGTATTCTTCTTACCTGGTGTATTGTTTGCATTAATGGGAGCTCACTTTATGATGATTCGTAAACAAGGTATTTCTGGTCCACTATAAAATTGAAAGGGGGAGACATATATGCATCGTGGAAAAGGGATGAAGTTCGTAGGTGATTCTCGTGTTGTGGCACCAAGTCATCGTAAAAAAATGGTTGCGAAGGATTACTCAGAATATCCGGGGAAAACGGAAGCATTTTGGCCGAACTTCTTATTAAAAGAGTGGATGGTAGGAGCAGTATTCCTTGTTGGTTTTTTAAGTGTAACGATTGCACATCCATCACCACTTGAAGGAATTGCTGATCCAACGAGAACAGACTATATTCCATTACCAGACTGGTATTTCTTATTCTTGTATCAACTATTAAAATATTCATATGCATCAGGACCATATACAGTTATTGGGGCAATGATTATGCCAGGACTAGCATTTGGGGCACTTTTACTTGCACCATTCTTAGATACTGGTTCAGAACGTCGCCCAACAAAACGCCCTGTTGCAGTAGGAATGATGATTCTTGCACTTATTGGCTCGATTTATTTAACATGGCAATCAGTTGATTCTCATAACTGGGATGCTGCGAAGAAACAAGGGGAAATCAAGAAGAAAGTTGCTATTGATACAGAAGCAGAAGGATATAAACTTTCTAAAGCAAATACTTGTACAGGTTGTCATGGAGACACTTTACAAGGTGGAGCAGCTGCACCTTCATTATTTGGTATTGGTTTAAAAGCAGAAGAAATTGCTAAAATCGCTAAAGAAGGTAAAGGCGGAATGCCTCCAGGAGTATTCAAAGGAACAGATGAAGAATTAAAGAAAATGTCAGAGTTTATTGCTGCCTTAAAAGAAGAATAATCAAAAAAACTGACTATGGCAACATAGTCAGTTTTTTTGTGTATAGACAATGAAAAGAAAACATGTCACAATAAAAAATACGGATAAATCAATACTGCTTTGTTGGTATACTTTAAGAAAAATGGTGATAAATGATGAAATGGATTATTCAGATACTAGCAATGCGTCCGATTTTGTGGTTGTTATTAATTATTAATATATTAGGTACTGTCTATGGATACATTTGGTATGGTTCACAATTAGCAGAAACACCAACAAAATTTTTAATTTTTGTTCCAGATAGTCCAACAGCTAGTATGTTTTTTTGCTTTGTGTTAATTTTATTTTTATGGAAAAAAAATATACCCATTATTGAAGCGTTAGCAGTTATAACTTTATTTAAATATGGAATTTGGGCAGTAGTGATGAACTTATTAGTATGGTATGTGGCTGGGAGTATCGACTGGCAAAGTGGGATGTTAATTTTTTCTCATGGTTCTATGGCGGTTCAAGGGCTATTGTATGCTCCTTATTATCGCATTCGCCCGATTCATTTAGCACTTGCGGCAATTTGGACGCTTCATAATGATGTGATTGATTATGTATTTGGAATGATGCCCCGTTATTACATGTTAAATGAATATATACCGCAAATAGGCTATTTTACATTTTGGTTAAGCATTGCGAGTATTACCGTGACTTATGTATTTTGTATGCGAAAAAATAGCCCTAAATATACGTTGTAGTAAGATAGGAATAGATGCAAACTGCTGGGAAATCTCGGCAGTTTTTTTATTTTTGAAAAAGGATTATATGCTAAAAATTCTCTCTGATGAATTAATTAATCTTGTAAGGTGAGGTACGTTTTTTTTGAATTTTAGTGCTTAGGATTAGTTTGCTAAAATATTGATTTTATAAGATTTTGGCAACCATTCATTCTCAAAGTTCTAACCCAAAGATTTCTTGCGTACATTGTTAGAAATGTTTCGGGAGGGACAAAGATGGTTCGATTCGTCATCATACTTCTAATTTTATGTATGCCATATAAAGTAATTGCTGCAACAAACGAATGGAGTTACCTTGACCAATTATCAGATGAGGCATTACGTTTAACGAAAGATGAACGTTATGATGATGTGCAGGAAGTTCTCGCTCGTTTTTCAAATAATTTTCGTGAAATAACGAAAACAGACAATGGTTTTATTGTGGAATCTGTCTACAAAGATGTACTGCAAACCCTAAACAGAAGTGATGATTCAAGTGAACGAGTTGAAAAAATGACAGAGTTTCGCCTCGTAGTAGATGCAATAAGTGGAGTAGATCCTCCACTTTGGTTAAAGTTTGAGCCTGTTTTAGTGGCGGATACAATAGGAATGCAACAAGCATTAAAGTCGAAAGATATGATTTTGTTTCATACGGAGTTTAACTCTTTTCTGAAACACTATGAAATAATTGAGCCAAGTATCCTAGTAAATGGATCGAAGAAACACTATGAAAAAATAGAAGAAGAAGTGAAGATTTTGGAAGCGGCAAGCTTTTCTGTTTTGAGTGATCGAGAAAAAGAAAAAAGTGTAGAAAACCTAGAGAAAAATATTCGGGCGTTGTTTGAAGGTGATGATTCTTCTTTTCTTTGGGTACTTGGTTCTATCGGTGGATTTATTGTTATTATTCTGACTTATGTTGGATGGCGGAAATATTCTGCAATAAAAAAAATATTTCCTGAAAGAGAGGAATGATAAATGAGGCGATTGAATAGGGTAATATAGCTGTTCAATCGCCATTTTATTGTCAATTGACAGAAAAAAGAAGGGTTGGTATGTGGAAAATAGCAAAATAAAAGTTAAGGAGGAATAAAAATGAAAGCGTTTTCCAGATTTTTTGCAATGATACTTGCAATGGTTCTGCTAGTTTCATTTACTGCTGGTTGTGGGAATAGTTCAGAGAAAAGCAGCACAGACAGCGGTAGTAGTAAAGAAAGTAGTGAAGTTGATGTAGGTATTGTATTACCAACAAAAGATGAGCCACGTTGGGTTCAAGATGAAACACGTTTTAAAGATGCTTTAAAGGCTACTGACAACTCTGTAGAAATCCTATTTTCTCAGGGTTCATCTGCAAAAGAAAAAGAAAATGTAGAGGCTTTACTTGCTAAAGGAATTAAAGTATTAATCATTTGTCCACAAGATGGTGGAGCAGCAGCTGCAGCAGTAGAAGCGGCGAAAAAAGCAGGCGTAAAAGTTATTTCTTATGACCGTTTGATTACTGGAACAGATGCAGTTGATTACTATGTGACATTTGATAGCATTGCTGTAGGTGCAGCACAAGCAAAATATTTAGTTGACAAAGCAAAAGGGGATGGCGAGCCATTATACTTATATACTGGTGCGGCTTCTGACAATAATGCTTTCTTATTCTTTGAAGGTGCATGGTCTGTGCTTCAACCAAAAATTGCTGATGGTACATTCAAAATTGCTAATTCAAGCGAAGCAGTAGCATTACAAGGTAAGGCAACACTAACTCGTGAAGAAATGTCAAAAATTGTTGGTCAAGTAACAACAAACTGGGATTTCAATGAAGCGAAAAACAAAGCAGAAGCACATTTAACATCTGCAAAAGCAGATCAAAAAGGTGATGTTGCTATTCTTGCACCAAACGATGGAACTGCACGGGCAATTGCTGACGTATTTGCTTCTGACAAAGCAGTTACAAGTTTTGTAGTTACTGGTCAAGATGCAGAAACAGCATCTGTACAATATATCATTGACGGAAAACAATCCATGACTGTTTTCAAAGATGTTCGGACACTTGTTAAAGATTCTATTGATATGGCAGTAGCTGTATTAAAAGGTGAAACACCAAATACAACAGGTTCTTATAACAATGGAAAAGTAGATGTAAAAGCAAAACAAACAGAAGTTATTACTGTTGATCAAGCAAATGTAAAATCAGCATTAGTTGACTCTGGATATTATCAAGCATCTGATTTCCAAAACTTAAAATAATTAGAAGTCGAGAATGAACTAGAGGTTTAAATGTTCGTAAAATAAGTAGCTAAATAGAAACTTCATTTTATGTTTGCAAGTGCTTATTTTACGGGGGCGGCTGAAAAGATTTTTTCAGTCACCCCCATTCTTTGTATACTCAGTGAGGGAGTGTAAAAAATGAGCAAATATATATTAGAAATGAATAATATTACAAAAGAATTTCCTAGTGTCAAAGCGTTAAGTGATGTTAGTTTCAAAGTAGCCAGAGGAGAGATTCACTGTTTAGTTGGTGAGAATGGGGCAGGGAAATCAACCTTAATGAAAGTGCTAAGCGGTGTATATCCGTACGGAAGCTACTCTGGTGATATTTCTTTTGATGGTGTAGTTCAGAAGTTTTCAACGATTAGTGATAGCAAGAAAACGGGAATTGCGATTATTTATCAAGAACTCTCTTTATTTCCAGAGCTATCAGTCTTTGAAAATATTTTTATTGGACATGAAATTAAATCTGGAATCACTGTTAATTGGAACGAAACAATTGTAAAAGCAACTAAACTACTAGAAAAAGTAAAATTAAATGTGAACCCTACGACACAAATTAAAGAGTTAGGCGTTGGGAAACAACAATTAGTTGAAATTGCTAAGGCATTAAGTAAAGAAGTTAAATTGTTAATTTTGGATGAGCCAACCGCCGCCCTAAATGAAGATGATAGCGATAATTTGTTGCTTCTATTAAATGAACTTCGGAATCAAGGAATTACGTGTATTATGATTTCCCATAAATTAAAAGAAGTCATTTCTATCGCTGACACAGTAACTGTTATTCGGGATGGAAAAACGGTTTGTTCATTGGATGCTTCAAAGGGCGAAGCTTCCGAAAGAGTTATTATTAAAAATATGGTTGGTCGTGAAATTGAACAAATTTATCCAAAAAGAAATATTGAAATATTCGGTGATAAAGTGTTAGAAGTAGAAAATTGGAATGCTTACGATTCAAAATTCGGAAGAAAATTATTGTATGATGTTCATTTTAATGTTCGGAAAGGTGAAATTATTGGCATTGCAGGTTTAATGGGTTCAGGTCGCACGGAACTTGCACTAAGTATTTTTGGTAATCCAAGAAAATATAAATTGGCTGGTAACTTGCTCATTCATAATGAGAAAAAATCACTTCAGCATCCAAAAGATGCAATAAAAGCTGGAATAGCCTATGTAACGGAAGACCGTAAAGGTGATGGTCTGATTTTAATTCAAGATATTAAGCAGAATATTTCTATTGCTAATCTTTCCGCTCTTTCTGCTAGTGGTGTGATTCAGCAAAATGAAGAAATTAAAATAGCAAACGAATACAAAAAATTAATGAACATTAAAGCACCATCCATTGAACAAATTGTTGGAAATTTAAGTGGTGGGAATCAACAAAAAGTATCGCTAGGTAAATGGCTATTTACTCATCCAGATATTTTGATTTTGGACGAGCCAACACGGGGAATTGATGTTGGAGCAAAATTGGAAATTTATAATTTTATGAACAAACTAGTTGAACAAGGAATGAGCATTATTATGATTTCTTCAGAGCTTCCTGAAATACTTGGTATGAGTGATCGAGTATACGTCATGGCAGAAGGAAGAATTACTGGTGAATTATCGAAAGAAGAAGCAACACAAGAAAAAGTAATGGAACTCGCAACGGGTGCTACTGTACATTAGCATGGTAAGGAGGGATATTGTTGAATCTTATTAATGAGGCAAAGACGCTACTTAAACAAAATATCCGTGAGTATGGGATGTATATTGCTCTTTTTATTATTATGCTTACGTTCACTTACACAACAGATGGACTATTTATGTCTTCAAGAAATATTAGTAATTTAATTGATGCAACTGGCTATATTGCTGTTCTAGCAGTTGGGATGACTTTAGTTATTATCATTCGTCATATTGATTTATCGGTTGGTTTTGTTGCTGGATTTTTAGGGGCAGTTGCGGCTATTTTGTTGACAAATCATAATGTGCCAGTGTATTTAACAATCATTATTGTGCTTGTTTGTGGAGGTGTAATCGGTTTATTTAATGGCTTTTTAGTTGCCAATTTAGATATTCCGGCATTCGTTGTTTCGTTGGCAGGGATGCTTATTTTTCGTGGAGCATTGTCACTCGCAACAGTAGCATCAGGAACAATTGTTATTTCTGATGAAAATTTTAATGCACTTGGTACAGGATTTATTCCCAGTTTTGGAACGTTTCAAGATTTAAATATTTCAACAATGTTAATTGGCTTACTTGGTATTTGTTTTTTTATTTGGAACGAAATTAAAACAAGAGCTAATAATCAAAAATATAATTTTGTAGTATTGTCTGTACCAATGCTAGTTGTCAAAATGTTGTTCATATCAGCAATTATTTTCTATATCACTTGGACTTTAGCAGGTTATAATGGCTTCTCTTGGACTGTTATCATTGTTTTAATTGTTGTTGGGATCTACCACTTTATTACAACAAAAACGCCATTAGGTCGGCATATTTATGCAGTTGGGGGAAATCCAGAAGCTGCCCAATTAAGTGGTATTAGTGTAAAGAAAATAACCTATATCGTTTTTGCATCCATGAGTATGTTAGCTGCTTTATCAGGTATTTTGTTTACTGCACGTTTGCAATCTGCTACACCAACTGCAGGAACAATGTTTGAGCTTGATGCAATTGCTGCAGCGTATGTTGGTGGTGTGTCTGCCGCAGGTGGTGTTGGGAAAGTAACAGGTTCTATTATTGGGGCATTAGTTATGGCGTCATTAACTAATGGGATGAATCTTATGGGAATTGATATTTCATATCAATATATTATTCGTGGAGCTGTGCTTGTATTAGCTGTTATTTTTGATGTAATGACACGAAATCGGAGCAAATAAAAAAAGAGGGGATTCCCCTCTTTTTTTATTGCTCTGGAAGTGGACGTTTATTTTCATCTAGTGTAAATCCTTCTCCAAGCACATCATAGACCTCACTAATCGCCACAAAAGCATGCGGATCGATCGAAGTAATAATTGTTTTTACATGAATGAGTTCATTTTTTGGAAAAACGCAATAAAGAACATCTCGTTTTTGTTTTGTATAGTAACCTTGTCCAGATAAAGAAGTAACGCCACGCTCTAATTCTTTCATAATTTGATTAGCAATTTCATCACTACGGTCAGAAATAATCGTTGCACCTCTAGCAGAGTAACCATTTTCTTGAATAAAATTAATAACTTGGGCGGCAACAAATACAGCAACAAGTGTATATATGGCTTGATAATAGTTTAAGTAAATAAGAGATAAACAAATGACCAAAAAATCACCAATAAATAATGATTTCCCCATACTAATCCCATGTTTTTTATAGAGAAGTCTAGCGATAATATCGACTCCTCCAGTCGTTCCACCGTAACGAAAAACAATCCCAAGTCCACCACCAACAGAAACACCAGCTAATAGGGCAATAATCGTTAAATCATTATGTAAAGAAAACGTGAAATGAAGTCGCTGAAACACCCATAGAAAAAATGATAAGGAAACCGTTCCAAGTAATGTGTATATAAATGATGTCAGTCCAAGTAATCTCCAACCGACAAAAAATAAAGGAACATTCATTACAAGCGTGGAAATGGATGGATCAATATGAAATAAGAAATAAAGAAGTAATCCAACTCCCGTTACGCCACCTTCTGCTAAGTGATGTGCCATATTAAAATGAACAAGCCCGAAGCTAGCTATTGCTGCACCAAACATAATTAAAATGATATTTTTTATTCGTATGCCCATAAGCCACTCCTCCTCAGAAGAGATAATTATATAAGAAGAACTAACTGTATGCAACACACAAGCGGATATTTTTGTTACTATTTGTAATTTGAGGTAAAATAAAACAAGATTTTACTAGAAGTGATAAAATAATCAAAAGGAGGGCTAGTATTAGTATGAGTGGAAAAACAATACAGCAAATGCAGAAAGAAGTAGATGATTACATAAGCCAATTTAAAGAAGGTTATTTTCCACCACTTTCTATGCTTGCTAGAATGACTGAAGAATTAGGAGAATTGGCAAGAGAAGTTAGTCATACATACGGAGATAAAAAGAAGAAGGCAACAGAAAAAGAAGGTAGTGTAGAGGAAGAATTAGGAGATATGTTATTTGTTTTAATTTGCTTTGCAAATGCTATGAATATTGATTTACAACAGTCACATGATGTGGTGATAAATAAATTTAATACGAGAGATAAAAATCGTTGGACACGAAAGGAGCAAGGAAATGAAAAAAATTAAAATTGTCATTGCAGGAGCAAGAGGGAAAATGGGGAGCGAAGCAGTTGCTCTGATTGAGAAAGTAGAGCATTTTGAATTAGTAGCTATTATTGAAAAAACTGATGAAGCAATAATGACTTCTAACGTAGCTATTTTTATGGATGCGGGGAAATGTTTTAGTGAAACAAAGCCTGATGTTCTCATTGACTTTACAACATCAGAAGTTGGTAGAAGACATATAGAATTAGCAATAGAAAATAATGTGCGTCCAGTAGTCGGAACAACTGGTTTTACAGAAGAAGATTTAGAGAGATTTCGACAATTAGCAGAGGAAAAGAAAATAGGGGTAATTATTGCTCCAAACTTTGCTATCGGTGGCATATTAATGATGAAATTTTCCCAGATGGCGGCAAAATATTTTCATGATGTCGATATTATTGAACTACATCATAATCAAAAATTAGATGCTCCGTCAGGAACAGCGATGAAAACGGCAGAAATGATTGTGAAAGAGCGTCCAATAAAGCAACAAGGGCATCCAAATGAAAGAGAAGTATTGATAGGAGCAAGAGGAGCAAATTATGATGGGATTCATATTCATAGTGTGCGTTTGCCAGGGTTAGTTGCCCATCAAGAAGTTATTTTTGGTGGAGAAGGAGAAGGACTCACGATTCGTCACGATTCTTATCATCGTTCTTCCTTTATGTCTGGTGTAAAACTTTCCGTAGACACCGTGATGGAGTTAGAAACATTGGTATACGGATTAGAACATATTATTGGTTAAGAGGTTAAAATAATGAAACTAGATATACTGGCATTTGGAGCACATGCAGATGATGTTGAAATTGGAATGGGCGGAACGATTGCAAATTATGTGCGAAGCGGGAAAAAAGTAGGCATTTGTGATTTAACAAGAGCAGAATTGTCATCAAATGGCAACGTAGAAATTCGTTTAGAAGAAGCGAATAAGGCAGCAGAAATTTTGGGCGTTGTGAAAAGAATCAATTGTCAATTACCTGATCGCAGATTATACAAAACAGATGAATACATTCGCCAAATTGTCAGCTTCATTAGAGAGTACAAACCAAAAATAGTTTTTGCTCCATATCATATGGATCGGCATCCTGACCATGGGCATTGTGCATCTTTGGTAGAAGAAGCCGTTTTTTCGGCAAGAATTCATCGCTATATAGATAATAATGAACAACCTGCCCATATTGTCGAACACACTTATTTTTATATGATTAATGGGTTTCATAAACCGCATTTTGTGGTTGATGTAAGTGATACGATTGCACTAAAAATAGCTTCCTTGCGTGCATATGAAAGCCAATTTACACAAGGGGTTGTAAATACACCATTAACAAATGGATATATAGAAACAGTAGAGAGCAGAGAGAGATTATTTGGAAAAGAAGTGGGTGTCGCTTTTGCGGAAGGATTTATGTCCAACACCCCGATGCTGCTCTCTGTAGGAGACAAGAGCTTATGAAATTAAAAATAGGAATTGTTTGTTATCCATCTATTGGTGGATCAGGGGTTATTGCCACAGAACTTGGAAAATTACTTGCAGAACGTGGGCATGAAATTCATTTTATTTCGTCTAGTATGCCATTTCGTTTAAATAAAGTGTATTGCAATATTTATTTTCATGAAGTAACAGCAAGTAACTACGCTGTTTTTCAACATCCACCATATGATTTAGCACTAGCAAGTAAAATTGCCGAAGTCGCAAGAATGGAGCAGTTAGATTTATTGCACGTTCATTATGCCATTCCTCATGCTGTATGTGGTGTATTAGCAAAGCAAATGGTAGAGAACTTAAAACTTGTTACGACATTGCATGGTACAGATATCACAGTTCTTGGGCATGACCCATCACTTAGTGAAATTATTAAATTTGGTATTGAACAATCTGATGTTGTGACCGCTGTATCAGAGTCATTAAAGAAACAAACATATGAAATGTTAGAAGTCAAAAAAGATATTCAAACAGTGTACAATTTTATTGATGATCGAGTATATTATAAGCAAGATGCTAGTCACTTGCTAAAAGAATATGGAATTGAACCAGAAGAAAAAGTAATTATTCACGCCTCCAACTTTCGGAAAGTAAAGCGAGTTTCTGATGTTGTTCGGGCATTTTATCTTATTCAAAAAGAAATTCCTGCAAAATTACTGTTGCTTGGAGATGGCCCAGATATGGTAATTGTGCGGCGGTTAGTTCAAAAATTACAATTAAAAGATAAAGTGCTTTTTCTTGGCAAACAAGAGAACTTAGCGGAACTGTATTCTATTAGTCATATGAAACTGTTATTATCGGAAAAAGAAAGTTTCGGTTTAGTTCTTTTAGAAGCAATGGCGTGTCATCTTCCCTGTATTGGAACAAATGTCGGGGGAATTCCCGAAGTAATTATTGATGGAGAGAATGGCTTTCTATGTGAGCTAGGAGATATAGAGGATGTTGCAAAGAAAGCATTATCTATTCTTACGAATGATAAGTTATACGAAAAAATGGTAATAAATGGTCAGAAAACAGTTCACGAAAAATTTCGGATGGAAAGTATTATTTCAGAGTACGAAAATATTTACTTTTCATTAATTGGAGGTGGAAGTAAGTGATATTTACCCATCCAACTTCCATTATTCAATTGTTAAAACAACATGGATATGAGGCATATTTTGTTGGTGGAGCTGTTCGAGATATCATTATTGGTAGAGAAGCTGGCGATATTGATATTGCTACGTCAGCGACACCTGATGAAGTGAAAGAATTATTTCCACATACATTAGAAATTGGAATAGAGCATGGAACAGTTGTTGTGATGAAAGACAAAATTCCATATGAAGTGACAACATTTCGTTCGGAAAGTGAATATAGTGACTTTCGCCGTCCAAATTCTGTAAAGTTTATTCGCTCATTGCATGAAGACTTACAAAGACGTGATTTTACAATGAATGCGATTGCCATGACCGAAGATGGAAAAAGAATTGATTTGTTTAATGGAGAACTAGCGATTAAGAAAAAAATAATTGAAACGGTTGGCAATGCAAAAGAGAGATTTTCTGAAGATGCCCTTAGAATGTTAAGAGCTATTCGGTTCGCTAGCCAATTGCATTTTACTTTAGCTGAATCAACGAAGAAAGCCATTATTAAAAATGGATCTTTACTTTCTCACGTTTCAGTCGAGAGAATTACAATGGAAATAGAAAAAATTTTTGCTTCCGCATATGCAAAAGTCGGATTTCAACTAATTAGTGAAACAAATATCTGCGATCATTTTCCAACTTTTCAACAAAAAGAATTATTCCATAAACTAACACAGTTAAATTGGGGAGCCTTACAAACAAATAGTGAACGCTGGGCAGTGCTAGTATGTTTGGAAAATCAATCATTAAAAACATGGAAACTTCCTAAAAAAATAATAAAAGAAACACAAATGATTAAAGAATGGCTAACAAAAGTGAGCGTGTTTAAAGATTGGACACTTCTTCATTTATATGATAGTGATATAAATCTTGCAGTGTCCATTGAGCGAGTCCGTTCTGTTTTATCAGGGGAAGATGTTAAAAAAAATGTTGCTTACGTAGAACAAAAAATAAAAGAATTACCAATTAAAAGTCGCCATGAACTAGCCATCAATGGAGATATGTTGATGGCATTTAGAAATAAAGAAGCTGGTTCATGGATTAAGACAGAACTTCGATTAATTGAAGAAGCAGTTGTAATGAAAGTAGTAGCCAATGAAATAGAAGAAATAAAAGGATGGTTACAGTGGACACACGAAGAAAGTTATTAAAACTATTCACAGAAGCAAATGGTGAATTTATTTCTGGGAGAAAAATAAGCGAAGAATTAGGCGTTTCAAGGGCAGCCGTTTGGAAACATATGGAAGAATTGCGACATGCTGGTTTTCAATTAGAAGCAATTCGTCATCGTGGTTATCGTTTTATAGAATCGTCAAAAAAATTAGGGCAGGATGAAATTCAACTCGGACTAAAAACAAAAACATTTGGACGAGTTATTCATTATAAAGAAACGGTAGAATCGACACAAAAAGTTGCAGGAACACTTGCTCAAAATGCAGCACTTGAAGGAACGATTGTTGTTGCCGAAGAGCAAACAATGGGAAAAGGACGATTAGGACGCATCTGGCATTCACCAAAAGGTACAGGTATTTGGGTGACCATTATTCTTCGCCCAACTATTCCACCACACAAAGCACCGCAACTCACATTACTTGCAGCCGTTGCCGTTTCAAAGGCAATTGAGGAAGTAACGGGTGTTCGCCCTGATATTAAATGGCCAAATGACATTCTAATTAACCGAAAAAAAGTGGTTGGAATTTTAACGGAGATGCAAGCAGACCCTGATATGATTCGTTTTGTGATGATTGGAATTGGCATGAATGTGCTCACAGAACAATTCCCAGAAGAAATTATTGATGTGGCAACCTCATTAAAACTGGAAGCGAAAAAAGAAATAAATCGAGTTGAAGTGTTGCAAGCTGTTTTATTTCACTTAGAGGAATTGTATGAAATATATTTGAATCATGGCTTTGCAAAAGTGAAAGAGTTATGGGAATCGTATGCTTTAACTATTGGCAAACGAATTATTGCCAAAACAATTCATGATATAATCGAAGGACAAGCCATCGGAATTACTGATGATGGTGTACTGATGCTACAAACAGATGATGGTGTACTTCATCACATTCATTCAGCAGATATTTTTCTTCCATAAAAAATATATAGTCAAATTACTTCTACTCTGATAGAATATAGTTGCTTATTTCTAACGATGAACAAAATATGGGTGGTATATAAACCACACCTTGTTTGGTGTTATAAATAACTAAAAAAACTGCCTTGATCTAAACCAGACAGGGACAGAGGGATGAAACGAATCGACTTCAAAATCCTTCTTATTTTATGCAAGAGGGATTTTTTTCGTTCACTCATCTTCTCTGAAAAAAAGAGGAGGATGCTTTGTGAAGACAACGAGTGATTTTTTCAAAATGAAGCAAGAAGGAGATCCAATTGTTATGGTTACGGCGTACGACTATCCTTCTGCAAAACAAGCGGAGGCAGCAAATGTAGACATGGTTTTAGTTGGCGATTCGCTGGGAATGGTTGTACTTGGTTATGATTCTACCATTCCTGTAACAGTGGCGGATATGATTCACCATGGAAAAGCAGTTCGTCGTGGTGCACCAAATACATTTGTCGCAGTGGATATGCCATTTATGTCTTGTCATATTTCTCATGAGGAAGCAATGAAAAATGCTCAAAAAATAATGATGGAAACGAATGCTAATGCAGTTAAAGTAGAGGGAGCAAAAAATATTCTTTCTGTGATTGAAAGTTTGACTGAAGCAGGAGTTCCCGTTATTGCTCATCTGGGTTTAACGCCACAATCTGTTGGTGTGCTTGGTGGTTATAAAGTACAAGGAAGAGATGTGGAAAGTGCAAATAAATTAGTAAAAGAAGCAAAACAATGCGAAGCAGCAGGGGCAATTGCTCTTGTACTCGAATGTGTACCAAAACAATTAGCAGAGAAAGTGACGAAAGAAATTTCAATTCCAACTATTGGAATTGGAGCAGGAGTCCAGACTGATGGACAAGTATTGGTGTATCATGATATTTTTATGTATGGAGTAGGACGTACACCAAAATTTGTAAAACAATATGTGAATATTCAGCAACCAATGATGGAAGCATTATCTTCTTACGTTGCAGATGTCAAAACACGTAAGTTTCCAACTGATGCCCATTCCTTTACAATGAAAGAAGAACAAGTACTTGCATTATATGGAGGCAGTAAGTAGTGAGAGTTATCCAAACGATTAAAGAAATGCAACAAGAAATGAAATCTTTACACAAAACGAGAAAAACAATCGGTTTTGTACCAACTATGGGTTTTCTTCATGAAGGACATATGGAATTAATGAAGGAAGCTAGAAAAGAAAATGATGTTGTAGTTTTAAGTATTTTTGTCAATCCGCTTCAATTTGGACCAAATGAAGATTTTGATAAATACCCACGCAATATTGAGCGTGATGAACAAATAGCAGAAAATGCTGGAGTTGATTTTTTATTTTATCCGCAAGTAGATGAAATGTATCCAACAAAACCGTCTGTGACCGCAGTTGTGCATCAAAGGATCGATGCTTTATGTGGTAAATCAAGACCTGGACATTTTGATGGAGTGGCAACTGTTGTGACAAAATTATTTAATATTGTTACACCGGATAAAGTTTATTTTGGTATGAAAGATGCACAGCAGGTAGCTGTTATTGATGGATTAATTGAAGATTTTAACTTTCCAATCACACTAGTTCCAGTTGCAACGGTAAGAGAAGCAGATGGGCTTGCGAAAAGTTCTCGAAATGTATATTTATCAGAAATAGAAAGAATAGAAGCACCAACTATTTACCGAGCATTACAGCGTGCAAAAGAAATAGTTGAGCGTGGTGAACATAATAGTCAACAAGTGGAACAACTTATTCAAGAAATGATAGAGGAAACGAGTGGGAAAGTAGATTACATTAATATTTTAACTTACCCAGCATTAACAACACTTGATATTATTAATGGAAAAATAATTGTAGCAGTAGCGGTAAAATTTGCTCAAGCTAGACTTATTGATAACATAATTATAACAACTTAGATTTTAACTTAGGAGGATATTATGTTTCGGACATTAATGAATGCAAAAATTCATCGTGCTTCTGTAACAGAAGCTAATTTAAATTATGTTGGAAGTATTACCATTGATAGTGATATTTTGGATGCAGTCGGTATGGTAGAGAATGAAAAGGTGCAGATTGTAAATAACAACAATGGTGCACGTTTGGAAACATATATAATTCCTGGTGAACGAGGAAGTGGTGTATTTTGTGTAAACGGTTCCGCAGCAAGACACGTACAAGTAGGTGATATTATTATTGTGATTGCTTATGCCATGATGTCCACAGAGGAAATGAAAACACATACACCAAAAGTAGCGATTATGAACGAGCATAATCAAATAAAAGAACTTATTTATCAAGAACCAGCAATGACTGTAATGTAAAGAGGTGAAATGACGATGACACAACGATATGTAATTATCGACGTAGAAACAACAGGAAATGTTCCAAAAAAAGGAGATCGAATTATACAAATCGGTGTCGTCGTTGTTCAAAACGAAAAAATTACGGAAACTTTTTCAAGCTATGTTAATCCAAATAAACACATTCCTCCATTTATTGAACAATTAACAGGTATTTCTAATGAAACAGTTGCCAATGCACCGAGTTTTTCGGAAATAGCTGACAAAATTGTTTCTTTACTTCAAGGAGCTTATTTTATCGCTCATAATGTTCCGTTTGACTTATCATTTATTCAAGCGGAACTAGAACAAGCAAATCAGCCTCCATTTCAAGGCTCTACTATTGATACGGTTGAGTTATCTCGTCTTGTTTTTCCAACAAAGGAAAGTTTTAAGTTAAGTGATTTAGCTCCTTCTTTGCAAATTGAACATAAAAATCCGCATCAAGCAGATAGTGATGCACTTGTGACAGCGAAATTATTTCTACATATAAAAAAAAAATTACAAGACTTGCCACTTCCAACACTCGAGCAATTAGCAAAAAGAGAAACAAAATTACAAAGTAGTATAGGACATGTACTTAGAAAAATCATTGACAAAAGACTAGAGCGTGCAAAAGAAAAATCTTATTTACTTGTTCATGGAATTGCTGTCAGAAAACAAATAGATACGCCACTTTCAACTATGGAGGAATCGTTTACTTTTTTAGACTGGAAAGAAAGTTCACAGAAATTTGCCATAGAAAACTATGAACAACGTCCCGAACAACAAGAAATGATGGAGATTGTAAATACCGCATTACAAACTAATCAATATGCAATGATTGAAGCTGGAACAGGCATCGGAAAATCACTAGCCTATTTACTACCAGGGCTGCTATTCGCTAAAGAACATGGACACGCTTTTGTTGTTAGCACACATACATTGCAGTTACAAAGACAATTACTAGAGAAAGATATTCCGATATTAACAAATTCACTGCCGTTTTCATTTACAACTGTTTTACTTAAGGGGCGAAGAAATTATATGGATCTTCATAAATTTTCTGATTCCCTGCAAGAAGAAGACGAAAATTATGATGAAACATTAACAAAGTGTCAATTACTTGTTTGGTTAACAGAAACAACTACAGGTGATATTGATGAAGTAAGTTTACCATCTGGGGGAAGAAACTTTTGGAGTGGCGTAGAGCGAAGAAAACAAAATCACAATGAACGATTTGATTTTTTTTCATTAGCAGAAAATCGTGCGAAACAGGCGGATATTATTATTACAAACCATGCTTTTTTAGTGCAACATATGCATGATAAATTTACAAATGATTTTCAGTATATCGTTATTGATGAAGCCCATCATTTAGAGGAAATTGCCTTGCGCTATTTTGGAAAAAAACTAGACTATACCGATTTTCGTTCAATTATTTCTCGGATTGGTAAAATAGAGCAACATAATTCTCTCGCAAAATTATACGCTCAACATCAAGAAGAACAAGTGTTATTTACAAAAATAGAAACGATTTTATTTGATATCGAATTAGAAGTAGATACATTATTTCGGATGTTAAAACAAGAGGTGTTACAGAAAACTGGTACATCTCACACGAGAATTCGGACACTCTTTTCAGTAACGCAGCCAATAATACATTTAGTTGAAAGAGTTGTTGAGTTAGCAAAAGTATTTCAACAACTCTTAAAAAAAATTATACCTACACCAAAAAGTGAGGATTATTTAGAAGATTGTTATCTGTTACCAGCATTTTGTTTTGGGATAGAAGAAATTTTGATTAGCAAAGATAAAAGATTTGTTCACTTTGTAGAAACAGAAGCAAAGTCCGCAGTCAACGGAATTTCTTTGTGTGAACAGCCATTGGAATTCGGTGGAATGTTAACAGATAATTTTTTTGCCAAAAAGCAAAGTGTTATCCTAACTTCGGCAACATTAACGGTAAATGGAGCATTCGATTATATGATAAGTCAGCTTGGGTTAAATGATTTCTATCCAATTCAAGCTAGTATTGCTTCTTCATTTGCTTATGAAGAACAAACGTGTATTTTAATTCCAAGTGATCTTCCTTCTATTAAAGAATCAACAGTGGATGAATTTTCTCACGCTATAGCCATTCAACTTTTTGATATTGCTGAAAAAACAAAAGGAAAAATGCTCGTATTGTTTACTTCGTATGAGATATTACGGGCAACCTACACTTGTGTGAAAGAAATGAATTTTGATGAACGATTTTCTTTAATTGCTCAAGGAGTAAGTTCTGGGAGTACAACAAAATTAGTAAGGACGTTTCGACAGATGGATGAAGCGATTTTGTTTGGTACAAGTTCCTTTTGGGAAGGCGTAGACCTGCCCGAAGAAAATTTATCTTGCATTGTCATCGTTCGCTTGCCATTTTCTCCACCAACTGATCCATTTTTTGTTGTTAAAAGTAAACAAGTAAAAGCACTTGGGGGAAATCCGTTTTATGATGTGTCATTGCCGAAAGCTATTTTACGATTCAAACAAGGGTTTGGGAGGTTGATTCGCTCTAAAAATCATAAAGGTGTTATTTTTGTATTTGATAAACGAATTACGCAGTCATCTTATGGCAATCAATTTTTACAGTCGATTCCAAAAGTACGTGTATACGAAGAACCGCTTTCTTTATTACTTTATCGGGTGGAGGAATGGTTAAAATAATGGACATTGCGGATATGACTAATTTTTGCTATGATAAATGAGTGTAAAATAAATCATATGTAAGAAGTGAATAAATAAATGATAAAAAAAGTGCTGGCTATTATTGCTCTATTATTTGTATTAGTCATAGTTGTGGGTGCTGCAACGTATCACACATCTATATCTCCTAAATATACAGATGTAGAAAAAGGAATAGAGATTGCCGAAAAAAATAGTGTGCAAATAGTTGAAAAAGCCTATGTATCTTATGGAAATGAAGCCCATATTGTTGTCACTGGGAAAAATAGTGACAATAAAAATGTACTTGTTTGGATCAATAAAAAAACAAATGCTGTAATAACTAAACTAGCAAGTGAAGGGATTTCTGAGCAACAGGCAATTGCCAGCTTAAAAAAAGATTATCGCTCAAAAGAAATTATCTCCGTGAAGTTAGGGATGGAAAAAGAACAACCTCTTTGGGAATTAACTTATATAAATGAGCAAGGAAAGTATAGTTTTTACTACATATACTGGCAAAATGGTTCAAAATATATGCATATTACGTTATAGGGAGGATTTTTATGTTAGCTAAAAGAGTTCAAGCATTAACGCCTTCATCGACACTCGCAATTACGGCAAAAGCAAAAGAATTGAAAGAAGCAGGAAAAGATATCATCGGACTTGGTGCAGGTGAGCCGGATTTTAATACGCCTGAAAATATTATGAAGGCGGCAGTAGATGCCATGCACGCAGGGTATACAAAATATACGCCATCTGGTGGTTTGCCAGCTTTAAAAAAAGCAATTATTGACAAACTCATCCGAGATAATCAACTAACATATACAGCAAATGAAATCATTGTTTGTATTGGAGCAAAACACGCTTTGTACACATTATTTCAGGTGATTTTGGATGAAGGTGATGAAGTAATTATTCCAACTCCATATTGGGTGAGTTATCCTGAACAAGTGAAATTAGCAGATGGGGTTCCTGTATATGTGGAAGGAACAGAAGCAAATGAGTTTAAAATCACACCAGAACAATTAGAATATACGATTACTTCAAAAACAAAAGCAGTAATTATTAATTCACCAAGCAATCCAACAGGAATGATTTACAGTAAAGAAGAACTAGCAGCTATTGGCGATGTATGTTTAAAACATAATATTTTAGTAATCTCTGATGAAATTTATGAACATCTTGTATATGGTGGTCATACGCACGTATCCATTGCTCAAATTTCACCAGAGTTAAAGGCTCAAACAATTATTATTAACGGTGTATCTAAATCACATTCGATGACTGGTTGGAGAATTGGCTATGCGGCTGGAAATAAAGAAATTATTCGAGCAATGACCGATTTAGCAAGCCATAGCACATCTAATCCAACTTCAATTGCTCAATACGCAACAATTGAAGCATATAACGGTTCACAAAACGCCGTAACGGAAATGCGTACAGCCTTTGAAGATCGCTTAAATAAAATTTATGACAAAGTTGTAGCAATCGAAGGATTCACTTGTATTAAACCACAAGGAGCTTTCTATTTATTTGTAAATGCCAGTGAAGCAGCGAAAAAATTAGGGTATAATTCTGTTGAAGATTTTTCCACAGCACTACTAGAAGAAGCAAATGTTGCCGTTATTCCAGGTTCAGGTTTTGGAGCAGATGATTATATTCGTTTGTCGTATGCAACTTCACTCGAAGCATTAGAAAAAGCAGTTGCACGTATAGCTGAATTTGTAAAAAAATAAAGTGTGGCTGAGAAAAAAGGGACAAGAAATGCCCCTTTTTTCTCAGCCACATGAAATACTTCCGTTCCAGCAACATATTCGTGAAATAGTACAAAAAATCTTTCTGTATAAAAGGAGAAATAATCTTGTTAAAGGCTATTTTATTTGATTTTGATGGAACATTAGCAGATACAATGCCATTTATTGGTGATAGTGTTGCTGATATACGAGCAGGAAAAAGTGCAGGGGTAAAAACATTTGCCGTTCAGTGGTTAGAGCATTTTCAAAGCACGTCTTTTGATGTGGAATATGACGAGTTATTTAAGAATGTAGATGAACTTTTACAAATAATAGAACAAACAAATGAATTAGTATAAGTATGAAGGAGAAAAATATGAAAACAACAATTGCCGAAGTAAGTAAATATGTTGGACAAGAAGTAGTAATTGGAACATGGCTTGCCAATAAGCGTTCCAGTGGAAAAATTGCTTTTCTACAACTCCGTGATGGTTCTGGATTTATGCAAGGAGTTGTCGAGAAAGAATTTGTGGGAGATGATGCGTTTCAAAAAATAAGAGCAATCACCCAAGAGTCTACGATGTATGTAACTGGAACAGTTCGTGAAGATACACGTTCTCCATTTGGTTACGAGTTAGCGGTATCAAAAGTGGAAGTGATTCAGGAAGCAGTTGATTATCCAATTACCCCAAAAGAACATGGCACAGAATTTCTAATGGATCATCGTCATTTATGGTTACGTTCCAAACGCCAACATGCAATTATGAAAATTCGTAATGAAATTATTCGGGCTACATATGAGTTTTTCCAATCTAATGGATTTGTGAAATTAGACCCGCCAATTTTAACAGGTAGTTCACCAGAAGGAACAACGGAATTATTTCATACAAAATATTTTGAAGAAGATGCTTTCTTGTCACAAAGTGGACAGTTACATTTGGAAGCGGGGGCAATGGCACTTGGAAAAGTATTTTCCTTTGGACCAACTTTCCGAGCAGAAAAATCAAAAACACGCCGTCACTTAATTGAATTTTGGATGATTGAGCCAGAAATGGCGTTCTGTGACTTTGAAGAAAATTTACAAGTACAAGAAAATTATGTGTCGCATATCGTTCAATCTGCACTAAAAAATTGTACATTAGAATTAAAAATTCTAGGACGTGATACAACGAAACTTGAACAAATCACAGCACCATTCCCACGCATTTCTTATGATGATGCCATTAAATTTTTAAAAGACAAAGGTTTTGATGATATTGAGTGGGGTGATGATTTTGGTGCACCGCATGAAACGGCAATTGCTGAGAGTTTTGAGAAACCAGTATTTATTACGCATTATCCAACAAAAATTAAATCGTTTTATATGGAGCCAGTAAAAGGACGGGAAGAAGTCGTATTATGTGCCGATTTAATTGCTCCAGAAGGATATGGGGAAATTATTGGCGGTTCACAACGGATCCATGATTACGATTTATTAAAACAACGTATTCTCGAACATGGTTTGTCATTAGATACGTATGCATGGTATTTAGACTTACGCCGTTATGGCTCTGTTCCGCATTCAGGATTTGGTCTTGGACTAGAGCGTACAGTTGCTTGGATTTCTGGAACCGAACATGTTAGAGAAGCAATTCCATTTCCACGTTTATTGAATCGTTTATATCCATAAAACAGGTGGGGCTTGCCCCGCCTGTTTTATGGATTAAAGTAAAGGAGAGTACAAATGAATAAGAATTCCATGATTGAATGGCTACGTTCAGGGAGTATTGCTATTCCAAAATTATTATTACAAAACTATCATCGACTTGGACTAAATGAAAAAGAGTTAGTTATGATTATTCACTTCCATTCTTTTATTGAGAGTGGTGTGAAATTTCCGCCCCCAACAGAAATAGCAGCAAGGATGGCAATGAATGAAGACGAATGCATGAGTGATATGCATCGTTTAGTGCAACGAAGATTTTTAGCAATGAAAGATGATGGTAACATAACTATTTTTTCGTTAACTCCATTATGGGAGCAATTAGCTAACCTTTTAGTGAGTGAAGTAGCGGAGAAAAAGAGGGGAGAACAACAACAGGCAGAAATAAATATGTATTCTTTATTTGAAGCTGAGTTTGGACGCTCACTATCACCGTTGGAATGTGAAAAACTAGTTGCATGGCTTGAGCAAGATGAACATGATCCAATCATTGTAAAACTAGCATTACAAGAAGCAGTATTATCTGGAAAAATGAGTTTTAAATACATAGACTCCATTCTGCTTGAATGGAAGAAAAATGGTGTAAAAACAGCAGAACAAGCAAAAGAGCGTGGAAGAAAATTTCGCCAATCACAACGTAAATCTGATGAATCGTCCTCAGAAGAATATGTACGAACTGTCCCGTTTTATAATTGGTTGGAGGAATAAATATGCTGTCAAAAAAACAAATCCATTTTTGTTTAGAAGAGATGGCGAAAATGTTTCCAAATGCAGAATGTGAACTTGTTCATAAAAATCCATTTGAACTATTGATTGCGGTTGTTTTATCAGCACAGTGTACAGATGTACTCGTTAATAAAGTCACAAAACAATTATTTCAAAAATACACAAAACCAGAAGACTATATTGCAGTTCCTGTAGAAGAATTGATGGAAGACATTCGCTCTATT
The DNA here is from genome assembly GCA_031546705.1 of Caryophanales bacterium. GTDB lineage: Bacteria > Bacillota > Bacilli > Bacillales > JAVBJX01 > JAVBJX01. The sequence goes on from JAVBJX010000042.1 coordinate 108,776, forward strand.
GGTTTATACCGCAATAAGGCAAAAAATATTCAATCGTTATGTAACACATTGCTAACTGAATATAATGGAGAGGTTCCAACAACTCATGCACAGTTAATGACTTTAGCAGGAGTAGGGAGAAAAACAGCAAATGTTGTTGTTTCCGTTGCCTTTGGCGTTCCAGCTATTGCGGTTGATACACATGTGGAAAGGGTAAGTAAAAGACTTGCTTTTTGTCGTTTAAAAGATTCTGTTGTAGAAGTGGAAGAAGCATTGATGAAAAAAATACCAAAAGAAGAATGGTCAATCACACATCACCATTTAATTTTTTTTGGAAGATATCATTGTAAGGCACAGTCACCAAAATGTGAAAGTTGTCCATTACTTTCTTTATGTAGAGAAGGAAAGAAACGGATGAAGGATGTGAGCAAATGATTCGCATTCCAACAACTTTTTTGCATCCATTGTTTTTTCAAGAAGAGGAACAAGTTGATATTTTTGAAAAAGAATTTCCATTGGCAATGAAAGAGTTTTATTTTTATTACGACATAACTGAAATAGATAGACCATGGGAGAGAATTGAGGAAACAATACCAATTGTTCTAACGCAGTGGGATAATCTTAAACAAACCATCCATCAAGCATTTGAAAATCGCCAGCGTAAGAAAGCAAAACAACCAATGGTTATTGGACTTTCTTACATGATTTGTGCTTTACATTGGCTTAATGGAAAAAAAGTGTGTTCTTTATTATTGGAGGAAAAATTAAGTATTGCCCCGATTAATTATAAGGAGCGTTTGCAATTTATAGTTGAGCGGTGTGATATGTATCCTTCTTTTGTTCAATTATCACAGTTGTTCGAGGAGTTAGAGAAAAACTTTTATAAACAATTAACCATGAAAAACAAATAAAAATGAGGAACGGGACAGTTGGAGAAAAGAATTCCGACTGTCCCGTTCTTGTGAAATAAATGGTCATTAAGATCCTATAAAATGAAGCTAAAACATAAATCTGCAGAATTTTGGCAACTAAATACTACACGAGGATGGGAAAATGAGGTGTTTTTTGCCCATTTTGTCCCATCCTCGTTTTACTAAAAATTTCTTAAAATTTAGTTACTAGGCTTTATTGGTGCTGTTGGCTTTGTTACGCCGGGTGTTGTTGGTGCAGTTGGTGTTGTTACACTGCTACTATCATCTGGGGGTTTAGTTGTACCAGATCCAGTAGATGGTGTGTTTGAGTCAGTTGGTTTAGTAGGTGTATTTTCATCAGTTGAATTATTGTCTGTTCCAGTTGAACCGCTATTCTCACCGTTTGAAGTATCTCCATTATCAATAGGAGTAGTACCATCTCCTTCTCCATTAGTTCCACCATTGGGATTTTCTGTACTTGGTGTTACTTCAGGTGGTTTCTCGGCAGTTAAATCAACTGAAATTGATTGTGCTGTGCTTCTTGCACTATCTTCTGCTCGAACGACATGCACTTCGAATTTATATATACCACCAACTTCAATATTTGGAATGGTAATAGATTTTTCAGTTGTCGTGACAACGGAGTTAATTTCGACCTCATCTTTAAATTGTTTAACTTCAAATGAAATTGTCTCTGTTGGTGCTGGTAATGTGCTATCAGTTGGGGCTTTTTTTTCATAATCCCAAGTAAGAGAGATAGATTTTGTTTCTTTATCATATTTACCTTGTAAGTTAGAAATAGGTGACAAAGTTTCGAGTTCTGGAGTTTTTTCCTCAACTACTTCCTCTTCTGTCCCTTTAACAGCATATTCATAAATCACACCACTTTTTGATGTGCCTGTTGCTCGAACAGGTGGATTTGTCCCTTTTACCATAGCAATTTTAATAACACTATTTGGCTGTTTGAAATCTTCCTTCTTATGATCCACATGTGAAAGTAACTCTTTGAATAAATTTTTTGAAATACGTTGTTCATCCTTTGACAAATAGGATGTGTCACTTAATTTACTAAATCCCGTCCAAACAGCGGCGGTATAGTTTGGTGTATAGCCAACGAACCAGCTATCAGGAACATCTGCTTTTGTGAAATGGTATTTGTCTCTTATTTTTCCATCAAAGTTTGTTGTGCCTGTTTTTCCTGCTATATGTAGACCAGGGATATTGACGGCTGTTCCTGTTCCAGATTGAACAACAGTTTTTAACATATCCGTAATCATAAATGCAGTGTAGTCTTTCATTGTCACTTTTGGTATAGGTGACAGGCTAATCTCTTTATCATCTGGAAAGATAATTTTATCAACAGCATGTGGTGTATTATAAATTCCTTCATTTCCAAATGCACTGTACGCACCTGCCATTTGCAGTGGAGAAACTCCCTTATCCAGCCCCCCAACAGCGTATGATTCATACATTTTGTCTAGTTCTAGTCCAAGATTATTTGCAAATTGTTTTGCACGATCCATTCCAACAGCTTGTAATGTTTTGATAGCAGGAATGTTTCGAGATTTTGCTAGTGCTGTACGAATCGTAATAGCACCGAGATGTTTACTATCTGAATTTTTAATTGGTGTACCATCAGAGTATGCGTATGGTTCATCTACAATTTTATGGTACGTTGACCATTTTAAGTAGTTGACAGCTGGCCCATAATCTAAAATAGGTTTAATAGCCGAACCTGGTTGTCTTCTTGTATCAATAGCATAGTTAAAGCCACGCTCTATGCCTTCTTTGTTACGTCCTCCACCTAATGCCCGAATTTCGCCTGTTTTTGTATCAAGCAGAGCAATTCCTGATTGAAAGAGTGGTTTCTTTTTAGAAATTAATTTATCACTATTCATTAGTGTATTCACATATTTTTGGGCATCTGGATCAATGGTTGTGTAAATCTTTAATCCAGATGCAAAAATATCAAGGTTTGCTTTCTTTTCTACTTCTGAGGCAATTTGATCAATGAATGAGTCATAAGTAACATCCGTATTTGTTGTTTGTTTCTTTTTGGTCAACATAGATGTAACAGATACATTTTTTGCAGACTCTGCTTCTGAATCTGTAATAAAATTATTTGTTATCATAAGTGATAGAACGATATTGCGGCGATTTTCCGCTGCTTCTGGATGTTTAAATGGATTGAATCTAGTTGGACTTTGTGGCAAGCCAGCAAGCATTGCCGCTTCTGGTAATGTTAAATCTCGCAAGTCCGTTTTGCCAAAATAAACATTTGCTGCAGTGCCCACTCCATAAATTGCTTTTGATCCAGCTGGCCCTGTGGAGTAGAAAATTTTGTTTAAGTACATTTCTAAAATTTGTTGTTTTGTATACTTTTTCTCCATTTGAAAGGATAACCATAACTCTTGAATTTTTCGAGTAGGTGTTTTTTCGTTTGTTAGAAAAGCGTTCTTCGCTAATTGTTGAGTAATAGTACTTCCGCCTTCTGAACCATATCCTCTTGTAATATTAGATAACACAGCTCCACCAAAACGAATAATATCAAATCCTTTATGTTCATAAAATCTCGAGTCTTCCACAGCTAATACGGCATCTTCTAAAACTTTTGGAATATTTTTGTACGGAACAAATGTCCGATTTTCATGTCCAAGTGTCATTAATTGTTTGCCATCTTTATCATAAATAGTTGAAGCTAAAGAATCTTTGAGTAATGCTTCATTAAGAGGGGGGGCATTTTTTACAACAATTGCAAAAGCTACTCCAGCTCCTGTAAGCCCAAGTACGCAAAATAAAAGTGTCATAAGAAGCATTGTTTTAAGGATAGATTTCTTCTTTTTCGCAGAAGTTGTAGTTTGTTTTCGTGTAGTACGAGAATTTTGTTCAGTCATAATATTTCCTACCTTTCTAAATCAGAGAAACTAAAACACTATTAGTTTCTCATTTGTGTTAACTATTTTCAAGAAAATACAATTGCTCAATAATGTGTATATAAGGAAGCAGTGGATGGTAACTTTGAGGAATGATAAATCCTAGAGAAGAAATTTCTTCTTTTGTTATTGATTTTCGTCCACCATCTGTATGTCTTTTCCAATAGGATAGTAAATGAGTTGCTTCTAGTAAATAGGTTTCATTCAGTTCTGTAAAACGCAAAATAACAAAGCAAATGCCGCCATTGTCTACAACACGTTGCATATGTTCGATTTGATGATTATGAAAATTTTGTAGCGGGAAGGAAGTAGTATTTTTTGTTTCCTTCGCTTCAAAATCAATATATTTCCCCTTATATACCCCATTATAATCAGTCGTAGATGCTTGTTTGAAATAGGCTTCTTTAATAACTGCCGCACTTCGTTTTGGATAATCAACATGAACAATTTGGACTGGTGTTGGTTTTTTGTGGATGGCGGCAATTCCTTGCTCCAGATAATATAGATTTGTTTCGTTCAAATCAGCTTCTAGTGTCATTCCACGTTTGCCATAATTAATTTCAGGTGCTTTAGGAATAAAGGCTGTTTTGTACGATTTTCCATTTGGATAATTAACCATGTGCTCACTCCTTAAGAATAGAATCTATTATAACACAAGGATGGGACAAAAGAGGTAAAAACACCCCAATTGCCCCATCTTTGTGTAGCATTTGATTGCTAAAATCTCGTGAAAGTAAGGTTTTACTTACCAAAAATGGAATTCCAAATACCACTAAGAATCTCTTTTATTTTTTGAAAGAAACTTTGTCCCTCTTCGGAATTAATAAATGCTTGTAGTTTTCCCTTTACAAGGTCTATTTGTGAAGTAACTTGGCTCCAGTCAATATTAACGTCTTTCATTTTATTAAATAAGGAAACTAAATTATTTACATCCGAATCTGATAATGTAATCCCATTTTGCTTAGCGACTTCTGTAATCATTGTTGTTAGTTCTGCATCTGATTGTGGGGCATGAACTGCCATTTTTTCTTTAATTCCAGCTAACAGTGCAACTGCTTTATCATTTCCGATTGTTTGTCCAAGTTCAGCGGTCTGTACCATTTCTTCATTGGCAACTTTTTTTACTTCATCTGGAATTACTTTATCAGATGATAATTCATATGCTTTCATTAGTCCAGTAAGAGCGGCAGTACCAGACACTTCAAATGGAGCAGTAATATAAATTTTTGCATCCTTTACTCCAGCGGTAATGAGAGCATTTGTGTACATATCATTTGTCACCCAATTAATATTATGGCTTTCTACGCTCAGTCCCGAATCTTTTTCGCCAATTGTAATCATCGAAGAAGAAATAGATTTTGTTCCAATTTGAGCTTGCGGAATAACTCCACCTAAATATTTTTTTTCTTCATCATTAGAAACAGTAATTGTTTGGGCATTCTCAGGTGCTTTCATTTCTATTAGTACCGTTTGCTTTTGTGTGTCAGATAAATTTCCTCCAAGCGTAACGATGATATCACCGGGAGCAGAATCTGCATAGGTAATTGCTGGGATAAGTAGAAAACTTCCAAGTACTATAGCTTGTACAAATTTTTTCATTGTAAAACCTCCGAATTTTTTTTATGCATGTACATTTTATACTGTAAACCCAAAATATAGAAGTAAAGTGATTGGTGATGAAAAAATAAATAAAAACCCCCTAATTATTTACTACTGTTAAATATCTTAAAAATGTAGTAGAATAGTCACTGTCAAATATAAAGAAAGAAAGTAGGAATTGTTGAAATGAAAAAAGGATCTATTATTATGGAAAATGGTAAAAAAATTGAATTTGAATTGTATGAAGATGCAGCACCAAATACAGTAGCAAACTTTGAAAAATTAGCAACAGAAGGTTTCTATGATGGTTTGACTTTTCACCGAGTTATTCCAGGGTTTGTGAGTCAAGGGGGTTGTCCTGATGGAAGTGGAATGGGAGATGCTGGTTACAACATCAAATGTGAAACAGAAGGAAATCCATACAAACATATTCCAGGGTCTTTGTCTATGGCTCATGCAGGAAAAGATACAGGTTCTAGTCAATTTTTTATTGTCCACAAAAATCAACCACACTTAGACGGAAAACATACGGTATTTGGACAAGTAACAGAAGGACTTGAAGTGGCACTTGAAATGAGTAACGGAGATGTTATGAAGGCAGTGAAAGTATTAGGATAATTTTACAGTAAATAAAATGGATAATCATCGGATTTATAGGAAATTCGTTAGATTATCCATTTCTAATAGAGGTGGTATTTAGTGAAAAGATTAGGAAATTTAACGTGGTTTGGTATTCTTCTAGGATTATCTCTTGGATGGGGAACATTTTATTGGTTCTTTTTTGCTGCTGACAAGTTTAAGTAGAATGATAAGGAGGAGTTTTTCGTGTTTAAAAAAATTCTGAATCCAGGATTGTGGTTCATGAGTCGTGTAAATTATAAGACTAAATTTACACTTATGATGATTGTATTCATGATTCCATATCTCATTGCCGCAACTCAATTAGCGATTTCTTCAATCGAGGATGGAAAATTTATAGAAAAAGAGACGAAGGGTTTTGAATATATTGGTGTAGTACAACCAATAATACAGAAGCTGCAAAAATCTCGTGGTTTGTCTTTTGTATATTTAAGTGGTGATACATCCGCCTTGGCAAAGTTTGACGAGAATAAAAAAGAATTAGAAACTTCCATCGCAAAATTAAAAGAAGTAGATGAAAAATATAAAGAAGATTTCCAAACAGATGGAAAAGTAGCAGAAATCACTAATACGTGGTCAACGCTTTCTAGTTCCATGACTTCGCTAACTACTGATGAAACAAAAAAGAAACATACAGAAATCATTAGTAAATTATTATATCTTGACCGTCAAATAGCGAATATATCTGGAATGACACTAGATTGGGAACTAGATACAAATATGCTACTTAACTTGAATACAAAAAATTTCTTGGAACTAAGCGAAAAAATGGGAATTATTCGTGCAACAGTATCAGCCTATGTTATAGATGGGAAACTGACAGGTAATGAGCGAATTACAATTGAAAACTTGCTCAAAGATTTGTCGGCTCAACAAAATGAAACAACATTTGATATCTCATTTGTACTTAACTCTTCTTCTGAATTAAAAGAAGAATTAGGTTCTTCTTTTTCACAAATTAATGATTTGTTAAATCATATTAAAATGACAATTGAAGATGAAGTATTAAAACCAGAAAAGATTACAATGAATGCCTCGAAATTTTTTGAGGATGCAACAAAAACAATTGATCAACTATATTCCACAATGGACAAGAATAAAGAAGTTATAAATAACAATTTTAATAGCCGCTTAGCTGATGAATATAAAACGCAGTTTATAACTATTACTCTTGTTATTCTTTCCAACTTGTTAGAAGTATATTTGTTCTTTTCTTTATACTTTAATTTAATGAATACTATTAAGCGTTTAGTAAAAAGTCTTCGTAAAGTGCAAGAAGGTGATTTAACGGAGCGTGTTCATCTACATGTGAAAGATGAAACATTAGAAATAGAAGAAGTAGTTAATGCAATGACCTTTGAGTTTAAGAACATTGTGGAGCAAACGATTTTTGCTGCTGATCATGTTGTTGCATCTGCTGAAGAGATGACAGCAAGTATGCAAGGAGCTGCAGATTCTACGGATACAATTGTAAACTTGATGAGAGATACAACAAGAGGAATTGAAGAGCAACTAAAAGTTGTTGAAGAAAGTGTTATATCATCAGAAGATATGTCTAGTAAATTACAGATTGTTGCAGGAAATTCAACAATAGTATCTGAGAAATCAAAAGAAACATATGCTGAAGCAACGAAAGGTCATTCATTAGTAAAAGAATCAATCGAACAAATGATTACGATTAATGAACAAGTGAGTTCTGCAGCAAAACTGATTGAACAATTAAGTGTTCGCTCTGGTGAAATTAGTCAGATGACGGAACTTATTACGGCTATTGCGGAACAAACAAATCTGTTAGCATTAAATGCTGCGATTGAAGCAGCTAGAGCGGGTGAACACGGAAAAGGTTTCGCTGTTGTTGCAGACGAAGTGAGAAAGCTAGCTGAACAAACAAAAAATTCAACAGATCAAATTACTAAATTAACGACAGAAATTCAAAAGGATACACAGGCTACTGTTCATTCAATGAATGAAGGTCTAAAGCAAACTGAAAAAGGACAAATACTTATTGAGCGAACAGGAGAAGCTTTACAAGCAATTGTTACTGCAGTTGAAAAAGTAAATGAAGAGATTTTAAACGTTTCTTCCAGTACTGAAAAAATGGCAGAAGGCTCTAAAGAAATTGCAACATCTATTCAACAACTAGCAGGAGTTGCACACTTAACGGAACATTATACAGAAGATGTTAATTTAGCTACAAATAATCAATTAGTAGTTATTGATGATATGAATGGTATGTCCAATGAGTTGGCGAACGTAGCAACAGAAATGCAAACAGCTATAAGTCGCTTTAAAGTTAGATAGTGATGAGTCTGGGGAGCCGCCCACAAAAGCAAAATATTCACTATCAAGAATGAAAATAGAAGTTTCCGTATAAGAAGTCTTTTGTAGAGTTTTAAGTGGAATAGATGATGTGCAAAAACATTGATTTTTTGTTGTAGCAACCAATCCTAAACACGAGTTTTGGGGGATAATCGGTGGTGCTTTTTTCAACAACTATCCTAGTTTTAGAAAATAACTTGAAAAAAGCAGATAACCATATATAATACAAAGTATATAGGGTATGAATGAAGGAGCATATAAAGCATATGTTGGTACGTTATCGAAAGAGTCACAAAAAAATTGCTATGGGTCTGCTGTCATTTATGCCAGAAGAACGAGATTTAAAAGAACTACAGAAAACGATTAAGAAGTATGATGCTAAAGAAGATCGAAATTTATTTTTATGGAAAGACGAGAAAGATAATATTCGTGGTCTTATTGGTGTTGAAATGGATGGACAAACAGTTATCATCAGACATGTTAGTGTTCTTCCCTCTCATCGTGGAAATGGAATTGGCAATAAGATGATTAAAGCGTTAAAGGAAATTTATATAGATTTCACTATAACGGGAGACAAACTAACAGCTGATTTTGTGGAAAAATGTAAATAAGATTCGAGGAAAATAAGAATTTGCAAGAGATTAATGGGTGGGACAGAAGTCTTTTATGAGAAATTTCATGAGGCTGTGACAATCGGGGTGTTTTTACCCCTTTTATCACAGCCTCTAATTTTATTCTATTACCTCATTTCGATTACGCAATATGTGTTTATTTAATAGAAAAGAATCCTCTGATGATGGAGTATTCCAAATAAGTTGTTGTTTAATAGCTTCTTCCTTGCAATAATTTAGTAGCGATTCATAGAGAGGAATCTGTAAATCATTAAAGGGGAGATTTCCTATTTGGTTATACCTTTTTGCAAGTATTTCCAAAAGATCATCTGCATGAATATGTAAAGCAAAGAGTGCAGTGTGTTCCTTTGCAAGTGAATTAATTGCTTTTCTTATCATTTTGGTTGCTCCACTTAGATTTCCACGCCGTTCATGATAGAGAGCTACAGCAATTTGAATGAGCCCAACAAGAACTAAATCCCTTTCCTCTTTTGGTTTTTCTTTCCAATATTCTTCCAAAATTTCATGGCACTCAAAATAATCTCTATCACAATGAAAATGAAGTAAATAATCAATGTAGGCTTTAGGATACATGAAGAATTTCCCTCTTTCTAAACGATTTTCCCAAGAATTCTCCGACTTTAAACGTAGCTAAGTAGAGAGTAGTTCACAAGTAATATTCTATTGTCATAAGCATTAAATACAAGTTCAACAACAATGTACTATCATGGAATCAATAAAATTTTCCCTGCACTTTTTCGACTTTCGATTAATTTGTGTGCATAAGCACCATCTTTTAGTGAAAATGTAGTAGGATTTGCTACTTTAAGTTTCCCAGTCATAATCCATTCAAACAATTGTTGTGAGCGAATTTTCCTTTCTTCATATGAAGTTAGAACATTCCAAAGGTCTCCGCCCGTGAGTGTTTTGGAAGTATCCATTAATATACGAGGGTCTACTGGATCAGGATCGCCACCTGCCATCCCGTAGAATACAACTGTTCCAAAAGTTCGGGTCGCTTGAAAGCTTTCTGCTAAAGTAGAACCAACAGAATCATAAGCAACATGTACACCAAGATTATTTGTTACAGTTTTAACTTCTTCACACCAGGCAGTATCATATAAAAATACAAAATCTGCTCCAATAGATTTACAAACCTCGGCTTTTTCGGTTGAAGATGTTAAGCCAATAACTGTTCCGCCTAGCAACTTCGATATTTGTACAAGTAACTGCCCAACACCTCCAGCTGCAGCGTGTATTAAGACGAAATCGTCTCTCTTAATCTTATAACTATCTTTTGTTAGATAATGAGCAGTCAATCCTTGGAGTAATACCGATGCAGCTGTTTCAAAAGGTATTTTTTCGGGTATCGGTATTGCTTTATCGGTGGGAACTGCAACTAATTCTGCATTAGCAAATGGAACATCTGCAAACCCTATGCGATCTCCAACTTTTAAGTTTGTCACGTTTTTTCCAACTTGCTCTACTATACCTGCCCCTTCATAGCCCAAAATATATGGAGGTTTACCAACAAGATGATAGTTTCCTTTTCTTCTATAGACATCTGCGAAATTTAAGCCAATAGCTTTTATTCGTACTAATATTTCATTATCATTGATTGTTGGATTAGGAATTTCTTTGTAGCTAAGTACGTCTGGTCCACCAAATTTTTCAAAAACAAGTGCTTTCATCTGCTTTCCCTCAGCATGCTATTATGATTTCTTTCGTCCATTGTAACACAAGTTTTATTTTTCTTTACTCAGAAAATTTTTCAATTATTGAAGACCTATTCCATGAAGTTAACCAAGGATTCCAATTTTCCAAACCATGCTTTTAAAAAAATGGTGTAGTTGCTAATGATTTAGTGTACTATACTAAAATGGGGTGATGAGTAATGCAATACAATGTAAAACTAGATTCATTTGAAGGACCACTGGATTTGCTACTTCATTTAACAAATCGTTACGAGATTGATATATATGATATTCCAATGGCACAGCTTACAGAACAATATATGGAATTTATTCAAACGATGAAACAATTAGAACTAGATGTAGCTAGTGAATATTTAGTAATGGCGGCAACACTTCTAGCGATTAAAAGCAAAATGCTTCTGCCAAAAAGAGAAGAATTATTGATAGAAGATGAATTAGTAGAAGAAGATCCAAGAGAACAACTAATGGAAAAATTACTAGAATATCGAAAGTATAAAGAAGCGGCTCAAGGTTTAAAAAAGTTAGAAGGAGAACGGGCATTACTTTTTTCAAGGCTACCACTAGATATACAAATTCCACCTGAAAATCAACCACTTCATATAAATATGTATGATATATTAAGTGCCTTTCAAAAACTATTGGCACGAAAAAAATTACAAAAGCCGCTACAAATGAAAGTAGCTAGACAAGATATTTCTATAGATGAACGAATGAATGAAGTATTGAAAGAATTAAAGCGGACAAAGCGTAAGTCTTTCTCTGATTTATTCCCATATCTTCAAAAAGGGCATATGATTATTACTTTTTTAGCGATACTAGAGCTATTGAAAAAAAATGCGATTGATATAGAACAAGAAGGTAATTTCGCCAATTTATTTATTTTGTACCGGGAGGCAAGCTAGTGGAATTAAAGGCAATTATGGAAGCATTACTATTTGCTGCTGGGGATGAAGGATTATCACTCAAGCAATTAGTAATGACAATGGAAATAGATGAAAAAAAAGTTCTTGCACTTATTTCGGAACTTCAAACAGAATGTAGTACATCAAATAGAGGAATTACATTGATTGAAATAGCTGGAGTATACCAATTTGTTACAAAAAAAGAATGTGCGACATATTTACAGAAATTGGTAGAAATGCCAAATGCTAGTTCACTTTCACAAGCGACACTAGAAACATTATCAATTGTTGCGTATAAACAACCAATTACAAGAGGGGAAATTGAAGAAATTCGTGGAGTAAAAGCGGAAAAACCAATTCATACACTTGTAGCAAAGGCGTTAATTAAAGAAGTAGGTAGAGCAGAAGGGCAAGGACGAGCTATTTTGTACGGAACAACCGCAAGATTTTTAGACTATTTTGGTTTGAAGACAATTAAGGAACTTCCAATACTTGCAGAACTTTCTATGGAGGATGAAGAAAAAGAAACCGATTTGTTTTTTGAGAATTTTGATGAGGATAATAGAAGATAGTAGAGTAGACTTTGTAAGTAATATTGTGTTTTTTTTTATAAAAAAATAGGAGGAGACAAAAGATTTTAGTGAAATGTACGGGGCAATCGGAGTGTTTTTTTACCCCTTTTGTCCCGTTCACTTTTTTAAATTTTCTTATTATTTCTCAGGTACAGCAATTCCGTCTTTAGCCATCCCCCTTTGTTCATTCCATAATGCCAAAGCTTCAGCATTTTTGTTATGAACACGTAAACTTAATGTGTTCAATATTGCTTGTTTATAAGGAGCATAAATATTTATAATTTGGGTAAGGAATTTTTTTCCTCATCTGTTGTTGTTTTTGTTGTTGGTTTATTCAAAAAATTCAGCAAGAACTTTTCATTCTCAACAAGTAAAGTATTGATAGTTTGAGTAAGTTTTGTTGTTTCTTCTTGCGTAGTTATTTGTATTGATTGAAACACCGTTAATTCAATTTCACGGTTATTTGCTCGATACTTTCCAAAAGCAACCGCTGGTAATAAACGTTGTTGATACAATCCATCTGAGTCTTTAGATAAGTTATTCATCGTGAAGCCGCGTACACTAACAACAGAAATGAGCGTACTTGTAAAAAAAATAATGAGTAGGAACTGTTTACTTCTTACTTTCATATTTTTAAACAAATGAATCTCTCCCTTTTTGTACAGAGTAATAAGGGCATTGTTTTGTAATTATCTAATAATTATAATTTGATGTACAGTATTGAAAAGGTTATCCTTTTACTCGTATCTGAGTTATTTATATACTAATGTAAATAAACTTTGTTTGTCCATCTAAACTTCTAAGAACAAGTGACAATGTATTTTTTATAAGTGATGTTTCATTGACAAAGGACATTAGACACCAAACAATTACATCTGGTTTGATTGTTTGAATAAGTTCGGTACAGTTTTGTTCATTTGTTGGATCAAATAACAGAAAAGAGTCATTCTTGTTTGTTAAGTAAGTGCCGATTATTTCGTAAGTAGATGTGTGCTGAAGTTTTTTATATAACACCCCACCTAAACCCCCTTAAGCTCCTAAAATTAAAATTTTCATAATTTTATCCTCCATTATCAGTATACTAAAAAGTCGTAAGAAGATAAATACATATTTCATGATTGTCCAATCATCTGCATACACTTGTACAAAAATGTTAAAGGGTGAATGTTATGCGAAAGTGGATAATTATTTTTATGATTGTACTCTTACTTCCTCTAAGCCCAGCAAAAATAGAAGCAAGTGTGAGTGCAAGAAGTGCGGTATTAATGGAGCAAGTGTCTGGGAGAGTATTGTATGCAAAAGATGCACATGCAAGAAGAAGAATTGCCAGCATCACAAAAATTATGACGGCAATTTTGGCGGTTGAATCAGGAAAAATGAATGAAGAAGTGAAAATTAGTAATCGTGCAATCAATGCGGAAGGGTCATCTATTTATTTACGGGATATTCCAGAAGCTCAGCGGAAAATGAAACTAGAAGATTTAGTATATGGGCTAATGCTCCGTTCAGGAAATGATGCAGCGGTGGCGATTGCTGAACATGTTGGCGGAAGCCTTGAAGGATTTATCATGTTAATGAATGAAAAAGCAAAAGACCTTGGGATGAAAGACAGCTCATTTGCTAATCCGCATGGTTTAGATGATGAAAAACATTATTCTAGTGCCTATGATATGGCATTGCTCATGCGTTATGCCATGCAAAATGAAACGTTTCGGAAAATTTCTGGGACAAAAGCGTATCATTCTAAAGAACGAAATGTAACTTGGCAAAATAAAAATCGTCTGCTAACAGAGTTTTATGATTATACAACTGGAGGAAAGACAGGATTTACAAAATTAGCAAGAAGAACGTTGGTCACAAGTGCTTCTAAAGATGGGCTTGATTTAATTTCTGTCACAATTGATGCTCCAAGTGATTGGAACGATCATATTTTTATGTATGAACATGGCTTTCAAACATTTAAATTAAAAACGATTCAAACGGAAACAATGATTAAAAATGTTCAAGATTCTTTTTATAGAAATAGAATTTTTGTTAATCAATCATTTACATATCCGTTTAAAGAAGCCGAAGAAGAACAGTTGCGTTTGGAAATAAAAATGATTCAGCCACATAAAGAATGGAAAGATGAACAACTAGTTCCAAAAGTTGTTGGTAAAATAGAAATATATCTTCATGAAAAATTAGTTCAATCCATTCCGATTTTTTTTAAACAAGGTGTGCAACAAGAAAAGAAATCATGGTGGCAGTCTTTATTTAGTTTTATAGGTCAATGGAATGGTTAATATTATTTGGGTTGCGATGGCACTGATTGGCATTGTTTATGGTGCAATTCACGGGACAATTCAAGATGTAAATGTAGCAGTGTTTAATGGGGCGAAAGAAGCGGTCACTATTTGCATTGGCTTAATTAGCATTTTAGTTTTCTGGTTGGGATTAATGAAAATTGCCGAACAATCTGGATTGATGAAAAAAATTGCTAGCATTTTCAAACCAGTGGTGCGGCTTATTTTTCCAGATGTTCCAGAAAATCATCCTGCACTTGGTTATATTGTTTCTAATATGGTGGCAAATATGTTTGGGCTTGGTAATGCGGCAACACCAATGGGAATTAAGGCAATGGAAGAGTTAAAGAAACTAAACAATAATAAAGAAGAAGCAAGCCGTTCAATGGTTACATTTTTAGCGATGAATACAGCAGGAATTACGCTTGTTCCTGCTACAGTAATTTCTATTCGTATGACTTACGCTTCTAAATCACCCGGAGAAATTATTGGAGCAACGTTTCTTGCCTCACTTTTGTCAACCATTGGAGCAATTTGGATTGATCGCTACTTTTATTATAGACGGAAGAAAGGAGGGAAATAATTGGCTATTATTCAACTTATTTCTCTCTGGCTTATTCCGAGTATTATTGCTTTTATTTTATTGTACGGTACAATCAAAAAAATTCCTACATATGAAACATTTGTCGATGGTGGCAAGGAAGGAATTCAAATTGCTTTTACGGTTATTCCGTATTTAGTTGGGATGCTCGTTTCTATTTCGATTTTTCGAGCAGCGGGGGCGTTAGATTTTTTTGTATCATTATTAAAACCGTTGCTTAATTTAATTGGTGTGCCCGCAGAAATTGTTCCGCTTGCTTTAATTCGTCCAATTTCTGGAAATGCTTCACTCGGAATTGTGACGGATTTAATTGCGACACATGGACCTGATTCATTTATTGGACGACTTGTATCAACTATGCAAGGGAGTACAGAAACAACATTGTATGTATTAACCGTTTATTTTGGAGCGGTTGGTGTGAAAAAAATGGGCGATAGTTTGAAAGTTGGTTTGTTGGCAGATGCCCTTAGTTTTATTTTGTCGTTTGTGTTAGTTGTGTTGATGTTTGGACGATGATAAATATTCATTTCTCTATGTAGAATATGGAAGTTTTTTAGCAAATTTTTGTTAACTATTTTATTTTATATTGCAGATAGGGAAGGAGAAATTTTTGTCTCTTCCTTATCTGCAACTCCTTTTTCTTTGAATCTATACGAAAAGTGTGTTAAAAATAAGATGATAGAAAAGAAGATGAGGTGTAGAATGGAACGATTACAAAAAGTAATTGCTCATGCTGGAGTTGCATCACGAAGAAAAGCAGAGGAATTAATTACAGAAGGAAAAGTAACAGTTAATGGAAAAGTTGTTACAGAACTAGGCATGAAAGTTGGGGTACATGCCAATATTGAAGTAGAAGGTATGCCAATTGTTCGAGAGATGCCTGTGTATTATTTATTTTATAAACCACAAGGAGTTATTTCTAGTGTGGCAGATGACAAAAATCGAAAAGTAGCAACAGATTTTTTTCGAGGTGTAAAAGAACGAATTTATCCTGTTGGACGGTTGGATTATAATACAAGTGGATTACTTATCATGACCAATGATGGAGAGTTTGCAAATTTGCTTATGCATCCACGTTATCGAATTGATAAAAATTATATTGCCAAAGTGAGTCCTATACCAACGAAAGATGAATTACAACAATTAGAACGTGGTGTAGATATTGGTGAGAGAACTACGGCTTCAGCAAGGGTAAAATTATTATCAGGAGATCGAGCAAAAAATACAGCAATTATTGAACTGAGAATTCATGAAGGACGTAACCGCCAAATAAGACGGATGTTTGAAGCAATTAACAAGCAAGTCATTAAGCTGAAACGGGAGCGTTATGGATCTTTAACATTAGACGGATTAAATGCTGGAGAATATCGACCACTTACGCCATATGAAGTAAAAAGCTTAAGAAACTTAGCAGAATCAGAACGTAAATAATGTCACATATGGATCATATATGTAACAGTGTGTAGTTCATTTGATAGCCTTTTTAAAGTTGCATCTGTATAATGAAATAGGTGTGAGAAAAATTTTTAGGAGAATATCAATGAAAAAAAAAACGTTTATGGATACGTACTATTTTGTTGCTCATTATGTTTGGTGCAATTGGCTATACGGTGTATATAAATCTAGTTGCAGAGAAGACTTTAATAAAAACTGGTGATACAGCACCTGATTTTGAGATAGTTGATTTGCAAGGGAAGAAGCATCAATTATCCAATTATCGTGGAAAAGGTGTGTTTCTTAATTTCTGGGGAACGTATTGTCCGCCTTGTAAAAAGGAAATGCCATACATTGAGAAACAAGGGAATGTATACAAAGACAAGAATGTTGTCGTTCTAACTGTGAATGTTGGAGAAGCAAAAGTGACTGTAGAATCATTCGCAAAACAATATGGACTAACTTTCCCAATTCTTATTGATAAACAAAGTCAAACGCAAACTGCTTATAATATTAATGTACTGCCAGCAACTTTTTTAATAGACAAGAGTGGTAAGATTAAAAAAATTGCGACTGGTGAAATGACTGAAGAAATAGTTGCCAATTACATGGAAAGCATTAAACCATAGGAGTTTATGAATGGAAAAAATAGAAAAACAAGAACAAAAGAATATTCAGTGTGAATGTGGATTTGTAAACCCAATCGGAACGGTTCTCTGCGAAGTGTGTGGAAATCCATTAGTAGAACAGTCTACAGAAATTTTGGATATGCGATACGGCGGGGCAGCACGCCGTTCTGAAACGTATACCACAACAACAATTGATAGAATATGGAATTTTTTCTCGTCTGTTAAAATCGGTGTTTCTATTATTGTTGTTATGCTTGTGGCATCTGCCGTAGGAACAATTTATCCACAGCAAATGTATATTCCTCCTACTGCCGATCCATCTGTGTATTATGAAACTGAATATGGTGCTTTAGGGAAAATTTATTATACACTTGGTTTGCACAACACATACACTTCATGGTGGTATACCATCATTATTGGTTTGCTTTGTGTGTCAATTATTATTGCTAGTATTGACCGTGCTATTCCTTTGTACCGTTCTTTAAAAAACCAGGGCGTTACTCGACATGACCGATTTATGCAACGTCAGCGATTATTCGGAGAAACAAAACTTGCAAACTTAGAACAGTCAATGGAAATACTAAAAATAAATTTAAAAAAACGTCATTATAAAGTATATGAAGAGCAAGGAAATATATTCGCTGAAAAAAATCGTTTTTCTCGTTGGGGAGCATATGTCAATCATACTGGATTAATTATTTTTTTTATTGGTGTGATGATTCGGATGATTCCTGGGGTTGTTATTGATGAGCCGATGTGGATTCGTGAGGGAGAAACAAGGGTTATCCCTGGGACGAATGATAAATATTATTTAAAGAACGAGAAATTTATTTTTGAAGTATACGATAAAGAAAAAGAAAAAGAAGTATATACAGAAGCACTTGATAGAGTTGGCAATAAGATGGTAGCAAAAAATTATCAAACAAATGTTATACTCTATGAAAACGTTGCCCCTGTAACGGGAGCAGATGAACAGTTAAAGGAAATCAAAAAATTTAGTGTGCGTGTAAATGAGCCATTAGAATATAATCAATATTCTTTATATCAAGTGGATTTTAAGCAAAATGAACTTAGTAAGATGTCATTTCAGTTAATAGATAAAAAATCTAAAAAACAATTAGGAACAGTGCCGATTGAATTGGATAATCCACAAACAACCTATAATTTAGGGAATGGGAATAAAGTAGAAATTTTAAGTTATTTTCCAGACTTTTTCTTTGAAGAATCAGGAGGTCCAGCTACAAAATCAAAAATTCCTAACAACCCAGCATTTGTATTCAAAATGATTACAAAAGAAAACCCAAAGGGAGAAGTAAGTTTTGTTGGGATTCAGCAAACAGTTGAACCTGAAGGTGTAAATAAGTACAAAATGGAGTTCGTTAGTGCGGAAACACGAAATGTATCGGCATTAATGGTACATCGTGATTTATCGCTTTGGGTTTTGGCGGTTGGTGGTACTATTTTTATGATTGGTGTTATACAAGGACTGTATTGGAATTATCGACGTATGTGGTTTAAAAGAAATGGAGAAACATTGCTTGTTGCTTCGTATGTAAACAAAAACTGGTACGGAATGAAGAAGGAAATAGAGACTGTCCTAAATGGGACAAGTATTCCGATGCCTGCGGATAAATTAGAAAATAAGAAAGGAGGAATGACGGATGGTACAATTGAGCGGTAATTTACTATTTATTGCTTTTATCTTGTATTTAATCGGCGTGTTTCTTTTCAGTGGCTCTATTCGTGACAAACGAGCAAAAACAAGTGTAGACCGTTGGGCAAGATACGGAATTATTGTAACAATTGTAGGTTTTGCATCGCAAATCGGTTACTTTATTACACGTTGGATTGCGGCAGGGCATGCACCTGTTAGTAATTTATTTGAGTTTACTACATTTTTTGGTATGATGCTTGTAGGAGCATTCATTGTTATGTATTTTGTATATCGGATGAGTGTTCTTGGCATATTTACATTACCAATTGCCATGCTTATTATAGCTTATGCAAGTATGTTTCCAAGAGATATTCAACCGCTCATTCCATCATTAAAAAGTAATTGGTTAAAAATCCATGTAACAACGGCTGCGGCTGGAGAAGCAATTTTATCCATTAGTTTTGCGGCAGGATTAATTTATTTAATTCGTAGTGTAAATCAAAATATTAGTTCGAAAAGTACGCTTTGGTTAGAAATTATTTTGTATTGTTTAATTAGTACACTTGGTTTTGTTACGGTATCATCTGTCTTTGCTGTGACAAAATACGAAACACAGTTTTCATGGGTAGACAAAGCAGGTGAAGCAGTAAAAGAACCAATGAAATATAATATGCCAGCACTAGTTATTCCGAATGAAGGAAAGATTATAGAAGGAAGCACATTTCAAGTGTCTTTAGAAATGCCGGGGATTGTTAATGCCAAAAAAATGAACACACTTCTATGGTCACTAGGTGCAGGACTGCTTTTGTACGGACTTGCTCGAATCATTTTAAGAAAACGTATTGCTGCTTTCATTCAACCATTTCTAAAAAATGTCAATCTGGAACTAACAGATGAAATTTGTTATCGTGCGGTAACAATTGGTTTTCCAGTGTTCACGCTAGGTGGAATAATTTTTGCGATGTTCTGGGCACAAGTTGCTTGGGGAAGATTCTGGGGTTGGGATCCAAAAGAAGTATGGGCACTAATTACTTGGTTATTCTATGCTGTATTTCTACACTTACGCTTATCAGAAGGATGGCATGGAGAGAAATCAGCATGGTTAGCATCTATCGGTTTTGGGATTACGATGTTTAACCTTGTAGCTGTCAATCTTGTGATTGCAGGACTTCATTCATATGCGTAAAATGAAGATGGAACTCCATCTTTTTGAATGGTTTTTAGTGAAATAACTAGTTTGCCAAAATGTTGACTTTATAGAATTATTGGTAACCATTCATCTCTTGAATTTGGGTCAATCGGAGTATTTTTTGCACCGAGTGACCCAGATTCAGCTATAGATTACAGTTAATGAAAGAAGGGAATAGAGTCGATGGAGAAAACAGTGAACATTTTGGTAGTTGATGATGAAGAACGCATTCGCCGTCTACTAAAAATGTATTTAGAGCATGAGGAATATACAATGGCTGAAGCATCTAATGGAGAGGATGCACTGAAAATGGCACTCGAATTTGATTATGATGTCATTTTACTTGATTTAATGATGCCAGGGAAAGATGGAATAGATGTTTGTCGAGAATTGCGGGAGAAGAAATCAACACCAATCATTATTTTAACTGCAAAAGGAGAAGAAGCAAATCGTGTGCAAGGGTTTGAGGCGGGAGCGGATGATTATGTTGTCAAGCCATTTAGCCCTCGTGAAGTAACACTGCGGGTAAAAGCGTTATTGCGTCGTTCTTCTTCTACACATGTAAATATTCAAACGGAAACAACCAAACAAGTTACGGTGTTTCCACAGTTAACCATTGACCATGATGCTCATCGAGTAACAGTAAATGATCAAGAGGTAGCACTTACACCAAAAGAATATGAACTACTTTATTTCTTAGCAAAATCACCAGACCGAGTATTTGAGCGTGAGCAGCTACTAAAAGAAGTATGGCAATATGAGTTTTTTGGAGATTTACGAACAGTGGATACACATATTAAACGTTTGCGTGAAAAATTGACAAAAGCATCTCCAGAAGTAGCGAAAATGATTGTAACTGTATGGGGATTTGGTTATAAATTCGAGGCTGGAAATTCCTGATGTTTTTTTGGAGAAGTGTAGTAGGTAAACTGTGGATGACGATACTGTTACTTGTTGCTTGTACACTTATTATGCTAACGGTATTGTTGACACAATTTTTTGAAAAATATCAGGTTGAAAAAGCCGAAGATGAACTCATGACATTTACAAAAAAAGTAGAAAAAACGATTGAAACAAATCAAGATCATGCGTTAGGGCGTTCAATTGTTTGGATGCTTTTAGATGATAATACAAATGCACTGATTATTGATCATGAGCAATGGAAATCTCCAAATACACAGAAAGATAGCGAAATTTCTTTAGAATTTATAAAAAATGACAGCGATTTAAATAATGTGTTAACAAAAAATAAAATAGTGATTAAAAAAATAAGTTTGCTTGAAAACAAAGATAATATGTTGATTGTAGGCATTCCTCTAAAGCAGGAATTTGGAAAAGCGGTGTTTGTCTATCAATCGTTACAAATGCTTGAGGAGACAGACAAGCAAACAACACGGCTTATTTTACTCGCTGCTTTTATGGCAAGTATATTAACAACAATTTTTGCCTTCTTTTTATCAACAAGAATTACCGCACCACTTCGTAAAATGAAAGAAGTGGTTAAAGAAATGGAACAAGGGAATTTTGATACGAAACTCCAAATTGTATCAAAAGATGAAATAGGTCAGTTGGCAAAGTCGTTTAATCAAATGGGTCAACAGCTACGTCATCAATTAGATGAAATTAATCAAGAAAAAGAACAACTAGCAAGTATTTTAAGAAGTATGGCAGATGGAGTAGTGACGTTAGATTCTGACGGGCATATTTTGCTGACGAATCCACCAGCAGAAAATTTTTTAGATGTATATGAAAAACAAAATGAAAAACTTCCAGAAGCGATATATAAACAATTTTTAAGCGTTATTAGTGAAGAAAAAGAACAAATGGCAGAAATATTATTTCAAGGACGAAGTTTAGTTATATTAATGACACCATTATACAATGAAAAAAAAATCCGTGGTGTTGTAGCTGTCATGCGTGATATGACGAAAGAAAGACAAATGCGGATACTTCGGAGAGAATTTATTGCAAATGTGTCACATGAACTTCGGACACCAATTTCGATGATTCAAGGATATAGCGAAGCCCTTCTTGATGATATGGTTGTTGTTATAGAAGAAAGAAAAGAATTAGTAAAAGTTATTTATGATGAGTCACTTCGGATGGGCAGACTTGTCAATGATTTATTAGACTTAGCACAAATAGAAGAAGGGCACATTACGCTTAATTGTGAAGAAACGAATGTATATACATATGTAGAACGCATTGTTCGCAAATTTCATGGTTTAGCAAAAGAAAGAAATATTCGTTTAGAAATTGAGCAAGAACAACAATCACTGACAGCCTTTTTTGACAATGACCGTATGGAACAAGTATTCGTGAACTTAATTGATAATGCAATTAGGCATACTGGAGAGTTTGGTGTAGTTACAATAAAAGCGTCAAAGATGAATGGAGTTTACTTTACTATTTCTGATTCTGGATGTGGTATTCCAGAAGAAGAACTTCCTTTTGTATTTGAACGATTTTATAAAGTGGATAAAGCAAGAACAAGAGGGAAATCAGGTGTTGGTATCGGTCTAGCAATTGTGAAAAATATTGTTAAAGCACATGGCGGAACAATTTCTGTGCAAAGTAAAGTGAATGAAGGAACGGTTTTTACAATAAAACTTGAGGGTAATTGATGTTATAGTTGTTATTATAAAATAAAGGTTGACAAAATTATTATTTAAATGTTAGATTACTACACAATTGAATATTCGATATAGGTTACAAACATAATAAAGAAATTTAGATGTTTGTCTAAGAGGGAAACAGGTGTATAATCCTGTACGGTCCCGCCACTGTAATAGAGGAGCTTATACTATATAATCACTGGGAAACTGGGAAGATTAGTAGGAGCGTTGATACTTAAGTCAGGAGACCTGCCTATATTTTTCATCACTTTACGGAGAATAAAGAGAGATGGGTTGTTTACACATATTATAGGCGTGTTTTGTAGGACGTAATAATAGAAATAGACATAACTACCAGACTTTTTGACCATGTCCGTCAAGAAGTCTTTTTTTTTGTTTAAAAACTGCTATTTCTTAATAAAGAGAAGACAATAAAAAATAGTCTTTATCTAGAAAATCATAACAATTAATGGCAATTGCTCCGAATGGAAGTATCAGTTACATTCAAAATGCTACTCCTAGCATAATGCCGATTACTGAGAAAATTGAACAAAGAACATATGTTAATTCAACTATCTACTATCCAATGCCATTTATGTCACCAAAAACATTTTGGTTATATAAAGAAGCCTACAACATGGACATGTTCAAGCTGATTGATTTAATAGTAATTATTCAACGACATGTAGACCAATCCATCTCAACAACATTATTTGTAGATGGACATACAATTACTACGGGCGATCTTGCTAGATATTATATATATGCACACAAGAAGGGGTTAATGGGATACATGTAAATAAACAGGATTTACTATTGCGTTGTAATATATATGAATTGTGACCTACCTCATAATCCAGATTATTATGATGTCATCATTAAAAAACTCAAGGAAAGTAATGGAGTTCGATAAACAATTGATAGGGATTTTTTGTATATGGGATGGTATTACATTTAATAGCATTTTATGTAATAAGTGTTAAGGAGTGTTTATTTTAGGAAATTCATATTGATTTTCAAAATTCTTATGGGTATAATAATAGTAGTTTTTGTGTAGCTACCAAAACATAATTAAATAAAATTAGATATTTAGGTGCATATGCTTAAAAGGGAATTCGGTATAATCCGAGGCTGTCCCCGCAACTGTAAATGCTGACAAAATGAACAAACCACTGTACATGTATGGGAAGGGTTCATGGAGGATGACGCATAAGCCAGTAGACCTGCCAAAGTGTCTTTCGTTCAAATCTTCGGGGATTGAGATAGTGGAACGACCAATGACGTTCTACTATTCATTTGTCGATCTACAACCCACTCCTGAAGAGTGGGTTTTTTTATTAGAAAGGGTGGAGAGAAAAATGAAACAAATAAAAAACTTAAGTATTATTTTTGTGCTTCTGCTTCTTAGTGCGTGTGGTAATACATCACAAGAAACAAAGGTTGCACCAGTAAAAACGGAGCCAGTAAAAGTAGAAGCGTTTCCTGTAACTATTACTGATGGAGCAAACCAAAAGGTAACGATTCCAAAACAACCAACAAAAATAGTTTCACTCATTCCGAGTAATACAGAAATTGTTTACGCTTTAGGAGTGGGGAAAAATATTATTGGTGTAACAAATTATGATAACTACCCAGAAGATGTAAAAACAAAAGAAAAAATTGGCGATTTAAAAGTGAATGTAGAAAAAGTTATTTCACTTGCTCCAGATTTAGTATTAGCAACTTCCAGTATGGGAACAGGAGGAAAAGTGCTAGATCAAATAAGAGCAGCAAATATTCCAGTTGTTGTTGTTGAAGAAGCTAAATCGTTTGACAAAGTATACCATTCCATTGAGGTAATTGGGACAGTTGTAGGGACAAAAGACCAAGCTACTAATCTAGTAAAAGAAATGAAACAAAAATTAACAAACATCGTAGAAAAAGCAAAAACAAATTCAGGAGAGCCTGCAAAAGTATGGGTTGAAGTGTCACCTGCACCTGAACTATACACCGCAGGCAAAGGAACATTTATTAACGAAATGCTTTCCCTTGTTGGTGCAAAAAATGTTGCCGCTAATTTAGACGGTTGGCCACTTGTTACCGAAGAAGATGCGGTTCGTTTTAATCCAGATGTCATTATTACTACATATGGCGATTACGTAAAAGACTCTGAGAAACAAGTAATGGCACGACCAGCTTGGAAAGATGTACCAGCCGTAAAAAATAAGCGTGTGACATATGTGAACGCAGATTTAATGACTCGCCCAGGTCCACGCTTAGTTGATGGAGTGGAACAGTTAGCAAAGGTTATTTATCCAGATGTTTTTAAGTAAAAAAATGATTTTTTGTAGTGCTCTTGTGACAATGCTTTGCTTTTTACTCGGAATTTGTTTTGGCTCAACATATATTTCACCTAGTGCGATGCTCCAATTATTTGGAGCATCACCTGAAAATGAAATGCTCCAAAATATTATTTTAAACATTCGATTACCACGTGTACTACTTGGCTTTTTAGTTGGTGCTTCACTTGCTCTTGCTGGAACAGCTTTTCAAGGATTACTGCAAAATACATTAGCTGACCCATATACACTTGGTATTTCTTCAGGTGCTTCTGTTGGTGCTGTTTTTGTTATCTTTTTTGGGATATCTATTCCGATTCTTGGTTCATTTACGTTACCGATTGTGAGTGTTATGATGGGGATATGTACGTTAGGGATTGTATTATTTTTTACACATACGGTTGCCAAAACATTTGCCACGGAAAGTATTATTTTAACAGGAATTATTGTCAGCTCTTTTTTTAGTGCATTTATTTCATTAATGATTTCTTTATCAGGGGAAGAGATGCGGGAATTAATTATGTGGCTAATGGGTAGTGTGGCAATGCGTGGGTATGAGTACGTTTGGCTATTACTTCCTTTTTTTATTGTTGGTGGGGGATTACTATTTATTAACGCTCACGAATTAAATGTGTTTGCTTTTGGTGAGTACACTGCTCAGAATGTTGGAGTACATGTAAAAAGAAGAAAAATAATGATTTTAATCGGAGCATCCCTACTTACAGGAGCATCTGTTGCGGTGTCTGGAGCGATTAGTTTTGTTGGTTTAGTTATCCCACACCTTGTTAGGCTTGGAGTTGGGGCGAATCATCGAAAAGTGTTACCGCTTGCGGCAATGTATGGTGGAAGTTTTTTAATAGTAGCTGATTTACTTGCAAGAGTTGTTATTGCTCCAAGGGAACTTCCAATTGGCGTTGTTACCGCTTTAATTGGTGCTCCAATATTTGCTTATATGCTTGCTAAAAGAAAGAGATGAAGATAATGATTGATGTAAAAAATGTATCCTACCGTCATAGTGACAATTTTTCTCTGAAAAATATTTCTTTTACTGTTAACATGGGAGAAATATTTGGGATTATTGGCCCAAATGGTAGCGGTAAATCGACACTGCTTCATTTACTTTGTCGGCGTATTCCAATGCATGTCGGAGCTATTACAATCAATGAACGTTCTCTTAAAACGTACACGATTCAAGAGTTAGCAAAAACCATTTCTGTATTATCACAAAAAAACGAAATGGCACTTGGCTACACAGTACGGGAAGTTGTTTCAATTGGGCGTTATGTTCATCAACGTGGTTTATTTGCACATTGGACTGCCGAAGATGAACAGGCTTTAATAAATGCACTTAAAGAAACGGATCTACTAGAATATATAGATACAGATGTAAGTAATTTAAGTGGTGGAGAACAACAAAGAGTGTATATGGCTCGAACATTTGCCCAAGGCACACCAATTTTATTATTAGATGAACCAACAAACCATATTGATATGGCAAAACAAGCAAACCTTTTATATACATTAAAAAAATGGGCATCTGAAAAGAAAGTAACAATTATTGCAGTGTTTCACGATTTAAATATTGCTTCGATGTATTGTGATAAATTAGCACTGTTACATAATGGTGAACTTATTGGTGTTGGTGAGCCAAATGATGTCTTACAAAGTGAGATGCTTAATGAAGTGTATGGAAATCTTATCACTATAACACATCCACTTGCACCAAAAAGATTGATTACAATGTTACCAGAACAAGTAGAAGATACGAGTACATTACAAGAAAAACTAACGATAGAACAAGCAGGAGAAATGACAATCATTCAAACAAATAAACCGTTTAAAGTGTTATCTTCTATGAATGGGTTTATGTGGAGTGATATATTTAAAATTTCTAGCAATTCACTTATTAAACAAAGTAATTGGTTTGTTTTTGCGGGAGATAAAGATATTTTTTTATTTATTGATGATAGATGGGGTGAAGAAAAATTTGTACAACTCATTGTAAAACTAGCAGAGATTTTTAAAGTAGATATTACAATTGCTGTTTCACAAATGAAATATTCAAATGCAAGTAGCGAAGAAATACTCTCTAGCTTGAGAGGAGTACAAACATGATTTTTATTAGTGGTAGCGTCCGAAGTGGGAAGACAGCTTTTGCAGAAAAAATGGTTAGAGCATTCTTAGAGAAAAATAATCGTGCGGTATATGTTGCAACAGCTCAGAGTACAGATGAAGAGATGGAAGAACGGATTGTTCGTCATCAAAAAGACCGAGAACAATCAGAAATTCAGTGGTATACAATAGAAGCACAATCGTTACACGTAATTGTTTCACAACTTACAAAACAAGATGTTGTTTTAGTAGATTGTGTAACCAATTGGGTAGCTAATGAAATGTTTGGAGTAGAACGGCATGAAAATTTAGAAGAATACTTGCTCCAAACAATTGAAGCACTTCAACGGGCGTGTAAACAAATTATTTTTGTTTCTAATGAATTATTTTCGGCTGGTGTGAAAGAGAATAAAGAAGTGAAAGCATATATGCGTCTTCTTGGGAATATTCATCAGCAAATTGTCGTAAGAAGTGAAGCTGCTTTTTCAATTCAGTATGGTGTAATTAAAAAACATAAAGGTGAGTTATGCGAGATTATGGACTATCATTTGTTTTAGCGTTACAATTTTTGACAACATTACCTCTATATAAAACGGTGGAGTGGAATGAGAAGCGAGCAAGAATATCAGCTTTATTTTTTCCAGTGGTGGGATTTATAATTGGTTTATTTTTGTATGCATTTTTTCATGTGTTACCATATGCCATGTCAACTGTTTCTATTACACTCTTTTGTTTATTTTTTTCCGTTTTATTAACTGGTGGATTACATATGGATGGATTTATGGATGTGTCGGATGCCTATTTTTCTTATAATAAAGAGAAGCGGCGAGAGATTATGAAAGATCCGAATGTTGGGGCATTTGCCGTCATGGCGATTATTTTTCTTTTTGCCTTTCGTTATGTATTTATGTATGAAAGTCTTATGCTTTATCCATTTGCTTTACTGGTTATACCAGTTGTTTCTAGGACTTTTATGACTTGTTTATTATTTGGACATTCAGCATCAGAGGGACTTGGAAACACTTTTCAAAAGTCACTAAGAAAATATGATTGTATCATTGTAATTGGAATGATTTTCACATTTCTTCTATTATTTTTATGGATGTATAACACAAAACTAGTTATCTTATTATTTATTATAGCGAGTATTTGTTTTGTGTCAGCTAGAAAGTTTTTTAATCGTGTATTTGGTGGAGTAAATGGTGATACACTTGGAGCTTTTATTGAAAGTGTAGAAATGATTCTTTGGGGAGTTGTGTGGTTGTATCATTTTTAGGAGGTATATATGCATTTTATTATCGGTGGAGCATACCAAGGGAAAAGAAACTATGTGTTATCATTATATGAATTTCCTGAGTGGGTAAGCAGTTATGAAGGAAAAAATATAGATGATGTGGATATAATAAGTAAGACGATTATTTTTGAAGGATTAGAGCAGTTTATTAAGGAGTTGTTACAGAAAGATATAGATTGTCTTGTTTATTTGCAAGAATTTCTAAAAAAGTGGAAGCAGTGGGAAGAAAGTTCTGTGGATCACAAGATTGTTTTGATTGGTTGTGATATTCATCAAGGAATTGTGCCAGTTGATCCATTTGAAAGAAAGTGGCGAGATATTACGGGCTTTTGTTATCAAGAAATTGTAAGAAATTCGGACAAAGTAGACCGAGTATGGTGTGGAATTGCAGAGCGAATAAAGGGGGAAGAGAAATGAAATTGTATACACGAACAGGTGACAAAGGGCAAACTAGTTTAGTAGGTGGGCGAGTAGATAAAGATGATTTAAGAGTATCAGCATATGGCACAGTGGATGAAGTAAATTCATTTATTGGGCAAGCAATGACACTACTCACTGATATAAAAGATATCTATGCAGAGTTAGAAACCATTCAACATGAATTATTTGATTGTGGTGGGGATTTAGCGATTGTAGATAAAAAAAATCCATATAAAGTGGAGCAAGCAATGATAGACTTTCTGGAAACAAGAATAGATGTCTATACAGATGAAGCACCACCTTTACAACGATTTGTTTTGCCTGGCGGATCAGCAGGAGCAGCTTCTTTACACATTGCTCGGACGGTTGCTCGGCGTGCAGAGCGTTGTATTGTTTCACTGCAAAAGGCAGAAGAAATAAATGATGTTGTATTACGATATATGAATCGTTTGTCTGATTATTTATTTGCAGTGGCAAGAGTTGTTAATTTTCGTTTGCAAGTGAGTGATATCGAATATGTTCGTAATAAGAAGGAACAGGAATGAAGACAAAACAATTAACAATGTTGATTGTATTTATTTCGCTGTCAACTGTTGGTTCATTTATAAAAATTATTCCTAGTATGGGTTCATTAGCTTTTGATAGCATGCCTGCCCTTGTGGCGGCTGTTTTTCTTGGACCTGTTTTTGGAGCAGTTGTAGGAGCAATTGGGCATTTAATTTCGGCATTTATTGGTGGAATGCCTCTTGGTGTATGGCACGTGCTGATTGCAATGGAAATTGCTGTCTGTGTTTTTTTATTTGGGGTATTGTATTTAAAGGGATTGAAAAAAATAGCAATAGCTGTTTTTTTTATTAGTAATGGTATTTTGGCGCTCTTGCCGTTTATGTGGATTGTTAGTCCTGCATTTGTGTGGTCTATTTTAGTTGGTGTGATGATGAGTGCAGCGATGAATGTTGGCTTAGCAAGTATATTGATTCCTCGTCTTACATCTGTATTTACAAGAGGAAATTATCATGCGTGATGTATTATTTTTAGAAATAAATGAACAAATGATGGCAATTGCTACTGATTGTTCAGGAGCAATTGGTTTAAAAGAAATGGATGATGTTCAAGTTCCTTATAATGTAGTAGCTTATTATGCCATGCGTGTAGCCATGATGGAAATTTTGTCTGTGGGGGCAATTCCAAAAACGTGTATTGTGCAAAATTTTAATGGTGAAAGTGCATGGGAGCAACTTATAGAGGGAATTGAACAACTTCTTTCTGAATTAGAATATTCATTACCGATTACAGGAAGTAGCGAAACGAATTTTGCATTAGTACAATCGGCAACAGGAATTTCTGTGCTTGGTAGTGTAGAAAAAAGAAGAATAAAATGCACACCAAATGAAGCAAGTTTTGCTGTCATCGGAACACCGCTTGTTGGTATAGATATCATAGGAAAACCTGAACTTATGTTGCCACTTCCTTTATTTAAAGAGCTGTTACAAATAACAGGAATTTATGAAATTATTCCTGTTGGATCAAAAGGGGTATTACATGAACTGTATATAGTAGGTTGCGTAAATAAAAGCCTTAGCTGTTATGTACCACTAGATGTGTCAGCAGGGCCAGCAAGTTGTGTTGTTATTAGTTATGATGATACATATGAAGAACAAATCAAATCAGTAGCACAAAATTATTTTTTTAAAATTCAATTCACAAAGTAATTATTTTATGTATAATATTTTTAAAAGGAGATGTTCATATGGAGATTATAGTAGGTGGAACAGCTAGTTTGACACGAATATTTACAGAAGAAGAAATAGTACAATTTGCGGAGATTTCTGGGGATAAAGGTAGACATCATATGGAGCATGATGACAAGGGGCGATTAATGGCACATGGACTATTAACTGCTAGTATTTCCACGCAACTTGGTGGAGAAATCAACTACATCGCTCGGGTGATGAACTACGAATTTTTGCGACCTGTTTTTGCAGGAGATGCAATTACTTGTGAGGCAACGATTACAGATGTTGTAGAGCAAGAAGGATTTAAAAAAATAGCGATTAAAATGGTATTTACCAATCAAATTGGTAAGGAAGTAATTGTTGGAACAACTCATGGGATTATTCGAGATTAAAGTTGCATTATCTGGAAATATAGATAGTTATTGCATAGTTCAACAAAATGATAAAAATTGTGATTGAAAAACTTGTAAACTTTATTATTATAGAAGAGGATGGAACAATCGAGGTATTTTTACCCCTTTTGCACCATCCTCATTTATACTTTATTTATAGCGAGCTAAACATTCTTCAATCAATTTAGCAGCAGCTTCTGCTCCTGACCATTCGCCAACTTCTGTTGTTTTACCTTCTAAATCTTTATAGCATTTAAAGAAGTGAGCAATCTCTTTTAATTTATGTGCAGGTAAATCTTCCAGTGTTTGAACATCTTTAAAACGTGGATCATTTACAGGCACGCCAATTAATTTAGAATCTTCTTCGCCACCATCAATCATACTTAGGAATCCAAGTACCCGTGTTTCAATAACACAACCAGGGAATGTTGGATTAGATACGATAACTAAAATATCTAGTGGATCGCCATCTAGTGCTAGCGTATTTTCTAAGTAACCATATTCAGCAGGATAAAACATTGGCGAGAATAACACACGATCCAGTGTGAAAACATTACGCTCTTTATCATACTCATATTTGTTTTGACTACCTGTTGGAATTTCAATAAATGCTTCAACTACTGTACTCATTTTAAATCCTCCTTCAATATGTATGCAATTCATTTTACGCAAACATAAGCCTCCATTAAATAATTAGAGAGTTTCGTAAAAGTTTCACTTTATTATAGAACAACGAAAGAGGACTGACAACGTTTATCTTCACAAATGGACAAAAATTTGTTATAATTAAAACGATCAATCTTCGGGGCAGGGTGAAATTCCTGACCGGCGGTATAGTCCGTGAGCTGCAAGGCTGATTCGGTGAAATTCCGAAACCGACAGTAAAGTCTGGATGGGAGAAGATGGAAGCAAGTAGCGTTTGAAAAAATTCACTTTCAAACGTTTATTTAACGTGCGAAAATCTCCCTCATACTAATTTGTATGGGGTATTTTTTTTACGTGCTTCCTTTTTCAAGAGGGAGATCAACTCAAAGAAAAAGGAGAGAGTTACATGAGAGTAAAACAGTTTGTAGTAATGGGGATGCTTAGTAGTATGGCGTATTTGTTGATGGTACTAAATTTCCCGGTCATTGGTTTACCAGAGTTTTTGAAACTGGATTTTAGTGAGGTTCCTGTGTTGATTGCGGCAATTATTTTTGGTCCTATGGCAGGTATAATCGTAGAAGCATTGAAAAATGTACTCCACTATCTCCTACATGGAGCAGGGACTGGTGTTCCGATTGATCAAATTGCTAATTTTACAGCAGGAATACTATTTGTATTGCCAACAGCATTTATGTTTCGTAAATTACGGACAATGAAAGGTCTTGCAATTGGGCTAGTCATTGGTACAATTTCTATGACTCTAATAATGAGTGTCCTTAATTATTTTGTGTTTCTACCTGCTTATTATTACTTTATGAATTTTCCAGTTATGTCAGGAGATGCAACAAGAACGTTTATTGTTGCGGGAATTCTGCCATTTAATTTTGTTAAAGGTGTTGTGTTAACAATTATTTTTGTCTTGTTATTTACAAGATTAAAACCTTGGTTACAAAGACAAATGGTATAAAATAAATTGAAAGAGGCTAGGGAGAAATTAATTTCTCCCTAGCCTCTATTTTTAGTTACTTTGATCCATTAACTTTGCAAACTGTTCTAGTGTGATAGCATCTGTTACATTCATTTCAAACTTTACTGGCATGTTAATATTTTTATATGTGTTAGTCATTTCCGCTGCAAAACGGAAGGAAGCTTTTGAATTAGTATCTCTGAATGTCATATCCATGGTTCCACGTTCATAGACTGGAAAGAAATTTTTATTAACTGCAGTTGTAAATTCAAATGTGTGAATGGTAAATGATTTTTTTAGCTCAGCAATTCCTTTTTTGATATCAGCATCTTTTACTCTAGCTAACTCTTTTTCTACTTCTTTTAAAGATGTTTGAAAGTTTGGATCCGCTGTTTGAAAAATTGGAGCATATTTCTCATTTTGTACTACTTTAAGTACGTCTGGGAGAATATTTTTGATGACTGTTTGGGTAAGTGAATCAATATTTTTCTGAGTTACAGATAATTGCACTACTTGAGAAGCATTTAGGTTAGTTGGAATTTTTGCAGCACTAACAGAAGAAAGTTTCACAAATTTGTTATCTAACTTTGTTAGTATTGCATTAGATAGATCATTTACTAGAGCAGTTGATAATGCAGTATCTGCAACTGGGATTGTTTGTCCTTGTGTTAAATCAACTTCAATCCATTTGTTTACAACTGTACTTGGAAATTCAGCTTGTGGAATATTTGGTAGTTTACACCAAACTTTCTCTTGAGTCATGACAAAAGGAATTTCATAATCTGTTGGTAATCCTGAAACAGCTTTTCCAAGCTTAATCTTGTACGTTCCTTCCATTTTTAAAGGAGCGGCTTGATATACACCGTTAAACTCAACGGAAGTTCCTTGTAGTATTTGGAGTGCCATTGAAACCATTGGATCTGTACCTTTAAGGGAACTCATCTCTAATTTCTTTATTGCCATGTTAGTTTGAAACTCATATGATGTTACATTTTGTATTGCTTGTTGTGACATTTTTAATACGGTAATTTGTGGTGAACTCCACCCAGCTAAAACCCCAATGGACAAAATCATACATAATAGTAGTAATAATTTCTTCTTCATAAAATCCTCTTTCCCCCTTATAAAATATTTTTATAAAATATTAATTCAATTGTAGTCGAAAAAAAATGAATATACAAGAATATGTTGTCAGAAATTGGTAAAAAAACTCAGTGAGAAATTTCTCACTGAGTTTTTTTTTACTACTATTCAAATTTTAATGCATTACCATCAAATGATTCGTCCGCAACTTTAATTGAATCTGTTGGGCAACCATCTTTTGCATCCATCATATCATCAACTAAGATGTCTGGAATCTCTACGATTCCTTGGTTGTCATCAAGTGATACGAATGCAATACCTTCATCATTATAATCATAAATATCAGGTGCAGTTGCTCCGCAAGCACCACAAGCAATACAAGTTTCTTGGTCAACGATTGTATATTTTGCCATTGTAAAAACCTCCATATAATTTTTTCCTACTTAAAAAGTAGTATGTATATCTTACATAAAAATATAATACAGCTATTCGACATATTTTTCAAGAAAAAAATGTTGAGAATGCTTATCAGATAAGGGTTTGTTGATGTTAGATAAAAAGAGTAAAAACATCCAGACTGTCCAACATCGTGAAATGAATGCTTACTAACTGCCCGTAAAATCAATGTTTTTATATTATTCATTTCACTAAAAATCTATTAAAAAGACTTCTTTCCTAACCTAGTGAATTTTAAAATAGTGTGCCCAAATAAAAGTGATTTACTCTCTAAGCCATTAAGATTTGATACAATAATGTAGAAAACTGTGTGAAAGGTGTGATTGGAAATGATAAATTATGGAGAGTGGCTTATTTTAAAGTGCATAGACATGTTTCGAGGAGAACGGACAGTTTCTGCTATACTGCATATATTAAATGGAAAAAGGTCTGCTCAAACAATCCAAGACAGCAAGTTATATAGTATAGAAAAAATATTTTCTACGTTGAAAATAAATCGACATCAGTTAGAAGAAATGATTCAATCACTTTTACAAAAACAATTAATTACAGAAAAAAAAACGCAAATATTTGTTATTAGCCCACTTGGACACTCCTACTTGCATACATATAAATTACCGATTCATCTGGATGGTTTTCGTTATTTTTCACAAACAACAGTATTTTGGCAACGTTTATCATTGATTGTTCAAACTGTTTCTCATCTTACTTATAAGACATCGTTTACACCGATTCAGCGGAATGAAGAAATTATTAGCTTCGTTAAACAGTTTTTAGTAAAATCCTCATTGCAACAGTTAAATAAACGATTATTCGCTGAGTTACAAGAAATTCTCATGAAAATCGGTGAGCCATATGTTTCTGTTTTTGTATTAAAATTAACAAGTGCCAAACGCACTGGATGGACGAATGAACAAATTGCGAACTTTTTAAATGAAGATGTGTATAGGGTGGAGCATTTTCATATAAGTGCTATTCATTATATGCTAAAAGAAACAGTAATCTGTCAAGAAAAGTATGAGATTCTTTACGCTTTGCAAAAAGATTTAATAAATGAAACAAATATGACGATATCGACTCAAAAAACATATCATTTACTGCTAAAAGGATATGCACTTGATGATATTTCGGTGATTAGAAATTTAAAAAGAAATACAATTGAAGATCATCTTATGGAAATTGTTGCGAATACAAATATGTCCATAGATGCTTTCGTAAATATAGAAAAACAACAAATGATTAGACATATAATAGAAAAATTACACACAAAAAAACTAAAAGAAATTAAAGATCATGTAGATACTTCTATTTCGTATTTTGATATTCGACTTGTGTTTGCAAAAGGAGTAGAGAACAATGGAGAAAATTCTAAGGCAAGTATTTGGACATGAGTTTTTTCGAGAAGGGCAACGAGAAATTATTAATGATGTGTTGAACCAAAAAGATGTTGTAGCATTACTACCAACAGGAGCAGGAAAGTCAATTTGTTATCAACTGCCTGCCTATTTATTGAATGGGCTTGTTGTAATTGTGTCTCCACTGTTATCACTCATGGAAGATCAAGTGCAAAATTTAAAGTCAATTGGTGAGAAAAAAGTCGCCTCACTTAATTCTTTACTTAAGTATGAAACAAAATGGGAGATTTTGCATACAATACATAGACTACGATTTTTGTACGTCTCTCCTGAAATGTTACAAGTAAAAAAAGTAATACAAGCATTACAAAAAGCACCGCTAGTTTTATTTGTTGTAGATGAGGCACATTGTATTTCGCAATGGGGATTTGATTTTCGTCCTGACTTTTTAAAACTAGGTGATTTACGCAAACAACTCGGAAATCCTCCTTGTTTGGCATTAACAGCAACGGCAACAAAAGAAGT
The DNA here is from genome assembly GCA_031546705.1 of Caryophanales bacterium. Taxonomy (GTDB): domain Bacteria; phylum Bacillota; class Bacilli; order Bacillales; family JAVBJX01; genus JAVBJX01. Next base: position 144,666 of record JAVBJX010000042.1, read on the forward strand.
AGTTGAAGATATTGTGAGCGTCTTACAAATGAATACCGTTTCTAAACATCTGTATTCCATGGATCGCCCAAATATTGCTTTAGTTGTTCGGCACGTTCAAACAGAAGATGAAAAAATGCAAACACTACATGACGAAATAAAAAGTCGTAATGGTGCAGGGATTATTTATTTTTCTAGTCGGCAAACAGCTGAAAAGATAACATTGTTTTTAAAACAGAAAGGAATTAAGAGCGTTGCTTTTTATCATGCTGGTATGGACGGGGAGCAAAGATTATTAATTCAACAGCAATTTTTAAGAGATGAATTATCGATTATTTGTTGTACAAATGCGTTTGGAATGGGGATAAATAAAAATAATGTGCAATTTATTATTCATTATCATCTGCCAACCCAAATAGAAGCGTATGTACAGGAAATTGGTCGAGCAGGTCGTGATGGAGGACAGGCAATAGCGATTTTGTTGTATAAATCAGGAGATGAAGAATTGGCGAAGTTTCTGCTTGAATCAGAAGTATCAACGAAGCAACAAGTAGAACAAACTTTTCAGTTATTACATAAGTTGCCAAAAGACAAATGGATCACGGTGATGGATAGACTTTCCGAAGTGCAGTGGCGAATGCTTGTCCACTTTTATGAACAAAATCAATCAATCTCTTCAGTCGAAACTTTGGGACAAGTTTTTATGGATATTACGAACAAAAGATTACAGTGGAAAAAGAGTCGTCTAGCCGAAATGCTTTGTTTTATTCATACAGATAACTGTCGTAGGGAAGTACTATTACTATATTTTGGTGAAAAGTTAAGAAAAAAGCCAAAATATTGCTGTGAACTATGTTCTGATTTGTGGAAAGATGATAAGATGGAAGAAACAAAACTTTCCGTGTGGAATTGGCAAGCTGATTTAGAAGAGATATTTAGAGAATGAGTATATAATGGGATTAGCGAGGTGGAAGAATGTCTAAACGGCGTGTTGATCAAGCAACATCATTGCGTCATGAAGTGGAAAAAATGCAGGAAGAACCGAGATTACCATCAAGAAGTGAAATTCATCGTGGTAAGGGAAAGTTGAAATGGAAAATTAAATATCCGATTATTCATTTGCTTGTACTTTTTATTATTCTTCTACCAATTACTATTTACAGTATTTATTCTTCAGAGGACAAAGTTACACAGGAACAAGATTTTGAAACAATTGATATACAAAAAGAAAGCACACAACCAACAGTAGATAAGCATTCACCTACTCGCCAAGTTGTGTATCATACGGTATTAGAAAACGAAACGCTGTATAGCATTTCTTTGAAGTATTATAGAAATAAAGATGGAATGACGATAATAAAGAATTGGAATAAATTAACATCGAATCAACTGAACAAAGGGAAAGTGTTACAAATTCCAATAGATAATTTCGAAAAATAAAAAGGATTTTGTTTGTTTTTGTCGAATAAATGAAATAAATGATAATTAGGAGGAAAAACAATGTTTGTAGAAAGTATTATGATTCCAAATCATGTTTGTTTCACCATTCAGAAAGATGCATCCATATTGGAAGCTCGTGAGTTATTAGAGAAACACGAAATTGATGGTTTACCTGTTTTAGATGGGAATACGTATATTGGCGTATTAACGAGGTTTCAAGTGTATAAACAGTTCTTTGAATCTGATAAAACAAAAGACGATTATTTAAATAATGTAACAGCAGGGGAAGTTGCTGTTCATCAAGATATTTTCCTTCAAGGTGATGAGCCTTTTGAGAGCACGCTGATTATGTTAAAAGATTTTCCGCTCCTAGCAGTTGTTGAAGGGGACGATCATCATTTTCTTGGAGCTGTTACCCGTTATGATGTGTTAGAGCAATTTCAAAGTGCATTTGGAATGAAAAAACATGGTATCCGTATTGCAATTACCACTTCTGAATCAAAAGGAAGACTTGCTGATTTAGCAAGCGTGTTTAAGAAATATGACAAACAAATTATTTCTCTTGTTACATTTGATGAGACAGACAAATTAACTCGGCGTATTGTTTTAAAGATAGAAAATACAGATAAAAACGTTGAGAAACGAATAAGTAAGCTGACGAAAAAAATTGAAGACACTGGTTTTCATATTTTAGATATATATGAGGAGTAGGGGCTAAGAACGCTTTTTAAAAAATTTCATACGATAGAGTAAGATTGTTGTGTAGGTGAGGAGTGATGGATATGCGACTTGAACGTCTTAATTACAATAAAATTAAAATTTTCCTCACGTCTGATGATTTAGTAGATCGTGGACTTACAAAAGACGACCTTTGGAAAGATACGTTCAAAGTGCATCAATTGTTCCGAGATATGCTTGAAGAAGCAAGTGAGGAACTGGATTTTGAAGTAGGTGGTTCCATTGCGGTTGAAGTATACTCACAACCAGCACAAGGAATGGTTGTTATTGTAACAAGCGATGAAAATGAGGAAAGCTTAGAACTGATAGAAGAAGAGTTCACAGATGACTATATTGAAATGCAAGTAACTTTAGATGAAAGTGATGACATATTTTTTGAATTTGCTTCATTTGAAGATGTTATTTCACTTGCTAAGAAACTATATCCTCTTGAACAATGTGAAGGCCAACTTTACTCTTATAATAATCACTTTTATTTATATTTTGAAGAAGAACCATTGATGAATGTCGATAATTTTGTAGCAATTTTGGCAGAGTACGGTAACCCATCCACACTTACGATTCATCGTGTTGAGGAATATGGTAAGCAATTAATGAAATGTGATGCAATTTTGCAAGTACATCACTATTTTTGTAAATAATAATCCAGAGAAGATGGCGATGAATTTCTGCCATCTTCTTTTAATTTCTCCTTCCATACTAAAGTTGGAAGTGTTATACTAGTTACGGGAGTATTTTGTTTGCTTTATAAAATGATGAAATACATTACTAGGAGGATTTTTAAATGGTAACAACTGACGAGAAACATGATGTATTACGGTCCACACAGACGGTTATACATAAAGCACTTGAAAAGCTTGGATATCCTGAAGATGTATATGAATTGCTCAAAGAGCCATTGCGGATGTTAACGGTAAATATGCCGATTCGTATGGATGATGGAACTACTAAAATGTTCACTGGGTTTAGAGCTCAACATAATGATGCAGTTGGTCCAACAAAAGGCGGTATTCGTTTTCACCCATCTGTAACAGAACGAGAAGTGAAAGCCCTTTCAATTTGGATGAGTTTAAAGTGTGGAATTGTTGACTTACCGTACGGTGGAGGAAAAGGTGGTATTGTTTGCGATCCGAGAAATATGTCATTTCGTGAATTAGAACGCCTAAGCCGTGGATATGTTCGAGCAATTAGTCAAATCGTTGGTCCAACAAAAGATATTCCAGCTCCAGATGTGTTTACGAATTCACAAATTATGGCATGGATGATGGATGAATATAGCCGAATGGATGAATTTAATTCACCAGGATTTATTACAGGAAAACCAATTGTTCTTGGTGGTTCACAAGGTCGTGAAACAGCAACAGCAAAAGGTGTGACAATCGTCATTCGTGAAGCAGCAGCAAAACGAGGAATTGAAATAGAAGGAGCAAGAGTTATCATTCAAGGTTTTGGAAATGCAGGTAGTTTCTTAGCAAAATTTATGCATGATGCTGGAGCAAAAGTAATTGCTATTTCTGATGCTTATGGAGCTATTCATGATCCAAATGGTTTAGATATTGACTATTTACTTGAGCGTCGTGATAGTTTTGGTACAATTACAAAACTATTTGAAAATACGATTACAAATCAAGAAATGCTTACACTTGATTGCGATATTTTAGTACCAGCAGCAATTGAAAATCAAATTACAGAAGAAAATGCTGATCACATTAAAGCAAAAATTGTTGTAGAAGCGGCGAATGGTCCAACGACTTTAGAAGCAACTGAAATCTTAACAAGACGTGGCATCCTTCTTGTTCCAGATGTACTTGCAAGTGCAGGAGGAGTAACTGTTTCATATTTTGAGTGGGTACAAAACAATCAAGGTTTCTACTGGTCAGAAGAAGAAGTAGCAGCGAAATTAGAACAAGTAATGGTTCGCTCATTTGATAACGTATATGATACAGCAGAATCACGCCAAGTGGATATGCGTCTTGCGGCGTATATGGTTGGTGTACGTAAAATGGCAGAAGCGTCACGCTACCGTGGTTGGGTATAAAATAAACAAACGGTCACATAAATCTATCCGATTTTGTGACCGTTTGTTGTAAGGATATGGTGCTATGAAAGAACATACAATTATTGTTGGAGCAGGCCCATGCGGATTAGCGGCCGCACTTGCTCTACAAAAGCTTGGAATTAATCCGCTAGTTATTGAAAAGGGAAATGTAGTGAACGCATTGCATAATTTCCCAACACATCAAACTTATTTTAGCACAAGTGAACGGTTAGAAATTGGTGGTATTCCATTTATCACAGAGGAGCGAAAACCGAAAAAAAACCAATCATTAGTCTATTATCGAGAAGTAGTTACACGGGCGAATATTCGGGTCAACACTTTTGAAAAAGTAATGTCTGTTACAAATCATAACGAAGCATTTTCTGTTCAGACAGATAAAGAAACGTATATTGCCAAACATATTATTATTGCAACAGGTTACTATGACAACCCTAATTTTCTACATATTCCGGGTGAAGAAATGTCTAAAGTATTTCATTATTTTAAAGAGGGACATCCCTTCTATCGCACGAATTGTGTTGTGATTGGTGGGAAAAATTCGAGTATTGATGCGGCACTAGAGTTAGTGAAATGCGGAGCAAATGTGACCGTGCTTTATAGAGGTGAAGTTTACTCATCAAGTATTAAACCATGGATTCTACCAGAGTTTGAAGCACTTGTAAAAACTGGTGAGATTACGATGGAGTTTCAAGCAGATGTTCAAGAAATTACCGAAACAGAAGTTATTTATACAGTAGGCGGAGAGACAAAAAGGATTGCCAATGATTTTGTTTTTGCGATGATTGGTTATCACCCGGACCATACTTTTCTACAAAAAATAGGTATTAATATTGACCAAGAAACAGGTAGACCAACATTCAATCCTGAAACAATGGAAACAAATGTAAGTAATATATTTATTGCTGGCGTAATTGCTGCAGGAAATCATGCGAATGAAATTTTTATTGAAAATGGAAAATTGCATGGAGCATTAATTGCTAAGGTTATTGAAGTGCGGGATAAAATAGAATAAATGATTACAAATGAAAGATGAGTATGGGTCAAAAGGGGCAAAAAATACCTCTTTTGACCCATACTAGTGAATTGAATGGTTGCTAATGCCTTGCAAAGTCAATATTTTGGCAAACTATTTAATTCACTAAAAATCCTGTAAAAAGACTTCTGCTCAGACTTATCTTTATAAAAATCCTTCAAATAGATTTATGTCCCAACCTTCATTTTTTGTGATAGTATTAAGTGGGGTGATAATAATGAAAAGAGTGGCTCTACTAACAACAGGCGGAACAATTGCTAGTAAAAAAAATGAGAATGGAACATATTCGTCAGGAGATATGACTGGGAGTGAATTAGCAGAGTTATGTAATTTGCCAAGTAATATTCAAGTGGATGTTCATTCGGTTTTTCAACTTCCAAGTATGCATATAACATTTGAACATTTAGTTATTCTAAGGAATAAAGTAGTAGAATTATATGAGGATACAACAATAGATGGTATTGTAATTACACACGGAACAGATTCATTAGAAGAATCTTCTTACTTCTTAGATTTAACAGTTTTAGATAATCGTCCAGTTGTATTTACTGGATCACAACGTCCACCAGAACAAAATGGAAGTGATGCGTATACAAATTTGCGACATGCTATTTATACAGCGTGTCATGAAGATTTACGCAAGGTTGGAACGGTGATTGTGTTTAATGAACGAATTTTTGTAGCTAGACATATTAAGAAGGTTCATGCTTCTAATTTACAAGGGTTTGATGTGTTTGGATATGGGTATTTAGGAATTATTGATAATGATGAGGTGTATATCTATCAAAAACCAATTCATCGTGAAACATATGTGATTACAAAAGATATTCCAGAAGTGGATATTGTAAAATGTTATATTCATGCAGATGATAAATTTATTCGAGCTGCTATTCAAAGTAAAGTTGCAGGGATTATTCTTGAGGGCGTTGGTAGAGGGCAAGTATCACCAAGAATGATTGATGCCATTAAAGAAGCTGTTCAGAGCGGGATAAAAGTAGTTATGACAACTAGTGCAGAAGAAGGTGAGGTATATATAACTTATGATTATCCAGGAAGTGCCTATCAATTAGTTCAATATGGTGTAATTCTTGGGAAAGATTATGATAGTAAAAAAGCAAGAATGAAATTATGTGTGTTGTTGGGTTCTGATGTAAACGATATTGAAAATAGATTTCATGTTTGATTACAGTGTTAGCACTTATTATTATTATTTCTGCTGGAGCAGCTCCTGGGTTAGCTCTTCTTACTTATTTTTATTTAAAAGATGACTATGAACCAGAGCCAGTGTTGCTTGTATTACGGATGTTTTTCTTTGGAATGCTAATTGTTATACCAGTTATGTTTGCTCAATATGTAGTAGATACGGAGTTTTTTTCACCGAGAGGAATGGAGTCATTTCTTATTTCTTTAATGGAAGAAGTGTGTAAATGGAGTATTGTGTATATAATGTTTAGAAATCCTGAATTCGATGAACCATATGATGGAATTGTCTATAGTACGAGTGTTGCTCTTGGTTTTGCTACGCTTGAAAATGTTTTATATTTACATGTACATGGAGTGAGCCTAGCTTTTACAAGGGCTGTCTTACCTGTTTCTGGTCACGCTTTATTTGGTGTTATCATGGGATTTTATTTTGGCAAAGCAAAATTCTATATAGAAACAGAAAGGCGTTGTTTGTTTCTAGCATTTTTCTTACCATTTATTTTGCATGGTTCTTATGATTATATTCTACTCATGCAACAAAAATGGATATATTTTATGTTGCCATTTATGATTTTTTTGTGGGTATTTGCTGTTTGGAAAGTGAAACAAATGCGTATGGATAAATATAGTCACTATGCAAGAACGCTTTATAATAATGATTAGATAAAGGTGGGGGAATCATGATGATTCTATCACCTTTTCTTTTTTTTGCATAAAACGGGGATATTGGCAAAAAATACGTTCATATCAATTTAGTACAGGAGGTTTTTTATGCGAATATTCTTGAGTTGTATTATTTTTATTTCTATGTGTGTTTCCAGTAGTGAGACATATGCTTTTTCAAATCAAATCATGCAAAGGGGGGCTACAGGAGAAGACGTAATTGAACTGCAAGCGAGGCTTCAATACATTGGTTTTTATAAAGGGAAAATTAATGGGGCATTTGGCTGGAGTACATATTGGGCTGTAAAGAATTTCCAAAAAAAATACAAATTGCCTGGTGCTGGTGTAGTTGGAAAAGTAACAAAAACAAAACTGACAAAAGCAACGAAATATTATAAGTCATTTGTAAGAGAACAAATTGCAAAAGGGAACACATTTACACACTATGGCGGTATACCATTAGCTAAACAAGTGAAAGTAAAGAAGAAATCAAAACTGGCAACAAAGGCAAAATCAAAAGCAAAACCAGTATCAACAAAAGCAAAAATAAAACAAACAGCTGTTAATGTGCCAAAGGGATTTTCGCAAAATGATATGAATCTTTTAGCGAATGCAGTTTATGGAGAGTCACGTGGTGAACCTTATGTTGGACAAGTGGCAGTTGCTGCAGTTGTGTTAAATCGCTTAGAAAATCCAGCATTTCCTAAATCAGTTTCGAGTATTATTTTTGAACCGGGAGCATTTACAGCTGTTGCGGATGGACAAATTTGGTTAACACCAAATGAAAGTGCAAAAAAAGCGGTGCTAGATGCAATGAATGGTTGGGATCCATCCAATGGAGCAATTTATTATTTTAATCCATCAACGGCAACGAGCAAATGGATTTGGTCACGAGAACAAATTAAAACGATTGGCAAGCATATTTTTTGTGAGTAGGTGAATTATGTTAAAGACGATATTAATAGGTGTACTAGCCGCAGGAACTATTGGAACAGGATACTATGGCTACAATGAACATAAAGAAAAAAATGCTGTATTAATGCAGGCGGAAAACAATTATCAACGAGCATTCCATGATTTAACGCATAAAGTTAATTTGCTCCATGATGAAATTGGTTCAACTCTGGCCATGAATTCTCGTCAGTCACTTTCACCATCACTAATAGAAGTGTGGCGAATTACATCCGAAGCCCAAAGTGATGTTGGGCAACTTCCATTAACATTGATGCCTTTTAACAAAACGGAGAAATTTCTAGCAAATATTGGAGCATTTAGTTATCAAACAGCAGCTCGTGATCTAGATAAAGAACCGTTATCAAAGGAAGAAAGCAAGACGTTGCAGAAACTATACGAAAAATCAGAAGAAATTCAGCAAGAATTAGAAAATACTCAACATCTTGTTATTAAAAATAATTTAAAATGGACAGATGTTGAAACGGCATTAGCCGATGGAAAACAGCCAGAAGATAACTCCATTGTTGATGGTTTTGCGACAGTTGAAAAAAATGTTGAAGGCTATCAAGATAATGAATTTGGTCCAACATTTACAAATATTAGTCAGCTAAAAGAAGTGAAGAAAGAGAAAAAAACAGGCAAGCAAATTTCTGAATCAGAAGCAAAAAAAATAGCGAAGAAATTTTTACGCCTCAAAGGAAATGAAGAAATTGTTGTCGCAACTACAACGAACAAATCTATTTATAGTTTGTCAATTACCGACAAAAAAAACAAAATAGAAACCTATATAGATATTGATGCGTACACAAAAAAACCAATCTGGGCAATTGAAAATCGTGATGTAAAAGAACAAAAAATAAGTTTGAATGAAGCGACAGAAAAAGGGCTACTTTTTTTGAAAGAGCAGGCTTTTTCCAACATCGAACTATTTGATAGTACACAATATGACAATATGGCTTTTCTTGATTTTGCTGTTGTGGAAAAAGGAGTGCATATTTATCCACGCTCTATCAAAATGAAAATTGCGTTAGATGATGGAACAATTCTCGGATTTTCCGCAAAAGATTACTTAGCTTTCGATAAAAAATGGACATGGGGAAAGCCGAAAATTTCAATAGAAGAAGCACGAAAAAAAGTAAATCCTAATGTCGAAATTATGGAAGAACACAAAGCAATCATTGTCGGAAAGCAAAATAAGGAAGTTCCTTGTTATGAATTTGTAGCAATATCTAAGTCTGATACCTATCAGATTTTTATTAATGCAAACACAAATCAAGAAGAGAAAGTAGAAAAACTACAAACAGCCGAACAAACATATGGAGATTTTTAAAAAGAGAGGAGGCTTTTTGACTGTTAGTGTTTAGGATTTATTTACTAAAACATTGATCTTACAGGATTTTAGTAACCATTTACTTCATGAGGATGTAACAAAAGGGGTGAAGAACACTCCTTTTGACGCATCCTCTTTTTTGATTAAGTTTGTAAGGGAGTGTATAATCTAGGAAAGAAAAGTGCCATACTATTGCTAAAAAGGATATATACATATGAAACGCTTTGAACGGATACTATTAAAGTTAGTACTCATTCAGTTTGTTTGTTTAGTAATAGTACAGTGGCTACTTTTGCATACACAAATTTCTTTGTATATGCAAAAAACAGTGGAGTATGAAGGAGTATACGTGGCAAAACGCCAAGAAGTACGTAAACAATAAATGAATGGATGAGATGAATGAAAAAAATTTGTATTGCAATTGATGGACCATCGGCAGCGGGGAAAAGTACAATAGCAAAGATACTAGCAAAAAATTTGTCGTATATTTATATTGATACAGGTGCGATGTATAGAGCATTAACTTACAAGGCGTTACGAACAAATACCGATATTTTTAATGAGCAGGCACTCATAAATTTGTTAAATGATACATACATACAATTAAAGCCGTCTGATAAAGGACAAGTAGTATTGCTGGATAATGTAGATGTGACCGAAGAAATTAGAGAAAACGATGTAACAAGTCAAGTGTCTTATGTGTCTATGCACCAACTTGTTCGCACAGAAATGGTTCATAGACAACAGCAATTTGCGGAGTTTGGCGGTATTGTGATGGACGGACGTGATATTGGAACAGAAGTATTACCGAATGCGGAAGTAAAAATTTTTATGATTGCTTCTGTAGAAGAACGTGCTGAACGGCGTTATAAAGAGAATATGGTGCGTGGTATTGAATCCACTGTAGAGTCTTTAAAAGAAGAGTTGGTAGAACGAGATAAACTAGATACGGAACGGGAAGTTTCGCCACTTAGAAAAGCAGTAGATGCTGTCGAATTAAATACAACGGGTATGTCTATTGACGAAGTAGTGAAATACGTAGCAGATATTGTTTCGGAAAGGATCGAATGACGATGACTTTCTATGGATTTGTTAAATTTGTAGTTAATCGTTTTTTGAGAATGCGTTATTCCGTTCAAGTAATTGGCTCAGAAAATTTTCCAATGAGTGGTGGCGTATTACTTTGTAGTAACCATATTAGCAATTGGGATCCTCCACTTGTTGGGGTAAATACATCACGACCTGTTCATTTTATGGCAAAGGAAGAATTATTTCGGAAATTTTTCTTAAGAAAATTATTCACGAGCTTACACGCTTTTCCAGTAAAAAGAAAAGCAAAGGATACAAGTGCACTGCGAACTAGCCTAAAACTATTAGAAGATGGTCATGTGCTTGGAATTTTCCCAGAAGGAACAAGAAGTAAAGATAGCACTCTCGGAAAAGGACGGGTAGGAGCTGGTTATTTTGCACTTAAATCAAATGCTCAAGTTGTGCCGTGTGCTATTATTGGACCATATAAAGCATTTAAGCCAGTGAAACTTATTTATGGTAAACCAATTGATATGCTTACGTACAGAAAAGAAAAAATGTCTCCAGAAGATGTTTCGCAAATCATTATGAAACATATTGGACTATTGATTGAGGAAAATAGATAGCATATTACTTGACAAAAGACAAGATTTAGAGGAAGTTAGAAGGGTGCGATTCTAAAAGATATTTTTAGATGTTTCATAGGTGGATAAGGAGGTTTTAGGAATGGAAGAAATGAATCAAGTAGAAGTGAACGTATTCCAAGAAGGGGATATTGTTACAGGTGTTGTTACAAAACTAGAAGAAAAACAAGTACTTGTGGAGGTAGAAGGAAGTAAACTACTTGGTATTATTCCAATTAGTGAACTCTCTAGTCTTCATATTGAAAAGACTGATGACACTGTTTCCGTTGGTGACCAAATTACAGCAAAAGTAAAGAAGGTTGAGGAAGAGGCAGTTATTTTATCAAAAAAAGCAGTTGATGCCGATAGAGCATGGAAAAGTTTAGAAGTACAACATCAAAATAAAGAAACACTTGAAGTAGTTGTTAAAGATGTCGTCAAAGGTGGACTTGTTGTTGATGTAGGTATTCGTGGATTTATTCCAGCTTCTTTAGTAGAAACGCATTTTGTTGAGGATTTTGCTGATTATAAGGATCGTATATTGTTAGTAAAAATTGTTGAATTAGATCAAGAAAAAAATCGGATCATTCTATCTCATCGTGCGGTAAGTGAAGCAGAAGAAAGCGAAAAAATGGCGGAAGTATTCGGTCGTATTCAAGCGGGTGATGTACTTACTGGTACGATTCAAAGATTGACCAATTTCGGTGCATTTGTAGACATCGGTGGTATAGATGGACTTGTACACGTTTCGCAGTTATCCTATGGGCATGTAGCACATCCTAGCGAAGTAGTACAAGAAGGACAAGAAGTAAAAGTAAAAGTCCTTTCAGTCGATCTTGATAATGAACGTATTTCTTTGTCTATTAAAGATACATTACCAGGTCCATGGGGACAAATTGAAGAAAAAGTAAAACGTGGCGATGTGTTAGAAGGAACAGTGAAAAGACTAACGAACTTCGGAGCATTTGTTGAGATTTTTCCAAGTGTAGAAGGACTCGTACACATTTCTCAAATTTCAACTAAACACATTAAAACACCACAGGAAGTATTGTCTGTTGGTGAAAAAGTTACAGTTAAAGTATTAGATGTAAATGAAACGGATAAGCGTATTTCTTTAAGTATTCGTGAGTTATTGGATGATTATGTAGGTAATGAAGATTACAGTGCGTATACAAAGCAATCATCTGAAGGCGGCTTTTCGCTCAAGGATGTACTTGGAGATCAATTGAAGAAATTTAACAAATAAGTTTGGGACGATTGGTGGAATTATACCAATCGTCCCAAACTTATTTGAATTTTTATAAAAAAGTTGGTGAAGACTAATGCGTCAATTTAACTTTTGATTTTCGAAAGGATGTAAATAAACAACTGAAAGCGGAATGGATTGAGATGGATCGTAGGAGAATATTTGATGTGATAATATAAGCATGGAAAGAAATGCGTTTTGAATCGGGTGCAAAAATTATAGGCAAATAGAATCCCTTTGTACAAATAAAAATTATTTGTACAAAGGGATTTGTATTTAGTAAATTATGCTGGAGGTGGAGGTTTATTCGATCTTTCCGTAGCTCCTTCTTTATATTCAACACTAGTGTAGATAGTAAATGATTGAATAGCTACTAGAGAAAATAAATATGAGATAATTAGAAACTTTTTGAACATAGAAAACCCTCCTTCCTCTATTTAATAATGAATATTGTGACATAAAGAACTAAAAAAAATTAGCTGTTTCATTTATTTTAGCTCTTTATAGTAACGCACTGTCATATCAAAATACGTAACTGCTTGTTTATACATTGCTTCTTTCATAAAATAATAAGCAAGTTCTTCGGCAAGTTGTTGTGTATAGTCAAAAAAATGGTGTTTTTTGGAAATGGAAATAAGTTTTTTCATTTCTTGTTCATACTGCATTTTATTCCCTTAGCCAAATGCATTTGAGCATTCAAGCGATATATTTCTATATAATCGTACATCATGGAGTAGCGATTTACAATATTAATTGCTTCATCTAAATAATTAGAAGCTTTTTCCCAGTCTTTAAGTATGATATAAATGTTGATTACACTATGTAGAGAATGGATTCTTTCTTTAGAGAAAGGCTTTTCATAATCAAGGTCTTTCTGGAAATAAGAGAGAGCCTGTTCATATTTTCCAAGTTCTTTATACACTTCTCCGTAATGATTATTAAGTAAAGAGGTTAAGTAGTCCGAATTTATTTCAGAAATAAGAACTTCTGTATCCGTTAATATGTGTAGATTTTCTTCATACATTTCAGACTTACGATATTGGATAGAAAGTATAAGCATGGAATGAATAACTTTTTCCGTATCATTTAGCTCTGTATACAGAGAAATCGCCTTTTCGGCATACCAAGTATTTTGTTTTTTGTGACGTGATGTTTTTAGTTTCACTAATGCAAGGTTGTAACAGATTTTCGCTTTTTTGCTTATTTCATCATCATCAACAAGTTGGTTAGCTAACTTATAATATTTTTCTGCTTTCATGAAATAATGATGATTATAGAAATAAGTACCAATGGCTATGTAGTAGTCAAAAGTTTCATTATATGAATCTATTTCTTTTGGAAGAAAGTCTAGTGAAAATTGTAAGATTTGCTCACCACTTTTAAAATCATTATTTTTTGTGTAGAAACGAAGAAGTGTTATGTATATTTGTAATAAAACAGAAACGGAATAAGAATTTTTTTTACTCATTTCAAGTAAAATTCGCTCATTGTCAGAGAGTTCCTCTTTTTCCTCGTATTGTTTTGTGATAGCTGTTATTTGTTCAATTAAACTAGAATCTTCACATTGTAAGTATTCAATAGGAAAATGATGTAAGACAGCAATTGTGTGAAGAAACTGTTCAGAAGGTTGAAGATTACCTTTCTCAATTTGACTTACATATGTAACGGAATATTTATCTTCAACAAATTGTTTTTGAGTTAAGTTTTTTAACTTCCGCAACTGTTTTAATCTGTTATTTATCGTCATTTATTTTCCCTTCTTTTAAAATTCATTATTAACTTAAAAGAAAGAAAAAGCAATTAAAAACTAAAATTTTTTTGATTTTTCTACTAAAATGTGGAATCTATTTTTGTGAAATTTTAGTAGTAGTATTTTAGTTTTGATTGGAAGTAGAATAAGAGTATTAAATAGAAATCATTTGTTGGTTAATGAGATTAAGGGATTTGTGATTAAAGAGTATGATTCGGATTCTTGTTTCTAGACTTCATAGCAAAGTGAGTTTTATTTGGTAGACTAATAAATTGATAGGAGGATATTAAAAATGTTAAAAAGAATGTATGCTTTTTTGATCACAATTATTTTTTTACTCGGAGTGATAACTCCCGTATCGGCGGCAGCAGGTGTTACACCGGTTGTTCCTCCACCAGATGGAAAAGTTGTAGTTGCAGAGTTAACAATATTTGCAGATATTGATTCTGGTTCAAGTAGTGATAATACAATCAGTAGTTTGTTTGGTCGCCATGCATTTATTACAATAAAAAATACAAGTTCTTCTCCTATACAAACAGGAACAATGACAGGGGTTGCTTCAGGCAAAACTGTATCAATTGGAACATGGGGAAATAAAGAAGAGCATGACGGGATATGGTACAATCTAGAAGAATATTATATTAGTATCGGTGAGTATTCAAACAGAGTATCTTTAAAGATGAATTTAAGTTCTGGTGAATTAGCTACAGTTAACAGTATAATTAAGAATAATGATTCATATACTGTTACATCGAATCATTGTGGTACTTTTGCTGCGAAGGTCTGGAATTCAGTTGCTGGAATCCAAGTAACAAGTGGAACACCTAAAACGATATTTGAATCTATAAAAGGTAAGAGTGGATATAAGGTTAAAGATGCTGTTCCATTAGATTATCTTGTTCACTATGGTAATGGCACTAGTAGTCCAAAAAGATCACAGAAATTTTAGTGTTAGTGTTTGTGATGCTGGCTAATATGGTTAGTATCACAAATACGGAACTATATACAACTGATTTATATTTTGGATAAGTATTATGAAAGTCCAAACTCACGAATAATGTCTTGTAGAATTGTAAAGATATATGATTTTCATTAATTTCTTTTTTGATTAGTATGTACTATATAGACGGCAATATTGTTTTCAGTGAAACGAAAATATAAACCTTAGAACTACTCATGTTCGATCCAAATAACTCTAAAATAGCTGAAATCTTTTTTACCGTCTATATAGTCAGGTTATAATGACTATATTAATCAGTTGTATATAAGAAATGGAGTGATAAATAATGAAGAAATTTCTTCGTAGACCTCTTGTTATACTAAGTGGTTTACTGATTTTTGGGGTGATATTTGCAATGATATTTAGCTGGACAGTATCTCCAAGAGATTTATATATTAATAGAGTGAAAGTTACAGATGAAAAAATAACGATAGAGGGAGATTTTACAATTCCTTTCCCAAAATACAAAAGTTATAATATACAGTATAAAAATAATGTGTTATATGTTAGAATCAAAGATGGTTTTTTAAATAGAAAAAAAGGGATACACTTGACTTTAGAAAATAGGTACAGTGGCTTAAAAGAAATATACGTTGTAGGTAATGGAGAAGAAAAGAAAAAGATTTGGTGAAAAAATTATTAAACGACCACCTGCTAAAGCAGGTGGATTCAAACATAAATGTTTACGACTAAAGTCGTTTATCAAGACTCAAGTCTTCTCCAAGTTCTTACGCTGAAGCACACTAAATAAGAGTAAACTCACTCTTCAATCTTGAATTGTTCATTCTTTTCTTCGCTGAATTGACTCGCTATATAGTTCCGAATGATTTCTTCAGTCACTGTTCCTACTGTTGAACAAAAATATCCTCTTGCCCATAAATGTTGTCCCCAGTATCTCTTTTTCAGTTCGGGAAATTCATCTTGGAGTAACCTCGATGACCTCCCTTTTAAGTACTGCATGATTTTACTGGGTGCAAGACTTGGTGGACAAGAAAGAAGTAGGTGGATATGATCTTTTCCTATACTTCCTTGCAGGATGGCTATTCCACGTGCTTCACAACCTTGTCTGATTAACTCCCTTACTCGTATCGCAATCGAACCATGTAGCACCTTATATCTATATTTCATTAACCAAATCACATGATATTTTATATCATACACCGCATGACTACTTTTTTTATATGCATCCATATTTTTCACCTCATACTTCAAGTATGGACACATACACATAAGGCTAAAAGTGGATACCGTCTAAAGACGGTGGATTTAGACCACTCGCTTGGAAATTAAAAAGTAAGTTAATTTCACTAGTTGTGCTAGTTAAATGTATTAAAAATGACCAAAAATAGCTTGAATTCATCAATTTTAATCATCTGATTATAGGAGTTTTAAATTTGTGCTTAGTAATTTTGAACAAAAACTGTAATTTTGTCTATTTGTTGCAATTATTCATGCTATATTTAATAAATTTTGAGCGTTTTTTATTGAAAAAGGGCTAAAACAACTAGCACAAC
>JAVBJX010000019.1:0-24386 GCA_031546705.1 Caryophanales bacterium
TAGAACATTCCAGACATCGAAGTCCGATGAATTTCATGGTGAATCTCATTGCTGGATTAGCTGCGTACTCTTTTTTGGAGAAAAAACCTTCCTTACATCTAGATAAATCTCTTTTTTTACCTTCCTAGTCATAAAATGAATATGAATTAGGATAGGGGGACTTTTTGGCTTTTTTTTCGGATTAGATTTTCTGGGATACACCGTCGAACTCACGTTAAAAAACAACATTAGCTGTCAATCTTTTATCCATTGAGTATGTTTATTTTTCAAGTACACTATTTCTTCCTTGAAATCTTTGCTTCTCGATTTTATTGGCTACAGTTATTTTCTTGATTACTATTTGTGGTCATGGTCATGATTGTGTCCATCACAACCAGCATCATTTCTCATTTGAGCACCCGTTTCTCCATGCAGTAAATCCCCACCTGTAGAGATAATAATTTCATCGGTTACGGTATTCGTAATCGTAGAAGCAATCAGTTGTAATAAATCATTTACAATGATTTGTGATTCTTGAAACTCTCCAACAATTGGAATTTCCCCTAATTCTTCATATACTTTTTCAATTTCTTCTTCCACTTTTTTTAGTGCTTGTTCTTTTCCATAATGTTGATAATTCACCGCTAACTTCTGCATTTTTTTCAGTTGATCCATCAATGTACGAACTTTTTCGTTTTCATGAATTTTTGCTTCTGCTTGCTTAAAAATTTCTACTTCCTTTGTTTCAGCAACCATTTTTGCTAAGTTTTTTGCTTCTGCAACAATGCTATCTTTTGTATATCTTGTCATTAGTTTGTCCCCACCGTTTCTTCCATCATTTCACCTGTTAATGTCCATGTTTTTGCTTCTGAAATTTTTATGTTTACTAATTTGCCAATTGCTGACTTTGGTCCTTTGAAATTGACTAATTTATTTTTGCTTGTATATCCTGATAGTACCTCAGAATTTTTTTTACTTTCTCCTTCTACAAGTACTTCTACAATTTGTCCTTCAAATTGTTTCATTCTTTGAGCCGCTAAGTCATTTACAAGTGTATTGAGCCGCTGAAGACGTTCTTTTTTTACTTCCATTGGTACATTGTCTTCCATCTTTGAAGCAGGTGTTCCTTCTCTTGGCGAATAAATGAAAGTGTACGCTGTATCAAATTCAACTTCTTTGTACAGCGATATTGTTTCTTCAAACTGTTCGTCTGTTTCATTTGGGAAGCCAACAATAATATCAGTTGTTAGAGAAACATCCGGTATTTGTGCTTTAATTTTTTTCACAAGCTCTAAATAATGTTCTCGTGAATATTTTCTTGCCATTATCTTTAATACTTCACTACTTCCTGATTGGACTGGTAAGTGAATATGATCAGCTATGTTTCCACCCTTTGCTAATACTTCTATTAAATAATCATCAAAATCTCGTGGATGGCTCGTTGTAAAACGTAGGCGAGCAATGCCTGTTTGCCGAATTTCATTCATTAAATCGCCTAATCCATACTCAAGATCATCAAAATCTTTGCCATATGCATTGACATTTTGTCCAAGTAACGTAATTTCTTTATAGCCATGTGCGACTAAATAACGTACTTCTTGAATAACATCTTTTGGACGGCGACTCCGTTCTTTACCTCTTGTATATGGAACAATACAATACGTACAAAACTTATCACAGCCGTACATAATGTTGACCCATGCTTTAATTTCGCCTTTACGAACTTTTGGCAAATTCTCAATAACATCGCCTTCTTTAGACCAAACTTCCACAACCATTTCCTTCGACATGTACGCTTCATTCAAAATCTCAGGAAGGCGATGAATATTATGCGTACCAAAAATCATATCTACATGTGGATGTGTTTTTAAGATTTTATTAATGACTGATTCTTCTTGTGACATACAGCCGCACACACCAACAAGAACATCTGGATTGCTTAATTTTAGTGGTTTCAAATGACCAATTTCGCCAAACACTTTATTTTCCGCATTTTCTCTAATGGCACATGTATTGAGCAAAATAACATTGGCATCTTCAACAGTATTGGTTGATTCATAACCAAGAGCAATAAAAATTCCTGCCATGACTTCTGTATCATGCTCGTTCATTTGACATCCGTATGTTCTAATGTAAAACTTTTTGTTTTTTCCCATATCACGAAACTGTTCCGAAATCGAAAAGTCATCGTGATATTGAATATCCTCTTTACCTCTTTTTTTTGCATCTTTTAAAGATGGTGGTTGATATACTGTTTCAAAATATTTAGCATAGTCTTTAGCCGAAATGGATTTTTTGTCCACTGGTTTGCCTGCTAATTTTGTATCCAGTCTTTGCCCTTCGTTCATATTCTACTCTCCTTTTTTCATAGTCATACAATAGTTTATTATAAACGAGAGAGAGAGAATAAACAAAGCGAAAAATTCCTTGTCGAAATTAGTGGAAATACGTCCGTATATTTTGTTATACTAGTAATTGTATTTCTATATTAGAATATTAATTTCTTATTTAAAGGAGGATGACTGATGTTAAAAAAAAGAAGAAGACTTCGTTTTATTCGTAATATGTCTATGATTATGGTTGGTTTTTTAATGTTCGTTATCCTACCTTCTCCCATACATGATGGCAAAATTGAAGTTGGACAAACAAAGGAAGTAGTACAGGAAGTGTTAACGCCACAACCAACACCAGCACCACAAGGAGATAGTCAGTTTCAAAAAAATAAAAAACCATTAATAGCAAAGCCAATCCAAGAACCCAAAAAATATAATCCAAAAGTTATTTATTTAACATTTGATGATGGTCCATCTATCTATACACCAGCTATTTTAAAATTATTAAAACAAGAAAAAGCATATGCTACTTTTTTTATGCTTGAACCAAATATAAGAAAATATTCAAATTCCGTTAAACAAATGATTAAAGATGGACATGCTGCTGGTTTACATGGTGTTACACATAATGTTAAAAAGTTCTATGCATCTACTAAAACTGTGGTAGGAGAAATGGACAAAGATAACTTAGCATTAAAGCAAATTACAGGTATCGAAACAAATCTTATTCGCACACCGTACGGAAGCTCTCCATATATGACTCCAGCATATCGTAAAGCTGTAAAAGATCATGGTTACATTTTGTGGGATTGGAATGTGGATAGTTATGATTGGAAATTCAAAGATGCTCGGTATGTAAGTGCTTCTATCAAACAAGTAAATCATATGCACAAGCTTAAACGTGAACCAGTCATTTTATTACATGAGCATAAACAAACATTGGCATCTTTAAAAAAATTACTAGATTATTTCCAAAAACAAGGATACATAATGAAACCGTTAGATGATGGAATTGTTCCTATTCAATTTCCATAGAATAGAAATAAAAATCTATCCACTCTGTAGAATGGATAGATTTTTATTTCTGCTATTCAATACGTCCACGATTTCAAAAACTGCTCCGTCCTCTCCCTCCCATACCTCACCAACTGTTTCTTCTTCTCAGCAGACAAAGAAAAATCAGTTGTCCCCACACCTTTCATTGGAATAAATATAATATTTTTTTCATGTCTTCTGGACACATATCTTGTATCATGAGCAACACGCATTGTTTCAAATAATGCTTCAAATAACTCAATTGAATTATCAATCTCTCTTGTTTTCTCAGACTCATGTCTAGCACTCAATTGAATCCCTAAAACTGGACGTTTTTTCTGTTTCTTCTCATCGTCAAAAAGAAACAACGGAAAATTGCTCAGTACACCGCCATCTACAATAAGATTCGTTGATGCCCCATTTTTTAGTTGTACAGGCTCAAAAAAATAAGGAATACTCACGCTCATTCTGACTGCCCTTGCCACTGAAAATTTTTCTGGTGCTATATTATATTTTGGTAAATCATCTGGAATCACCAATATTGTTCCATTTGTTAAATTCGATGCAACAATGGACAAACTGTCTTTTGGCAAATCAGCAAAAGTCCGAACACCTTTGGAAGCCAAAATATCTGCAATCCATTTTTCTAATACATCCCCTTTGTATAAACCCATTCTCCAGTACAGAAGAAGCCATTTTGTTAAACGTGAAGGGAGAATTTTCATGCGTTTATCTAAGAGTGTACTAACATCTATTGTATCCACTATTTGTTGCATTTCATCACCTGTCATACCTGATGCGATGAGTGAGCCTATTAAAGCTCCTGCACTTGTTCCTGCTACTCTTTTGCATTGGAAACCTTTTTTTGTGAGTGCTTGATAGGATCCTATAATGCTAAAGCCCTTAACGCCACCGCCAGCTAAAACAAGATCAATCTCCACATCTCCCCCTCCATTCCCTGTTATCCTATGTATTTTAAAAGAAGGAAAGTACAAAAAATAAGTTGGGGCATAAATCTGTTTGAAAGGTTTTTAGTGAAAAGAATGGTTCACTAAAATGTTGATTTTACAGGATTTTAGTAGCTAAACACTACACGAGGCTGGGGTAATTAGGGTGCTTTTTCCCCCTTTATCCCAGCCTCTAAGAAAATAATTCTATATGTAGTAAAATTTTTTATTCGTTATTTCACAAAAATAAGTCCGCATTGCCAATGCTTTTTTATTCGTTTCTATTTTGAATAAGAAGCAATTGTTCTATGCGACTCTTATCTTCTTCAAAATACTGGATTAAATCTCCAATCCGATCAATGGCATTCCAACTTAAATGATGCTCAATTCCTTCTACATCTCTATAAATATTTTCTTGTTCCACTCCAATGATATTCATTAATTTTTCAAGAAGTTCATGACGATATACAAGCCGTCCACCAATTTTTTTTCCTTTGTCGGTCAAAATAATTCCACGGTATTTTTCGTACACTAAATAACCATCCTTGTCTAACTTCTGCACCATTTTTGTGACAGAAGATGGATGGACGGATAAAAGATTCGCAATATCTGAAGCACGAGCATATCCTTTTTCGTCAATTAATATATATATTTGTTCAATATAATCCTCCATACTTGGAGTTGGCATGGTCAGTCACCCCTATATCTTTCTAACAAAAATAGTATACTATTTAGCTACCTTTGACAAGTGGCAGTAGACAATCTGTTTGTTAAGTATTAGTTTTAAAAATGATTTGTTATCTGCCTTATAGTCTACAGATTTCAATAATCATTGTTAGACTTTTTTATCACACATCTCTATACTATATGTATTACATAATAAATTTAAATTTGGAGGGATTTTTTGTGAGTACATTTGAAAGAAATCTTGAAAAGTACGCAGTTCTTGCGGTAGAAGTTGGGGTAAATTTACAAAAAGATCAAATTCTTAGTTTGGAAGCTCCTCTTACTGCTGCTCCATTCGTTCATAAAATTGTAAAACACGCTTACAAAGTTGGTGCAAGACATGTCACTGTTCATTATATGGACGATGAATTGACAAAATTAGCATTGGAAATGCAACCAGAAGAAGGCTTAAAGGAACTCCCAAGCTGGATTATTAAAAGACGACAAGAAGCAGCAGAACAGGGAGCCGCTTTCTTACAAATTTATGTTCCAAATCCCGATTTACTAAAAGACATTCCATCAGAACGTATTTCAACTTATTACAAAACATTAGGAACAGCGATGGAGAAATGGAGACAATATACAATGAATGACCGTGTAAGTTGGTCACTTATTTCAATGCCAACTCCATTATGGGCTAAGAAAATCTTCCCAGACCTCGAAGAACAAGAAGGAATGGATAAACTTTGGGATACGATTTTTAGCATGGTTCGTGTTGATAATGATGACCCAATTGCCGCTTGGAAAAAACATAATGAATCGCTGTTAAAAACATGTGATTACTTAAATGAAAAACAATATACGCAATTAGTTTATACTGGCGGTGGCACAGACTTTACGCTTAATTTAGTTGAAAACCATGTTTGGAAAGGTGGCGGTGCAACAAATATTGTTACCAATAATTGGTTTAATCCTAACTTGCCTACTGAAGAAGTTTTCACTATGCCACATAAAGATGGTGCAAATGGTGTAGTCCATAGCACAAAACCATTGAACTATGCTGGAAATTTAATTGATAATTTTACCATTACATTCAAAGATGGAAAGGTTGTCGATTTCACTGCTGAAAAAGGCTACGATACATTAAAAACATTGCTGGAAATTGATGAAGGAGCTAGCCGTCTTGGAGAAGTTGCTCTTGTCCCACACGAATCACCAATTTCTCTTTCAAACTTAACATTCTACAACACACTATATGATGAAAACGCATCATGTCACTTAGCACTTGGAAAAGCGTATCCAACAAATATTGAAAATGGTGCAGAACAAACAATGGAAGAACTTTCCAAACGTGGTGTAAATAACAGCCTAGTTCATGAAGATTTTATGATTGGTTCTCAGTTGTTAAATATTGATGGCGTAACAAAAGATGGAAAACGTGAGCCGATTTTTAGAGATGGTAACTGGGCTTTAGAGCTTTAGAATAAGGCTGTGACAAAACGGGTAAAAACACCCAGATTGTCACAGCTTTGTGTTTATAGCAGTTTGCGAAATTATGCGGAAAAAAGGTTAGGAGAAAATTTTTAATTAGACAATGAACTTTCCGCACAATAAGTCAAACTGCTATAAGATTGGTTGCAAAAACAAAGGTATTATTAACGTTTTCGTAAATCATTCCTAAGCACTAAAAAATTTTCAAAAAACCTCTATTTCTCAAAAAAATTCTCCTCTTATTTTTTCCTCTATTAGTTTTCGCTTGCTTTATTAAAATTTCTGTATAACAATAGAGAAAATAATAAAGTAAGGGGATTATTATGAAACGGTTACTCATTTCATTAGTAGCTCTTTCGTTGTTAAGTGCCTGTTCAAAAGATAAGCCAACTACGGAAGAAGTACCAAAACAAGCAGTAAAAAAGGAACAAGAAACACCGAAACCAGTTGTTTCTACATTAACAACAAGCGAAGATAAATCTTTTTCTCTATCCGTTTTAAATGGTTATCATTTGGATACAGAGGAACCAGGTGCAGATGTTATTCTTCCAACAAATGACGATCAAACATCAATGAAAATTGAAACAACGGAAAACGAAGACATCGAAAGCATTGTTGCAGAACGGGCAAAAGCAATTGATGAAAATGCAAAAAAAGATGAAAACACTACTCACAAGATAAATGGTGCAATTGTATATGAAGCTCATCCAAATGGTGAAAATGTCTATGTTATTGGTAATCAACAGCGAGTATTCACTATTTTTGCAGGAAAAACAAAAGATAGAGAACTACCTTATATCGAGATGGCTCAAACAATTAAATTTGTAGCAGCTCCAGCCAAATCTGCACCAGTAGAAACAAATAAAAATCGTCCTGACACTGAAACAATTACTTTTTTGCAAAATGATACCACAAAACAAGAAGTTGCCAGTCTATATAAGAGCCCTGAGCAGCCGTATAGTATGTATGTATTACCAAATTATACAGGCGATGCAGTAGAGCCTGGCAAGGATATTATCCTTCATCAAACAAATGATGCTATCTCCATGATGGTTGAATTATTTGATGACAACAGTGATATAAAATTATTACAAGCAGACAGCATGGAGTACGTAAAAGCAAGCAGCAAAGACGGAACTATTTCTGATGGAACATTTGAACAAGGTTGGCTTACAGGAATTCCTTGGAACCGAGCTGATACTGGAACTGGAATGGTTTTAACTTATGTTGTTGCTGCTCATGATACATATCCAACCATGCGACTCACTTTATCTTATTCATACGATGTAAAATGGCCGTATGATATGATTGAAATGTCAAGAACAATTATGAGAAATAAGTAAAGAAGGATATCATCATTTCTAAAGTCTGAGTTTGGAATTGGTTGTCAAAATTTTGTAAGATCAATGTTTTAGTAAACTATTTATTTCCCTAAAACCTTTCAAACAGAATTCTGACCCAAACTCAGATTTGAGAATTAAATTGCTTCTAAGATTCTGTAAAAAGCATCTCAGTAAATTATCCCTAAGTACTAAATCCCTATTCAAAAAACTTCTCTCTACATTTATTTCATAAATCCCTTAAATACTCCAGATATTTGATTGAATGTATTTACCATTTGCCCCATTGTATTCATCATCTTATTAATATCATAGGTTCCATTTGTTCCTTTAAATTGTGATAATATTGATGGTTGCATAGGCTCAGATAATGGTGTTGGTTGTGGATAAAATGCAAGATGATTTGCTGTGTTCCATTGAGGTGACTGCAGCGGATAAGATACAGAGTTTTGTGCATTTGCATTCCATTGTATTGGTTGTTGAAATGGCATATATGGTGGCGGAGACCACTGTGATGGCATACAGTATGGACGGTACAAATTCTTCCCTCCTTTTTTCTACTATATGTCTTTTATCCATACAAAGTTACGGTAAGTGGGCGATCAATAATCGCCCATTTTTTTATAATGCAAATCCCAATTTTTGTTGTTTATGTACCTGTACTTCTAAACCCTGCTCATTTACTTGCTGAACTCTACTTTGTACTTCTTTCACTTTTTCTTGTTGTGCCATGTATAATTCATTTGCTTTTTCATTTACTTTTTCATTCAAACGATGCTCTAATGCATCCAACATTCCCATTATTTCTGTAAATTGTTGTTCTAATTGAACCGATTGTTCTGAACGATTTTTCATTATTTTTTCCTCCTAAAAAGTTTCTCCTTACTATGATTCTTCCTCCATCCTTCTTCCACCTTCCCTATCGACAAAACTAGAAGAAAGACGCTAAATGAAGTGAATAATCGACAAAAGTTCGTATCATTTGTCGATTATTGTCCACACTATTCATATGGAGGTGATTGTTATGGCAAAAAAAGAGACAAATGCAGAAGGAAAAAGCACAAAAAATACGGCTCAAACAGATGATAAAAAATTAAATGGTCCAAATCGCCCTTCTACATAGAAGGACATAAAAAATAGGATGGGGCAAAGCGGGTAAAAAACACCCGAATTGTCCCATCTCCATGAAATGAATAGTTACAAAAATCATGTAGCATCAATATTTTGTTAAACCATTCCTTTCAAATAAAAAACTTTCATAAAGACTTCTGTCCCATTCACTTTTTTATGTTCTTCTAAAATAATTATGAAATTTCTCCACCAAACGGCTCAAAGCCAGTCACCAATACTTTCGTTTTTGCACTCATCATTTTATCTCCTTCATTAAATATAAAATAACATAATGTACATTAGAAAAATATTGATTACTAATAACATAAGTGCTGTTGGCCATTGAGCTTTAATTACACTATTATCTGGTAAATCAAGCAAAGCAGCTGCAACAATTGCTGGATTTCCACCATGCAAAGTAATCAAAGGTGGCAATCCAATTTCTAAAGTGATAACTTGAAAAGCAGCAAAGGCATTACCCTTAATCATTGTAAACAGAGTCATACCAATACAATAGGTAGCCACCACTAAAAACCGATTATCTACTGGAATTGCTCTATATCTGAAACTACTTTACCTACACCAGACAAAGCAAAAATTGCCACAATGGAAGCAATTCCAAGTGAAACCAGTGTCACATTTTTTGGATCAAGTAAAGAACGGTCTCCAATCATTGTCTTCCCCCAAGTCGTTCCGATAACCGTAATAATTGGAATAAGTAACGTTGGAATGAACAATTTCCTGCAAAACCAGTTGCTACTCCTGCTACAGTTACAACAAGAAGTGGGTTAAAACGCAAAGCAAACCTATAATTACAATAAAAATACCAATTAATGTAAGCGTTTTCAAAACTCCTCTTCATTTTGTTTACAATTCTGTATAGTATTCTATCTTAATTTTAAATTTCAGAATAATCCTTCTAGTGATTAGAACTATCCGCAAATAGATTACTATATTTTGAGCAAACTTACAAGATTAGTTTTTAAAATTTTAAAATTACTCATAATTGCATAGAAATAAGGATGGTACAAAAGGATAAAATACCTTGATTGTCCATCCTCATGAAATAAATAATTACCATGACAAAAAACTAATCCACCAGCTAAAGCAGGTGGATTGGAAATAAACATTTTAGCAATCCACTCATTTCACTAAAAACCATCTAAAAAAACTTCTCTCTTATTCATAAAGTATATTTTTAGAGATTATTTAACCTTCATCTCCAAAGGCATATCTAACCTAACAACATCTTCTAACGTTTCTCTTTTTACAACAAGTTGCGAATTTCCATCTTCCACAAACACAACTGCTGGGCGTGGAAGGCGATTATAATTACTTGCCATCGAATAACCATATGCACCTGTACAGAAAACAGCAAGTACATCCCCTTGTTCTGCTTTAGGTAATGGTAAATCCCGAATAAGAATATCACCAGATTCACAACACTTCCCAGCAATAGTGACATCTTCTGTTTGTTTCTCATTCATTCGATTAGCAAGCACTGCTTCATATTTTGCTTCATATAGAGCAGGGCGAATATTATCACTCATGCCTCCATCAACTGCAACATATTTCCGTACATTTGGTACTTCTTTACGTGAACCAACTGTATATAAAGTCGTTCCTGCATCACCAACAAGTGAGCGTCCCGGCTCAATCCAAATTTCAGGAAGTGGCATATCATATTGCTCGGCACATTTTTTAATTTCTGCAACAATTTGCTCTACATATGTTGACATTGGAATTGGATCATCTTCACTTGTATAACGAATCCCAAATCCACCACCTAAATTAGCAACAGAAGGAACAAACTCAAGTGTTTCTTTCCACTCTCCAAGTTTTGTAAAAATCTTGTGTGCCGCTAATACAAAACCAGTTGTTTCAAAAATTTGTGAACCAATATGACAGTGAACGCCGAGTACATTTAATTTTTCAGAAGCAAGTGCTTGTTTTAATGCCGCTTCTGCCTGACCATTATGCAAATCAAAACCAAATTTTGAATCTGCTTGTCCCGTTAAAATATAATCATGTGTATGTGCCTCTACTCCCGGAGTCACACGAATTAAAATGTTCGTTTTTCTCTCACATAATGTTTCTAATATGGATAGTTCATTGAAATTATCAACAACAATACAACCGATATTATAATCAAGTGCCATTTGTAATTCAGCTACACCTTTATTATTTCCGTGAAAATGAATTCGTTCCACTGGAAATCCTGCAGTAATAGCTGTATGCAATTCTCCAGATGACACAACATCTAAAGACAAACCTTCTTCATCCATTAGTTGCATAATTGCAACTGAAGAAAATGCCTTACTTCCATAAGCAACTTGTGACTTCACACCGAGTTTCTCAAACGTTTCCTTAAAGTCACGAGTTCGTTTTCTTATAAGTTCTACATCATAGACATAGACTGGGGTGCCATATTTTTTGGTTAACTCAACCGTATCCATCCCACCAATTTCTAAATGTCCATTACTGTTTACTTTACTCGTTCCATGAAAAAACATTTGTTTCCACTCTCCATTCCGCTAATTAGCAATTTAAAGCAATACAGAATTAGCCTATCACATCTACTGCAAAGTAGCAATGAAATTATTAATTTGTTTGCTTTTTTGTATTTTGCGGATGAACAATACTTGGACGATTTTTCTGTCCTGCCATTGGTGGGCGAATTAAAATTTGCATCAGTGCTCCAAAATCAAATGGTAACAGTGGCCATAAATATGGAGTCTTTAACACTTTAATATTTGCCAACCACAAAATAAATAAAGTTATCCCAACCACAAATCCTAGAGGACCGAACCAAGAAACAATTAAAAGTAAGACAATCCTCGCTATTTTATTTGCCATCCCTAACTCATAACTTGGTGTGGCAAATGATCCAACGGAGGCAACAGCAATATACAAAATAACTTCTGGCACAAATAATCCAACATCAATCGCAATTTGTCCAATTAATACTGCCGCAATTAAACCCATTGCTGTTGACAGTGGAGTTGGTGTATGAATAGCAGCCATTCTTAGAAACTCCACCCCAATATCAGCAAGTAGAATCTGAATGACAATTGGAATATGCGTTTCTTTATTTGGTCCGATAAACTCTAAACTTTTTGGCAATAATTCTGGATGTTGCACACACAAAAACCAAAATGGCAATATAAATAGTGAAGCAAAAATACCTATAAACCGCACCCAACGAATGAAAGTCCCAACTGCTGCTGACTGCCGATACTCTTCGGCATGTTGAACATGGTGAAAAAATGTCGCTGGTGTAATAATCATACTTGGTGACGTATCGACCATAATAATGACATGACCTTCTAATAAATGTGTTGCCGCCACATCAGGGCGTTCTGTATAACGAACAAGCGGATACGGATTATATCCTTGTTTTACGAGAAATTCTTCAATCGTTTTATCTGCCATTGTTAGCCCATCAATGTCAATGGAATTTATTTCTTTCTTAATTAAATCAACTAAATCTTGATTAGCCACATCTTTAATATAAGCGACACATACATCTGTTTTTGAACGTTCTCCTACTTGAATCATTTCGTGACGCAACCGTTCATCACGAATTCTTCGTCTAGTTAAAGCTGTGTTTGTAATAATATTTTCCACATAGCCATCCCTAGCACCACGGACAACCTTTTCCGTATCTGGCTCTTGTGGAGTTCTTCCCGGATAACTCCGTACATCAATAATAAAGCCTTCTTCTTCTCCCTCAACAAATACTAAAACAAGTCCAGATAACAATCTATCCGTTGCTTCATCTAAATTTTTCACTTTCTCTACTTGTTGATGAATCAGACGGTTTTCTACAATTTGAAAAACCTTAGACTTCTCATGCTTGTTATCATTTACTTCAACTAATTCCTCGAGCAATTTAATGACATAACTCGTATCACATAACCCCGAACAATAGTAGACATTAATTTCCTTATGTAAAACAAATAACTTTCTAAATCCAACATCAAAACTCGTTCCGACACCAATACTATTTTTAAAAAACTTCTCGGTCTCTTTTAAATCAGTTGTAATAGGAATTTTATTATTCATTTCATCCTCCTTAGAAAAATCACTCATTCACAAAATATATCCACTGAAATAATGAACCGAACATTTTTCCAAATACAATCGCCATTAATAATATAACGATTTTTTTATCCATCCTAATTCGTTTAGCCAAAATTGGTAATACATTTAACACTTCTGTAAGTGCCGCAGCAAACATTCCAAGATAAATCCCATCAAGTAAACCAATAGGAATCATTATATATTTAGAGAAATGAAAGGTAACATTCCGAAGACCCACCCAACTACCAATAATTCCTCCGATAACAACACTCCATTCATAGGCATGAATGTATCTGATTGTTTTTGTTAGTTGCATAAATCTCGGAATAATTCCAAGTGCCGACAAAAATGCTACAAACCCTGCTCCAACTGAAATGCCAGCGGCAAAACCAAGAACAATTACAAATAGACTAATCATCTAACCGCTTCGTACTTTCTTTGTTTTCATTTATAATGACATATTGATCAAGTGATTGTTGATACTCAAACATTTCTACCTCAAGCGGACTTGGTTCTTCATTAATTCTTTTCCGAAACACATGATTAAAGAACAACACCATCCCAAGACCAAGACCAATAGAATAAGGAATTTGCAAAAGGAGTGGATTATCTTTTGTCTGCCCTGTAATCATTTTGTATAGCTTTTGTTGCACGTCTTGCATACTGACATCTTCATGAAAGTTCATAATGGCAACAGCTGAACCAATGAACAAAATCAACCAAACAATCACAAAATAGAAGCTACTAAAATTCCGTCTTGGATAAACAATATTAATAATTGTTTGAGAAATTCCAACTGTTTGAATATCAAGATGTTCACAGTTTGTCTGAATTGTTCTAATTACCCTCATCACATCAATCACAACAATATTTTTATCACTGTTTGTCACTTGATGAATGAGTAGTGCTTGAATTTTTTTAACCAATTGTTTATCTTCACCAACAATTTGAGCAACATCACCAATATTCACATGTGCAAGCGGAGGAACTTGCACCCGATTTCTTAGTTTTACAAATACACTCTGCCCCATCTACCACACCTCTTATCATAGTATGGAAAAAATCAAGGGAGAATATGCGAGTCTGAATCAAAAGAAATAAAAAAAGAGTGTGGGACGAAAAGGGGTAAAAACACCCCAATCACCCCACACTCTTTTTTATTGTACTGATTTTATGTTATTTAGCATCTCTTCAAATGGTACATCTTGATACGCACTATATGATTTAACTACTGTTCCTGCACGATCTACTAAAAAGAAATCTGTTCCATGAATAACTTGATCGCCATCTCTTGGCTTCTTGACAATTGTCTTAAAATTATCCATAGCAAATTTTTCAATTTCAGCTTGTGTGTAACCAGTTAATAAATGCCAGTTATCCATAGTAGCATTGTATTGCTTCGCATAACTTACTAACGCATCTGGTGAATCAACTGCTGGATCGACACTAAATGAAACAAATTCAACATCTAACCCTTTTTCCTTCACCATTTTTTGCAATTTTACTAGATTAGCAGTCATTGGTGGACATACAGTTGTGCACTTGGTGAAGACAAAATCAGCTATCCACACTTTTCCTTCTAAATTTGACTTGCCAAATTTATTACCACTTTGATCTGTAAATGAAAAATCTTGAAGTTCCCAGTTTGTTGCATTTGAAATTTTGTTGCATCCTACTAATAAGAGCATGAATACACTTAGCAAAATTATTTTTTTCATACTATCCTCCCTAAAAACTCGGACAAATTAGTCTGTATAATACATAAGGGCAATAGCTCCTGCTCCTGTGTGTGTCGAAATAACAGGTGTTGTAGGTACGGTATTAACAGTTGGCAGATTAGAAATATTTTCTTTCAAAGATGTTTCTAAATCTTTTCCAAGTTGCATTCCATCTGCATGAGCAATAGCTATTCCTTTAATTGTCTTTCCTTTTGTGTCTTCTATACACATTTCTGTAAGTTTCTTAACAACTTTGGAAAGTCCACGTACTTTTACCACTGGTGTGTATACTCCATCTGCTATGGCTGCAATTGGTTTCACATTTAGTAAAGAACCGATAAGAGCAGTTCCTCGACCAATCCGTCCACCTTTCACCAAATTATCAAGTGTATCAACAACAAGATAAAGCTTAGTGTTTGCTCGAATTTCATCCAGACGAGCAAGAATTTCTGACATTGTTTTGCCATTTTTAGCCATCTTTGCCGCTTCTATTACTTGAAAACCTAATGCTTGTGTTATGAAAAGAGAATCTACCACAGTTACATCTGCACTAGACATAGCTGCTGCAACTGAAGCAGCTCCCACTGTTCCGCTCATTCCACCCGTTAAATGAATAGACAACACATCGAATCCTTCATCACCAAGACGATTGTACACTTCAAGAAATTCTCCAGATGCTGGTTGTGAAGTTTTTGGTAACTCACTGGCTACTTTCATTCTTTCCATAAATTGTTCTGGTGAAATCGTTACATTATCAATAAAATTTTCCCCGTCAATGAGAACAGTCAGTGGAACAATCTCCACTCCCCATTCCTCTAGCAATTGTTTTGACATATCAATGGTTGAATCTGTTACTATTTTAATTTTTTGCATATGTTATCCACTACTAAAATATATTACATGCTTTAGTAGTAGTTCCCTCCCTATCTGTTGTATAGTTTCATTTTCTATCTAAATCATTCTATACTACATACATAAGAAAAAAAAGAAATATGCATCTACTCCGCAAAATACATAACAGCAACAGCTCCTGGTCCTGTATGAACAGAAATAGCTGGAGCTGTAGCGATAATTGAAATTTCTGGTACATCATTACGTGTATTTTCAAAAGCTTCTTTTATAGCTGTCGCAAGCCACATTCCATCCGCTTCAGCAAAACCAATTCCCTTTATTGTTTTTCCTTTTGTATCTTCTATAAAAAACTTTGTCAATTGCTTCACTACTTGAGCGTAACCTCGTGGCTTTGCAACTGGTGTATATACACCATCTGCTAATGAAGCAATCGGTTTAATATTTAACAACGAGCCAAGCAGTGCTTTTCCTCGTCCGATTCGTCCACCTTTTGCTAAATTCTCCATTGTATCCAAAATGAGATAAAGATGTGTATTGTCACGAATCACATCTAAACGCGCAAGAATTTCTTTGATCGTTTTACCTTCTTTAGCCATCTTTGCTGCTTCTAATACTTGAAAACTCATTGCCCAAGAAACTAAACGTGTATCAACAACTGTTATTTTTGCATCGCTCATCTCTGCCGCTGTTCTAGCAGAATTTACCGTTCCGCTAAGCCCAGAAGTAACATGAAGCGACAATATCTCAAAACCTTCTTCATCAAGCTTATTATAGACTTCAAGAAATTGCCCCGCTGCTGGTTGCGAACTTTTTGGTAATTCTTTTGAATCTTTCATTCTTTTCATAAACTCTATGGGAGTAATATTTATACCATCAAAAAAAGTTTCTCCTTCAATTAATGTAGTTAAAGGAACTACTTCCACATTCCATTCATCTAAAAGATGTTTTGGTATATCAATCGTTGAATCTGTTACTATCCTGATTTCTTTTCTCTCGTTTTGCAATTTGTATCCCCCTTTTTTTATAGTAAACATATATCTATTCATGAAATTGACCAAATCGGTGTTTTTCTGTACCAATTTGGTCAATTTTATAACTTAATCCAATAATAGTTGTCCATTTTCATCTATATGAGCATTCAAATTCGACTTCGGATCAATAAATTT
This sequence comes from Caryophanales bacterium, assembly GCA_031546705.1. Lineage (GTDB taxonomy): Bacteria > Bacillota > Bacilli > Bacillales > JAVBJX01 > JAVBJX01. Next base: position 16,721 of record JAVBJX010000019.1, read on the forward strand.
ATACATACGTAAGCCTACTTGAATGATTGTTTCTTCTGCTACATGCTCCGCTTTAATTGATTTTCCTACTGGAACAATAATTCTTGTGGGTGTTCCAAATTTAGTTCCGAGGTCTTTAACAAATACATTTCCAAATGCCCGAATCTCGCCACCTCTCATTGCCCCTTCAACTCTTACATCCCCATAAGCAACTATATTTGTATTATGACATGTTTGTTGAATGGTGACATGTCCTGCACTCGTAATATTACTATTTAAGCAATATGGAATCATTACATGTGGGGCTGGTGTTGGAATAATATCTGCCTTTTCCCTAAGATCTTTTAATAAATCAGCAAAAAATTCTATTTCTCTAAACGAAGTAACTAAATTTTCTGTAAACATTCGCTCTCCTTCCATAATAATGGACCTCCAATCTTCATTAATATCTAGTTGATAGATAAAATGCTCTTTTGCCTTTTTGGTTAATGCTGGCAACGAGGTGAATTTTGTTTTTATAATCATAACCATCAATTGATTCATGTCATTATCAGATAACTGAACAGCAGCACCTTGTTTCTTTATCTTTTCTATAACTTGTTTAACTGCGATAATAAATTGTTGAACCTGATCGTCTAGTTGAACAAGCATTTCTTTATTTTTCATGAGTCCTAGAAGTGGTGCTCCCGCAATAATCTCACTCTTAATTGTATTTTTCCCAACGGAAACACTCTGACCTGCTTGTAATGTTGTTTGAATAACTGTTCCTTTCACATCAATAGATCCATAAGCATCAACTACCATTCCTGGTTCTACTCCACCTTGAATTTCAACGTCCCCTTTAAAACGGATATTTCCATTACGAATGGTCAAATCGCCTTGTTGAGTGAAGATTGATACAACCTCAACAGTAAAAGTCGTTCCTCTTTTTTCAATATGCGGACGTCCGTGTGTATCTGCAATAATAGTACCCTTATTGTTTATAGAAATTCCTCTTCCTGGTTTAACTTGTATATCATGCACAGGTTTGTAAGGAATAACATCGCCTGCAACTGTGTTACCATTTTCTCCTTCTTTAGCTGGTTTAATAATTGCTACCTCTTCTCCTTGCTCTACTGCTGGGATAGTAGAAGAGTCACGATAATTTACAGTCTTATCCTCTCGTTCAATAAGTTTTGTACTTATTTTTGTTTCCATAAGTAGCGAAAGATTACCATTTTCTCCTTCTTTTGCAGGAGTTCCTTCCGCAATAACAATAGTTAATGTTTCAAGCGTCTCTGCTGCTTTCTCAATATTTTCTCTATTTATCCCTGCAACAATTCCTATTGTTTTAAGTTCTTCTAAAATACCTCGTACTAGTAAATTATTTTGAGCTATTTTCTTTTCCAGAACTTCAATCGAAATTGCACTTGAAGGACCTCCATTTTTAATAATTCTTTCAATTGTATATCCTGGTTTTACATATAATTCTGTTTTCATTTTTTTTGAATCTGTAGTTATCTTTGAATATGTATCGTGCGTATCTGTGACTGGAAGTAACTCAATGATATCATCTAGTTTAATAGAATGTGTACCCATTACAGGTTCCCCATTCACCGTCATTATTACTTGCTCATTGGTTGTAATGGTAGGAGGCATTGCATCATCTACAATCATAGAAATAACCTTACCACTTTCAATTTTCACTAGCGATTGCTTAACGTCTTCTAGTTCTATTTCTTCTTCTAGTTTTATTTCTGGTTCTAGCTCAGATTCTTGCGTAGCAAGTTCATCAATCTCTTCTACTATTTTTGATTTTTTTTTTGAAAATAAACTATCTAGAAACCCCATATAATTACACCTCCATCACTATTGCACTTTCATTTATTGTACCCTGTTATTAGATATTTCGTCTATATAAAGATAAAATTTTTATTCGACATACTTTGAAAAATTTGTTTGTAACTACAGTTTCTTGTATAATTAAGAAAAAAGTATTCCTATGTTATGGAGATGACAATAATGGCAGCTACACACATTTTTACAAAAGAAGAAGAAATTGCTCACTCTATTACACATGGTATCGGTGTAATACTTAGTATTGTTGCCTTAACTACCTTAGTTATCTTTGCTTCCCTTTTTGGGAATGTCTGGCACATTGTCAGTTTTGCTTTATTTGGAATAACGATGGTTTTGTTATATGTTTCTTCTACACTCGCTCATAGTTTTCCAGATGGGAGAATAAAAGATTTATTTGAGATTATGGATCATTCTGCTATTTATTTCTTTATTGCTGGATCTTATACGCCTTTTTTATTTATTGCTGTAAAAGGTTGGATTGGTTGGACTTTGTTTGGTATTCTCTGGTCTGTATCCGTTATTGGCACACTGCTTAAAATTTTCTTTGTAAAACGATTTGTTGTTCTTTCGACACTTATATATATTGTACTCGGCTGGCTGATGGTATTTGCTTGGAATCCAATTGTTTCATCTTTACCATCTACTGGTGTTATTCTTTTAGTTATCGGTGGTGTGTTATATACAGTCGGATCTATTTTCTATGTCTGGCGTATGTTCAAATACCATCATATGGTTTGGCATTTATTTGTACTCGCTGGAACGGCAACACACTTTTTTTCTGTTTTGTCTTTGCTTCCTAAATAAAAAAAGGTTGATTGAATGAGGATTTTCCCTTTCAATCAGCCTTTTTTATTTTCTAAACAGCATGGTTGTTTTCAACAACTTCCACAATCTTCTCTCGAACAGAATTAGCTAGATCTTTTGTATCTACATCAATAAACTCACTCGGCATGATCGGTTTAAGAATCGTAATGGTAACATTAGCTGGTTTCATAAAACCGCCATTTTGTTCCATTATCTTATATGTTCCTTCAATAGCAATCGGCACAATTGGAACGCTCGCTTCTATTGCTAGTTTAAAACTTCCTGCTTTGAATTGCTTAATTGGTCCACCTTTACTTCGTGTTCCTTCAGGAAAAATAACAAGAGAGTGACCTTCCTTTAATATTTCTACACCCATATTAATGGTTTGTAATGATTTCTCTTTATTTTTACGATTGATAAATACACAATGCATCGCTTCCATCCACGTTGGAATGACTGGGAGTTTTTTAATTTCTTCTTTCGCCACAAATCCTATTAACCTATCAATAAAAGCAAGTAGTGTCGGAATATCACAATTTCCTTGATGATTTGCGACAAATAATACTGCTCCATCTGGAATATTTTCTTTTCCAATTATTTTTACATTCGCACCTGTAATTTTCACAAGTGTGTTTGACCAATGATTTACAATAGAGTGAACTATTTTTTCTCGTTCAGAATTATTCGATTTATTTAATCTCTTTAAAGTTGGCAATTTATATATTGCATAAGCGAAAATGTATAGAAAAAACTTAAATGTCCTCATATTCTCATCCTTTCATGCGTTCATAAACAAAAAATGTGTGTGGATATTTATTTTTTTCATCCACTTCTCCAACTTCTTTAGACACTACTTTCCACTCTGATTCATTATAGGCTGGGAAAAATATATCTCCATCAAACACTTCATCAATTTTTGTGATATATAATTTACTCGCATACGGAAATAGTTCTTTAAAAATTAATGCTCCACCAATCACAAAGCACTCTTCTTCATTTGAAATGTTATTCAGAAGTTCAGAAATAGAATGAACAATCGTTACACCTTCTATTCTCTCTGTTTGTGTGGTCAATACAATATTGTTACGCTTTGGTAGTGGTCGTCCGATTGCTTCAAATGTTTTTCTGCCCATAATAATCGTAGAGCCAACTGTTATTTTTTTAAAATAAGCTAAATCCGCTGGCAAATGCCACGGTAATTGATTTTCTTTGCCAATAAGCCCATTTCTATCCATTGCCCAAATAAAAGAAATCATCCAAACACCTCCTATAACATTTTTAAGCATACTTGCCCAATAAGCAAAATCAAAATAGTAATCAGCATTGTTCTTGCCCATTTTAGTGGTACATAAGGCAATGCAATTAAACCAAGTTGTGAACCAATTGTCGAACCAACTGCCATGGCAATTGCATAGTGCCAATCAACAAAACCAGTCTGATAAAAAATAAAAAAAGCGCCTGTACAACTTCCAAAAACAACTGCTCTTGCTAGTTGTACAGATGTTATATAATCATAGCTTTGATGTAAATAATTCAAAATGCTAAATGTTGAAGAACCTGGGCCAAATCCACCATCATACAAAGCAATAAAAAAACAGGTGATTTTATATTTATAGTGTGATTCGGGATTTCTTGAAGTACTTGACAACAATTGTTTATTTTTTAGTGTCACAATAAAAGCAAACAAAAGTAATACAAAAACTACAACATTCATTGTTTTTTCCGTCATATGAGCAGTAAGCATTGCCCCGCTCATTCCACCAACTACGGAAATACACACTTCTATCCATACTGATTTCTTTTGCAAAATCTTATGCTTCCATAGGTATGTAACACTGAAAAGTGCCGATATTCCAGTCGCAAATTTATTGGAAGCAATTCCATATTGAATTGGAATACCAAATAACATCATTGCAGGCAAAGTAATTAATCCTCCGCCTCCAGCTAATGTTCCGATAAATGAACCAGCAATACCAACCGCTACAAGTGTAAAAAATAAATCATCTAACATCATACAGCAATTGGTGCTTTAATAGCTTTATGTGCTTGATAGCCATGTAAAGTAATATCTGCTACTTGAAAATCAAATACAGATTGCACCTGTTCATTTAATTGCAATGTTGGTGATTTATAAGACTCTCGCAAAAGCTGTGTATTTACTTGTTCCAAATGGTTCAAATAAATATGTGCATCCCCTAACGTATGAATAAACTCACCAACTTGCAGTCCACATTCGTGAGCAATCATATGTGTTAATAAAGCATAACTTGCGATATTAAACGGCACACCCAAAAACACATCAGCACTCCGTTGGTACAGTTGACATGATAACTTTCCTTCCGTCACATAAAATTGAAATAATGTGTGGCATGGTGGCAGTGCCATTGTTGGCACATCTTCTGGATTCCAAGCCGATACAATTAAGCGGCGTGAATCAGGATTGGTTTTAATCATTTTAATTGTATCCTGCAGTTGATCAATTGTTTCATTGGTCGTTTTTCGCCAATTACGCCATTGGCTACCGTATACATTGCCAAGCTCTCCATATTTTTTGGCAAATGCATTATCGGTGAGTATTTTTTCTGTAAATACATTCATTTGTTCATTATATTGTTGTTTAAACTGCTCATCTTTTATACGCACACCAAAATTTTTCATATCTGGTCCAACATATTCCGGACTTTCCACCCATTTCTTGAACGCCCATTCATTCCAAATGTGATTGTTATGTTCGAGTAAATAGCGAATATTGGTATCACCTTTAATAAACCATAATAGTTCACTCACAATTAATCGAAACGGAATTCGTTTTGTTGTTAGTAATGGGAAATTTTCTTGTAAATTAAATTTCATTTGATAACCAAATATCGATATTGTTCCTGTATTTGTTCTGTCTTCTTTCTTTACACCATTTTCTAAAATGTACTTGCATAGTTGTAAATATGTTTCGTCATGATTCATCTTATTTCCTCCGTTTTTTCATTTTAACACGAAGAATGAGAGAGAGAAAACTTTTTGTACATCTCTATGATTATTTAGAACATAATTTAATAAAAATAAAAGTATGAAAACTCTTAGACTAGTATTTTTACACTTCTCTCATCATTTTTTCCATTGCCGCAACACTTTTACGTAATTCTGCTAGTTCACCTGCAATTTTTTGTTGTGTAGCAATCGCTTCTTCTGCTAACTCTTTATATTCTTCTGTTTGTGTTGAGCCGCTTTTTAATTCCATTTTGTGACGGTATGTTTTAAGAGCTTCCTGTGTTATTACGATGATAGCCGCAAGAACACATCCTGTTACTACTGTTCCCAGAATAATTATATTCATTTTTCTTCATCCTTTTCATGTAATTTTTTTATTGTTAATGTTGCAATTGCTTCGCTAATAATCTTTGGGCTAAGTCTAATGATAAATAAATTTATCTCATAATAATTCATTGCTTTTCCATCATCCGATATTTCTAATTTGTTCGTTACTAAATTGGCACTTTCCAATTTTTTTAAATGCATATACAAAAGTGGTCGACTTACTTGTATTTCACGAGCTAGTTGACTTACATACATTCTCCCATCTGTAAGTATAGAAATAATTCTTAAGCGATGTGGATTTGCTAGTGCTTCTAGTATTCTTAATAATTTATCTCCAGAAAGCTCTTCATGTTGCTGTTTTTCCTTGGAATTCATTCATGAACACTCCCCCTTAGTTTCAACTAAATAGATTTGAAGTTCAACCTGTAATAAATATATTACACATGGAAATAATTTGCAACATTTTTTATAAAAAGGCTATATTTTAAAATAATATTGAAAATTAAGCGATTTTTAAGGGAAGCCCTTTGACTTCCCTTAATTCTTCTTTTAAGAATAATGCGTAAGCACTTGAAGGTCTTAGTGAATAGGTTACACATAAGTCTTATCAATTAACAATTCACTATTTTTGATTTTTTATGTAATTGTAATTATAGTCCTTTTTGACATTTTACCATTATGAATTTAAATGGAGGCTTATTTTCCATATTCTTATGTGGCTCTATAATTTCCGAGAATTCTATCCGTCCATATTTTCCAAATTCTTGTTTTATCGAGTCAGAATCATAAAAAAACATTTGTATCCCTTCCATTATCTCAAAATAGTCTTTACCCAGCTGTTTGCCCTTTCCAAACATTGGGGCTTCTTTTGAAATAGTAGTAAAAATCATATATCCGTTTGGCTTTAACTGATTATAGCAATCTTTAATAAACTTATCTCTCTCACGATTATTCAATAAGTGAATAAGTGCATAACAAAATATGCCATCATAAAGTTTGTTATCATAAGGCATATCGGTTACTGAGCCATGAAAAATACTACTATTAAGCCCATTTTTCCTTGCCAATTCAATCGCTGTTTTTGAAATCTCAATACCTGTTACATTTATCCCGTTGTCAATAAAAACCTTTGCATTTCTACCATACCCAATACCAGGAATCAATATATCCTTCACTTTCTTTTCAAGGAAAAAGTCCTTTGTCAAGATTGCGGAGTCTGAAGGTTCAAATCCCCACATCATTTGATTTTCTATAAAACTTGATTCCCAGATTTCTGTCATACTTCAATCTCCTTTACAAATATTGGCTCTACGTCTTTAAAATCTGTTGTTTTTGTACAAGCAGAGGCTACATTACGTTGAACCATAAAGTTCTTTACCTTGATTGCTTCTTTACCATTCTCAAATAGTTCAAGCCATTTGAACCAGTACATATATATAGTTACTTTAACCATATTCATTATGGGCTAAAAAGCATATGAGCTACTTTCGAGTGGATGAACAGAGGCATTAGTTTACTACTGTATGGTAAGGTTTAGCTGTTTTTTGAACTCTTCCTAATTTAATTATAGCATTTAAAAAATGGTTAATATAACTCGTTGTGCTAGTTGTTTTAGCCCTTTTTCAATAAAAAACGCTCAAAATTTATTAAATATAGCATGAATAATTGCAACAAATAGACAAAATTACAGTTTTTGTTCAAAATTACTAAGCACAAATTTAAAACTCCTACA
>JAVBJX010000008.1:0-258421 GCA_031546705.1 Caryophanales bacterium
ACAAATAGACAAAATTACAGTTTTTGTTCAAAATTACTAAGCACAAATTTAAAACTCCTACAATCAGATGATTAAAATTGATGAATTCAAGCTGTTTTTGATCATTTTTGATGCATTTAACTAGCACAACGAGTTAATTTAATAAAAATTCATCCTCACTTATGAAGGTATGGAGGTCTTAATTTTATGATTACAATAAGTTTATGCATGATTGTGAAAAATGAAGAAAAGGTAATTGGACGTTGTTTAGATTGTATAAAAGATATTGTCGATGAAATTATTATAGTTGATACTGGCTCAACAGATGCTACAAAAGAAATTGCAAAAAACTACACAGATAAGATTTATGATTTTGAATGGATAGATGACTTTTCTGCTGCAAGAAATTTTTCTTGCTCTAAAGCAACAAAAAATTACATTATGTGGCTTGACGCAGATGATGTCATTTTTGAGGAAGATAGAACTAGATTAAAAGCGTTAAAGAAAACGTTGAATCCATCTGTAAATATGGTCATGATGAAATATAACGTTGGCTTTGACAATAAAGGAAATCTTACTTTGTCCTATTACAGAGAGCGTTTGTTTATGAGAATGATGAATTATGTATGGCTCGATCCTATTCACGAGGTAATAACACCTTCTGGAAACATTATACACTCTGATATTGCTGTAACTCACAAAAAAATTCATCGAAATGACCCAGAGAGAAATCTACGTATATTCAAAAAAATGATATCAAATGGTGAAATCCTAAACACTAGGCAAAAATTTTATTATGCACGAGAATTATACTATAGCGAACAATATTCGGAAGCTATTGCTTGTTTTCATGATTTTCTGTACTCAGAAGATGGTTGGTTAGAGGATCGCATTAGTGCATGTAAAGATTTAGCAGCATGTTATTACTCAATAAATAAAGAAAAAGAAGCATTACACACTTTGTTATTAAGTTTGGAATATGATAAACCACGAGCAGAAATTTGTTGTGATATAGGAAAGCATTTTTTTACAAGGAAGCAATATGACATCGCTATATTCTGGTATAAATTAGCTAAGGACTACGATCCTCATGAAAGAAATGGAGGATTTCATTTAGTTGACTGTTACAGCTATATTCCTAATATACAGCTTTGTGTTTGTTACGATAGATTGGGTAATAAAGAGAAAGCGATATTCTATAACGAAGAAGCTTCTAAGTCAAAACCAGGAGATGCATCTGTTTTATACAATAGAAAATATTTTTCAAACATATTGTAGTATTTTTGGAGATTAAAAATTTCTCTGAACAAAAATAAGAAAAATCCTTACAAATACTGTATTTTTTAGTAAGGATAATAATAAGTTTAAAAAATGATTTTCTATCAGGTTTTTTGATGAGAATTTTAATTTTCTGATAGAACTTCGAACATTTTTTTATGTTCTATGCATAGTGGTTTGAAACCGATATTTTAGAGGAGGTAATTTTTAATATCTTATTGTTTTCTTTTTAATAGTTACATATTTACTTGCACTGTAAATAGTAACTACTGATTTAAGCTGTTTGTCAGTTAGAAGTAATTTGAGATTTAGAAGACTTTCAGTCACATATGAAATTTACCTCCTAAAACCAGTGGTCATTGAATATTTTTATTGTAAGTAGCCTGTATGTGGAATTTTCTTTCGTTTCAAAAAATACTTAGCTTGTCACAAAATTTTTACGTTGGAATATGATACGACGTAAACTATGATCACTGTTGAGTAAATAAGGGGGATTGCAAATGGGTCATGATGATAGACATAGAAACAGATCTAATGATGACGGTGAAGATGAAGATTTTGTAAACTCTCATAGACGATGTCCAACAGGGGCAACGGGAGCAAGAGGTCCGACAGGAGCAACGGGAGCAAGAGGTCGAACAGGAGAAACGGGACCTAGAGGTCGAATGGGAGAAGCAGGAACAACGGGAGCACCGGGAGCAAGAGGTCGAATGGGAGAAGCAGGAGCACCGGGAGCAAGAGGTCGAACGGGAGAAACAGGAGCCACTGGAGCTAAAGGTGCAACCGGAGCAACAGGGACTAGAGGTCGAACAGGAGAAGCAGGTGCAACCGGAGCAACTGGAGCCACCGGATATAGAGGTCTGACAGGAGCGACCGGAAATACGGGATTAGCCGGAGCAACAGGAAATACAGGAGCAACGGGAGATACGGGATTAGTCGGAGCAACTGGAGCCACCGGAAATACAGGGTTAGCCGGAGCAACAGGAGCAACGGGAGATACAGGATTAGCCGGAGCAACTGGGGCAACGGGAAATACAGGAGCAACCGGGAACACTGGAGCAACGGGAGATACAGGATTAGCCGGAGCGACAGGAAATACAGGAGCAACCGGGAACACCGGAGCAACGGGAGATACAGGATTAGCTGGAGCGACAGGAAATACAGGAGCAACGGGAGATACAGGATTAGCCGGAGCGACAGGAAATACAGGAGCAACCGGGAACACTGGAGCAACGGGAGATACAGGATTAGCCGGAGCAACCGGGGCAACGGGAAATACAGGAGCAACTGGGAACACCGGAGCAACAGGAGCAACTGGGAACACCGGAGCAACAGGAGCAACAGGAAATACAGGAGCAACGGGAGATACGGGATTAGCCGGAGCAACAGGAGCAACAGGAAATACAGGGTTAGCCGGAGCAACTGGGGCAACCGGAAATACAGGAGCAACGGGAGATACAGGGTTATCCGGAGCAACCGGGGCAACCGGAAATACAGGAGCAACCGGGAACACCGGAGCAACAGGAGATACAGGATTAGCCGGAGCAACTGGGGCAACCGGAAATACAGGAGCAACGGGAGATACAGGATTAGCCGGAGCAATCGGGGCAACCGGAAATACAGGAGCAACGGGAGATACAGGATTAGCCGGAGCAACAGGAGCAACAGGAAATACAGGAGCAACGGGAGATACAGGGTTAGCCGGAGCAACTGGGGCAACCGGAAATACAGGAGCAACCGGGAACACCGGAGCAACGGGAGATACAGGATTAGCCGGAGCAACAGGAGCAACCGGAAATACAGGAGCAACCGGGAACACAGGAGCAACGGGAGATACAGGATTAGCCGGAGCAACAGGAGCGACAGGTAGTAGTGCAATAATACCTCTAGCATCAGGATTGCCTATCAGTATAACTACATTACTTGGTGGTTTGGCTGGTGTTCCAAGTTTTGTTGGTTTTGGAAGCTCGGCTCCAGGAGCAATTAACTTAGGTCCAACAATTGATCTTACAGGTAGTGTTGGTGCACTTTTGAATTTTGCTTTCTCACTCCCACGAAATGGCACAATAGACTCAATTTCCGTGTACTTCAGCAATGTTGCATCACTAGGACTTATTGGAACGACAGTAAACATCACTGCACAAATATATCGTTCACCTACATCAAATAATATTTTTTCTCCAATTGCAGGAGCTATTGTAACGCTTCCGGGTATTACTGGTATTATCAATATTGGTCAGACTATTCAAAATATCGCTACGGGCTTATCTATACCAGTATCAGCACAAGATCGACTGTTGATGGTATTTTCAGCTAACACAACAGGAATACCACTTGCAGCTACAGTAGTAGGCTACGCAAGTGCGGGGATTTCAATTTTATAAATCTGACGGAAAACTCATTCCTTTATGGAGTGGGTTTTCTTATTAGAAAAAGTAAGATTGATATTAGATGGAAATAAGTTACATAGTTTATCGGTGTATCACATAAGTTGAAAGGGTGTATGAGAGGCAATGGTTACAACTTTTACCTTTTATAACCATTTCATAAGTATATAAATAATTTTCAAAGAAGGATGGTGTTTTTATTGACGAAGGTAACATTTTATCCGCAACAAATTGATGAAGTTTTAACTAATCCTTATATGGGTTTTGCGCCTGCAGCAGGAGGAGGACCATATAGTCAATTACACTCTTTAGTATATGCAAACTTTACATGGAGAGAGTTGGAATCCAAAAAGGGGATTTATGATTTTGCGACGATTGAAAAAAAATATAAACTTGATTATTGGCGGGGAAAAAATGTAAAGCTTATTTTTAGAATTGTACTTGATTATCCTCGGTCCTCAGTCCATAGAGATATTCCAGATTGGCTATATGATGAAATAAAAGGAGATGGAACATCCTATACTCATGAATGGGGAAATGGATTTAGTCCAAATTATGATAATAAAATATTGATTAGTTATCATGAAAAGTTAATTCAAAAGTTAGCAGAGAGATATAATGATGATCCAGCAATTGCTTTTATTCCATTAGGGAGTATAGGTCATTGGGGAGAATGGCACACGTTACAACAAGATGGGATTTATATACCATTTCCTAAAATATCAACAACAGAAATATATGTAAATCAGTACTTACAATATTTTAATAAGAAGATTTTATTAATGAGACGACCTGCTCAGATTGCTCTTAATCATAAACTAGGACTTTTTAATGATGTTTTTGGGAGTCAAAAAGATACGGATGAGTTTTGGGGTTGGGTAAAGAATGGTTATACATTTTGGTTAACAAAAGAAAAGAATCCAGCAATGCCTGATTTTTGGAAATATGCTCCAAGTGGTGGTGAATTTTCATCTTATAATACACTAGAACAATATTTTTCTAAATCGAAATTATCAAGTATCCTATCTCAGTTAACTACCACACATATCACTTGGCTTGGTCCAAATTGCCCAGCTCTTTTTCCAAAAAATGGAAAGTTACAAAGTGCAGTAGATAATTTCCAAAAGAAAATGGGTTATCATTATCGGGTGATAAAAGCAAGCAATCCTGATAAAGTAGCATATGATACAGTATTTGTTGTAGAAATGGATTGGGAAAATAAAGGAGTAGCTCCATTTTATTATCCATGGGTATTTGAGTTATCATTAGCAGATAAAGATGGGAAAATTGTATACCAGCAAAAAACGAATGCAGATATTAGAAAATGGTTGCCAGGTACTTACCAAGTAAATGTGGATATGACTGTGCCTAAAACTGTAGTAGCAGGTACTTATACAGTGTGTATAGCAATTATCGATCCAGAAACAATGAAACCTGGAGTTAATTTAGAGATTAAAGGGAAGAGGAGTGATGGACGATACACATTAGGGAGAGTGATGGTGGGGTGAAATTTTTATTTATTTAATGTGCAAAATATGTTGGTAGAGGATAGGGAGATGTCTACTATTTCTAAAGTAATATCGAATTTAAGTTTGTGTATGGAAGAATTTAGATTAATTAAAATGCTCTCATTGAGGGTGTTTTTTTGTGAGAAAATTCTTTTTTTAATTCATGTTGATAATAAAAAACAAGGTTTCTTTTATATAAAAAGCTATCTTTTCTGAGGATAAGACAAAAAGGGCAAAAAAATACCCCAATTGCCCATACCTATATTTAGGATTGGTTACTAAAATCCTATGAAATCAACGTTTTAGTGAATCAATCCTAAACGCTAAAAACCCTTCAAATAAATTTATGCCCAACTTCCATGCTAAAATAAGAAAATTATAAGAGGAGATAATTAATTTGGTGTAATTATGTATGGTTTGCTCTCGAAAATTTACAGTACCGTTACTTCAAACGCTTGTAATATTAATTGAACCTGTAATAGTATGAAGGTATTTCTTCTACCCCACTGCTATCTTAAAATAATATATGTTATACTATAGATTAAGTGATATAGGACTATATACACAGACTTGTCTTTTGTGTATGCTATAGATGGGCTTGTTTCTGTTTTAATCTTAGATTGAAAGAGGGGATGAGTGTGGAGAGAATGTCTCCAATGAAAAATAATGAGCGAATTTTAGCAGTTGATATGATGCGAGGAGTAGCAATATTAGGTATTTTCCTTGTGAATATGCCAGTCTTTTTTTCTCCAGTCTTATATGCAGAAAAAGAAACACTCTCTAAAACAACATTAGATTTATTTGCAGAAAGATTTATTGATATTGTTGCTCAGGCAAATTTTTATACATTATTTTCATTTTTATTTGGATTTGGTGCGATTATGATTCGTAACCGAACAGAAGTGAGGAAGGAAGCATTTATTCCATTATTTACGAGACGACTTATTATCTTGTTTTTATTTGGACTTATTCATGCTTTTTTAATTTGGCATGGGGATATTTTACTTACATATGCAGTAACAGGAATATTTATTTTGGTATTTTACAAAATGAAACCGCCTGTATTATTACCAATTGCCTTAGGGTTGTGGATTATTCCAAATATGCTTATTACTTTTGTGTTGATGAAAATTTCTATGTCTGGGGAAACGATACCTGTATCAAAGAATGAGGCAATGATTGAAGCGAGTGTAGCTAATTATGGTCATGGATCATTTATTGATATACTATCCCAAAATTTAGCGGATTGGTTGTACACGAATAATATGTACAGTGCTCCGTTTTTGATGATGTCTGTGTTACCATTATTTATGTTTGGGATGTATGTTGCTCAAAAAGGCTGGTTTGTTCATATTGACAAACACGAAAATACTTTACGAAAATTAATGATATTTACGTTCATGGTTGGTGTTCCGCTTAAATGGTTGCCATATATAGTAGGACAGAATAATTTAACAGAATGGGTGCAAAATCAATTTGGTGGACCATTAATGGCGACTTTTTATGCAGCATTTATTGCCTTATTCTCTCAAACTTATTTTGGAAAAAAAATTATGATACCACTTGCATATGTTGGAAAGATGTCACTATCGAATTATTTGTTTCAATCTATTTTATGTTCACTGTTATTCTATAATTATGGGATTGGTTTGTACGGATCGATTAGCCCATTTGTCGGGATTTTGCTTACTATTATTATTTATAATATTCAAGTACTGATTAGTTACATTTGGATGACGTATTATTATAGTGGGCCTATTGAATGGCTTTGGCGAGTATTTATGTATCAGCAAGAACAACCATTTCGCAGGAAATAGTAATTAAGAGTCTGTGCGTTGTTGTATAGATGTTAGATGCAAATGAATTAATACATCTAGCTCCTGACTGCAAAACAATGTTTCTTTGGAAGACAAGCCGAAAATTTTAGCAGTTTCAAGCATTTTTTTGCGTGTTTCTTCAATAGTTGTTTGTAACATCGTAACGCTCCTTTATAGAATATAATAGTAAGCATACCCAATTTTGCTAATATTATAAAACAACTAGACAAATAGAGATGAATTTCGATAAAAAAAACGAGGCTGGTACAGAATTCTTTTTGAAGGTTTTTAGTGAAATAAATGGTTTACTAAAACGTTGATTTTATAAAAGTTTGGCAACCAATCCTAAAAATGAGTGTGGGGCAATCAAGGTGTTTATTTCACCGACTGTTCCACACTCGTTTTTTTATACAGCAAATATTTTACGAATACGAGCAATTGCCCAGTCAAGGTCTTCTTTCTTTATCGTGAGTGGTGGAGCAAAGCGGATAACATTGTCGTGTGTTTCTTTGCACAGTAATCCTTCTTCTTTTAATTTTTCACAATAAGGACGAGCGGATTCGTGAAGTTCTACACCGATAAATAAACCTTTTCCACGTACTTCTTTAATGGATGGGTGATGAATTTCAGATAGTTGTTGTTTGAAATAACTTCCTAGTTCATCAGAATGCTCAGGTAATTTTTCTTCTAATAATACATCAATGGAGGCAATGGATACGGCACAGGCAAGTGGATTTCCACCAAAAGTAGAGCCATGTGATCCAGGGTTAAATACACCAAGAATAGATGCGTCTGCGGCTACACAAGAAATTGGAATTACACCTCCGCCAAGTGCTTTTCCTAAAATATACATATCGGGTACAATATTTTCCCAGTCACAAGTAAACATTCTTCCAGTACGTCCGAGTCCTGATTGAATTTCATCAGCAATCATTAAGACATTTTGTTCTGTACATAATGCACGTACTGCTGTGAGAAATCCTTCTTTAGGAATATTTACACCAGCTTCTCCTTGAACTGGTTCAAAAATAAAAGCGGCTGTATTTGGAGTAATGGCTGATTTCAATGCTTCGATATCTCCAAATGGAATAATTTTGATGCCTGGAAGCAGTGGGCCAAAATCTTGTTTGTATTCTTCGCTTGATGACATGGAAATAGCTGCTATTGTTCGACCATGGAAATTATCTTGACAAACAATAATTTCTGCCGCATCTTTTGCCACTTTTTTCACTTGATAAGCCCAACGTCTTGCGGCTTTCAGTGCTGTCTCTACTGCTTCAACACCTGTGTTCATTGGTAAAACCATATTTTTATTTGTTAGCCTTGCCACTTTTTCATACCATAGCCCGAGTTGATCACTATGAAATGCTCGTGACGTAATTGTTACACGATCCGCTTGAGTTTTCAATGCTTCAATAATACGTGGATGGCAGTGACCTTGGTTCACAGAGGAATAGGCACTTAGCATATCCATGTAGCGTTCTCCCTCTGGACTTTCTACCCATATTCCTTCTGCTTTAGCAATAACAACTGGTAGTGGATGATAGTTGTGTGCTCCATATTTTTCTGTTAAGTTTATCATTTGTGTTGATGACATTGTGAATTCTCCTTTCGTTTGTATGAATGATTGCTATTATAGCATAGATTAAGTAGATAAATAATGTTTTCAGTCGTTTTTTGTGGAAAATCATGGTATGATAAAAAAAAGTGATTAGAAAGGAGGAAAAACATGACAATGACACATTCTTCTCATATAACAGATCTCCATTTAACATCAATATTTCTTGTTCTTGTTTTATTTGTTCTTGCTATTATTTGGGGAGGAACTAAACGAGGTCGAATTGTACATATGATTCTAAGGCTACTTTATTTAGTTACAGTTGGAACAGGAATTCAATTGCTTTTCTCAATAGGAAAAATTCCATTTGATTATGTTTCTAAAACAGTGCTAGGAATTTTAGTTATTGGTTTTATGGAAATTATTTTAGTGCGTAGAAAAAAAGGAGACTCAGCAAGGCTAGTTTGGATTCTTTTCATTCTGTGTATTCTTGTAACTATTTATGTAGGACTTAGTATGCCAATTGGATTTTTTTTGAATTAGAAATATAGTTTTAAGGGTGGCTTGAATCGGTGTATTTTTTTGCACCTTTTCAGCCACCTTTTGCATACAATAAAGTTACGCAACCTGCAAAGAAAGGAATGATGACCATGTGCGGTATCACTGGTTGGGTCAACTTCCAACGAAACTTGCGAATGGAAAAAGAAACAGTTAAGGCGATGGCAGATACATTATCGAAGCGTGGACCTGATGATACGAATATATTTATAATGGATGCGGTTGGATTTGGGCATAAACGGTTAGTTGTTGTCGATGCTCAAGGTGGTGTGCAACCAATGACAAGAAAACTTGGAAGTTATTCATTTACAATTTGTTACAATGGTGAGTTGTATAATACAGAGGAAATTCGCAAACAGTTATTAAGTCGTGGCTATATATTTCAAGGACATTCGGATACAGAAGTGTTACTCACGGCGTATATGGAATGGCGTGAACAATGTGTAGATTATTTAAATGGAATATTTGCGTTTGCTGTGTGGGATGAAGAAAAAGAACAACTGTTTATGGCTCGTGACCGTTTAGGTGTGAAACCGTTATTTTATCGCTTACACCAAAATGATTTTATGTTTGCCTCTGAATTAAAAGCAATACTTGCACATCCTACGGTAAAAACAGAAGTAAATGAAGAAGGATTATCAGAAATTTTTGGACTTGGGCCATCACGAACACCAGGGCATGGGATTTTTGTCGGAATAAATGAGTTACGTCCTGCTCATGCTTTAACTTTTTCTAAACAAGGTATGAAAAAATGGCGATATTGGAATGTAAAAAGTAAGATTCATAGGCATTCACTAAATGAAACAGTAACGAATATTCGAGAATTATTTACTGATGCGGTGACAAGGCAACTTGTATCAGATGTCCCTGTATGTACATTCTTATCTGGTGGTGTAGATTCTAGTGCGATTACAGCGATAGCGGCAAATTCTTTTCAGAAGGAAGGAAAATCACTAACGACATATTCCATTGATTATGAAGGAAATGAGCAACACTTTAAGGCGAATGATTTTCAACCAAATGCCGACAACCTGTTTATTAAAAAAATGAGTGAAACATTTCAAACGAATCATCAGCATTGTGTCATTTCACAAGAGAAATTAGCCGATTATTTAATAGAAGCGGTACTTGTTCGTGACTTACCGGGCATGGCAGATGTCGACTCTTCTTTGTTATGGTTTTGTCGAGAAATCAAAAAAGATTTTGTCGTTTCTCTTTCAGGTGAATGTGCTGATGAAATTTTTGGTGGTTATCCGTGGTTTTATCGAGAAGATGATTTAAAACGTGGCGGCTTTCCATGGATGCGTTCCCTAGATGCTCGTATTGATTTATTGAATGACTACTGGAAAGAAAAATTACAATTACATGATTATGTGGAAGAACGTTTTCGTGAGACGGTGAAGGAAGTTCCAAAGTTGGAAAGTGAAAATCAAGCAGATTCCAAGAGAAGAGAATTATTTTACTTAAATATGATTTGGTTTATGACCACGCTTTTAGAAAGAAAAGACCGCATGAGTATGGGGGCAAGTTTGGAAGTGCGTGTACCTTTTGCCGATCATCGCCTTGTTGAATACGTTTGGAACATTCCTTGGGAAATGAAAAATTATCAAAACAGGGAAAAAGGAATTTTGCGTTTAGCATTAGAAGGATTATTGCCAAATGAAGTGTTATATCGAAAAAAAAGCCCCTATCCAAAAACGCATCATCCACTATACACTGAAATCATCCAAAAAAGACTCGCAACTATTTTAGAAGATAAAAGCTCCCCACTATATGAATTTTTTGATGCAAAAAAATTACAACAACTCGTACAATCACAAGGAAAATCTTTTTCTACTCCATGGTTTGGTCAATTAATGACTGCTCCCCAACTACTTGCACATCTTATGCAAATTCATATTTGGTTTACCCATTACAAAATAAACATTAGATAACAGAAAAGAGGATTGGGCAAAGGGGTAAAGGACACCCCGATTGTTCAATCCTCGTGAAAGTTTGGTTGCCAGAATTCTCGATAATTCATGTTTTGGTGAATCAAACTTCCACTAAAAAATTTTTAAAAAAACTTCTGATTATCCTCTTTATTAAATTAGGTAAAATGAATCTTTTAGTCATCTCTAGATTTGTGATATATTCATTATGTTGATAAATTAAGTTTTATAGTATAAAGGAATGGTAGGGAGGGATTTAATGTTACATGTAATCTCAAATGCCACATTTAATGAAAAAAGTGCCATGGAAGCAGAGGCATTGTATATTGCTTTGGAACAATATTTATCAGGTTCGTTTCTGTTTCCGGAAAATAAAACAAAACATATTATCATTGTTGGTGGAGGCATTGTCGGGCTTACTTGTGCTTTTTATTTACAACAATTAGCGTATAGAGTTACTGTATTAGAAGAAAAATCATTTGGAGCAGGAGCTTCTGGACGGAATACAGGCGGAATTTTAACACTTGGAAGAGATTTAACCGAAGTTCCTTTTGCTAGAATGGCGATTAAATTATGGCAAGAATTAGAAGGTAACGGAATTGAAACAAAGCTCGTTCAATCAGGGCATGTTATGATTGCTAAAACTAGTGAAGAGTTAGTAAAGTTAGATAAGGCAAAGTTTTTGTATGAACTAGCAGGATTAGAAGTCCAAACAGTAGACAAAGAAGCTCTTAAACAATTATTACCCGATTTGGGCAATCAGATAATTGGTGGGATCTATACGCCAATAGATGCCCAAAACTATCCATTTATTGCCTTGAAGAATCTAAAAAAATATTTAAGAGATAAAGATGTTCGGTTAATTAGTCATTGTAAAATTAATTCTTTTGAAACAGATAGAAAAATAATGACGCAAGTAACAACAACGAAAGGTAAATTTCAAGGAGATGTTTTTTTATTTTGTACAGGAGCATGGACAAATGAAACGTTTCAATTGTTTAAAGAATATTTCCCAATAAGCCGAAGAAAGGCCCAAGCGGTAGTAATAGAAAATATACAGCCAAATGCCATAACGCCATTTGTGACTGGAAATTCTTTATACATCAGACAGCTGGAGAGTGGACAAGTCATTGTTGGTAGAAAGAACTTTCAAGGAAACCAAGGAATTAGCATGGAAAATACAACAAGTGAACTAGAACGGATAACAAATCTATTTTTAGAATTGTTTCCTACATACAGTAAAAAAGTATTGCTTAGAACTTTTGCAGGAACATTGGATATGACTGAAGACAAACGTCCATATTTTGGAAACATTAGTAGCCTAGAAAATGTCTTCATATCAGCAGGATATAATGGTCAAGGTTATGGGATTGCTCCTGTAATAGGAAAATTAATGGCTTGTTTTTTAACAGAGAATCTTAGAAAGAGTTCATCCTCTCTGAAACGGATTTTTGCTTTTCTCTCTAAAGAAATATAGGAGGTTAATATGAATAAACGTCATATAATTATTTGTCGCTGTGAAGGCGTGACCTATGGTGAGATCACTGCATCTATTACAGAGGGAGCATTAACTTCACAAGAAATAAAAATGGATACGAGAGCAGGAATGGGAATGTGCCAAGGTAAAGTTTGTTGTCATTTAATTGCTCGGATGTTGCCAACACACAAAGAAGGGCTATGCAAAACACCAACTTATATGACCATTCATCATCCGATTCGTCCAGTTCCCTTATCACAAATTAGAACGTAGGTGAAAACTTGACTCAAGAACATAAAAATGAAGTTTCTTTTTCTTTTAATGGACATAATTATGTAGGACGTATCGGAACTCCAGTTGGTTATTCTCTTTGGGAAAATGGTGTAAAAACATTGAGAACGATAGAAGGCAAAGGAATATATTGTGGAACAGGTCAATGTTATGAATGCCGACTTTTTCAAGAAAATGTAGGAATGGTGAGAGCTTGTTTAGCTCCTATTGAAGAAGGGGCGAGTTTTCATTCTGAAGAGGTGAAATAAGCATGAATGTAGATGTAGCTATTATTGGTGGGGGTGCTGCGGGACTGTCAGCAGCAAAAGAAATTGCTACTAGAGGTGGAAAAGTAGTTATTATTGACGATCATGCAGAACCAGGTGGTAATTTACGAAGCATATTGTATGAAGATAATAAAGGAAATTGGTTTAAAGGTTACGATTTTGCAACAAAACTTATTCAAGAATTAGAAGACCTTCAAGTAAGCATTCTTTGTAATTGGCAAGTGTGGGCTATTGAGCGTGGTTTTAATGTATTTGTTTCTCATTTATATAAACAAGAACCACTTACCATTCAAGCCGAGTCTTTATTGATTGCGACTGGAATATCAGAAATTCCAGTTGCGTTACCTGGTTGGACTTTGCCAGGAGTTTTGACTGTTGGAGCAGCACAAACGATGACAAATGTATACCAAATTAAACCAGGGAAAAAAGTAGTAATTGCTGGAATAGATTTGATTTCTTTAAGAGCTGCTAGAGCAATGAGTTTAGCAGGAGTTGATATTGTTGGGATGTATTTACTTCCAAATAATGAATTCTCAAAAGAATTTGCTGATCCAAAAGAAACAATGGAGAAATTAAATACCGTGACTAATCAGGCTTCTTCATGGCTTGTTAGAACTGGTGGACAACTATTCAAGAGCGGTTTAAAACCACTGTCTTTTTTATCACCATCACAAGGTTTTAAAGTGTGGGATATTCAACTTCATTTCCGTCAAGCACTTCATTCTATAGAAGGTGATAGTGAAGTTCGTGGTGTGAAATTAACCAATGTGGATGCAAATGGTATTTCAACAGGAGGTTTAATTTCTAAAGAGGTAGATACTGTTTGTTTGTGGGGAGGATTGTCACCCTTATATGAATTAGCGGCAACAATAGGTTGTCAGTTTGCGTACATTCAAGGGCTAGGTGGCACTGTTCCTGTACATAATCAATTATTAGAAACAAGTGTTGCAAAAGTATTTGTCGCAGGGAATATTACAGGGATTGAAGGATCAGTAGTTGCAATGGCTCAGGGGAAATTAGCTGGACTTGGTATTTGCAAACGGTTGAAATTACAAGTAAAAGAAGAAGAATTAGCAAAGGTCTTGGATGAATTAACAAAGGAAAGAACGAATATAGCAGGGCAATTTCAGCGAGATATTTTTGAAGCAAGAAATAAATTGCAAGATATCTGGAAACAAAATAAGATTATTCCATCTTGAAATGTGTCAGTAGTTATTAAACATTCACTAGAATGAACCCAAAGCAGAAAGTTTTAATTGTAAAAGATGTGCACCATAAATAAGTTTAGGATCATATTTGTTTAAATAGTTTTAGGTTTAGTGAAATGAATGGTTCGCCAAAATTTTGATTTTACAGAGTTCTGACAACCATTCATTTAACGAGTTTGGGTCAATCGGGGTGTTACCCCTTTTGGCCCAAACACATTAAAATAAGAAATCCGTATCCGGGTAGTTCAATTTCTTTTGCGGAAAAAGATTCATTTCGCCAAATATTTGTCCATTTATCACTTCTTACATAACTTGGTGTAGGAATAGTAATTTTTTTTCTTGAATTATTAATAAAAAATAAAAGTGTTTCATCTTCATATGTTTTTTTGTAAACAATATGATTTGTTTCATTCTGTGATTCTACAAAAGAGAATGTACCCATTCCAAAGGCAGTAATTTTGTTACGGAATGAAATTAATTTCTGTACATAAGAAAATAATTTTCGGTCTTGTTGTTTTTCATTCCAGACCATACATTGCCGACATTCGGGATCATTTCCACCCATCAAGCCTATTTCATCTCCATAGTAAATACATGGTGTTCCGACAAATGACATTTGAAATAAGAATAATAATCGAGATCTTTTTTTCTTATCTTTGCACACTGTTAATATTCGGGCTGTATCATGGCTACCGAGTAAATTAAAAGCGACTTCATTAACATTATTTGGATACATATGAAGTAAGTTTGTTATCGTTTGTTCAAACTGACTTGCCCGCATAGTTTGTCTAGCAAAAAATTGTAATGCTCCGTTTGTAAAAGGATAATTCATCACAGCATCGAACTGATCTCCGAGTAACCAAGGGGTAGAATCATGCCAGATTTCTCCAAGAATATAGGCATCAGGATTTATTTTTTTAACTGCTTGTCTGAATTCACGCCAAAAGGCATGATCAACTTCATTTGCAACATCCAACCGCCAACCATCAATATTAAATTCCTTTATCCAATATGTAGCAACACGAATTAAGTATGCTTTCACTTCAGGATGCTCTGTATTCAATTTCGGCATAGTTGAAACAAAAGAAAACACTTCATAGTTTGGACGAGGTGTTTGTTTAATTGGAAACTCATGAATATGAAACCAGTCTTTGTACTTCGATTTTTCTTCGTTCTTTAATACATCTTGAAAAGCTTCAAAAAAATAACCGCTATGATTAAAAACCGCATCTAGCATTATTTTCATTCCACGTGCATGACATTCTTTTACGAGTTGTTTGAATGTATGCTTATCCCCAAATTGAGGGTCAATTTCAAAGTAGTCAATCGTGTCATATTTATGATTGGAAGGTGCAGAAAAAATTGGTGTAAAATAAAGTCCGTTCACTCCCAAATCAACTAGATAATCTAAATGATTTAGCACACCTTGCAAGTCACCACCAAAAAAATTTGTGCGAGATGGTGGCTCTGTTCCCCACTTAATAGCATTTTTAGGATTAATAGTTTCATCTCCATTAGCAAACCGTTCAGGGAAAATTTGATACCATACTGTATTTTTTACCCATTCAGGTGCTTGGAACACTTCTTTCTCATGCAAATAAGGAAAACAAAAATAATAAGCTGTATCATCTAAAGGTAACTGTTTAAAAAATCCTTTTTCAGTATAGTACAACGTAATATTGCTATTTAATTCAAATCCATATCGCATCCGCTGATGAGGTGGAGTAATTTCAATAAACCAATAATCAAATAATTCCGTTGAACCACTTTTTTCCATTTGTGAATGAGAAACATTCCACAATCCATCTGACCATTCATAGGGATCAGCATGAATTAAGTAAACAGATGTCATATCATTCTTCTTTGTTCGTAAACGAATGTGTAACGTTTTTTTGTCATAAGCATAACAATAACTGCTTTTTGGTTGATGGTATACTGCTTCCTTTAACATGAACAACACTCCTTCTTTTATTATCGTAGCAAATGAGAAAATAAAGTCAATGAGTTTGGAGCAAAAGGGGTACAAAACACCCCGATTGACCCAAACTTGTGAACTGAATGGTTGCTAAAATCCTGTAAAATCAATATTTTAGTAAACCAGTCATTTCACTAAAAATACTTCAAACAGACTTCTGTGCAAACGCATGAAATGAATGGCTACCAGAACTAAAATATTATCAACATTGTATCAAACCAGTTAGTTCATTAAAATCTTTTAAAAAACTTCTCTTTCAACTGTATCTCTTTTGTCGATATTTGTTGGACTTTACTTGCTTGCAAATGATAGAATTAGGAAGTATCTAATTAATTTTTAAGAAGTATAGGATAAAATGGTTTGGAGAGAGGATGTATTTTTTTATGAAAAAAATAATAACATTGATTGTTATATTAATGATTGCAATGCCTGCTTATGCAGAAAAATCAACACCTGCATGGAAATTGCAAGATGAAACAATTTATTCAATTATGATTGATCGCTTTAATAATGCTAATCAGAGTAACGATGGTGTTGTTGATTTTAATAATCCAAATGTGTATCACGGTGGTGATTTCTTGGGAATTACAAAACAATTGGAGTATATAAAAGAAATGGGTTTTACAACAATTTTGTTGACACCTATTTTTAAGAATGCTTCTAATGATTATAAAGGAGAAGCTCCTGTAGATTTTTATAAAACAAATGAGAGATTTGGAACGATGGAAGATTTCAAAACACTTGTAAATGAAGCACATAAACAAGATATAAAAATTATGCTTGAAATGGTTGTTAACCATACAGGGAAAAACCATCCATGGTTAAAAGATGCAACAAAAAAAGATTGGTTTCATCCGCAAAAAAAAATAACAACTGAAAATCAAACCGATCTTGAAAATGGTTGGTTACATAACTTGCCTGATTTAAACCAAGATAATAAAGCGGTATCCACTGAGTTAATTAATATAGCAAAGTGGTGGATAAAGGAAGCAAATGTTGATGCCTACTATGTAAGAAATGTGAATAATGTTCCAAAAACATTTTGGACGGAGTTTACAAAAGAAGTGAAGTCCACTAAAAAAGATTTCTTTATTCTTGGTGAAGTATCTAAAAGTGATCGCAACTATACTGCAAGTTATCAAGATACAGGGATAGATGGCTTTATGAACATCCCATTTAACAAAGAAGCACCTGACTTATTTAAAGTAACAGACAAATCCTTAAAATCAATGTATGAGGTATTTGAACAAGATAAAAAAGTCTACAAGCACCCTGAACTATTAGCCACTTTTTTGGATAATCAAGATACAGATCGTTTTACACGTTTATCAGTAGAGAATAGACAAAATCCAAAACCACGCTTTAGAATGGGCTTGTCGTATATGTTTATGACTCCGGGCATTCCAGTTGTCTATTATGGGACTGAAGTTCCGCTAGATGGATCAAAAAAGATTATAAAAGATTTTCCGCATAATCAACGTTCTATGGATTTTATGGAAAAAACCGAGTTAAAGGATCATATTACCCAACAAAATCTAGTACGTAGTTTGTATCCTGCTTTGCGTTACGGTTCATTTGAAATGATGTATGAAAAAGATGGAATGGCTGTCTTTAAGAGAGTATATGAAGATCAAGTAATGTTTGTTGCTGTAAATAACACAACAAAAACACAGAAAGTGGAACTTAAAGATCCAACACTTGTAGCAGGAAAAGAGTTAGCGGGTAACCTAAAGGGTAATTTAACTCGTGAAGAAGATGGGAAATTCGAAATAATTGTTGACCGAGAAGAAACAGAAGTATATTTATTGCAAGATAAAACAGGATTAAATATCCCGCTTATTTCTTTTTTTCTTATTGTTATGCTAGCCTTTGTAGGTTTTGTAATAAAAGTATCTCGTAACTCAAAAGAAGTATAACCTTAAAACTGGATGAGTTTGGGGCAGTCGATGAAAAAAGCACCACGATTAACCCGAACTCATGAAACGAAGGATTGCTAAAATCCTGTAAAATCAACTTTTTGGCAACCCTTCCCTTCATTAAAAACCATTCAAAGAAGACTTTTGTCTACCATGTTTTTATAAAATAGTTTCTTGTTATGTTTTAAAGCACATGATATAATTGGCTATAATTATTAATAAAAAATTTCAAAAAATCTTTTATTAAAGTAATATTTTCTAGTTACTGCTAGTAAATCAGTAGAAATAGTTAAAGAAGAAAGTGGGTGGATATAAAATAAATAGTTGTTTTGGCTAAATAGTAAGCATAAAATTGTATATCACCTTCATATAATACATAAGTGGAATAAATTTGTTTTGGTATGAGGGGAGGAGAGGACGGAAAAAGATGAATATTTTACTTATTTGTTCAGCAGGAATGTCTACAAGTATGCTTGTAGCAAAGATGGAACAATCGGCAAAAGCAAAAGGGATTGATGCAAAAATTTGGGCAGTTGCAGAAGCTGTAGCAAAAGAGAACATCGAAGAAGCGGATGTTGTATTGTTAGGGCCACAAGTTCGTTTTCTACTTAATAAAATGAAAACGTTTGCAGATGCAAAAGGAATTAACGTTGATGTAATTGATTTTACGGACTATGGAATGATGAATGGGGAAAAAGTTTTAGAGAAAGCAATTGCTATGATCGAAAAATAATAAGGGGGATTCTGCATGAGAGACTTTATGGAAAGATACGTCTTACCAACCGCTATGAAGATTGGTAATCAACGACATCTTCTAGCTATTCGTGACACACTCATTGGTATGATTGCAATTACAATGATTGGTGCATTTGCTGTACTCTGGAATAATATTGGTGGAGCATTAAAGTGGGAAAAGAGTGACGGAACAACTGTTGGTTACGACAATTTAATGGAATCAATTTTTGGGAAAAACTGGCATACACTTGGTGGCGACATTTGGTGGGCGACACTTGCATTTATGACCGTATTTGCCGTTGTTGGGATTGCTTACAAACTGGCAAGGTCTTATGGAGATGACGGCTTTGAAGCCATGTTGATTGCGTTAGCTTGTTTTTTTATCCTTGTACCACAAGTGGGGAATGTATCAGTTACAGATGCAGCAGGAAAAGCGATTACAGGTCAACAATGGGGCATGATTAGTTTTGGACAATTTAGCAATACATCTCTTTTTGCAGGTATTATTATTTCTATTATTGCAACAGAAATTTTTGTCCGCCTTGCTAAAGTGAAATATTTAGTAATTAAAATGCCAGATGGTGTACCACCAGCTGTTGCACGTTCATTTGCTAAATTATTTCCAGGTATGTTCACAATTATATTCTTTGGCATCTTCGGTATTATTTTTGGAAAATTAACAGACGGTCAATTTTTCTTTGATTGGATTACAAAAGTACTCGTTTCACCAATGACTAGTGCAGCTGATTCATTAGGATTTACACTAGTAGTTGTATTTCTCATTCACTTGTTCTGGTCTTTCGGTTTACATGGCCCAAATATTTTGGAAGGTGTTATCAGACCACTACTCGTTGACTTAGGTACAAAAAATACAAACTTATATGCACAAAATGTAACTGATCTTTCACAATACCATGTATTTGCAGGTAGATTTTTGGATGCGTTTGTATTTTTGGGTGGCTCTGGAGCAACTCTTGGATTATTAATTGCGATGTTTCTCGCAGCGAGAAAAAGAAAAAAACAAATGATTGCTTTAGGACTTCCTCCTGGGATATTCCAAATTAATGAACCAATTTTATTTGGTTTACCAGTTGTGTTAAATCCAATGTGGGTTATTCCGTTTATGATTACCCCATTTGTATTAACAATTATTTCGTATTTATCTGTTTCGACAGGATTAGTTCATCCAATTGTTGCCGATATTCCATGGGTGACACCAGCAATTGTTGGGGGTTGGTTAGCAACTGGTGGGCACTTGTCTGGGGCAATACTTGCAGGAGTAAATTTAATTATTTCTATTGCTATTTACTTCCCATTTGTTATGATGCAAGAGCGTGCAGATACCAAAGCAGCTCAGGCGGCATTAGCAAACAAAGAAGAATAGGTATAAGAGGGTGATTGAATTATTTCAATCACCCTTATCATAAAATAAAAAAAGGGGTACATACTAAATGTCAGAACAACTTTCTAACGAGCAAGTAGCATTTCAACTTATTTTACATAGTGGAAATGCAAGAAGTTATTTAATGGAAGCGATGTATGCGGCAAGAGAAAACAACTTTGCAGAAGCACATGAAAAAGTAGGACTGGCAAAGGCAGATTTACAAGAAGCCCACCATTCACAAACAGCAATTATTCAAGCAGAAGCTCGTGGAGAAGGAATGGAATTAAGTATTTTGCTTATTCACGCCCAAGATCATTTAATGACAACTATTTGTGTCAAAGATTTAACAGAAGAAATTATTTTTTTACATGAAAAAATAAAATAGTAAGCTGACAGAATCAGAGGGATTTTTTCTCTGATTTAGTCAGCTTTAACTACATTATATTATATTTTAAGGAGGTATACAGATGGCAAAAGAAAAGAAAGTGCCAAAGAAACAAACACCCGAAAAAAGAAAAAAAGAAAAAGGTCTTAAAATCGTAACAATCGGTGGAGGATCAAGTTACACACCTGAACTTGTGGAAGGTTTTATCAAACGATATAAAGAACTGCCTGTATCGGAGCTATGGTTAGTTGACATCGAACAGGGACAAGAAAAACTAGAAATTGTCGGAAATTTAGCAAAACGCATGGTTAAAGAAGCTGGTGTTCCAATGAAAATCCATCTTACCCTTGACCGCCGCCAGGCATTAAAAGGTGCAGATTTTGTAACAACGCAAATGCGAATTGGTTTAATTGATGCCAGAATTACAGATGAAGCAATTCCACTCAAATATGATGTGATTGGACAAGAAACGAATGGTCCAGGTGGGTTATTTAAAGGACTACGAACAATCCCTATTATTCTTGATATTTGTCATGACATGGAAGAACTATGCCCAGAAGCATGGTTAATTAATTTTACAAATCCAGCTGGTATGGTAACAGAAGCTGTTTTACGTTATAGCAACACAAAACGTGTCGTTGGTTTATGTAATGTACCAATTGGCATGAGAATGTTTGTTGCAGGGCTTTTTGAAGTAGAGCATGAGCGAATTCAAATTGATTTTGCTGGTTTAAATCATATGGTCTTTGGTTTAAATATTTATTTAGATGGACAAGTTGTAACCGACCAAGTGATTGATTTGATTGAAAAAAATCTTGGAAACAACAATTTAACAATGAAAAATATCATTGGTTTAGATTGGGAAATGGATTTTCTAAGAGCATTAAAAATTATGCCATGCCCATATCATCGCTACTACTATAAAACAAATGAAATGCTTCGTGAAGAAAAAATTGAAGCAGAGAAACATGGAACTCGTGGTGTTGTTGTCAAACAATTAGAAGCAGAGCTATTTGAGCTATATAAAGATCCAAATTTAAAAATCAAGCCACCACAGTTAGAAAAACGTGGAGGAGCATATTACAGTGATGCGGCTTGTAGTTTAATTAATTCTATTTATAACAATAAATGTGATGTTCAACCGGTGAATACGCAAAATAATGGAGCAATCGCTAGCATTCCAAATGAATCGGCAGTGGAAGTGAACTGCGTAATTACAAAAGATGGACCAAAACCAATTTCTGTTGGGGACTTGCCTGTAGCAGTTCGTGGGCTTGTCCAACAAATTAAATCTTTTGAACGTGTAGCAGCAGAAGCGGCTGTCACAGGAGATTATCATACAGCATTGTTAGCGATGACAATCAATCCACTTGTTCCATCCGATACAATTGCCAAACAAATTTTGGATGAAATGCTTGAAGTAAATAAACCATTCTTGCCACAATTTTTTAAATAGAAAGGGAAAATATGCCACGATTAATTGTAAATGCCGATGACTTTGGTTATTCAAAAGGAGTTACAAAAGGAATTGTTGATGCCCATACTAATGGGATTGTTAACTCGACAACGATGATGGTAAATATGCCCTATGCTAGAGAAGCAGCCGAGCTTGCGAAAAAAAATCCCCGCTTGGCTGTGGGCATTCATCTTGTATTAACGTGTGGAAAACCACTTCGTCAAGATGTGCCATCATTGATAAATGAAAATGGATTGTTCCAAACACAACAGCAATTAATAAATAATGAAAGTGTGTCATTAGATGAAGTGGAAAGAGAATGGCGTGAACAAATCGAACAGTTTTTATCATTTGGTTTAACACTGAATCATATCGACAGCCATCATCATGTGCACACTTTTCCTAAACTTCAAAGCGTTGTGAAAAAGTTGGCAAATGAATACAATGTGTCTGTTCGTAGAGATGCAGAGAAAGAGGTTGAAGGAACAACCCCTTTTTCTGATCTATTTTTTGCTGACTTTTATGCCGATGGAGTGACTGAGAATTATTTTGTTAATTTAGCGAAAAGAGTAACAGGAGATGTAACAGTGGAAATTATGAGTCATCCTGCTTATGTGGATGAACTGTTGCAAACAGGTTCATCTTACTGTCATCAACGAGAAAAAGAATTAGAGATTTTAACAAAAGTAAAATTACCAAGTGGCTGGGAGTTAGTTGAGTGGTAAATCTGATAAAGAGTGTGGGATATAATTATTTTTTAAGTGCTTTTGGCATGTTTTTATGAAATGCATGGTTCACTAAAACGTTGATTTTATGAGATTTAGGTAACCATACATTTCAAGAGTGTGGGGCGATTGGGGTGTTTTTACCCTTTTTCGTCCCACACTCTTTTAAAAAAATGTAGACAAATAGAAATAAATAATGTATAATGATAAGAATTCTAAATATTGATTCTATTAACGACAATTCAATTACTGAGTTTAATAGAGTGAATATTAGATGATTACATACGTTTTGTACTATAGGGGGAAGACAGAATGAGAAAGAGAAGATTAGTAGGAGTTTTTGCATCCTTAATGCTTTCGGCAAGTGTTCTTGCTGGATGTGGAGGTGGAAATAATGATACAGCTGGTTCGGGTGACAAAGAAAAGGCGGATAGTGGTACTAAAACAGCAGAAGTCATTAAACTTGGTCTTAATCTTGAATTATCAGGAGGAGTTGCTTCATATGGTGCATCAGCTGCCAATGGTGTAGAACTTGCGATTGATGAAATCAACAAAGCAGGCGGTGCTGATGGTAAGCAACTTGAGCTTGTAAAAATGGACAACAAATCAGATGCAGCCGAAGCAACGAGTGTAGCTCTTAAACTAGCAAATGAAGAGAAAGTAATGGCAATTATTGGTCCAGCAACAAGTACAGCTACTTTAGGAGAAGTTCAAATTTCTAATGACAGTAAAACATTGGTAGTTACACCAACAGGAACAAATCAAGATATTACGTTTAAAGATGGTAAAGTAAATGAGTTTATGTTTCGTACATGTTTCATTGATCCATTCCAAGGTATTGTTGCAGCAAACTTTGCATCCAACGATTTAAAAGTTAAAAATGCAGCAATTTTCACTGACAGCTCTAGTGATTATGCAAAAGGGTTAGGAACGGCATTTAAAGGAGAATTTACAAAAAGTGGTGGGGCGACTGTATCAGAAGAATCTTATGTTGCTAAAGATACTGATTTCAAAGCAACATTAACTCGTATTAAATCGAAAAATCCTGATGTTGTTTTCGTGCCTGGTTATTATGAAGAAGTAGGATTAATTTTGAAACAAGCTCGTGAACTTGGTTTAAATGTACCATTTGTTGGTGGAGATGGTTGGGATTCTCCAAAACTTCTTGAACTTGCAGGAGCAACAGCTTTAAATAATACATTTATGGTAAATCACTATTCATCGGAAGATCCAGATCCAAAAATTCAAGAGTTTACTAAAGCATACAAAGCGAAATACAATGAAGTACCAGCAGGATTTGCTGCACTTGGTTATGACACTGTTTACTTACTCAAGGATGCTGTTGAGCGAGCAAAATCAACAGACTCAATAAAAGTAAAAGATGCTTTTGCAACAATCAAAGATCTACCACTTGTAACAGGAAATTTCACGATTGATGAACATCATGACCCAATTAAATCAGCTGTAATCTTAGAATTCAAAGAAGGAAAACAAACATTTAAAACAAAAGTAAATCCATAAAAAAATTTCTAGTCTTAAAAACTAGTTTATTTTAATATGCTAGGATGTACTACAAATTTTTAATAGGAGGTAATAACATGCGGAAAAGAAAATTAGCAGGAATTTTTGCTTCTCTTATGCTTTCAGCAGGTGTTTTAGCTGGATGTGGTGGTTCGTCTTCTAGTAATGGGGATGAAATTAAAGTGGGTATTAACCTTGAATTATCCGGTGGAGTTGCTTCCTTTGGTAAATCAGCTGCACAAGGTGTAGAACTTGGATTTGAGGAAATCAACAAAGAAGGTATTGACGGTAAGAAAGTTAAATTAATAACAGTAGACAATAAGTCAGATGCAGCTGAATCGACGAGTGCTGCACTTAAGTTAATGGGTGAGGAAAAAGTAGTAGCTATTATTGGTGCAGCAACGAGCACAAATACAATTGCAGAAGCCGATGTTTCTACTTCAAATCAAATTCCAGTTATTTCACCAACAGGAACAAACCCAGCAGTTACTGTGACCAAAGACGGAAAAGTAAACGAATTTATGTTCCGTACATGTTTCATTGATCCATTCCAAGGAACAGTTGCAGCGAATTTTGCTTCAAATGAACTCAAGGTTAAGAATGCTGCTATTTTAACAGATACAGCAAGTGATTATGCAAAAGGGTTAGCAACTGCGTTTAAAGAGTCATTTACAAAAAATGGCGGAAATGTATTTGGAGAATCATATGTAGCAAAAGATACAGATTTCAAAGCAACATTAACAAGAATTAAATCGAAAAATCCTGATTTCGTATTTGTACCGGGTTATTATGAAGAAGTGGGATTAATTTTGAAACAAGCTCGTGAAATTGGTTTGAATGTACCGTTTATGGGTGGAGATGGTTGGGATTCTCCAAAACTTCTAGAACTTGCAGGTAAGGATGCTTTAGCAAATACATTTATTACAAATCACTATTCATCAGGTGATCCAGACCCGAAAATTCAAGATTTCGCTAAAGCGTATAAAGCTAAGTACAATGTAGAACCAGATGCTTTTGCTGCACTTGGTTATGACAGTGCATATTTCTTAGCAGATGCTATCAAACGTGCTGGCAGTACAGACTCAGTGAAAATTAAAGATGCTATTGCAGCAACAAAAGATTTAGCACTTGTATCTGGAGTTATTACTGTTGACAAAAATCATGACCCAATTAAATCAGCTGTAATTTTAGAGTTCAAAGATGGAGTACAAACATTTAAAACAAAAGTTAATCCATAAAAGTAGTTTAGATGGAAATGAACGGTCACGTTTGTAAGTGACCGTTCATTTCCACTACTATACATACCACTTAAATAACAATAAAAATAGAACAGGAGGAATTCAGGATGGAGTTAATTCAACAGATAATAAATGGAATATCCCTTGGGAGCATTTATGCACTTATTGCTCTTGGTTATACGATGGTATATGGGATTGTTCGGTTAATTAACTTTGCACACGGAGATATTTTTATGATTGGAGCACTTGTTGGTTTTTATTCAACAGCAAAATTCGGATTAGGATTTTTTCCTGCACTCCTCATATCAATGGTTTTTTGTGCAATATTGGGTGTATTAATTGAACGGATTGCGTATAAACCTTTACGAAAAGCGGCAAAGATAGCTGCGTTAATTACGGCTATTGGTGTTTCTTTATTTATTGAGTATGGGACAATTTTTTTGCGTGGACCACAGTTGGAAGCATATCCATCAAATTTGCTCCCATCAAAAGACATTCCTTTTTTAGGTGCAATTATTAATAGTCAAGCACTAATCATTTTTGCTACTTGTATTATCTTAATGATTTTACTTCAATTTGTTGTTCACAAAACAAAAGTTGGAAAAGCAATGCGTGCTGTTTCTCACGATGCCGATGCTGCTCGCTTAATGGGGATTAATGTAGATAATACGATTTCAGCAACATTTGCTATTGGTTCTGCACTTGCAGGAGCTGCAGGTGTTATTTTTGGTGTGTATTATACAAAAGTTGAACCACTTATGGGAATCGTTCCTGGACTAAAAGCATTCGTTGCTGCTGTACTTGGTGGAATTGGAATTATTCCAGGTGCAATGGTCGGTGGTATTACACTTGGTGTTATTGAATCACTTGTTAGTGCGTTCGGGTATTCTTTATGGCGTGATGGTGTGGCATTCGTTATTCTTATTCTTATTCTTATTTTCAAACCAGCAGGCTTGTTTGGCAAAAATACAAGAGAGAAAGTGTAGGTGGGGGAAATGGCACAAGCAAAACATGCAAAAGGGTTTTGGTTATCCATCTTGTTAGGTGTTGTTGTATGTGGCATCATTCAAGTGATGATTACAACCAATCAACTAAATCCCTACAATATAAATACAATTTATCTCATTGCTATTAATATTATTTTAGCAGTTAGTTTACATTTAATTATTGGTGTGACTGGATTGTTTTCTATTGGACATGCTGGTTTCTTGTCAGTTGGTGCCTATGCATCAGCAGTTATAACGATGAAACTAGATTTACCATTTGGATTGGCAATTATTGTTGGTGGACTTGCGGCTTCATGTGCAGGGCTAATTATTGGGATTCCAAGTTTACGATTAAAAGGTGATTACTTAGCAATTGCAACTCTAGGATTTGGGGAAATCGTGCGGATTATGTTCTTGAACATTGACTATGTTGGTGGTGCGAGCGGAATGCAAGTAACACATTTAACAACATGGCCGTGGGTAGCAACATGTGTGATGGTTACAATTATCGTAATTGTTAACTTTACACATTCGACACATGGACGTGCCTGTATTTCTGTTATGGGAAATGAAATTGCAGCTGATGCAATGGGAGTAAACACAACGTATTATAAAGTAATGGCTTTTGCGATAGGTTCTTTCTTTGCGGGAGTAGCTGGAGCATTATATGCTCATAATTTTTACATTATTCAACCATCCAATTTTGGTTTCTTAAAATCATTTGATATTTTGATTTTTGTTGTACTTGGTGGACTGGGAAGTTTATCTGGAGCTTTTATTGCCGCTGTTCTTTTAACTGTAGTTTCCATGTATCTCCAAGATTTTCCAGAAACTCGAATGGTTATCTATAGTTTAGTTCTAGTTGTTACGATGTTATATCGCCCACAAGGATTACTTGGTACGAGAGAAGTATCTTCATTCTTTAAGTTTAAGAAAAAGAGTGTGGAAGGAGGAAGCACAAAATGAGTGAGCCTCTACTTAGTGTGGATAATGTTGGAGTACAGTTTGGTGGTTTGAAGGCTGTTTCCTCTGTAACAGCTAAATTGTATCCGGGGGAACTTGTAGGATTAATTGGACCAAACGGAGCAGGAAAAACAACGTTTTTTAACCTTTTGACGGGTGTATATGTTCCAACTGAAGGAACGATTACTTTAGCTGGAGATAAATTAAATGGTCTTCCTCCATATAGAATTACCCGAAAAGGAATTAGCCGTACATTCCAAAATATTCGCTTGTTTAATGAATTATCCGTTATTGATAATGTAAAAGTTGCTTATCATTCACAGGCGAAACATTCAATACTTAGTTCTGTTCTTCGATTACCTTCTTTCTTTCAGGGTGAGGCGGAAATGGAAGCAAAAGCTCTGGAGTATTTAGAGCATTTTGAACTAGATAAAGTCAGAGATGAATTGGCAAAAAATTTACCCTATGGTCAACAAAGACGTTTGGAAGTTGCTAGAGCATTAGCAGCAAATCCAAAACTATTATTACTTGATGAACCAGCAGCTGGGATGAATCCTCAAGAAACACATGACTTGATGAATCGGATTTCCTATATTCGTAAACATTATGGTTTGACGGTTTTATTAATTGAGCATGATATGTCATTAGTTATGGGAATTTGTGAGCGTATTTATGTTCTTGATCATGGCCAATTGATTGCAGAAGGTACACCAGATGAAATTCGTAACAATGAAAAAGTTATTGAAGCGTATCTTGGCGTGGAGGTGGAATAATGCTCAAAATAAATGATATTAATGTTTTTTATGGAAACATTCAAGCGATACAAGGTGTTTCAATAGAAGTAAATGAAGGAGAGATTGTTACACTTATTGGAGCAAACGGAGCGGGAAAAACAACATTATTACATACTATTTCGGGACTTTTGAAACCAAAAACTGGCACAATTGAATTTCTAGGAAATGCTATTGCTGGCAAGCCAGCACAATCTATTGTAAAACGTGGCATGTCTCAGGTTCCTGAAGGTCGCCGTGTATTTGCAAACATGACAATTGAGGAAAATTTAGAGCTTGGAGCTTTTCTTAGGAAAGATAAGGCAGGAATAAATGAAGATTTTGAGAAAGTATATGCATTATTTCCACGTCTTAAGGAACGTATAAAGCAGTTAGCTGGTACGCTTTCTGGTGGAGAGCAACAAATGTTAGCAATGGGACGAGCATTAATGGCACGCCCAAAATTATTATTACTTGATGAGCCGTCAATGGGGCTATCTCC
The DNA here is from genome assembly GCA_031546705.1 of Caryophanales bacterium. Classification (GTDB taxonomy): domain Bacteria; phylum Bacillota; class Bacilli; order Bacillales; family JAVBJX01; genus JAVBJX01. The sequence continues at coordinate 28,815 of JAVBJX010000008.1, forward strand.
ATTGTTAGTTAAAACAATTTTTAGCATCATTAAAGATATTCATTCAACTGGAACAACAATTATGCTTGTTGAGCAAAATGCGAATATGGCATTGTCTATTGCTGATAGAGCGTATGTTCTGGAAACGGGGAAAATTGTTTTGTCAGGATCGGCAGAAGAATTACAAGCAAGTGATGAAGTGAAAAATGCTTATCTTGGTGGGCATTAAGGGTGTACAATTTTTTAATCATTTTAGGAGGGTGGCTGAGCGGATATTTCAGTCACCTTCTATTTTTTTAGGAGGGAAGAAGATGCAGGATGTTTTGGGGTGGAGTCTTGTAACAGTAGCGGAAAAAATTCAAACAAAACAAATTTCACCAGTAGAAGTTACAAAAAAAATGTTAGGTTATATAAAACTAAATCCCAAGTTAAATGCTTATATTACTTTGGATGAGGAAGAAGCACTTGTTTCAGCACTGCAAGCCGAACAGGAGATTAATTCGGGAAATATAAGAGGTTTGCTTCATGGAGTTCCAATTGCATTGAAAGATCTAATTTACACAAAAGGTTTAAGAACAACAATGGGCTCGAAAATCTATGAGGATTTTGTTCCTGATTTTAATGCAACAGTAGTAGAGAAATTAAAACATGCTGGGGCGATTATTTTAGGGAAATTAAATATGCATCAATTTGCCTATGGAACAACGGGAGATCGCTCTTTTTTTGGTGCGGTAAAAAACCCATATGACACAGCAAAAGTTACAGGTGGGTCAAGCAGTGGAGCAGGGGCGGCAGTTGCTAATGGATTGTGTTATGCGGCACTTGGAACGGATACTGGCGGGTCAATTCGTATTCCTGCTTCTTTTTGCGGTATAGTTGGGATGAAACCGACATTTGGACGAGTGAGTAATTATGGTGTATTTCCACTTGCTTGGACGCTGGATCATGTTGGACCAATGACAAGAACGGTAAAAGATAATGCAGTATTACTTCGTGTCTTGTGTGGATATGATGAAAAAGATATGTATTCATTTAATAGGAAGGAGGAAGATTTTACACGCTATTTGGAACAGGGAATTAAGGGTAGTGTAATTGGCATTCCTGACTCTTTTTATTTTGATAATATTAATGAAGAAATACGTTTAAGTATGGAAAAGGCGATAGAAACATTCCGATTTTTAGGAGCTGAAATTCGGAGTGTAAATATTTCGGAATTACCTGAAATATCACTAGCCCATCTAATTACGTTGCAAAGTGAAGCGTATGCTGTTCATCAAGATAATCTAAAAAAATATCCAGATGCATGGATAGATGAGGTAAAAGAAAGACTGTTAATTTCTGCTAACCGAACAGCATCTGAATATATATATTCTCAACAAGTAAAATGGAAGGCAACTCAAACATTTAATCATGTGTTTCGAGAGGTTGATATATTGCTTACGCCAACTGTACCAATGCTACCAACAAATATTAATCAGCGAGAGATTGTGATAAATGGAGAAACTCATCATGTATTTTCACAGTTAAATCGTTTCACTGGTCCAACAAATTTGAATGGTTTACCAAGCATGTCTATCCCTTGTGGATTTTCTTCGGACGGTTTACCAATAGGGATGCAACTAATTGGTAGGGCTTTTGATGAGGCAACGATGTATCGATTTGCTTATGCATTTGAACAAGAGCGATGTATTCCGACTTTAAATATTTAGGATAAATGTTGGTGAATGATTTTTATATTATGAATAACTATGAACGGAAAGTAGTTAAAAAGAGAGTGGGACATAAATCAGTTTGAAGGGTTTTGAGAAATGAATGGTTCACTAAAACGTTGATTTTACAGGATTTTAGTAACCATTCATTTCACGAGGATGAGGCGATGAGGGGGTTACCCCTTTTGCCTCATCCTCTTTTTCAACCATTAATAATTGTCCCACCATTAATATGAATCATTTGTCCACTCATATATGAGCTATCTTCACTCGCTAAAAATACATAAGCAGGGGCAACTTCATGGGGTTGTCCTGGGCGTTGCATTGGTGTATTTGCTCCAAACTCACTCACTTTTTGTTCATCAAAAGAAGCTGGAATCAGTGGTGTCCAAATTGGACCAGGGGCAACACCATTTACTCGAATACCATTTGGTGTAAGCATTTTTGCTAGTGAACGTGTAAAGGTGACATTAGCTCCTTTTGTTGCAGAATAATCAAGTAATGTTTCATTTCCTTCATAAGCGGTGACGGAAGCTGTGTTAATAATGGTTGCCCCTGTTTGTAAATGAGGTAATGCCGCTTTTGTTAAATAAAAATAACCAAAGACATTGGTGCGAAAAGTATTTTCTAATTGTTCCGCAGTAATATTTAAAATAGATGGTTGTGGAAACTGTACGGCAGCATTGTTCACAATAGTATCCAATCGCTTAAAATGATTAAATACATCAGCAATTACTTGAATGGAAAATGTCTCATTACCAATATCACCTGCAAAAGTTAAACATTGTCGTCCTTCTTCTTCCACTTGTCGTTTTGTTTCATTGGCATCGTCATGTTCATTTAAATATAGTAGGGCAATATTTGCTCCTTCCTTAGCAAAATGTACCGCAACTGCTCGACCAATTCCGCTATCTCCACCGCTAATAATGGCAACCTTATCTTTTAATTTTTCACTGCCTTTGTAGGTAGATATTTCAAAAATGGGAGCAGGGTTCATCAGAGTTTCTAAGCCAGGTTGTGTGGATTGGTGTTGTGGTGGAAGTGTTTGCATAAGTTCCTCCTAAATTGTTTTTGATTTTAGTATGGGAGGATGGTAAGGAATTTATCCCCCTAAAAAAGAAGCGACCCACTTTTGAATGATATAAAAAGCATATTATAGCAGTTTTACTTATTGTGCGGAAAGTTCAATGGCTAATTTTTAATTATACTGTTTCAAAAACTCCTAGCTTGCCTTCTAGCAAGTGTCATCGTTTTTTCATTGTCTAATTAAAAATTTTCTCATTTCCTTTTTCCGCACAATTTCGCAAACTGCTATAGTTGCTTACTATCATTCTGAAAAATGTTATCTAAAAAATTTAAAATATTATTTTTCATATATTTGTCATTATTTATGATATTATTATGAATAATTAATAATAATTTTTGTGTAACAGAAGGGAGAGTTTTAACATGATATTATCTCTAGGAGAACGTCTTAGATACATCAGAGAGTACAAAAAAATAACACAACAAGAGTTAATAGGCGATTTTGGAACACGCCAGTATTTATCTAAAATAGAAAATGGAGAACAACAACCATCCGAGGGGGTGTTGGAACATTTAGCCATAAAATTGAAAATTCCAGTATGTTTTCTTGTAGATGGAACGTATGATAAATGTATTAATGATATCTATCAACAGTACTTTCAAACAAGGAAACTATCAGAAAGTGACGAAATATTTCTTTATTTAAGTACATTTAATTCTCTTGATACCCAAGGCTATTTAAAAGTACAAGCTATATTACTATACTATTACGCTAGAAAAAGTGAAAAAGATATTGAATATGTAGAACAATTATTATTAAAAGTTGATAAAGATAAAGAAACAATTTGTACATTTCCACAAGAAGGATTTCGTTTTTATATGAGTTGTGGAGATTGTTATTATTTCTCCCAACGATTTCATGAAGCAGACAATTATTATGTATTAGCGGAAAGATTGTATAAACCAGATAATCCAATGGAACTGATTGACTTGTATCATTCACTTAGTTTAACAAAGCAACGAACAAGGAGAACATATGAGTTGTGTTTGATGTATTCTGAGAAAGCATATGAAATAGTCACTACCTTTGATATAAAAGAAAGGATAACATTGTGTGTACTCAATACGTTAGGTATACAATACCGTTTGCTTACTGACTATAATAAAGCACTATTCTATATTGATGAAGCAATAAAACTACTAGAAGAAATAGAGTTAGAGAATTCGTTCAAATCTTCGTTACTTACTAATAAAGGAAAGATATACAAGTCATTGAAACAAAATGATATAGCAGTGAATTTATTTCACCAAAGTATCGAATGGAACAAACAAATTAACAACCAATCTGGTACCATTTATGCCTTAAGGGAAGTCATAGAGATATGTATAGAAGATAGACAGTTAGATATTGCAAAAAAATATGTCGATGAAGCAATTACTATTGCAAAAAAATACAAATTTATTTATTTGTTTATTGAATTACACCGACTAGATGCTCATATAGAAAGGGAAAATGGACAAATAAAAGAATATGAAAGAAAACTAAAATATTTGATTAAGTACGGGGCAAAAAATCATCAATTTTTATGGATTGTGATATTAGTAGAGGAGTTAGCAGGGCATTTTAATCAGTTAGGTGATAGAAAGAACTCAAACATTTATTACCAAAAGTACTTCGAGTATTATAATGAAATATATTCTTGATCTATGATTATAAAATAAAAACAGAGCTTATTACTTTCAAAAAGTAATAAGCTCTGTTTTTTGTTTAAACATTTTTTATAACTTTTGGTTGATCTTCATCCATGCACGAATATTGATGAGAGTTTGTTAAATGATGTTGAGTAAGTACGAGAGAAGTAATGACAAAACCCATCAATATAATTTTCTTAGCAAATCTCATAGTATTTCACCCCTAAAGTAAATAAGTATATTTTTTATTATAAAGAAATTGTGAATTATAGTCTAGTTGCATTTTTCAAAAAAAACAATCGAAAATAAGAGATAAAATTATGAAAATGCAACTAGAATTAACGGTATTATTGGACATAATGGGTCAGTGGAAGAGATTGTCGCAAGAAAAATAAGTGGGTATTCAGAAAGTCAGTTTATTGACTTTTTGAATACCCGCTTGTGAATATTCATTTTTCAAAAACATATCTAGGCATGATTCATTTTTATTTTACACAGCAAAATACCTTGCCTCTGGATGAGCAAATACAATTGCTGATACGGATCCTTCTGGCTCCATCATAAAGCCATCCGTTAATTGTACTTGAATATCTTGTGGCTGTAAGAGATGAAATAATTTCTCTTGATCTTCTAAGTTAGGGCAGGCAGGATAACCAAAGGAAAAACGTTGTCCTTGATATTTTGCTGAAAATCTTTCTTTCATGGTGAACGTTGGAGAATCAGAAAATCCCCATTTGTCACGAATCCATTGGTGAACTAGTTCGGAAAGTCCTTCGGCTGTTTCAAGTGCTAATGCTTGAATGGCATGGCTTCTTAAAAATTCTCCATCTTCTTTCCATTTTATTGCTCGCTCTCTAACTCCATGTCCAGCAGTAGCAATAAATAAACCAATATAGTCAACTTCTCCACTTGTGACTGGTTTTATAAAGTCTGCTAAACATAAATGCGGTTCGCTTGATTGACGAGGAAATGTAAATGTTTCGATAATATTCTTATTCTTAGGATTGTCATATACATAGATAGTATTTCCTTCGCTTTGGGCAGCAAAAAATTGATAAATAGTAGCAGGTTTCATAAAATCTCTTGCTTCGGTAAGTAAATGTTGAATCAGTTCATGAAGTTGGAGTGCTTTTTCATTTTTTTCTGCAAGTAGTTGTTTGATTTTACCTTTTAAACCGAGATGATGTCCGAGTAACATTTGTTCATTAATATATGGTTCAATGTGTGCGAGTGGGACATGCATCATGTGTCGTTTTAAATCGCTAGGAATGAATACGGATTTGTCGGCAATTTTGGAACGAACAGTATTTATTGTGCGTGGTGCGGTTATTTCAATGGAAGGGGATCTCTTTGTATAGTCCACTTCTTTTTTGTGAATTTGATTCGCAAGTGCTAGTCCGTCCATGGCATCTTTTGCATACAAAACGATGCCACCATATTCAGGTGAAATTTTGTTGTCTGTAAATTTTCGTGATAGGGCTGCACCACCGACAAGCATTGGTATAGAGATGTTTGCGTTTCTTAAATCTTGGGCAGTTAAAACCATTTGTTGAGCAGATTTTACAAGTAAGCCAGACAAACCGATGATGTCTGGTTTTTCTTGTTCCACTGCCGCAAGTATTTGTTGTGGTGTGACTTTAATTCCTAAATCAACCACTTGGAAACCGTTATTACTTAAAATAATATCAACAAGGTTTTTTCCAATGTCATGAACATCGCCTTTAACAGTGGCGAGTAACACTTTGCCTTTTATACTATCTTCGCCTTTTTCCATGTGTGGTTCTAAAAATTGGACAGCGGCTTTCATTACTTCCGCACTTTGCAATACTTCAGCAACAATGAGTTGATTGGTGTTAAACAGTTTTCCAACTTCACTCATGCCATCCATTAGTGGGCCGTTAATAATTGCAAGTGCAGAAGGGTATTCGGCTAGAGCAATTTCTAAATCAGGAAGTAATCCTTCTTTTGTGCCTTCGACAACATAGCCAGCCAGTCTTTCAGAGAGTGTTAATTTTTCAGCAACGATTTTCGGTGTTGCTGTTTTATTCCGAAAAAATTCGGTGAAAGAAGCGAGCGTTTCATCAGTTGTTGTAAATAGAAGTGTTTCTGCTAACTTAATTTCTTCTATAGGAATAGATGCAAATCGTTCTAGTTTTTCGGTATTAACGATCGCATAGTCTAGTCCAGCTTGGGTGCAGTGGTATAGAAAGACGGAGTTTAATACTTCACGCCCAAGTGCAGGAAGTCCAAATGATACGTTACTAATGCCAAGAATTGTTAAGCAGTGTGGGAATTTTTCTTTAATAGCTCGCACACCTTCAATTGTTGCTTTTGCTGAGCCTATATATTGTTGGTCACCTGTTCCAACTGGAAAAACAAGTGGATCAAAAATGATATTTTCAGGTTTCATACCATATTTATTCACAAGCAAGTCATAAGAACGAGTAGCAATTTCTAATTTTTTCGAAACAGTGACACCCATACCGCTTTCATCAATTGTTCCAACAACAACAGCTGCACCGTATGTTTGGATAAGTGGAACAACTGTCATCAATCTTTCTTCGCTATCTTCTAAGTTAATAGAGTTAATAATTGCTTTTCCTTGTGAAAAAGTGAGGGCGGTTTCCATTACTTTTTCATCAGTTGAATCAATGACAAGTGGTACTTTTACTTTATTTACAACATGTTGTATGAACTGTTCCATGTTGTGTTGTTCATCGCTATCAGGATCAGCTAGACAAATATCAATAACGTGTGCACCGTTTTTTACTTGTGCTCTAGCAATCTCAGAAGCTTCTTCATATTTTTCCTCAGCAATTAGTCGCTTGAATTTTCGTGAGCCAATGGCATTTGTTCGCTCACCAACGAGCAGTGGACGCATGGTTTCGTCATAGACAAGTGCTTCAATTCCTGAAACTGTATGGATAGATTTATTTTCGGGAATTTTTCGTGGTTGAATATCTTTGACTATTTCTGCAAGTGCTGCAATGTGAGCTGGGGTTGTCCCGCAACAACCGCCAACAATATTAAGCCAACCGTTATCGGCAAAAGTTTGAATTTTTTTGGCTAAAGTTGTTGGTGTTTCGTGATAATATCCTTCTTCATCAGGTAAGCCAGCATTTGGATAACAACTGACAAAGGAACCAGCGATTTCGGAAAGTGAACGAATATGATCGGTCATAAATTCTGGCCCGGTGGCACAGTTTAAACCAACAGCAAGCGGATTCATATGTTCAATTGAAATAAAAAAGGATTCAATCGTTTGTCCAGCAAGTGTTGTTCCCATTGGCTCAATGGTTCCTGATACAATAATTGGAACTTTTTTCACCTGTTTAAAAGCACGCTCTATACCAACATAGCCAGCTTTGACATTTAATGTATCTTGACAAGTTTCAAGGAGTAGAACATCTACACCACCGAGTAATAAGCCGAGTGCTTGTTGTTCGTAGGCATTGGCTAATTCAGAAAAAGTAATTCCACCTGTAACTGATAATGTTTTTGTTGTTGGCCCCATGGAACCAGCGACAAAACGTGGGTGTTCAGATGTGGAAAATGTATCTACTATTTTTCTAGCAATTTCCGCTGCTTTTTGATTGAGTTCTAAGGCCACATGTCCTATGTTATATTCATCTAAAACAAAATTAGTTGCTCCAAATGTATTCGTAGAAATAATATCTGCGCCTGCTTGTAAATATTTTTCGTGAATGGATGCAATTAAGTCAGGAGCAGTAAGCGATAAATAGTCATTACACCCTTCGTATGCTTCACCACCAAAATCTTCGGCAGTTATGTTAGCATTTTGAATCATTGTGCCCATTGCTCCATCAAGGATGAGAATTCTTTTTTGTAATTGTTGTTCAATCGACATATATTCAAATCCTTTCTTTTGTTTTTATATGAATATAGTTGGTTAGTTGTACGGTCATTTGATAACGTAAAAAAGGAGTAACTAAGTAAATGCCGTTGAAATATTCGTGTGCTACATCAATGAGTGACTTAGCAATGGCAATTCCTTCTTGTTCTGCCCTCTGTGTATCTGTACCAACTTCGGACATCTTAGCAAGAATGGAATCAGACAATGTAATTCCTGGAACTTCATGATGAAGGAATTCTGCATTTCTTGAACTAGTAAGTGGCATAATGCCAATATAAATAGGTACATCTAAATGTTTGGTTTCCTTATATATATCTTCTATTTGTTTTTCTGAAAAAATTGGCTGGGAAATAAAATAGTTTGCTCCACAGTTGATTTTTTTCTCTAATCGTTCTACAGCTTTATCTAGGTACTTTACATTTGGATTAAAGGCGGCAGCAATCGAGAAATTTGTTTTTTGTCCAAGTGATTCTCCTGAGTAAGATAGTCCTTCATTAAACTGTCGAATCAGTGAGATAAGATCAAATGATGCTAAATCATAGACAGATGTCGAGCCTGGAAAACTACCAATTTTTGATGGGTCACCTGTGACTGCAAGAATATCATGTAATCCTAGTGTGTGAAGCCCCATTAAGTGTGATTGTAAACCGATTAAATTCCGATCACGACACGTGATATGAATGACTGAACGAATGTCGAGTGGTTTAAGCATCGAACCTATTGCAATATTACTAATTCTTGGTGTGGCTAGTGAATTATCGGCAAGTGTTAAGGCATCAATTCCTGCGGCGTGTAGTGCTTTTGCTCCTTCAAAAAATTTCTTTATACCGAGTTTTTTTGGTGGATCTAATTCCACAAGTATCGATGTGCGTTGCTTGGCAATCGTTTGGATTGGTGTTTCTGTTGGTGGTGCGGCTGATGTCATGGTAATTTGTTTTGTTTTTACTTGTTTTTCTGTGACAATGGTTGCTCCGTGTAGTGCGGAGGCAATTGCTTTAATGTGTGCAGGAGTTGTACCACAACAACCGCCAATTAATCTTGCTCCTTGTTGTTGAAATTGTTTTGCTGTTTCACCAAAATAAAATTCATTTGTTTCATAAACTAATTTTCCATCATTATAGTCTGGTAAACTTGCATTTGGATAGACGGATAGTAAACGTGATTTAGTGAGCGGAACTTCTTCGAGTGAACGAAGCATATGGTGTGGTCCAAGTCGGCAATTCATTCCGACAATATTTGCTCCTAAATCTTCTAGTTGTGACATGGCATCTGCGATATGTGTACCATCTTGTAATACAGCAATTTCATGAAGGGAAACGTTTGCGATAATTGGTAAGCTCGTTTCTCTTCTAGCAATTGTTAATACCGCTTTTATTTCTTCTAAGTCATAATATGTTTCGAGTAGTAGTCCGTCTAAGTTTTCTGACAGTAGAGCAAATAATTGTTCACACACTGTTTGTTCAATTTCTTCTATTGGAATAGCATGTTTGCTAATGCCTCGCAAACCACCCATTGTGCCGATGACGAAAGCGTTATTAGTAGCAGCTTTTTTTGCAAGTTGAACAGCAGTACGATTAAGCAAAGTGACGGACTGTTCTAATCCATATCTTGCTAACTTGATTCGATTTGCTCCATACGTGTTCGTTTGAATGACATTTGCCCCAGCATCTATGTAAGCTTCATGAACATGGACAATATGTTCTGGCTTAGATATATTTAATTCCTCAAAACAAGTACCAATGCCATGGGTATACAATAAAGTTCCCATTGCACCGTCGCCGATTAAAATGTTAGTTCTAAGTTGTTCAAGCAAGGGAACACCTCCAATTTGGTTTAATATAAAATTTTTTGAATTTTTTTGTAAAAAATTTTGTCAAAAAGGGTGAATCCCTTTTGACAAAACCTTTAGCGAAAGTTAGTGAACTGGATGTCTACTACTAAATCCATGCCTCTAACAAGAGACATAATTTTTTGGAGGTCATCTTTATTTTTTCCAGTAACCCGAACTTGATCGTCTTGAATTTGGTGTTTTACTTTTAATTTTGAGTCTTTAATGGCGGTAGTAATTTTTTTTGCTGTTTCTTTGTCAATTCCTTGAACAAGTTTTGCTCTTTGACGAACGGTTCCGCCAGATGCTTTTTCAATTTTACCGTGATCCATGCTTTTGGTAGAAATGTTTCGTTTAATGAGTTTGCTAACAAGCACGTCTTTTAATTGATCGAGTTTAAATTCATCATCAGAGATGAGAACTAATTCTTCTTTGTCTTTATCCAGTGTCACATCACTTTTACTGCCCTTAAAATCGTACCGTGTTTCGACTTCTTTCATTGTCATTTTTACCGCATTGAAAACTTCTGATAATTCTACTTTTGATACAATATCAAATGAACTTTCTGTTGCCATTATGTATCCCTCCAAAAAATTTGGTCATATTATTTAATTATAGTAAAATGAGGAGAATGATACAACATTTGTAGAAGAAAGAGTGAGATAAATGACATTAGTTGCTGGAACAATTGAAACGCTTACCGTTGTACGAGAAGCAGAATTTGGGTATTTTTTATCAGATGGAGTAGAAAGCATCCTGTTGCATCGCAGTGAGATTGAGGGAGAGATTGCGTTAGAAGATGAAATAGAAGTATTTTTGTACCAGGATCATGAGGGGCGTTTAGCGGCATCGATGACAATTCCTGATGTAACGCTTGATGATTATGATTGGGTAGAAGTAGTTGGGGTACAAGAAAAGTTTGGAGTGTTTGTAAATATTGGCATTGGAAAAGATATGCTTGTTTCTAGTGATGATTTACCGTTATTTAAATCCGTATGGCCAGCAGTAGGAGATGTGTTATACTGTGCATTAAAATTAGATCGAAAAGATCGGTTGTATGGTTATTTGGCAACGGAAGATATAATGAGAGAATCAGCAAATTTAGCCGTTATTGGAGAAAATGTAAAATTAAATGCCGATGTGCGTGGACGAATTTACCGAGCAATGAAAATCGGTTCGATGATGATTACAGATGAGGGATTCGTTTGTTTTATTCACAATAGTGAACGGAAAGAAGAACCACGTCTTGGGCAACTTGTGGAAGGAAGAATTATTGATGTGAAAGAAGATGGCACATTAAATATATCACTTTTACCACGTAAGCAAGAAGCAATGGATGACGATTCAAAAACAATTGTTACTTATATGGAAAATCGAAACGGAGCAATGCCTTACTTCGATAAAAGTGATTCGGAAGAAATTCGAATACAATTTAATATGAGTAAAGCGGCATTTAAACGAGCATTAGGAAGATTAATGAAAGAAGGAAAAGTGTATCAAAAAGAAGGATGGACTTATTTTAAAGAGGAGACTAATTTGAGCGAATCAACGGATGTTTAAAAATATGTTTCCAATTAAGCTAAGATAAGAGTCTTTTTGAATGGCTTTTAGTGTTTAGAGAAGGTTCACTAACATATTATTTTATGAATTTTTTTAGGAGGTGCTAAAAATCACCTCCTAAAAAAACCAAGTACTTCCTCTGTTTGCACAACATTTGTAAATGCCGAAGGGTCTACGTCATTCACAATACCAGCAAGATCAAATAACTCATATTTTGTCATGACAATCATTAAAATATTTTTTGGCTGACGTGAAAAAGCTCCAATAGCCGGAATAATTGTCATACCTCTAACTAAGCGAGAACGAATCATATTCTCCATTTCATCACATTTATCTGTAATAATTAATATGGTAACTTTTCGATTTCCTGTATGAATAGAATCAACAAAGCGAGTGGATGCATATAAAGTAACGAGTGTATATAATGCTCTTTCCCAAGTATATACAGCTCCAGCGGTTACAATAATTACCCCATTTAAGGCAAACAAATACGTTCCAATTGGTCGGTCTTTCATCCGTGACAAAATGAGGGCGATAATGTCCAGTCCACCAGTAGAAGCTCCCCATTTTAATGCTAATCCTACACCAATAGCCGTAATTGCTCCACCAAAAACAGAGTTCAACAAAATATCATCAGATTGTTCGCTAACAGGTATAATATGTAAGAAAAGCGACATCGCCACTACACTAATAAAACTATAAAAGGTAAATAACTTGCCAATTTTATACCAACCTAAAATAGTTATTGGAATGTTAAGCAAAAGTACTAATAGTCCAGTTGAAATAATAAATGGAGTAAAGTCCTGTGTTAAGTTAGAGATAAGTTGAGCTAGTCCTGTAACCCCTCCTGAATAAATATTTGCAGGAACTAAAAATAAATTCATGCCAACTGCATAAATAAATGAACTTAAAATAACAATTCCCAGTTTTTTTGCATGTAATATCGTGCTCATCATTAGCCTCCGTGAACATTCTTTCCATATAGTTTTCCATCCTATTAAATTTTTAGCCATGATGTATGGTCATTTTTTTTGTGGGGAAGTTATAAATAAGGAGGGATGACACATGACAAGTGATAATGATAAAAAGGCGAAAGATAATCAAGCAAAGCATGAAGAAAAAAATAAGCTTAGAGAAAAAAATCGCCAAGCAGGAAAGCATCAGGATTCAAAGGATACAGATCATTTATAGTAGTGGAATGTTCTTTTTATGATTGGATTTTTAAACGGTGAAGTTGACTGAAAAGATTGGTTTTATTAATTAAACTTACTGGATTTTGAGATTGAATTTCTAAGTAAATCGATGAGTCTGGGACTGAAGTATTTTTAAAAGGTTTTTATTGAGATGAATGGTTTACCAAAATGTAGATTATACGGGATTTTGACAACTACTCATTTCATGGGTTTGGGACAATCGGGATGTTTTTTATCCCTTTTGTCCCAAACCCATCATTTTATTCCAATGAATGAAGCTCACTTTGCATGGCATATAATTGTTCTCTTTCGGCATCGGATGAATTAGCAAATGCCGAGGATAGCGAATTTTTCGCACAATCAATGGCAGATGGAAGTTCGCTACTTCCGTGAGAAGAAACACGTTTGGCATGAGAAACAGCGTGATGTGCTTGTTGAAATAATAAATTCCCCATTATTCTCCTCCAATAGACAACTGCTCAGCCGTTTTTGCTTTGCGTTCTTCTGCTTCGGCATATGTCATATGATATGGAATTTTTTCGTCATGTTTTGTGACAGAGTCGACCCCTTGTTTAACAAATCGTTTACTTTTTCCCAAGATGGATTCCTCCTTACATTTGTGAAATATCATCACACATATAAGGTGTGCAATTATCGCTAATTTTACAAAGGGAAACATTGGCTTAGGAGAAGAAAGTTGTTAAAAATTTGGCAACGCCATCTTCCTCATTAGAAGACGTAACTTCATGAGCAATTGCTTTAATTTGTTCGATCGCATTTCCCATCGCAATTCCATAAGCAGCCCACTCAATCATTGCCACATCATTGCTTGCATCACCAAAAGCAATGGTTCGATCAATTGGAATGTTGTAATAATCAGCAATCCGTTGTAAACCAATGGATTTATTAATGCCTGTACTAACAACTTCGACCGCACTCCAAGAACCAGTCCAACTATTAATTTCCAATTTATTTGCATGAACTGTATTTAAATAATGACAAATAGGTTCAATTTCATTTTCATCCAAATGAATGAGCATTCCCGTTGGTGGTTCTGTTAAGATAGTAGAAAGATCACCAAAAGAAAGGGCAGAAACTCCTTGGAGTCCATCAATTAGTTCTTGGTCATGATGGTGAGAAAATACATGATCTTTCACTTGGGCAATCACATTTTTTATTTGATATTTGTCTAGTCCTGCCAAAATATCTTGCACTATTTGTAAATCAATTGCGGTGTGCTGACTTTCCCATGTATCATCTATTGGATGATGAACAAATGCCCCATTAAAATTGACAATCGGTGTAGTGAGTGCAAGTTCATGATAATACGATTTACTTGCACGAAAAGGACGACCTGTAGATATAACGATAATGTGTCCTTCATTTTTTAATTTTGTAAGTACTATCTTTGTGTATTCTGAAATTGTTTTATCTTCTTTCAGTAATGTCCCGTCTAAATCAATAGCTATTAAATATGGTTTCAAAATAATCTCTCCTTTGTGTCAGTATAGCATAAAAAATATTTGAATAAAGTATCAACTATTCCTCTATATTCTTATTTAAGTGGTACAATAAAATATATGAAATATGGAGGGATAGAAATGTTTACTATTGAAGAAAAAATATTTGGGGATGTTCCTTGTCTGCACGTTTTTTCGGAAGAAAATCGTGATAAAAAATTGCCAACTATTTTGTTTAATCATGGATTTAATGGAGCAAAAGAACATATGTTACACTATGGATACTTACTTGCAAAGTCTGGGTATCGGGTTGTTCTTCCAGATGCAAATTACCACGGAGAGCGTGTGAGAAATTTATCCCAATCCGAACTCGATATGATTTTTTGGCAAATTGTCACAGAGCACATTGAAGACTTGAAAAAAATAAAAGAAGATCTTGTAGACCGTGGACTTACGGATGAAACTCGAATTGTTATGGGCGGAATTTCGATGGGAGCAATTGTTACACTCGGAGCATTGACACAGTATGATTGGATTAAAGTAGCGGTGTCACTAATGGGAACCCCTGCATATGTACAATTTTTTGATATGATCATTCAATCAGTGAAAGATACTGGAATGCCTTTTCCATTTTCAGAAGAAGTAATTCAATTTGAACGAAATCGACTTGCCAAGTTTGACTTATCCTTGCAACCAGAGAAATTAAATCTTCGCCCATTATTTTTATGGCACGGGGATGCAGACAGTGTTGTCCCATTTGCGGGATCAAAAAATTTATATGAGGCTATTTTGCCAATGTATAAAGAAGTACCAGAACGGATTCAATTTATTCCAGAAAAAAATCGAGATCATGTTGTAAGTCGCTCAGCAGTATTAGCAGCTGTTGAGTGGATTAAGAAGTTTATATAATTTTTAAGGAGAGCCAACAGGTTCTCCTTAAAAATTATCAGACTGCTGAAGCAGTCTGATTTAAAAAGGGGTATACAAAAATGAAGAAAACAGCGGTGTTATTATATCCAGAATTTAGTGAATATGAATTGACAGTAGCATTATCTATTCTTATGCAAGGCAAGAAACCAATTGTAACAGTTGGGGTGAATCGGGAAATAATTAGAGGGGAATCAGGACTTTGTTGTGTAGCAGATGCCACTATAGAAGAAATTAATCTGGATGAGTTAGATAGTTTATTATTGCCCGGTTGTATGGATGTTATGGCTTTAGCGAATGAAGAAAAATTATTTGATTTTATAAGACGAGTCGCTACGATAGATCCTTTGATAGCAAGTATTTCTAGTTCTCCATTTCTTCTAGCAAAAGCGGGAGTTTTGAAAGGGAAGAAATATACAATTGGCATGACTGAGGAAGATAGAAAGAAGACTCAGGTATTTGCAGAAGAAAATTACTCAAATGAATTAGTTGTTCAAGATGGGAAATTAATTACTGCACGTGGAAGAGGTTTTATTAGCTTTGGAAAATATGTCGGAAATGCATTGAATCTTGATTTTAATGATCGGTGGTATTATGAATAGAAACTTTTCAGGAAGGGGCTATGTGGGAATACAAATATGTATAAAAGTAGATGTACGTTTGAAGAGGAAGTAGGTAGGCTGTCAGGCAATGGTTAAATTATACGGACTATGCAGTATATGTTAAAATATACACTATTAATTATAGTCTAAATAAACGAGTAGCTGGGAGAATAGTGGAAAGTATGAAAAGAAGTGTTATTAGTAAGCAAATTATTTGGAGGACAGCCATTGTTTTAATTACGATAGATTTGATAACAGCGTTTCTAACTACCTATATATTAAGTCAGCGGATACAAAAACAACAGAAAAATGAAAACCTAGTCGTAGCAAATATGATTGTTAGCTCCCTTAAAGAAGCGGAACGCAAAAATAATGAAATTGAAGAAATATTAGATGCTAATTTATATACAGCTTCTAAAGGAATTAATACAGAATTAAGTGGGAAAGAATTGCAGGAGATTGATGAACATTTTTTATTGAAACTTACTGAGAAATGGAATTTGGATGGTATTTCTCTACTAGTAAAGGAGCAAAAACATTTCCGTATCGCCCAATCTTCAGAGAAAAAAGAACTTAATCTATCTACAAAAAACTGGAGTGAAGTTTTTAATACGAGTCTTTGGGAATTACAAGCAAAGAAAAATGTGACAGCAAAAGAAGGATACACCGATAAATACTATTGGGTGTCCCCAGTTTTTAAGTCAGACTGGAGTAATAATTACTATGTGTATGGTTACTATTTTGATGGAACAACGCCATTCATTATTAATCCGTATATCAATGCAAAAAAATTACTTGGTCATGCAATGGAAGGAACAAATAACTTAATTGATAGTATTGTTACAGAAAACGGTGCTGTAAGAAATATTTCTGTTGTAAATATTCAGCCGTTTTTGAAACAGAAAGTAGATGTTACTGCATCTCCTGATACAACGATACCTATTGTTGCAGGGAAAAATGAGTTTCCATCTGATTACGATAGCAAGGCTCTTCACTTGCTTCAACAAACAGGGAAGGAACAATCTTATACATTAGGTGATAGTCTTGTGAAAATCTATGTTACACTCCCTGAACAACGAGCATTACTACTCATTATTGATACATCTGAACAAAAAAGGTTACAAGTAGTATTTATTCTTATTTTTCTTGCTGTTATTTTTCTTGCACTATCGATTAATATATTTTTGATTCGACGAATTTTCAAAAGTAGATTAAAACCATTGGAACAGATTGGTCAGTATATTGAACAAGTTTCATTTGGAAAATTTGATGGACACCTTGATATACCGGGTAATAATGAACTTGGTTGGATTGCAGAACATATTAAACAAATGGCTAAAAAAATTGAAGGTTTAATTGATGAATTAAACAAAAAAGCAGAGAATGCTATTTACCGAATGGCTTATTATGATGAATTGACGGAATTACCAAACCGTAGATTTTTGGGAGAACGATTGCAAACGTTAATAGAGAGAGGTGAAAAAGATAACACACCTTTTTCCATTTTATTTCTGGATTTAGATGGCTTTAAACATGTCAATGACACATTAGGACACAAAATGGGAGACCGATTACTGCAAGAAGTAACAAAGTCTTTACAAATATGTATTGGAGATGTTGGTGTATCAACTAGATGGGCTGGTGATGAATTTGTTCTGTTACTTGAACATTTAGATAGTAGAATTCAAGTGGAAGAGATTGCCTACTCTATTATTCATGCTATTTCAGAGTTACGGTTGATTGATGGAAAAGAAATCCATGTAACGGCGAGTATTGGAATAGCAATTTATCCACAAGATGCTAAAGAAGGTGAAGCTTTACTGACATGTGCAGATCATGCAATGTATCAGGCAAAAGAAAGTGGGAAAAATAGGTATTGTTTTTATTCAGATATGGATAAATTAAGCAAGAGAATGGAATAAAAGGGATAAAAAAATCGATTGTTCCATTCTTGTATTCAGGAATGGTTACTAAAATCCTATAAAATTAACATTTTTGTAAACTATTCATTTCACTAAAATTCTTCAAATAGATTTATGTCTTATTCATTGAAGTTCGATAAGGTTTTGGTGTAAAAAAAGAAACTTAATTTTCCTGTGATGGAAAAAATGAGTTTCTTTTTTTTACTATCTATAGAGCAGAAATAATTTAGGATATATAAGTTGAATTTAATTTTCACTCCAATCCTTCAAAGTAGTAATATTACAGGTAGGGGAAATATAGTATGATGTTAATATAGGCGATTTAAAAATCTTTTGTTCAACTTATATAGCATTCATGCATCAATTAATCCACTTCGTAATTTGTTCCATACTTTGTCGAACTTGTGGTTGGCGTTCATTTATTCGATATCCAAATGCCACCATAACGGACAAGTCAAAAATCTCTTCTTCAAGCAATCCCTCTTTCTTTAGAATATCCCTTGCTTTATCATGATGAAATCCTTCCATCGGACAAGAGTCAATACCAATAACAGCTGCTGCAGTCATCATATTACCAAGAGCAATATACGTTTGTTTGGATGCCCAGTCAAACAATGTTCGTTCATTTTCCAGAATACGAGCATCTTCTTCTTGAAATGTTTTGTATCTTTTTAATCCCATTTCAAAACTTTCATCAGACATTTTCTTGATACTTTTGTTAATGTACGCTATATAATCAGAATCATATTTGACATCTTTGCGAGCTAATAGAATAACTAGATGACTTGCGGTTGGAATTTGTTTTTGTCCTCCCCATGTTACTTCTCTCAACTTTTCTCTTAGCTCTGTATTTTGGACGATAAGAAATTTCCACGGTTCAGAGCCAACAGAGCTTGGAGATAATCTTCCTGTTTCTAGGATAAATTGAAAATCATCATCAGAAATTTTTTTGGAAGGATCAAATTCTTTTGTTGCATGTCTAAATGCAAATGCTTCTAATATGCTTTTCTTTTTTTCTTCTTTGTTCATGATAATTCCTCCTTTTTTCAGTCACTATGATTCTTTTTTATTTGTGACTGCTTATCTGCTATACTAAAACAATGAATTAAAATATACAAGTACGCACATTTTTGTTGTATAGTATTAAAAAAGATACTATTAAAGGAATGGAGATTATTTTATGACTGTTAATTCTGATAAAACTAGTATAGTTAACTTTGGATGTCCTGTTGCAGTTACTTTAGATGTAATCGGTGGGAAGTGGAAGGGAGTTGTTTTCTACCATTTAACAGGAGGGCCAAAACGCTTTAATGAGCTTCGCAAAATATTACCTAATATTACCCAGAGAATGTTGACGTTACAGCTTCGTGAACTTGAAAGTGATGGAGTTGTTCATCGGGAAGTTTATCGGGAAGTTCCGCCTAAGGTAGAGTACTCATTAACGCCATTTGGAGAAACACTAACACCTATTTTTTATTCCATGAGAGAATGGGGAGAACAATACAAAGAAAAAATTCTTCTACATCGTGAAGAGAGTAGTTAATTTTATTCGGATAAAAAATAATCGAAACAGAGGCATAAAGATAATATTTCTTTACGTCTCTGTTTCGATTATTTTTCTCTATATATTGTATTTTAATTTAACGCATACAATTCATTAAGCTTCAAGACAATTATCTTTTTGCCTGCTAGTTTAATAATGCCATCATCTTCTAGGGTAGATAATTTCCTACTTGCCGTTTCTCGTGCCAGTCCTAAGAAATTGGCAAAGTTTTCTCGAGATAAAAAATTTGGAATTTCAATGATTCCATCTTTTGCCACACCAAAATTGTCAACAGCGTTAATTAACAAAGCAGCAATTCGTTTATTTGCACTTTTTGTGGTTACTATTTCAATCAAGTTTTCTAAGTGAGTGACTTGATCGCACATATACTCTAAGATACTTGTTTGTATTTCGGGATACATAGCAATGATTTCTTGGAAATTATCTTTTGTTAGCATACATATACTTGAATTTTCTAGTGCTGCACAACTGAAATTATAACGCCCTTCTTTGATGATATTTAAAATTCCAAGGACATCACCTTCTTTTAAAACAGATAAAATTTGCTCTTTTCCATCGCTGTTAGAAATGTATGTTTTTAAGCTTCCTTTATTAATAATATATAGTTTGTCTGATAGTTGTTTCTTCTCAAATAAAATATTGCCCTTTTTAAAGCTGACATGAGAGGCTTTACTGACTATATAGCAAAGTTGTTCTTTGCGTAAGTTAGAAAAAAAACCAACTTTTTCAATACACATATTCTTTCCAGTACAAGCGGAAACGCTATGTTTTGGATCCATTCCATTCACTCTTTCTAGTAGTTAATTTATTACAGGTAAATATCATTTTGATTATAACATAAAAAATGTATTTGAAACATCTAGGATAACTCTAGTAATTAGGCGGATAAAATAACAAATTGAATAAAAAATATTTTGAATTATTCATCGAAGTATAGTTGATTTTGTGTGAGTTTTGAAACTGCAACCATGAAAAAAACTTTTCAAATAAACAGAAACCATATATACTGACAACACGGTTACATAATTTATGAAATAATGGGGGAGAACAACATGAAAAAAAGAATAACACTTTTATCATTAGTATTAGCTTCATCAGCACTTCTTACAGCATGTAGTGATTCAAAAGATACGACAAAGAAACCAGAAGAAAAGAAAGATACAATTGAACCAACAAAACAAACACCGAAACAAGTAATCAATTTAGTAGAAACTGCTGAGCCACCTTCGTTAGATTCTGCAAAAACAACCGATGCTGTTTCGTATGTAGTATTAAATAATATACTAGAAGGACTAGTTCGTGCGGATAATGATGGTAATCTAGTAGATGGAATGGCAGATGCCAAAACAATTGAAAAAAGTGCAGATGGAAAAACATATACATTTCACCTGCGTGATGCGAAATGGTCAAACGGAGAATCGGTAACAGCAGATGATTTCGTGTATGCATGGCGTAGAGTAGTTGATCCAAAAACAGCATCTGAGTATGCATTCATTATGTACGACATAAAAAATGCCCAAGAAATCAATGAAAAAAAAATGCCTGTTGATAAGCTTGGTGTAACAGCTATTGATAAGAACACATTAAAAGTAGAACTGTCTAATCCAATTCCATACTTCTTGAGTTTAACAACGTTCTTCTCATTTTTTCCAGCTAACGAGAAATTTGTTACCGCACAAGGGGACAAATACGGTTTAGAATCAGGAAATCTTCTAGCTAATGGACCTTTTGTGTTAGATAGTTGGAAACATGAAGATGGTTGGGTATACAAAAAAAATTCAGGTTACTGGGATCAAGAAAAAGTTAAATTGGAAGAAATTAATGTAAAGGTTGTCAAAGACCTATCTACAGCAGTCAATTTGTATGACACTGGAAAAATTGATTACACCTTACTAAGTGCAGATTATGTAGAAAAATTCAAAGGAAAACCAGATTTCCACACACTGCTTGATCCACGTGTATTTTTCTTGCGTTTTAATTTAAACAGCAAGACACAACCAGCAATGGCAAATGTCAATCTTAGAAAAGCTCTTTCTATGTCTTTTGACAAAGAAGGAATGACAACGACTATTTTAAATGACGGCTCTGAAGTATTGAATGGTCTTGTCCCAAAAAATTATACGAAAAGCCCAGATGGAAAAGATTTCCGTGAAGCAAATGGCGACTTGTCAACGTATAATTTAGAAGAATCAAAGAAATATTGGGAACAAGCGAAGAAAGAACTTGGTAAAGATAAGTTAACATTAGAGTTCTTAAATACGGATACAGAAACAGCAAAGAAAATCGGGGAATATTTAAAAGGGCAATGGGAACAAAATCTTTCTGGCATCACAGTCAATATTAAACAAGTACCATTTAAACAACGATTAGACCTTGAAACAAAAATGGACTATGAATTTGTAAACTCTGCATGGGGGCCAGATTATCAAGATCCAATGACATTTGTTGATATGTTCATCACAGGTAGTCCATTCAATGAAACTGGCTGGTCTAATCCAGAATATGATAAACTAATTAAAGATTCTAAGACAACTTTGTTAACAGATTTACAAAAGCGTTGGGATTCTATGTTACAATCCGAGAAAATTTTATTTGAAAATCCACCAATTGCTCCAACGTATCAAAGAGGTATTTCATTTGTACAACGTGAAAATGTAAAAGGTATTGGTCGACCGATTAATGCTACTTACACATATAAATGGACACATGTAGAATAAAGAAAATAAAGAGGGCAATGCAAATTTGAGAAATCAATCTTGCATTGCCCTCTGTTTGATTATAAAGAGTAACATCATAAATTCATTAACTATAGCAAATAGTTAAATCCCTACAATTTCAAGAAACTTTCCAAAAAGATAGAAACGCTATATAATAAGACTGGTATTTACATAATTTATAGCGAGAAAAAGAGGAGAACAACATGAAAAAAAGAGCAACACTTTTGTCATTAGTATTAGCTTCATCTGCCCTACTTACAGCGTGTAGCGATACAAAAGATACAACAAAGAAGCCAGAAGAAAAAAAAGACACAACTGCACCAACAAAAACAGCACCAAAACAAGTACTCAATTTAGTAGAAACTGCCGAGCCACCTTCATTAGATTCTGCAAAAACAACCGATTCTGTTTCTTATATAGTATTAAATAATGTACTAGAAGGATTAGTGCGTGCCGATAATGATGGTAATTTAGTAGATGGAATGGCAGATGCCAAAACAATCGAAAAAAGTGAAGATGGAAAAACATATACTTTCCATTTGCGTGATGCTAAATGGTCAAATGGAGAATCGGTGACAGCAAATGATTTCGTGTATGCGTGGCGTAGAGTAGTTGATCCAAAAACAGCATCTGAATACGCATTCATTATGTATGACATAAAAAATGCCGAAGCGATTAATAAAAAGAAAATGCCAGTTGAACAACTCGGTGTGACAGCTGTAGATGATAAAACCCTAAAAGTAGAACTTGCAAATCCAATTCCATATTTCTTGAGCTTAACAACTTTCTTCTCATTCTTACCAGCCAATGAAAAATTTGTGACAGCTCAGGGGGATAAATACGGTTTAGAAGCAGGAAATCTTCTAGCTAATGGTCCATTTGTGTTAGATAGTTGGAAACATGAAGATGGCTGGGTATACAAAAAAAATCCAGGTTACTGGGATCAAGACAAAGTTAAATTAGAAGAAATTAATGTAAAGGTTGTTAAAGATGTATCTACAGCAGTCAATTTATATGACACTGGAAAAGTTGATTACACAGCAATCAATTCAGACTTTGTAGACAAATTTAAAGGAAAACCAGAATTTCATACACTGCTTGATCCTCGTATCTCTTTCTTACGTTTTAATTTAAAAAGCAAAACACAACCAGCAATGGCAAATGTTAACTTTAGGAAAGCACTGTCTATGTCTTTTGATAAAGAAGCGATGGCAACGACTATTTTAAATGATGGTTCTGAAGCATTAAACGGTCTAGTTCCAAAAGGATATACAAAAGGTCCAGATGGAAAAGACTTCCGTGAAACAAATGGCGATTTGTTAGTTTACAATTTAGAAGAAGCAAAGAAATATTGGGAACAAGCAAAAAAAGAGCTTGGTAAAGATAATTTAACAATGGAGTTCTTGAGTTCAGATTCAGATTCAGATAAGAAGATCGGAGAATATTTAAAAGGGCAGTGGGAGCAAAATCTTCTTGGTATAACAGTTGATATCAAACAAGTTCCATTTAAACAACGGCTTGATCTGGTAACAAAACTAGATTATGAAATGGTAGGCTCCGGATGGGGGCCAGATTATCAAGATCCCATGACATTCGTTGAATTATTCTATACACCTAACCCATTTAATAACTCTGGATGGAATAACCCAGAATATGACAAATTAATTACAGGTGCTAAGACGACTTTAATGACAGATTTACAAAAACGGTGGGATGCTATGTTACAGGCGGAGAAAATTTTGTTTGAAACTCCACCAATCGTTCCAACTATCCAAAAAGGTATTTCGTATGTGCAACGTGAAAATGTAAAAGATATTGGTCGTCCAATTAATGCTACTTACACATATAAATGGACACATATAGAATAAATTTGGAAGGAACTAGAATAATGAAAAGACCGATTATTGGTATCACAGGTGGATATGCGAAATATGACAGTTACTCTAAGGGTGTATTTGCTCATCACGATTATCATCATTCCGTTCTAGCGTGTAATGGCGTACCACTAATTTTGCCAATTGTTGATGCAGAAACATTGAAAGCACAAATTGATTTGTGCGATGGAATTATTTTTAGTGGTGGTATGGATATTGATCCATTTTTCTATAACGAAGAACCACATCAACAGTTAGGTGAACTTTATCCAGACCGTGATGAATTTGAAATAGAAGCTATTCGCTATGCATTAGCACAAAAAAAACCACTACTTGCGATATGTCGAGGTTTGCAAATTTTTAACGTAGCACTTGGTGGAACGTTGTTTCAAGATATTCCAAGTCAAGTGGAAAATACGTTCAATCATTCACAAAAACCGCCAAGAAAAAGACCAACACACTGGGTTTATTTAGAAGGAGAAAGTCGCTTAAAACAAATTTTTGAAACAGATAAAGTCCGTGTAAATAGTTTGCATCATCAAGCTATTCATCATGTAGCTGATTCCCTTGTTGTAGTGGGAAAAGCAAGTGATGGAATTATTGAAGCGGTGGAATACCCAAATCATCCATTTGCTGTTGCCGTACAATGGCATCCAGAATCAATGACAAAAGAATGTGCGTTGATGAAAAAATTATTTCAAACATTTGTAAATGTATCTGGACAAACCATCTAATAAAAATAAAAGAAGGTAATGTAGGATTGAAAACTCAATCTTATATTACCTTCTTTTACGTAGAATTAGAATAAACGCTATAAATTGGGCAAACTAGGAGAAATAAGTGAAAGGAGCATGAATAATGGGACAAGCACGGCATTTTAAATCAGGGCAAAAAGCACCGAATAATGGGATATATGTAGAAATTGGTGAAACAGGTGATAATGTGAGAGAGCCAAAGCAAATAAAGTTAGAAGCTGGGGATAAGTTTCCAGAAACAACAAATGAGAATCGGCATTGGACTTATAAAAGGAAACCATAAAAAAGGGTGGGGCAATTGAGAATTTCCTAATTGTTCCACCCTTTGTGAAATAAATAGCTTGTGAATAGTCTGAGATCATATTTTTAGTGCAAATGATTATGTAGAAAACTTTTGTTAACAAGAGGATGCATTTTTTTCTGTTGTTTCTCTTTTGTGATGTGATTTTCATTTTTTCTTATCATTTAAATGTTCTTTCTAAGAAGATAATGTGTGAAAGCATAATGTAAAAAAATATAAAAGTAGAAAGCATTGGAAAATGAAGTATGATGTAGAAAATAGAAGTATAAGAGAAAAATATAAAATTTTGGCTGAGATAATTGAGACGTTTTTTTCTCTTCTATCTCAGCCAAAATTTTATTTCTGTTTTTATTATGAAATGTCCAGTTTTATCAATAGAGAGCCATTTCTTATCTTTCTCCACTCTTCATGCAAATCCGTTTACTTTCCCCAATCCAATCTAGTATAATAATCCTAAAGGTCAAAAATGGTCAGGAGAAAAATAAAATGAATCTACAACAAATGACAGAATCAGTTCAACAAGCATTGATGGCGGCACAGCAGGAAGCAATCGCAAGAAAAAATCCTGAAATTGACGCTATTCATTTACTGTACACATTACTAAGTCAAGATTTAACGATTCGTTTACTACAATTAAATAAGATCAATATCGAACAATTAAAACGTAACATTATAACAATGCTAGGAAAGAAACCAACTATTTCAGGAGCAAACAATGTATATGTTTCTAAGCAACTAACACAACTATTTGCAAATGCCGAACAACAAATGAAAAAAATGAATGATGATTTTATCTCAATTGAACATGTTCTATTATCTTTATTGGATATAAAAGAAATTCGAGAATTATTTGTGCCACAAATGACAAAATCAAACTTACAAAAAACAATCGAGCAAGTGAAAGGGAACCAGAGAGTGACAACACAAAATCCAGAAGTAACGTATGAAGTATTGCAAAAATATGGGAGGGATTTAGTGGCAGAAGCAAGAGCTGGAAAATTAGATCCAGTCATTGGACGTGATAGTGAAATTAGACGGGTTATTCGAATTCTATCACGCAAAACAAAAAATAATCCTGTGCTTATTGGTGAACCAGGCGTTGGAAAAACAGCCATTGCCGAAGGACTCGCACAACGAATTGTTCGGAAAGATGTTCCCGATGGATTAAAAGATAAAAGTGTTTTTTCGCTAGATTTAGGTTCACTTGTGGCGGGGGCAAAATTTCGTGGCGAATTTGAGGAACGCTTAAAAGCTGTTTTGACAGAAATTAAGAATAGTAATGGGGAAATTATTTTATTTATTGATGAACTGCATATGCTTGTTGGGGCAGGGAAAACAGATGGAGCAATGGATGCAGGGAATATGTTAAAGCCAAGTCTTGCCCGTGGAGAACTTCGATGTATTGGAGCAACTACATTAGATGAATATCGAAAGTATATTGAGAAAGATGCTGCTTTGGAGCGGAGATTTCAACAAGTATTAGTAGAAGAACCAACGGTAGAAGATACAATTTCTATTCTGCGTGGACTAAAAGAAAGATTTGAAGTGCATCATGGGGTGCATATTCATGATCGTTCGCTTGTAGCGGCTGCAACCTTATCTAATCGTTATATTACGGAGCGATTTTTACCTGATAAAGCGATTGATTTAGTTGATGAAGCATGTGCAAAAATTCGTACAGAAATGGATTCGATGCCAGCGGAATTAGATGAAATGATGCGGCGTGTGATGCAGTTGGAAATTGAGGAAGCGGCTCTCCGAAAAGAAACGGATGAAGGAAGTAAACAACGTCTAAAAGCATTGTCCGCTGAACTTGCTAATTTCAAAGAACGAGCAAGTACAACGAAAGCACAGTGGCAAGCGGAAAAAGATTCTCTACAAGTTGTGCGTGATGTGCGTGAAGCCATTGAAAAAGCAAAATGGGAATTGGAAGAAGCAGAAAATCGTTATGATTTAAATAAAGCAGCAGAGCTAAGACACGGTCGCATTCCTGAACTGGAGAAAAAATTACATTCCTTAGAGTCAATAGAAGTGAAAGAAAATAGTTTATTGCGTGAAGAAGTAACAGAAGAAGAAATTGCCGATATTGTTTCACGATGGACAAGAATTCCATTAGCAAAATTAGTAGAAGGAGAGCGGGAAAAATTACTTCGTCTAGCAGAAGAGTTACAAAATCGGGTTGTCGGACAACCAGAAGCTGTTGAATTAGTGGCGGATGCTGTTATCCGAGCAAGAGCAGGAATTCAAGACCCAAATCGTCCACTCGGCTCATTTATTTTTCTTGGTCCAACTGGAGTTGGAAAAACAGAGCTTGCCAAGGCATTAGCACATTTCTTATTTGATAGCGAAGAACATATTGTTCGGATTGATATGTCAGAGTACATGGAAAAACATGCTGTTTCCAGACTAATTGGTGCTCCTCCGGGGTATGTTGGTTATGAGGAAGGTGGACAATTAACCGAAGCTGTTCGTCGTAAGCCATATGCTGTTATTTTATTAGATGAAATTGAAAAAGCCCACCCAGATGTATTTAATGTGTTACTCCAAGTGCTTGATGATGGGAGAATTACCGATTCACAAGGAAGAACGGTTGACTTTAAAAATACGATCGTCATTATGACTTCTAATATTGGTTCACACTTTTTATTAGAGCGTGTAGATGAAGATATAAGGGAAGAAGTGGAAACCCAAGTATTACAACAATTACGACTCCATTTCCGCCCAGAATTTTTAAATCGGGTGGATGATATTATTTTATTTAAACCGCTTGGATTACATGAAATTTCACAAATTGTTGAGAAGTTTTTTGCGGAACTCAAGAATAGATTGGTTGATAGACATATAACAATTCAATTGACGGGTGAAGCAAAAAAAAATATTGCCTCAGCTGGATTTGATCCTGTGTACGGTGCTCGCCCGCTTCGCCGCTATATACAGAAACATGTGGAGACAAAACTCGCTAAAGAATTAATTGCTGGTCATATCCATGATGGAGAGTCTGTAATAATTGATATAGACAACGGAGAAATTGTTATACAATAAAAAGAAGCTACAGAGGAGTTAATCCTCGTAGCTTCTTTTTAATGATGATTTGTTGGAACTGGGTCATTTGGAATCAATGCCGTAATGCCAAATATTACAACACTAAGAGCCACCCATAAAGTTAAACCAATGTTAAAGTCATAAGTAGCAGCACTCATTGATCCAACAACGTATGTAGCCATTTGTACAAGTAAAAAAGACCAGAACAATGCACCAATAAATTTCATTATTTTTCACCTCATTTTATCCTAATCTTCTTTTCATTGTATCATACTTATCAATAAGAGAAAATGAAATACTTACGAACTTAATAAAGGCTAGGAAGAAATTTCTTTTAGATGGTTTTTAATAAAAGAAATGACTTACTGAAACGTAGATTCTACAGGATTTTAGCGACCACTCCTTTCCTGAGAATGAGGCAAAAGGGGCAAAAGGGGCAAAAATAACCCTTTCGTTTCAATCTCAGGCTTTTTCATTGCAATAGAAATAAACTTACTTTAAAATTAGCACCAAGTACTAAATCTTGATATTAGAAGATGGGGGAATTGAAATGAATGTAGGTATACATGGAATTGGTTACTATGTGCCAGAAAATGTTATGACCAATGCTGACCTTGAAAAAATGATGGATACAACAGATGAGTGGATTCGTAGTCGAACAGGAATAGAGGAAAGAAGAATTGCTAAAGATGACATGGATACATCGGATATGGGGGCACTTGCCGCACAGCGAGCATTAGAAAATGCAGAAATTTCGATTTCTGATATCGATTTTATTTTAGTAGCAACGACTTCCCCAGACAAAAAAACACCATCATCTGCTTGTCTAGTTCAGGAAAAGCTTGGAGCGAGAGGGATTCCTGCTTTAGATATTAATGCTGCTTGTTCAGGATTTATCTATGGAATGGTTGTTGCTCAGCAATTTATTCAAACTGGTGCATATAAAAAAATTCTTGTGATTGGCGTAGAGAAACTTTCGAAATATATCGACTGGACAGACCGTAATACGGCAATTTTATTTTCTGATGGTGCAGGAGCAGCTGTTATTGGCGAAGTTTCCGAAGGACATGGAATTTTGTCATTTGAACTTGGAGCAGATGGTGACGGTTGGAAACATTTGTATATCGATAAAGATCAAAATCGAGGTATCCATATGGACGGGAAAGAAGTGTTTAAATTTGCTGTTCGGCAAATGGGTGGTGCATCTCTTCGGGTGTTAGAAAAAGCAAATATTCGTAAGGAAGATATCGATTTTCTAGTTCCTCATCAAGCAAATATCCGAATTATAGAGGCGGCAAGAGAACGCTTAGAATTACCGAAAGAAAAAGTAGCCGTGACTATTCAAAAGTACGGAAATAATTCTACTGCAACTATTCCAATTGCTTTAACAGAAGCAGTTCAGGAAGGGAAAGTAAAAGACGGTGACACTTTAGTTTTAGTTGGCTTTGGAGCTGGTTTAACTTGGGGAGCTTTAACAATGCGATGGGGAAAATAAGGGGAGAATAATGATGAAGAAACGAGTTGTTATAACAGGAGTTGGAGCAGTATCTCCACTCGGTAATGATGCAATGACTATGTGGCACGGAGTTACAACGGGGAAATCCGGAATTGGAATGTTAACACGCTTAACAGACGAATTTCCAGCAAAAGTTGCCGCAGAAGTAAAAGATTTTGATGCTAGTTTATATATAGAAAAAAAAGAAGTAAGAAAAATGGATCGCTTCACCCAATATGCGGTAGCCGCAGCGAAAATGGCGGTAGAAGATTCTAAGTTTGTTATTAATGAAGAAAATGCACATCAAGTTGGTGTCTGGGTTGGTTCAGGAATTGGCGGAATGGAAACATATGAACAACAATTAGAAGTATATTTAGAAAAAGGCTATCGCCGTGTTAGCCCATATTTTGTTCCAATGATTATTCCAGATATGGCAGCTGGGCAAGTATCCATTCTCCTTGGAGCAAAAGGAATTAATACGTGTACTGTTACAGCGTGTGCAACAGGAACAAACTCAATTGGTGATGCTTTTAAAGTGATTCAACGTGGGGATGCAATGGCAATGATTGCTGGTGGAGCAGAAGCACCAATTACCAAAATGGCTGTTGCTGGTTTTTGTGCGAATAAAGCGTTGTCTTTTAATCCAGATCCAACAAAAGCGTGTCGTCCATTTGATACAAATCGAGATGGATTTGTTATGGGAGAAGGAGCAGGAATTGTTTTTCTCGAAGAGTTAGAACATGCATTGAAACGCAATGCAAAAATTTATGCCGAAGTAATTGGCTATGGAGCGACCGGAGATGCTTATCATATTACTTCCCCAGCACCGGGGGGAGAAGGTGGAGCAAGGGCAATGAATCAAGCCATTGTAGATGCGGGAATTCACCCAGAAGATGTTGATTATATTAATGCTCATGGAACAAGTACGGATTACAATGACAGATTTGAAACAGAAGCAATTAAAAATGTCTTTGGAGAATATGCGTATAAACTCCCAATCAGTTCAACGAAATCAATGACTGGACACTTGCTTGGAGCGGCAGGTGGTGTGGAAGCAATTATTTCATCCATGGCAATTTATGAAGGAATTATTCCACCAACGATTAATTATGAAACAAAAGATCCAAATTGCGATTTAGATTATGTACCAAATGAAGCGAGGAAACAAACAGTAAATATTGCTCTAAGTAATTCATTTGGCTTTGGTGGACATAATGCAACATTAATCTTTAAAAAATATGAGTAAAAAATAAAAATATCCGGTAAAGTCAAGAGAAACGATTTTATCGGATATTTTTTGTGTATGTGGTTGTAGAGCTTGGTTCAAGCAGGGTAAAATACACCTCGATTGAATCAGCTATTTCACTGAAAATCCTTCTGTCCCAGACTCTCTATTTTCCTCTACGTTTTCTAATCTACTGCCTTGGATTTATTCTTTATCTTCTTATTGAACATACTTATTCTTACCACTTGTTTTTGCTAGTTTTTTTCTTTGCTATAAGAAATGTATCTTGATTTCTTAACTGTTCATTTTTTCTTGTCTCCCACATATATATGAATAGAAGTAGAATGGGGAGTGGAGAAATGAATGGATGTTGTTGCTACGGATAGTTGGTTTGAGGAATATAATGTAGAGAAAAATGTGGAGCGATTAGTAGGGTTATTTCCAAATGAGGGGAAACGTGCTATTTATGCTCAACTTGTTTCGTTTGGGATGGAACCTTTTCATAAGAGAACAAAAGAGCGTTTAAATAGTTTGCGTAATGCAGGAGTGTATGATTTAGTGGACCTTCACTTAAATCTATTAAAAAAGAAGTGGAATGGTTCAAGTGTACCAGTGTATATCCTTCCATCGAACCAAAATAATTATCGACTTACAAAAGAATTAAATGGAAAGTCGGGAGTTGCTTTTCAAGACAAATTATTTTTATTTCTCCAACCAAACAATCGTGTTCCAGAAATTAAGGCAGTGCTTACACATGAATACAATCATGTTTGTCGGATGAAAAAACAATCCAAATATACATTTCTTGATACTGTTGTGTTAGAGGGGTTAGCAGAACACGCTGTTCGTTTGGAAATTGGGGAAAATGAACTAGCCCACTGGACAAAAAATTATGATGACCAAACATTGATGACTTTTTGGAATAGGTATATTGAACCGAATAAAGATGTGGAGAGAAACCATCCATTACACGATAAATTGTTGTATGGCTCAGTAATATATCCAAAGATGCTTGGTTATGCGGCTGGTTTTTTTGCGGTTGGGAAAGCATTAAAGAAAGTGTCTATGGAAGAAGCATTATTTATGTCATCGGAAAAACTCGTCAACTTCTAATAATGTAAACAACATTTTACAATTTTTTAGAATAAAGTACCCGTTATTTGTCCATAATGGTGAACAAATAGCTTCAAAGTGAGGGGTACGCTTATGTTATATATTTATGATGTTTGGGCGAATTGGTTTGAAGGTGAAGAAAACGGCTATAACGTCTGTTACTTTCATGAATGGCGAAAAGAAGATAGTGTAGAGCTCTTAGATAAAGTGCCATTAATTAAGGTAATACCTGCTTTATTCTATTATATTGAGAATGGTCTTTCTCCTATTCCAAAATCATTGTTGGATAGTGTGTATCAAAAGGCTACTTTTCAAAAAAATAATGAACGAACTCAAATGGAGTATTGTTTTATTGTAACTGATGGAATAGAGGTACTTATAGTAGATACGATTGGTTACAATATCCCGATTCGTAAAAGTAGACTTATTCCAAGACAAGAACAGCTTGTTTGTGAGATGGTTGAGAATGTAAGTGCGGCATCGTATATTGTAGCAGAGAATTTTAAAAGAGATTATCACATTTTATCACCAGCACCCGAGTTGATGAATGGACTAACAAGAAAAGAACGACAACTGAAAAATATTTATTTTATGGCACTAGATCAACTATTATCAACAAAAAATGTTGCTCAAGTTCGTTATTGGTATACAGAATGGAATCCAGAACAGTATGAAATAATTCAACAAACACCATTTGAAGATGTCTGGAAACGCCTATATGAAGAAACAAAATCAGGTTGGACAAAAAGACATATTCAATTGTGTGAGAGTTTAATTAAGGGGCAGCCTTTTTTTGAACAGTTATGGGAAATAGAGCAAGAATCAAAAGTAAATTAGGATAGGGCGAAAAACTGCCCTATCCTAATTTACTATCTGCCAAGTCCTATGGCATATTTCATTTTTTTAAGCATTTCATTTGCCACACTGTTTGCTTTTTCTGCCCCCTTATCCAGAATGTCATCGAGTTGTTTTGATTCTAATAGTTCGTAATAACGCTCTTGGATAGGGGCGAAAGTATCAATAACTATGTTTGCAACATCACCTTTAAATGCTCCGTAGCCTTTGTCTTTGTAAGCATCCTCTAATTCTTTGATTGGTTTGCTCGATAGAACAGAATAGATGGTCAGCAAGTTAGCTATACCTTGTTTATTTTCAGAATCATATTTAATTATTCCGTCTGAATCTGTCACAGAACTTTTAATTTTTTTCTCAATTGTTTTAACATTGTCTAATAAAGAAATATATGATTTTGGATTTTCATCTGATTTGCTCATTTTTTTTGTTGGATCAGTTAAAGACATAATTCTTGCACCAACTTTCAAAATATGCGGCTCTGGAATCGTGAAAATAGGGCTGTAACGTTTATTAAATCGTTCTGCTAAATCACGAGTAAGTTCGAGATGTTGTTTCTGGTCATCCCCAATCGGAACAACATTTGTGTTATAAAGTAGAATATCAGCCGCTTGCAGTGGTGGATAAGTAAGTAGTCCTGCACTAATCGATTCTTTTCCAACTGATTTATCTTTAAACTGCGTCATTCTTTCTAGTTCCCCAATTTGTGAAATACATTGCATTATCCAACCAGCTTGAGCATGGGCTGGAACTTCTGATTGTACAAAAAAAGTTACTTTGCTTGGATCAATGCCAACAGCAACATACATCGCAACCAGACTACGAATATTTTTTCTAAGTTCAACAGGATTTTGCTGAACAGTAATACTGTGTAAATCAGCGATAAAAAAGTAACAATCGTAATCATTTTGCAAATCAATAAATTGTTTTAATGCTCCAATGTAGTTGCCAATTGTGAGCAGTCCACTTGGTTGAATTCCTGATAAAAGTGTTTTCATCATCATTTCTCCTCCTTAAATAAAAAAACATCCCTAGCATAATAAAATGCTAGGGACGTGAATACGTGGTGCCACCCTAATTCGTTAAACAAAAATGTTTAACCTTTAAGCCCGGATAACGTAAGGCAAACGCCAAAAATTTTCAGATTGGTTACTGATAGTCCATTCTATGTTTGTTGTTACTTGTTTACACCAACCACAAGCTCTCTAAAAACAAAAAAACATATACTATTCTCTCAGGTGACAAACGCCACAACATATAATAGTTGATTGTACAAAAAAAAAAATAAAAATGCAACTTCTTAACTAATAAGAAACCCAAAAATAATCGTAAAGATAATAACAAGGAAACTACTATATAAAAATGGTTTTGTCATTTTATACTTTGGTGGTGGTCTCATTATAATTACTTTATCCGCTACTTCCTCCTCGTAACCCTTTTTCTTCAACGAAGCATGATACTTGCGAAAGCTATAGCCCATAACTGTAAAAAACCCACCTTCTAATACAAACATTGCTAAAGAAACAATCAGAAGAGGCAATGTTGTTAAAAATAAATAGTTAATAAAAGACAAAAAAGATAGTTCCTGTTTAATTATACTAATTACAATTGAAATAAGTGTAACAATCCCAATAATTCGTGCGATATATATCCATTGTTTCATATAATAACCTCCGAAAAATTTTTCGTGTCGCTAGTATACCATGTTTTGTGAGTCAAAAAAACTTTTCTTGCTATTTAGATAAAAAATGAGTGAATGCCCTAAAAAATATCTATCTATCTATCTTTTTTATAAAAAATTCGACAAAAAATATAACAAGTTCATTACAATTGTAACAACTCTTGTAAAAAAAACTTTGCAAAAACAAAATGAACCTTTATAATACCAATCATAGACATCTTGTAAACGCATACTATTTTGTTCAAGGGGGGAAAGAAAGATATGAAGAAAAGAGCAGCACTTTTATCAATGGTATTAGCTTCATCTGCATTTCTAGTAGCTTGTAACAAAGATGACACAGTAGAAAAGAAACCAGAAGAAAATAAAGGAGAAACAAAAACTCCAGCTACAACAGAAGCACCAAAACAAGTCATTAATTTAGTTGAGACAGCTGAGATACCAGCACTTGACTCGGCAAAATCAACAGATACCACTTCACATGTTGTCTTGAGTAACACGATGGAAGGGCTTTACAGAATGGGCGAGAATGAAGAGTTGAAAGATGGCGTAGCAAAGCTATCTGAAACAGAAAAAAGTGCAGATGGAAAGTTTTACACATTCCATCTTCGGGATGATGCAAAATGGTCTAATGGTGACCCTGTTACTGCAAACGATTTCGTGTATGCATGGCGTAGAGCACTTGATCCAAAAACAGCATCAGAGTATGCCTTCATTTTGTATGATATCAAAAATGCTCAGGCAATCAATGAAGGAAAAATGCCAACTGATCAATTAGGTGTTACAGCTGTTGATGAGAAAACATTGAAAGTAGAACTTGCAAATGCAGTTCCATACTTTGATCGACTAACAACATTCACAACGTATCTACCACAAAACGAGAAGTTTGTTACTGCACAAGGAGACAAATACAGCTTAGAAACAAACAATCTTATCTTTAATGGACCATTTGTATTAGATAGTTGGAAACATGAAGAAGGTTGGACGTACAAAAAGAATCCTAATTATTGGGATGTTGCGACTGTGAAACTAGACACAATCAATGTAAAAGTTGTTAAAGATACATCTACTGCATCGAACTTATATAATACAGGAACAATTGACCGAGCGATTCTTAATTCAGAGTTCGTTGATCAATATAAAGGTAAACCAGATTTCCATACACAACTTGATCCACGTGTATTCTTTTTACGCTTGAATTTAAAAAGCCCAACACAACCAGGTATGGCGAATGTGAATCTTAGAAAAGCGTTGACAACATCTTTTGACAAAGAAGCTGCAACATCAGTTATCTTAAATGATGGTTCACAACCAGTTGATGGATTAGTACCAGCAAACTTTGCTAAAGGCCCAGATGGAAAAGACTTCCGTGAAGCAAATGGTTCATTGTTACCTTATAATATAGCAGAAGCACAGAAATACTGGGAACAAGCAAAGAAAGAATTGAAGAAAGATAAATTAACGCTTGAATTCTTAAGTTCTGATAGAGAAACAGATAAGAAAGTTTCAGAGTTTTTAAAAGGTGAATGGGAGAAGAATCTTCCAGGCTTAACAGTTAATATTAAACAAGTTCCGTTCAAGCAACGCTTAGAACTTGAAAAAACATTCAAATATGAATTCTCGATGTCAGGATGGGCACCAGATTATCAAGATCCAATGACATTTGTGGACATGTTTGAAACAACAAGCCCATTCAATGAAACAGGTTGGTCAAAAGCTGAGTATGACAAATTAATTAAAGATGCAAAAACAACGCTTTTAGTTGACCAACAAGCACGTTGGGATGCTATGTTAAAAGCAGAGAAAATCTTAATGGATGATCCAGCAATTGCCCCTGTTTACCAAAGAGGTACAGCCTATGTACAAAAGGAAAATGTAAAAGGTATTTTGTTCCATCCAGTAGGCGGTTACTACTCATACAAATGGGCGTACGTGGAATAAAAAGTTAATAAAAGGAAAACATCCCTTATTCATTCAGGATGATAACTTAAGATAGAGTTTTATTTGTTCCTGAACAAATAGCGAATATGCGGAAAGTTCTTTAACGAAAAAAAACTTTCCAAATGGAGAAATACTGTTTATAATAATATCCATATGTAGAGTCTGAAAATTGACTCTAACAAATCCAAGGGGGATCTATAATGAAAAAAAAGGCAGCACTTCTATCATTAGTTCTAGCATCATCATCTCTTCTTGTAGCATGTAACAAAGAGGCTGAAAAACCAAAAGAAGATGCAAAAGCACCAGAAACAACAACAGAAACACCAAAAGAAGCTAAACCACAAGTTTTAAATCTAGCATCAACAGAAGAAATTCCATCTTTGGACGTTTCTAAAACAACAGATGCAGTTTCATTTATTGTTCTGAACAATACGATGGAAGGTTTGTTCCGTCTTGGTGAAGGTGATGAATTAAAAGATGGCGTAGCAGAAATGGCAAAAACAGAGAAAAGTGCAGATGGCAAAACATTTACATTCCATCTTCGAGATAATGCAAAATGGTCAAATGGTACTCCTGTTACAGCGGCTGATTTCGTGTATGCATGGCGAACTCTTCTTGATCCAAAAACAGCTGCTGAGTATGCATACATCATGTATGATGTAAAAAATGCTCAAGCAATTAACGAAGGAAAAATGCCAGTCGATCAACTTGGTGTTACAGCTGTAGATGAAAAAACATTAAAAGTAGAATTAGCAACTCCTGTCCCTTATTTCGAAAAATTAACGATATTCGGATGTTTCTTACCGAAAAATGAGAAATATGCAAAAGAACAAGGAGCGAAATATGCTTTAGAAGCAAACACAACTATTTATAATGGTCCATTTGTTTTATCAGATTGGAAACATGCAGATGGTTGGACATACAAAAAGAATCCAGATTATTGGGATGCTTCTGCTGTTAAGTTAGATACAATCAATGTAAAGGTTGTTAAAGATACATCTACTCTTGTTAACTTATACAAAACAAAAAAAGTTGACCGTGCTGCTATATCATCTGATTATGTAGAAGAATTTAGAAGTGATCCAACCTTCTTTACTGAAGGAGATCCTACAACATACTTCTTGCGTTTTAATACAAAAACGCCAGTATTTTCAAATAAATTTGCTCGTAAAGCGGCAGAGGCAGCTGTTGATACACAAGGATTAGCAGAAGTTGTTTTAAACAATGGTTCTACGCCAGTTGGTGGTTTAATGCCAAAGAATTTTGTTAAGAGTCCAGATGGAAAAGACTTCCGTGAGCAAAATGGTGATTTACAAAAATTCGATCTTGCTAAGGCACAAGAATGGTGGGCGCAAGCAAAGAAAGAGCTTAAGAAAGATACAGTTACAATTGAATTGCTTGCTTATGATGGAGAAGCCGGAAAGAAAATGTCTGAATTCTTGAAGAGTCAATTAGAAACAAATCTACCTGGCTTAACTGTTAACATCAAATCACAACCATTTAAACAAAAACTTGATCTTGAAAAGAAAATGCAATATGAATTTGCATGGGCTGGCTGGGGACCGGATTATCCAGATCCAATGACATTTATGGACATGTTTGTTACAGATGGTGGACATAACCAAACTGGTTGGTCAAATCCAGCATATGATAAAGCAATTGCTGATTCAAAATCAACATTATTAGCAGATCCACAAAAACGTTGGGATACATTATTAGAAGCTGAGAAACTCTTAATGGATGAGGCTCCAATTGGTATGTTATATCAAAGAGGTTTATCTAATGTACAACGTGAGTACGTAAAGGGAATTATATCTCATCAATTTGGTGCAGATTACTCATACAAGTGGGCTTCTATAGAGTAAAGTTATTGTTTTCACAAGGGAATCAGATTGCTTAGATGAAGGAAAAGTAATCCGACACAATGGATGGTCACCAAAATCCCATAGAATCAAGGGTTTTGTGTGGCTATCCATTTCTACGTGATAGATTTATAGTAATATAATTATATTAAATTGAAGAAAGGGGGGGCTGTCATGGTAAAATATACATTAAAACGTTTTGGATATATGATTGTTACTTTACTTTTAATTGTTACAGTAACGTTCTTCTTAATGAAATTACTTCCAGGATCACCACTAAAAAATCCAGAAAAATTAACAGCTGAACAGCAACAACTTATTTTAGACAAATATGGAATTAATGATCCTCTTCCAGTCCAGTATGTAAGGTATCTTACCGATTTAGTACAAGGGGATATGGGGGTATCATTTCAATATGATAACCGAGAAGTATCTAAGATGATTGCTGAACGGATTGGTCCATCTGCCCAGCTTGGATTTCAAGCTATTTTTTTAGGAACATGTATAGGGTTAGTACTTGGAACATTGGCAGCAATTCGTCATAATACGCCCATAGATTATGGAACAACTGTTTTAGCAGTAGTTGGTGCATCTGTTCCTTCGTTCGTATTTGCAGCCTTATTACAGTATTTCGTTGGAGTTAAACTCCAGTGGTTGCCAGTTGCTTTTTGGGAGGGTTTTCAGTATTCTATTTTACCAACTATTGCATTATCTATGGCAGTTATTGCATCTATTTCACGATTTATGCGGACAGAAATGTTAGAGGTTATGGGTTCTGACTATATTACAACAGCAAAGGCAAAGGGAATTAGTCGAACAAGTGTTGTTGTTAAACATGCGATTCGTAATGCTTTAATTCCTATTGTTACGATTTTAGGACCAATGGTTGTTAACTTAATGACTGGATCGCTTGTTATTGAACAAATTTTTGCGATTCCTGGTCTTGGAGAACAATTTGTTCGTTCAATTAATTTGAATGATTATACAGTTATTATGGGAACAACTGTATTTTACTCAGCATTATTTATTACAGTTATTTTTATTGTGGATATTTTGTATGGTATTATTGATCCACGTATTCGTTTAGCGGGAGGTAAGTAGAAATGAGTCAATTCGATAATCTTCCAAAAGAAATGTTTGAGCTTGTTGGAGCCGATGGAATGGAAAGTGAGAAAATTACTCGCCC
The DNA here is from genome assembly GCA_031546705.1 of Caryophanales bacterium. Lineage (GTDB taxonomy): Bacteria > Bacillota > Bacilli > Bacillales > JAVBJX01 > JAVBJX01. Next base: position 68,192 of record JAVBJX010000008.1, read on the forward strand.
AAGCCTAACTTATTGGCAAGACGCATTTGTACGTTTTCGGAAAAATAAGGCATCTATGTTTGGGATAGTTATTATTTGTATTCTTGCATTGTTTGCGATTTTCGCTCCAATGTTGAGTGAGCGTTCTTACAAAGATCAAAATATTAGACATACAAAACTCCCTCCAAAAATAGAAGCACTTGCAAATATTCACTTCTTACCATTTGATGGTCGAGATATACATGGAGTAGACAAGTATGCAAAACATAATATAAAAGAATCTTATTGGTTTGGAACAGATGATTTAGGGCGAGATCTTTGGGTGCGTACTTGGACTGGAACTCGTGTATCATTGTATATTGCTTTGCTTGCGGCAACGCTTGAGTTATTTATTGGTGTAACTTATGGTGGTATTTCTGCCTTCTATGGTGGGACAGTGGACACTATTATGCAGCGGATTGTTGAAGTATTATACGGTATTCCGTATTTGATTGTTGTTATTTTGTTTATTCTTATATTTGAACCGGGTATTATTTCGATTACACTCGGTATGGCTTTGACTGGTTGGATAGGGATGTCACGGATTGTTCGGGGACAAATTTTGAAATTAAAAAGTATGGAGTATGTATTAGCATCACGGACACTTGGAGCATCAAATTCTAGTTTGATTTTTAAGCATTTAATCCCAAATACACTTGGAGCAATCATTATTACAACAATGTTTACTATTCCAGCTGCTATTTTTGGAGAAGCATTTTTAAGTTTTATCGGACTTGGAATGCGTCCACCGCTTGCATCACTTGGCGTACTTGTAAACGATGGATTTAGAGCACTTCAATCATATCCACATATGATGTTTATTCCAGCAACGGTTATTAGTTTACTAATTTTGAGTTTAAATTTATTTGCTGATGGTTTGCGTGATGCACTTGATCCAAAAATGCGTAAATAGAGGAGGAGATTGGAAATGGAAAAAATACTACAAGTAAAAGATTTGCATATCTCCTTCGACATTCATGCAGGTGAAGTGCAAGCAGTTCGAGGCGTAAACTTTGACTTGCATAAAGGAGAAACGCTAGCAATTGTGGGTGAGTCTGGTTCAGGGAAATCGGTTACATCAAAAGGTTTAATGAGACTTCTACCAACTCCACCAACACGTATTAAACAAGGCGAAGTAATCTTTGAAGGTCGAGATATCACAAAGATTTCTGAGAAAGAAATGCAAATGGTTCGGGGTGCAAAAATTTCGATGATTTTCCAAGATCCAATGACTTCATTAAATCCAACAATGACCATTGGAAAACAAATTATGGAAGTTATTCTAAAGCATCAAAAGTTAAGTAATAATGAAGCACGTAAACTAACATTGGAATTATTACAACTTGTTGGTATGCCAAATCCAGAACTACGGGTTAAGCAATATCCGCATCAACTTTCTGGAGGTCAGCGTCAACGGATTGTTATTGCGATTGCTTTAGCTTGTAATCCGAACGTATTGATTGCCGATGAACCAACAACAGCATTAGATGTAACGATTCAAGCACAGATTTTGGAACTAATGAAAGATATTCAGAAAAAAATGGGCACAGCTATTATTTTTATCACCCATGATCTTGGGGTTGTAGCGAATGTAGCAGATCGTGTTGCTGTTATGTATGCAGGGAAAATTGTCGAAATGGGTACGGTAGATGAAGTATTCTACAATCCAAAACATCCATATACATGGGGACTACTTGCTTCTATGCCAAGTATGGATCAAAAAGATACAGAATTATATTCTATTCCTGGTACACCACCAGATTTAATTAAACCACCTAAGGGTGATGCTTTTGCAGTGCGTAATCCGTATGCGATGAAAATAGATTTTGAGCAAGATCCACCGATGTTCAAAGTATCTGACACACATTCTGCGGCAACTTGGTTGCTGCACGAAAATGCACCGCCTGTTGACCCACCACAAATTGTTAAAGATCGTGTAGCTAAATTTGAGCAAATGATTAAGGGGGGTGGCTCACATGTCTAAAGAAAAGCTCCTTGAAGTAAAAAATTTAAAACAATATTTTGGTACTGGAACATCTGTTGTTAAAGCAATTGATGGAATTACCTTCGATATTTATAAAGGGGAAACACTTGGTCTAGTTGGAGAATCTGGTTGTGGTAAATCAACAACAGGTCGTACAATTATTAAATTATATGATGCAACTGACGGTGAAGTACTTTATAATGGCGTTAATATTCAAGGAATTAAATCTCGTAAAGAATTAAAAGCGTTCAATCGAAAACTACAAATGATTTTCCAAGACCCATACTCATCACTTAATCCGAGAATGACTGTTGGAGATATTATTGCAGAAGGGATTGATATTCACAGTTTAGCAAAAACAAAAAAAGAGCGTATGGATCGTGTGTATGATTTGCTAGAAACAGTTGGTTTGAATCAAGAACATGCTAATCGTTTTCCACATGAGTTTTCTGGAGGCCAACGTCAGCGGATTGGAATTGCTCGCTCTTTAGCAGTTGAACCTGAATTTATTATTGCGGACGAACCAATTTCTGCACTAGATGTATCTATTCAAGCACAAGTAGTTAACTTAATGAAAAATTTACAACGTGAAAAAGGTTTAACCTATTTGTTCATTGCTCATGACTTGTCAATGGTTAAATACATTAGTGATCGAATTGGTGTTATGTATTTTGGGAAGATTGTTGAACTAGCTGATTCAGAAGAATTGTATCGAAATCCAAAGCACCCATATACAAAAGCACTTCTTTCGGCTATTCCACATCCAGATCCAGAATCTGAACGAGTTCGGAGACGGGTTGTCTATGATGTGAAATCACATGGTTATGCGGATGATGAATTGCTTAGCTTGCGTGAGATATCACCAGAACATTATGTATACTGCTCTGAAAAAGAATTTGAACAATATAAACAAGTATAGAAAAAGACTGAGTTAGGGCACGCCCCAACTCAGTCTTTTTTTAGTTTAATTTGATTCACTTATCTTTATATGAACGGTAGGTTTTATTTTTATTTTCTTGTATGTTTCCTCCCACTTGAGTGACTTCCATTTTTCTGGATTCTTTTCTCGAATCATTCTTCCAATGCCTAAAAGGTCAGAGTTGTTTTTTTGCAACTGTTGAATGATTTTTTCCATTCGTTTCTGTAAGTCTTTCTGAATGAGTGGTTGCAGTTGTTTAAAGTAACTTGGGGTCAATATTTTCCGCTTAGGTATGTCTACTAACATAACAGAGAGCTGGATGTCTATGTTTGTTTGTAAGTTCTTTGGCTCGATGTCTATCTTTACTTTTGAACGATTTACGGAATAGCCAATTTTCTCATCGTCTTCTAAAATAGAAGAAAGAAGAGGATTTGTTTGCGTTGCACTCATCATAATAGTGAGAAGACCAGATTCACTTGCTGGAACATATTCACCTGTATAGGAGGATTTATGAAATAACCCTGCTCCGATAACACTGGCTTCTTTCTTCTCTTTAATTTTAATAATAGGAAGAGTAAAATCAATACCTTCTTCGGTCATAAGAATAATTAATTTTCCTGTATTCATTGTTGGAATGACGGAATTGTTTTCCGCATTTTTAATGATTTTTTCCAATACAACGGCATTCGGTTGTTCGGCAATTCTTTCTAGATAGGTGATGTCTTTTGCAGTCATTTTCTCACTATAAATAACTTTGGATGTGAGAGATGACAAATTGTTAATGATAAATGGTTGGATAAATGGATATATATCTTTATGAATAAATGAAGGACCGAATAATATAACATCTACTTTGGCTGCGTCTATACTTCCTGGGAGATAATGTTCAATTTTTTTATAGACCTCTGTCATCGTCTTCCCAGATTCACTGTGGAAGATTGGACTGTATTCAACCGTTCCATTCCCTTTAGAGTTTGCGTTTAAGATGGATACAGCTAGTTGAGTTTCGTTATTCTTTACTTCATCAAATCCTACTCCACCAATAAAGACACGATCGGCAATTAATCGCTGATCCCAACAACCACATAACAAAAAAAGAAGGAGAACAAATATCATTCGACGAAACATTTACCGCACCTCCTTCCTAAAAAATGATGTAAGTAAGAGGATAATAGGAAGTAAAAAGATAAATCCAGCATCTATGTATGGTACTAATTGCTTCATGCGAAGAGCTAACTCATAGTCAATCTTAAAGAAACTAATAATGAATAAGAAAGAAACAAATAAGAAAACAATCGTTGTTCGTGAAGCTTGATGCGTATAATGTTGAACAGATATACTTGCTAAATAGATAGGAATGACAATGGATGTTGTAATCGGAATAACCCAAAATGATAAAAAGAGAATATTTACTTTATCAATCATAAATGTGGAGTAGTTACGGAATAAATAAATAACAATCTCAAGGATATCTTGTATTATATAACCACTAAAAAAAACAAAGCAAGTAAATGTTATTAATAAATAAAAAGAGGAAACGCTGATATTGGCGATTGTCAATATTTTTAGCGGTTTTGTATTTTTACTAAGAAATGGTCCGAGAAATAAAAAAGCTCCTATTCCAGTCAGTGAAGGAATGCATTCCTTGATTCCAAATACAATGGGAAGAAATCCACTCTCACCGATTGGTAATACACGTCCTAAATGAGCGCTTTTATAGGAGTAAATAACGAAAGCAAGAATTGGAATAAAAAACAGGGAAAAAAATAAAAAAGCACGTGCCATTGTTTTTGGTTGTTCTTTCGCTATCATGAATACCGTTAAAAGAAGGATACCAATCAGTGCCCAAGATGGTGTTTCAAAGAAACCCCTTTTCCTTATTATTTCTGCATAGGAATGTTCAACAAAAAAAGCTTTTTGAAGAAAGTAGCAAATATACAATATATTAATCGCATTTCCAATCCATTTACCCGTTAGTTTTGTCGAGTAGGTGAGGAGGGAATCATTTGGAAAGCGTTTATAGAGTAGCCACATAACAATAATTAGAATTTGTATGATCAAAGCAGAAAGAATAATGGACATCCATCCGTCATGTCCAGCTGTTTTGTATAGGGAGTTTGGAAGTGAAAGCAAACTTACTCCTATCATTGCTTGGATGATAAAGAAAAATAGGTGTTTATTGTTTAACATATTTATCCTCTCTTCAAACGTAAACGAAATTTAGGAAATAATTTTTTGATGTTTGGATTTTCAAAATACGGTTGTCCAAACATTTGTAAAGAAAATAAATGAGTAATATAAATCATCATGCCAAATGAAATGCCGAAGAAGCCGAATATAGAAGCAAGAATGGTAATTGGTATGCTCATCAGTCGGATGGATGAACTCATTTCTCGTAGCGGAACAGCGAACGATGACAAGGCAGCGACGCTAATAACAACGACGATTGAATTAGAAATAATATTTGTTTGAATAAGTGCTGTACCCATCACAATCCCTCCAACGCTACCAATTGTTAGGCCCGTCGGTGCAGGAAGGCGAATCGAGGCTTCTCGAAGTAGTTCAAAAACAAAGAACATAATAATCGCTTCAATAAGTGGTGGAAATGGGACGAACTGTACCGATAATTTTAATGTGTGAAAAAGTGGCAATGGCAAAATATCAGAATGAAAAGCATTAATAGCCACATAAATCCCTGGCAATACAAGGGCAAGTGACGAAATAGCTAACCGTAACATATAAAAAAAAGTAGAAGTCAACCATCTAGAACTCTTGTCTTCAGGGCTTTTGAAGTAATCATAAAGCGTTGTGGGAAAAATAATAGCGGTTGGTTCATTATGAAGCATAAGTGCCATCTTTCCTTCCAATAGATGACCTACTGTTCGATCAGGTGATTCAGTTCGTATCGTTTGCGGAGCAGGGGAATAAGCTGCATCTTCTAGTTCATTGTAAATTTGCCCAGGGTGCTGGATTGGATAGCTGCTAATTTTATCAAGTTTTGCATAAGCACGATCAACTATATCGGGTGAGGCAACGGTTGATAAATGTAAAGAGTAACCTTGAAATTGATTTGCTGTACCAAAGGTAACTTCATGAATAACCAAATCAGTTGTTTTTAAGCGACGACGAACTAAAGAAATATTTGTGCTAAGTGATTCATTAAAACTGTCATGTGCACCTGTCGTTACTTTTTCCATATCTGATACAGAGACAGCACGGCTTTCAGTTGTTTGAACTGGAAAACTATATGCTATATCTGTATCATCACAGAGAAGTACAGCATTTCCTTGAACGAGAGCATTATAGATATCCGTGTAATTGTCAATTTTTGTTATTTGTAAGATAGGAATCGCATCTTCTATACTTGGATTGTCAGAGGATAGGAAGGGCTCAAGTAAGTAATGGTGAATAGTTTCTGATTCCACAAGTGTTTCGATGTAGCATAGACAATAAGCAATTTCCGCTCGATAAAAACGGCGATATTTTACATCTGAACTGGATAGAGAATTACGAATGGTTTGTTCTGTGATTCGCACATCGAAGTCAATAGGCATAAATATTGCCCTCCTTTCTTCTTGTAGCGTCTGCAAATTCTTACAAAAATATGTAAAAAAAAGGGTAAAAAAAATTAGGTGACCAAAATCATATTGACTTTGATCACCTAAATGTTATTTTTTTTTTCCGCCAACCTGATTCCATCCCTTAGATGATTTGTTTGATTGGTCAAGATGTTCACTTCGATTGCTACCACCAAATATTCCTTCGCCAATACCAGCACTAAAGCTCCCCATAAGAGCAGTAAGACCAACGACAAGAATAGTTACCAGACCTAAATCCATAAAATATTCAATCACCTTACAAAGCCTCCAATTTAAAGTATCTCTTAGATATTATGTTATCATAACCAAGAACAAATGCCTAGAAAAAAATATTGAAACTTTTTTATTTCTACATCGTATGTATAAATATGTAGAAATAAGGGGGTTAAAAGTTATGAGGAAGTTATAAAAAAGGTATATCTTTTATAAATGTTTTGCTGTATAATACATGTAAGCATATAGATTGACATCCATGTTTTTGATTCAATTACAAGCTAACTCTAAAAAAGGAGTGTGAACGGATCATGGTTATTTTATACACATCACCTAGTTGTACATCTTGTCGCAAAGCAAAGGCTTGGCTAGAGGAGCATGAAATTCCATATAAAGAGCGTAATATTTTTTCGGAGCCGTTAACCATTGAAGAAATTAAAGAGATTCTACGAATGACAGAAGATGGAACGGATGAAATTATTTCCACACGTTCAAAAATTTTCCAGAAGTTAAATATTAATGTAGAGTCTATGCCATTACAACGTCTATATGAAGTTGTAAAGGATAATCCAGGACTTCTTCGCCGCCCAATTATTATGGATGAAAAACGATTACAGGTTGGTTATAATGAGGATGAAATTCGCCGTTTCTTACCTCGTAAAGTTCGTACATACCAATTGCTCGAAGCACAACGAATTGTGAATGAATATCGTTCAAACAGTTAATAGTAATATTATTAGTCGCTTTTTCTCTGAGTTACACTTGTGTAATTCTAGGGAAAGGCGATTTTTTATAAAAAATGCTGGAGAACCTTTCACTGTCTTTCTGTATCATTTTATCATAAAATAGAAGAGAACCTCTAGTAAGGATATGAAGATAGGAGAGGAATATATGGATATTGAACGCATTGATGAAAATACGGTTAAATTTTATATAACATATGGAGATATTGAAAGTCGGGGTTTTGAGCGGAATGAAATTTGGGATAATCGTGAACGTGGCGAAGAATTATTTTGGGAAATGATGGAAGAAGCAAATACAGGGAGTGACTTTGTTATAGATGGCCCATTGTGGATTCAAGTACATGCAATGGAAAGTGGATTAGAGATTGTGGTAACAAAGGCAAATGCTGCAAAGGAAGGGAAAGAGGTGTTTCCTATGGAGAGATTTGAACAACTTTTCGGTGGACTTAGAGAGTCTATCAAAAAAGAATCTAAAGAAACAACAGATGTAGAACAAGAAGATCAATTACAATTTATGTTTTGTTTTCATGACTTCGAGGATGTAATCTCATTAGGAAAGAAACATGATTTCTCTAGCTTAACGAATCATTTGTTTATATTTGAAAATAAGTATTATTTATTTGTTGAATTTCATGAAGAAGATAAGGATGTTGAGAATGTGATAGCATTGATCTCAGAATTTGGTTATGATTCTCCAATAACTATTTATCGGTTGAATGAGTATGGAAAGGAAATTATTTCAAATAATGCCCTAACGAAAATCGTTGAATATTTTCCGAACTAATATAAACAGACGGTCTACCAAACCATACTTTTATGGAGATTGGGTGACCGTTTGTTTTAGAATTATTTTTTATTAGATGGAGTGAAGGCTGTGCGGTATATTTTTTTTATGATAAAAAAATTTAGTGGTGGAGTGATCACTTTCTTTAGTGTTATGTTTCTGTGGTTTCTATTTAGTGTATATAGGTCTTTGGAGCATTCGTTAATAGTAGGATTTATAATTTTGATTCTTCTGCTATTCATTCCATTTCTTAGTTTTTATTTGTATCTTATGCTTTGGAATTATCCAGCTTCTGTTACTGCTCCAAAGATTGATTTGAAAAGTTTTGTGAGTCAACAAACGGAAACAAAAATATTAAGAAATGGGCTAGAAACATATAGTGCTATTTTTTCTGAGTTAAAAAAAGCAACAATGTTTATTCATATAGAATACTATATGTTGCGAAATGATGAGGTAGGTAGGGAGTTACAACAAATTTTGTTGGAGAAAGCAAAGAGTGGCGTAGAGGTGCGGGTTTTGTATGATGTAGAAGGAAGTTGGCGTTTGTATGATACCGACTATATCGAAATACTTCGTCTTGCTGGCGTGCAAGTATCTCCTTTTCCACATCCGAGCTTTGGGGTAATTAATTTTCGTAATCATCGAAAAATCATTGTTATAGATGGTATAGTTAGCTTTACTGGTGGGTTAAATATTGGAGTGGAGTATTTAGGGAAAAGTAAACAGCTTGGATTTTGGCGAGATACACATTTATTTGTGCGAGGAGAAGGAAGTAGAAAACTACAACAAATTTTTGAACAAGATTGGTTTGAAGCAACAAATGAAGTGTGTGCACTGGAAGGTAAAGAAGAAGAAGTAAGCAGTGATGGGATAGTTGAGATTATTTCTGGGCTACCAAAAAGCGGAACGATCAGTGATTTATTCTTGAAAATGATGGAATCTGCAGAGAAAAAAATTTGGATAGCTACGCCATATTTTATTCCAAATAATCAAATGTTAAATGCTTTGTATGATGCAACTTTGCGTGGGGTGGATGTTCGACTTCTCGTTTCCCGTCTGCCACATCAGCGAGTTGTTTTTTATGCTTCTCGTTCTTATTTTCCTCATTTATTTAAAATGGGGGTAAAAATTTACGAATATGATAAAGGATTTATGCACAGCAAAGTAATGATTATTGATGATACACAGGCAAGTATTGGGACAGCAAATATGGATATGCGGAGCTTCTATTTAAATTTTGAGGTAACTGCTTTTTTGTCACAAACAAAAAGTGTTGTAGATTTACTTACGGATTATGAGGAAGATCTTACTCACTCGACTATAATGGATGAAGAAGAATTTAAGAAACGTCCGCTAGTTACGAAAGCAAGAGAATTATTAGCAACATTGTATTCTCCATTACTTTGACTAGGTTGATAGTTAATGGTATGAAATACAGAAAGTAAATGTTTATAGAGGTGACTAAATTGGTGTGATTTTTCTGCCTTTTTGGTCACCATTTTTTTATTTTTGTGCGATAATAAATAAAAAGGGGGAGTAACTATGGAGAAATATATTCTAGCTTTGGATCAAGGAACAACGAGTTCAAGAGCTATTTTATTCAATCATCAAGGTGAGATAGTTCGGATTGCCCAAAAAGAAATTACCCAATACTTTCCGCATCCTGGATGGGTGGAGCATGATGCAAATGAAATCTGGGGTTCTATTTTAGCAGTAATCGGTGAGATAGTTTCTGAGATTAAAATAGAACAAATTGAAGCAATTGGAATTACGAATCAACGAGAAACGTGTGTAATTTGGGATAGGGAAACAGGAGAGCCGATTTATCATGCGATTGTTTGGCAGTCACGACAAACAATGGATATTTGTGAACAGCTAATTGTGAACGGACATGATGAATTGTTTCGTCAAAAAACAGGATTATTAATAGATGCCTATTTTTCTGGAACAAAAGTAAAATGGTTGCTAGATAATGTAGCAGGAGCAAGAGAAAGAGCAATTGCTGGAGAGTTATTATTTGGCACAATGGACACATGGTTAATTTGGAAATTATCAGCAGGTAAGGCACATGTAACCGATTATTCTAATGCATCACGAACGCTTTTGTATAATATCCATGAACTAAAGTGGGATGATGAATTATTAGAAATTATTGATATACCGAAATGTTTGTTACCAAGTGTCAAAGAATCTTCTTATGTATATGCACATACAGAGCCAGACCGCTTCTTTGGAAGAAGTGTAGCGATTGCTGGAGCGGCAGGCGATCAACAGGCGGCATTATTTGGTCAAGCGTGTTTTCAGGAAGGAATGGCAAAAAATACGTATGGCACAGGTTGTTTTATGTTAATGAATACAGGCACAAAAGCAATTCGCTCAAAAAATGGTTTGCTGACAACAATTGCTTGGGGAATAAATGGAGAAGTTCAGTACGCACTAGAGGGAAGTATTTTTGTTGCTGGTTCAGCAATTCAATGGCTTCGTGATGGAATGAGGATGTTAAAATCTGCCAAAGATAGTGAAGATTATGCAGAGAGAATTTCATCTACAGATGGTGTATATGTTGTTCCAGCATTTGTTGGACTTGGTACGCCATATTGGGATAGTGAAGTGCGGGGAGCTGTATTTGGATTGACTCGTGGTACGTCCAAGGAGCATTTTATTAGAGCTACTTTAGAATCGTTGGCTTATCAAACAAAAGATGTCTTAAATGCGATGGAAGCAGATGCGGATATAACGCTTACAAAACTTCGTGTTGATGGTGGAGCAGTTGAAAATAATTTTCTGATGCAATTTCAAAGTGATTTACTAGACGTGTCTGTGGATGTGCCTGTAGTTAGTGAAACAACGGCACTTGGAGCGGCATATTTGGCAGGGCTTGCAGTGGGTTATTGGAAAAATAAAGATGATATTACTCAGAGAATGAAACAACAATTTGTGCCGAATATGGATGAAAGCATAAGAGAGAACTTGTATAGTGGTTGGAAGAAAGCAGTGAAGGCGGCACAGATATTTAAAAATTAGGTATAGAGAAAGGGCGTGAACATAGTGTTACATCATTTAGGTACTAGACTGATAGAAACCGATAGATTAATTTTAAGAAAATTTGAGTTTGCTGATGCAAAAGACATGTTTGATAACTGGGCAAATGATCCAGAAGTGACGAAATTTCTTAGATGGGAACCTCATGGTAGCATAGAAGTAACAGAGAAAATAATACAGGAGTGGGTAACTGCGTATGAGAGTGATGAAGTATACAATTGGGCTATCATTCCAAAAGAATATGGAAAAGTAATTGGGGGTATTGGAGTAGTAGAGCATAATTATAACTACTTATGTTGTGAAATTGGTTATTGTATATCAAAAAACTATTGGGGTAAGGGAGTGACAACGGAAGCAGTACAAAGCGTCATTAAATTTATGATCTCCGAAGTGAAAATAAATCGAATCCAAGCTAAGTATGATACAAATAATCCAGCATCAGGTAAAGTTATGCAGAAATCAGGAATGACTCTGGAAGGTACTTTAAGGCAAGCAGGAATTAGTAAAGATGGGACATTTTATGACTTAAGTATTTGGTCTATTTTAGCAGATGAATATAAATGTTAAGCAATGAAAAAGCAAAAAGGGGCTATCCTTTTTGTTTTTTTTCTTGTATGATATTAAAAAAGGAGGGATTTTATGCTCATTGCAAAAACGGATGGGGGAACATTGCTATCACTCATTGATAATTACGCAAAGGAAACATTGCTAGAGCTTAGAGAAAGACAAGGGTTTTATTGCCCAGCTTGTCTTGGGAAAGTTATTTTAAAACTAGGTGAGCAAAAGATTTTTCATTTCGCTCATGAACGCTCTCCATGTCATGCAGAAAGTGAAGCAGAAACACCGTATCATTTACAGGGGAAAAAACAGTTATTTTATTGGCTACAAAGCCAAGTAGATAGTCAACTAGAACACTATATTTCATCAATTAATCAACGTCCAGATATTTTTGTTACACACAACAATCAAACATATGCGATTGAATATCAATGCTCCACTATTTCCAGAGAAATTTTTCAAAAACGCACAAGAGAATATGAAAAAATTGGTATTACCCCCATTTGGATACTCGGTGCACACAAACTAAAACGCCTCTCTACTTATCGCCTCAAATTAACTTCTTTTCAGTGGCAATTCGCCCACCAACAACTCCCACAAATTTTTTATTATTGTCCTGAAACAAATTATTTTATTCGCCTCACAAATATTGTTCCTTTTTCAACTTCAATTGTGTTTTCTATACCTCATGTTGTCTCACTCGCACATCTTTCTTTCCAACAATTAATTGATAAAACGTTAACTACAACAAGAATAGTATACTCGGAATGGCTAAAACAAAAGAAAAAATGGCGTATAACACTCGGATCTTTTCCATCGGATGAAGTGAAGTGTTTTGTTGATTTTATGCATGAGAAAGGGCTATATCCGACTTTTTTTCCAGCGGAAGTTGGTATTCCAAGTGCTTATGGCGAAACGATTGCGACACCTGCTTATATTTGGCAAATGTATGTGTTAGTTGGAATTGTAGAATACGCTAGGCATTCTTCTTTTACAGATGTGGCAGTCATTCAATTTTTTGACTCACTACTGTATAAAAAAAGAGTAGTATTACGACCATTATCGCTTAGTCAACACACATACGATGATGCGGTTTGTGCGTATGTAAAGCAACTTGTACAATTAAACATTTTAACAACAGATGGCGAAGTGTATTGGATAAACCGAATGCCAAAAACCCCAACTTCAACAGAACAAGCCTTGAAAGAAGATGAAATAGTTATGGTAATTCTCCAAAAAAAGGAAGGAAAACAAGAGATTGTGGAGAATACTAACAAAGTAATTACAAAATGAGGAGGAACAATTATGGCAAAAGCATTACCAAAACGTGAAGATATTGCTGTAGAGGATACCTGGCAGTTAGAAAATATTTTTAATACGGATGCAGATTGGGAAAAAGAGTTTCAAGCAATTAAAGAAATGATTCCAAGTTTGGCAAAGTTTGAAGGGCATGTTGGTGAAAGTGCTGACACATTGTATGAAACATTTACATGTGATGAAGAAATCTCAAAGCGATTTGGTAAGTTATATGCGTATTCTCATTTGCGTGTGGACCAAGATCAAACGAATGCACACTATCAAGGTTTTGATGATCGTGCAAAAAGTTTAGCAGCCCAGGTTTCGAGTGCCAGTGCTTTTATTATCCCGGAAATTTTGGCGTTAGATGAAGCAATAATTGTGAAATTTTTGGAAGAGAAAGAAGAACTGCGTCTATACAAACATATGTTAGATGAGTTAAGTTTGCAACGTCCACATGTCTTGTCAGCAAAAGAAGAATCCTTACTTGCTCAAGCATCGGAAGTGATGGCTTCTCCAAGTAATACATTTACTGTATTAAATAATGCTGATTTGAAATTTCCAGAGATTACAGGGGAAGATGGCGAAGAAATTGAAGTAACGCATGGTCGATATATTCGTTTTCTTGAAAGTGACAATCGTCAAGTTCGGAAAGATGCTTTCCATGCTGTATATGACACATATGGAAAATATAAAAATACATTTGCAAGCACATTAAGCGGTGTGGTGAAAAAACATAATTTCTCTGCTCGTGTTCGTAACTATCCATCAGCAAGAGCGGCAGCACTTTCTAACAATAATATTCCTGAAACGGTCTATGATAATTTAGTTGGTGCAGTGAACAACAATTTACACTTAATGCACAAATATGTAGACTTACGCAAAAAAGTATTAGGTGTTGATGAAGTTCACTTATATGACATGTATACCCCACTAGTCAAAGAAGTAAAAATGGACATTCCATATGAAGAAGCAAAAGATTATTTACGTAAAGGGCTTGCTCCACTAGGCAAAGAATATTTAGGAATATTAGAAGAAGGACTATCTAGTCGGTGGGTAGATATTCATGAAAATAAAGGAAAACGCAGTGGAGCATATTCATCAGGTTCATATTTGACAAATCCATACATCTTAATGAACTGGCAAGACAATGTAAATAATTTATTTACACTTGCCCATGAATTTGGTCATTCCATTCATAGTTACTACACACGCAAGTCACAACCATATACATATGGCGATTACTCTATCTTCGTTGCGGAAGTAGCATCTACTTGTAATGAAGCGTTGCTTAATGACTACTTATTAAAAACAATTACAGATGAGAAAAAGCGTTTGTATTTATTGAATCACTATTTAGAGGGTTTCCGTGGTACAGTCTTCCGTCAAACAATGTTTGCTGAATACGAGCATATTATTCATCAAAAAGTTCAAAATGGTGAAGCCTTAACGGCGGATTCATTATCAGAAGCATACTACGAATTAAATAAAAAATACTTTGGGGAAAACCTCGTGATTGATAAACAAATTGGCATAGAGTGGTCACGTATTCCACATTTCTATTACAATTATTATGTGTACCAGTATGCGACTGGTTTTAGTGCGGCAACCGCATTAAGTAGTCAAATTTTAACTGAAGGACAACCAGCAGTTGATCGCTACATTAACAATTTTCTAAAAGCTGGAAGCTCTGATTATCCAATTGAAGTGTTGAAAAAAGCAGGCGTTGACATGACAACATCTGCTCCAATTGAAGCGGCATTAAAAGTATTTGAAGAAAAATTAACAGAGATGGAACAATTGTTGTAGACATTTAAAGTGAGTTTGGGGCAGAAGAGTTTTCAATGAAACAAAAAGGTTAGAAAAGAAATTTTTGGCTGGTTTTATTGAACTGAATACTGCACTAAAACGTTGATTTTCTGGAAACTCGGCAACCATTCAGTTCACGTAGTTTGTTCAAAAAGGGTAAACACCTCTTTTGAACAAACTACACCACTTATTTAAAGCCCGTAAATCTTTTTCGATTGTTTATTAAATATACAGCGATAAAAAGGGAAATAAATAAAAGTGGTGCGGTAATCATTAGTGGAACGATACCGATGATACCGAGCAGATTAAATAGAAAAGCTGATCCGCAAAGAAGTGTCACAAACAGAAAAGAAATCATAAATATACCCCCATACAATAAGTGTATGGAGGTATATTTATGATTATGATTGCGAAATATAGCGCCAAAATGTTCCGTATTTGACGGGTATTTGTTCAACAATACGATTCAATTGTAACTTTTTTAATTCTCGTTCTGTTTCTTTAGTAGATAAATTATACACAGTTGCTACTTCTGCTGTAGCAACAAAATTAAAACAACGCATAAACTCTGTGAGTGTTGGAAGAGGTGAACACTCTGGAATATGCCCAAGCATATGCCCAAGTAAATCACGGTAAACAGAAAAAGGATAACAACCAGAAACTTTAATACCTTCCTCTTCAATATGCTCATTAAAAAAAACAATCGTTGGAATTTCATAGACGTTCATTTCAGCAGTAATTTTTAAGTCACTTTGGAATGCTTTCACGGCACTATCTGAATAAATATCTTTAATAAATTCATCGACATCTAAACCTACCGCTTTCGCACACTCAATCAAAACATTATGATCACAAATATTTTGCTTTTCTAAAAATAAGGTTTCTTGGAGTTTACGAAAAAAACGAGTAGAACAACGTCTTCCTTGCAATTCAGCAGCTTTAATAGCAATTGAAGCTGCAAATGGTGTGGAAATAAGATTCTCTAACCAAATTGTACCATCGCAAGACATGCCATAACGACTAGCAGTACGCTCCCATTGCTGTGCAAGTTTTCCAAGTCGATGTTTTCTGACATTTAATGTGGCAAGTCGCCCACTTAATACATATTTCATCTTAAAATGCTGTCCATACTCTAATTGTAATTTCTTAATAATCGGCTCTAATGCCCAACATTCAGGAGAGAGTGGATCAACAAATATATAAATTTCAATCGGTTTTTGCTCATTACCACAAGGGAGATATGGTAATCTGTTATTTGTTGCGTGTTTATTCACGAGGTTCAACCTCCGACTCTGCTGTATTAATCATATGTTGAGCAGTTAATACTAGCCGATGATAAAATTCATCACGCATAACTCCTTGCAAGCCAATATCATCCATTGCTTTTCTCATACAACTTAGCCATGCTTGTGCTCTTGTTTCAGTAATTTGGAAAGGCATATGCCTTGCTCTCATCATTGGATGTCCATGTTCCATAGAATACAAAGGAGGGCCTCCTAAGTATTGAGTTAAAAATTGTTTCTGCTTCCGTGCAATTTCTACAAACGCATTTGGAAATAGGGGCATTAAATCAGGATGAGTAGATACATGATTGTAAAATGCATCAACTAATCTTTCAATTATTTCTTTGCCACCCAACATTTCAAACGGTGTCGTAACATTATCCATTTATAAAGCTCCTTTAAAACAAGGTGAAATTAATATGAGTATGAAATATAATTTATATATCCATATTGTAGCAGTCAAAAAAAAATATCTCAAATGAAGTGACTTATTAGCAACAAAAGGAAAAAATAAAGGTGATTAAATGATGCAAAAAATCTACCATTTAATCACCAAAGATAAGCTAATGTATAAAGTCAATCATTTTGTTGATTGTATGAAAATTGCTAAGAGAGGTGTAAAGAGGATGGAACAGACATCCCGATTCTCATGTGTAGGATTGGTTACTAAAATCCTGTGAAATCAACGTTTTAGTGAAATATTCATGTTACTAAAAGATTTATGTTCCAACTCGATGCCAAATCTTAGGCATAATAATTGTTCAATATTTTTTTGACATAGTTTTGTGTTTCTTTAAACGGCGGAATGCCATTATGTTTATCAACATTACCTGGGCCTGCGTTGTATGCAGCTAATGCCATAGAAACATTTCCATCATAGCGATTCAACATTTGGCGTAAATATTTTGTTCCACCTTCTACATTTTGAGCTGGGTCAAAAATATCAGAAACGCCAAGAGATGAGGCTGTGCTTGGCATGAGTTGCATTAATCCCGATGCACCAGCATGGCTTTTAGAATTTGGATCAAAGCCTGATTCTTGTTTGATGACGGCTTTAATTAATTTTGGATCAATGTCATATTTATCAGCCATTTTTTGAATAATATCTTCAAGAGATAAGGGTGCTTTTTTCGGTATTTCTGTTTCTTTCAATACTTTTTCAATTTCTTCTACTAGTCCTGAGGATTGACCAGCAAGAGCTGGGATGTCACCAGTGAAAATGAGTGAAGATAGAGAGTTAAGTGAATTTAGATTGTTTGTATCTTCTGTTTGTAAACGTGAAGAATTAGATAGCTGCTCTAAAATATTTTGAAAAGACTCTGTACTACTATTGTCGGACACAAGTGATGATGCAGAAGAAGAGGTACTTCTTAACGTCTGTAATTCTAACATTGATTTTAGTTGTGATACATTCATTTTTTTGCCTCCAATTCAATTTTTCGTATATTAAAACGACGAATTTTTGGGGAAGACGGTCGTTTTGTAATGGAGTATTTTTTAAGTAATTCATTAAATTGTTGTTCGCCACGTTCTACGCTAGTTGCTTCAAATTCAAGTTCAAAATCAGTTACGTCAAAGTAACTACTTTCATCTAAAACAAGTAAACCATCTTCATATTTCTGTTCTACTCTTTTTGTCATAAGTGAACCGAAATGACGAAGAGATTTTCCGTCAATATTTAGTTCTTCTAAAGCATGTATTATTTCATCAGGAAATGGACGAATACCTGCCAAGAGATTTTTTGCTTCTTCTTCATTAATACACACATTAGATTCTAGTAAACCGTCCGTATGTGGTTGTTTTAATGTGATAGTGTAATCATTATTTTTTTGTCGAATACGCAAGGCACTGTGAGTTGCTTTTAACGCAAATAGTGGTGTTTCAAAATAATGGTTTGTTAAGTACATAAAATCTGTTTCCTGTATGTGAAATGCTTCTTGTAGTCGTTTAAATTCGGTATGCGTTAGTAAATTTTTAAATTCAATCTCGATTTCTTTTTCCATAAGTTCACCTACTGCTTTCTCATTCGACAAAAAATCTCTTCTTTATTATGATATAGATTGAAATGAAGTGCAATGGTAAAATGAAACTATTATAGAAATTTTGGAGGGAAAAGCCGTGCGTAGCTTTGCAATCACATCAAAAGGGAATCAAGAATCCAACGATCTGATGGACTCATTAAAACATCGTTTAATCACTTTAGGATTAGAATATAATGAAGATCGACCTGACATTGTTATTTCCATTGGTGGAGATGGCACGTTACTGTATGCTTTTCATCGTTATAAAAGACGACTTAGTAAAACAGCTTTTGTTGGTATGCACACAGGGCATCTTGGTTTCTATGCCGATTGGTTACCAAAAGATATGGAAAAACTTGTTGAAGCTATTGCCAGTAAAAAATACGAAATTGTTGAATATCCATTATTAGAGGTAGATGTATATTACACAAATGGCGATTTGCTCAAAAGTGAGTACATTGCATTAAATGAATGCACAGTAAGAAGCCTAGAAGGAACGCTTGTGATGAATATAGAAATAAGAGGAGATATATTTGAAACATTTCGAGGAGATGGGTTATGTATTTCTACACCAACAGGAAGTACGGCATACAATAAAGCACTTGGTGGAGCAATTCTACATCCTTCATTAGAAGTTATTCAATTAACAGAAATGGCATCCATTAATAATCGAGTGTTTCGGACAATTGGTTCGCCACTTATTTTGCCGAACAATCATCGTTGTGTATTGATGCCGATTAATAGTAATGATTTGCGAATTACAATAGACCATTTAACATTACTTGAAAAAGATGTCGAATCCATTGAATGTCGTGTGTCATCGGAAAAAATTCGTTTTGCCCGTTATCGAAGAGTTCCGTTTTGGAATCGGGTACGGGATTCATTTATTTCTGATTTGAGGAACGAGTAGTGGCATTTCAATTAACATGGACAATAGACGAAACGCATCACGGTATGTTGCTTCGAACTTTTTTGCAAAAAAAAATTTCTCGAGCATCACTAACAGATATTAAATTTTCGGGCGGAACGATTTGTGTAAATGAAGAAGAAGTAACTGTACGATATGTATTAAAAAAAGGCGATATACTTATCGTTACATTTCCCGTTGAACAGACAACAATGTGTGCAGAAAATATTCCGTTACAAATTGTTTATGAAGATGATTATGTAATAGTGATAAATAAACAGCCGCACATAGCAACAATTCCTTCAAAAGAACACCCAACAAGAACAATTGCGAATGCTTTATTGTATCACTATGCAGTAAATCATATTCAAGCAACGGTTCATATTGTAACGAGATTAGACTGTGATACATCGGGATTATTACTTGTGGCAAAATATCGCCATGTTCACAGTCTTTTTGCAGAACAGCAAAAAAATAATCATATACAAAGAAGATATGAAGCATTATGTTCTGGAGTAGTGGCAAATGATAGCGGAATAATAGATGCTCCTATTGGTAGAAAAGAGGGCAGTATTATTGAAAGAGAAGTAAGAATGGATGGACAAAGAGCAGTAACTCATTATGAAGTAATAAAACGTCATAGTACATATACGCATATTTCTCTGATTCTTGAAACAGGACGAACTCATCAAATTCGAGTTCATATGGCACATCTTGGACATTCGCTGCTTGGAGATGATTTATATGGAGGACAACGTAATCTTATAGAAAGACAAGCACTACATAGCACAGAACTTACTTTTTATCATCCGTTTTTGGAGCGTTCATTAACTGTTCATGTACCACTTGCAGAGGATATGAGTTTAGTGAATTATACAGAAACTTAAGAATGGTAAAATCAAAAGGTTAGGTCAGAAATATTTTCAATGGTTTTATTGAATATTCCTTTCATAAATTTAGGGCAATGGGGGACTCCTCATTGCTCTAAATTCAAAACCGAAACTTCTTCTCCATAAAAGACATAGAGGACGGAACGGAAACTATCTCCATTTCAGGATAACGAAGTGCCGTTAAATTTCCACCCCATACACAACCTGTATCAATATTAACAGTCCTATTTACAAAGCGAGCTTCACGGGTGGGGGTGTGCCCGTACACAATTGTTGCTTTTCCATCATATGATTGTGCCCAATCTTTGCGAACTGGTGAACCATCTGGGAGTGTTTCGCCAGTAATATCACCGTAGAGAACAAATTTTTTTACTTCTTTTGTATGCTTTCCGATAAGATTTTTTTGAATTCCTGCATGAGCAATCACAAGTTTTCCTTTATCTAGTAGGACATAGAGTGGAGCGGATTCATATAATGAGATAAATTGTTTGGCAATTTTTTTTTGCTTCTCGGAAGATAATGATTGAAATTCGGCAACCGTTGTTTCTAATCCATGTTTTTGTTCCACATTTCTTCCGAGAAAAAACCGATATAATTTGTCACAATGATTTCCTGGGACATAATAAGCAAGTTTTTGTTTCATGACTAATTTGTACACTACTTGAATCACTTGAAGAGAATTAGAACCACGATCGGTTAAATCACCAACAAAGGCAAGTTTTCTGTGTTCATGAATAGGAACATTATTTTTGTCCCATGTATAGCCAAGTTTTTTTGTTAAAGCAACAAATTCATCAAAACACCCATGAATATCACCAATAATATCTAGCTTCATAAAACCCTCCTCTACTTATCATCACTTCCAAACATAAACTTTTTCGTTCTTGAGCGAACATTTAAAACAATACCAATAGCTAACATGTAAGTAGCGAGTGAACTTCCCCCGTAACTAATAAATGGAAGCGGCAAACCTGTAATTGGCAGAAGTCCAATAGTCATACCAATATTTTGAAACACTTGAAAAGAAATCATACCAATAACACCGGCACAGAGAAAACTTCCAAATATATCGTGACTTTCTAGTGCAGTATGAATCATTCGGTATACAAGAAAGAAAAAGAGAATAACGACAATACTTGCCCCAACAAAACCAAACTGTTGAGAAATTAAAGCAAAAATAAAATCAGTATAGGCCTCTGGTATAAAAACTTTTAATTCTTGAAAGCCACTTCCATATAACCCACCATATCCAACTGACAATAATGATTTTGTTAGTTGAAATCCCTGTTCAGTTGCATGTCCATAAGGATCTAACCAACCATAGAAACGATCTAATTGATAATCTTCTAAAAGATATTTATGAAAAAAATCAGGGAAGTTAAAGAAAATAAAAACAACCAATACTATTGCTAAAATAGCTATTCCAGTAAATGAAAAAATAATTCGCCACCGAATCCCTGATACAAGAACAAGTGTAGCAGTAATGGCACAAAACACCATAATCATTCCCATATCGGGTTGGGTCATTAGCAAAAAAAGTGGGGGTAACAACGTTAGCACTATTTTTCCAAGTAAAATAAAATCTTCTTGGATTGTTGGATTTTCATATTTATTTCGATGGTTGAAGATAACTCGGCTATATACAATAATCATAAAAATTTTCATTAACTCAGCTGGTTGAAAGTTACCGACACCAGGAACCACATACCAACCCCATGCTCCTTTTATTTTTGGTGCAAAAGAAAAATGAAAGGCATATTTTGAAGCAGTTAATCCAAGTAATAAAAGTATGCCAAATCCGTACAAATACCATGCAATTTGTTGCAACCGGTCATAATCTAAAATCATCGTAACAGCAATAACAAAAATTCCAATTCCATACCACATAATTTGTCGGTTAACAAAATTAGTTTTTTGAACAAGATTATCAGGTATCGTTGGCAGTGCACTATAAATAGAAATAATACTAACAATCGCCATTAAAAATAAAATAAATAGTAAAGCATAATCGAGTTTTTGTTGTGAAGTTTTATCCATAAGTTTCCCTCTTCATAAATAACATTATTTTTATTTTAGCTCATTACAAAAATTTTGCCAACAAAACAAGTAAGATGTTCTTGACAAATAGTCAGATACTCGGCTAACATATGGATAAAAGTTAGGATAGGGAAGAGTAAGATAATTCACTTTTAGAGAGAGCTATTCATGGCTGCAAGATAGCTTAAGTTGAAAATTATCCGAATGTCGCCCTTGAATTGTTTCTTTGAACACTAGTAGGAGAAATCGGTAGCAGCCGTTATTGTTTAAGTGCTTGTATTTACAAGAACAAAGGTGGTACCACGGAAGCTCATCCTTTCGTCCTTTTTTAGGGCGGGAGGATTTTTTTATTTAAGGAGGAGAAAATAATGACAAAATATGATCACAAAGCAGTAGAAGAAAATCGCTATAAATGGTGGTTAGATGGCAAATTTTTTGAAGCAACAGAATCGGATGCTGAAAGTTTTATTATTGTTATTCCACCGCCAAATGTAACAGGAAGACTTCATCTTGGACATGCATGGGATACAACATTACAAGATATTATTACAAGAATCAAGCGGATGCAAGGTTTTGATGTATTGTGGCTTCCGGGTATGGATCACGCAGGAATTGCTACGCAAGCAAAAGTTGCGGAGAAGTTAAGAGCAGAAGGAAAATTACTGCATGAAGTAGGAAGAGAAAATTTTTTAGAAAAAACGTGGGAATGGAAAGAAGAGTATGCAAGTCATATTCGTAGTCAGTGGGCAAAACTTGGTCTTGGTTTAGATTATACAAAAGAACGGTTTACAATGGACGAAGGTTTGTCACAAGCCGTTCGCAAAGTATTTGTTGATTTGTATAACAAAGGAATTATTTACAGAGGAAATCGGATTATTAACTGGGATCCTGCTCAACAAACGGCACTTTCTAATATTGAAGTTATTTACAAAGAAATTGAAGGAAATCAACATTATTTTAAATACGTTTTTGTTGATAATCCAGATGAATATATGGTGAATATGACAACCCGTCCTGAAACAATGTTCGGTGATGGAGCGTTAGCGGTACATCCAAACGATGAAAGATATACAAAACATATTGGACGCTTTGTTCGTGTCCCTGGAACGACAACGGAAATTCCTGTTATTGCCGATGAATATGTCGATATGTCATTTGGTAGTGGGGTTGTAAAAATTACCCCAGCCCATGATCCAAACGATTACGAAGTTGGCTTACGTCACAATGTTCCGCAACGGATTATTATGGATGAAGACGGCAAAATGAGTTGTAATGAATGGGTTCCAGAACAGTATCAAAAATTAGACCGCTTTGCATGTCGCAAACAATTTGTACAGAATATGAAAGAAGCAGGTTTGCTGATCGAAGTAAAACCGTGTATGCATTCTGTGGGTCATAGTGAGAGAAGCGGGGCAGTTGTTGAGCCATATTTATCCACACAATGGTTTGTAAATATGGAAAAATTAGCTGGAAGAGCGATTGAAAATCAAAAAGATACCGAAAATGCTGTTACTTTTTATCCAGTTCGTTTTGAAAGAACATTTTTACAGTGGATGGAAAATATTCAAGATTGGTGTATTTCGCGCCAACTTTGGTGGGGACACCGCATTCCTGCTTGGTATGGAGAAAATGGAGAAGTTCATGTTGGGATGGAAGCTCCAACAACTGGAAAATGGAGTCAAGATGAAGACGTATTAGATACATGGTTTAGTTCGGCACTATGGCCATTTTCAACAATGGGTTGGCCTAATGAGGAAGCAGAGGACTTCAAAAAATATTTCCCAACTAGTACGCTTGTTACAGGCTATGATATTATTTTCTTTTGGGTGTCACGCATGATTTTTCAATCACTAGAATTCACAGACAAACGTCCATTTAAAGACGTGCTTATTCATGGACTTGTTCGGGACGAAACTGGACGGAAAATGAGTAAGTCACTTGGAAATGGTGTAGATCCAATGGATGTAATTGAAAAATATGGTGCAGATTCTTTGCGGTACTTTTTATCAACTGGAACTTCACCAGGGCAAGATTTACGTTACATTCCAGAAAAAATAGAAGCAACATGGAACTTTATTAATAAAATTTGGAATGCTTCCCGTTTTGCCTTAATGAATATGGAAGATTTTACGTATGAAGATATTGAGTTAACAGGAGAAAAATCAGTAGCTGATGAATGGATTTTAACTCGCTTAAATGACACAATTGAAACCGTAACAAAACTTTCGGAAAGATATGAGTTTGGTGAAGTTGGTCGGACATTGTACAGCTTTGTTTGGGATGATTTATGTGACTGGTATATTGAAATGGCAAAACTTCCGCTTTATGGTGAAGATGAACTTGCTAAGAAAATGACTCGTTCTATTTTGGCTTATGTATTTGACAGTACGCTAAAATTATTGCACCCATTTATGCCATTTGTAACAGAAGAAATTTGGCAAAAAACACCGCATATTGGGGAATCAATCACTATTTCTAAATGGCCAGAAGTAGATAACAGCCTAACAAACCGTGAAGCAGAAGTAGAGATGAAATTACTTGTGGATATTATTCGTGCGGTTCGTAATATCCGTTCGGAAGTAAATACACCACTCAGTAAAAAAGTAACATTGCACATTAAAGCAAAAGATGACGTAACACTCACACGTTTAACGAAAAATAAAGCGTATATTGAACGTTTCTGTAATCCAAGTGAATTAGTTATTGCAACAACTGCTAGTACAATAGAAAAAACAATGACAGCAACCGTTACAGGAGCAGAATTAAGTTTGCCACTGGAAGGATTAATTGATCTTGATAAAGAAATAGAACGGCTTGAGAAAGAGCTAGACAAACTGAATAAAGAAGTAGAGCGTGTGGATAAAAAATTAAATAATCCGGGGTTTGTCGCTAAAGCTCCTGAACATGTATTGAATGAAGAAAAGAAAAAACAACAAGATTATATCGAAAAACGAGATGCGGTTAAGGCTCGGATAGATGAGTTGAGAGGATAAAAATAAAGGTGAGCGAAGTACAAAAACTGTACAAATTCGCTCACTTTATTTAATGATTAATATCCTCTTTTATCGGACTTTCACTGTCTTAGTTGTTTTTCTAGTTTCAGTTTTTTAATCTTATGCCCATAAGATAGGTACGCTGAAGCAACTAATATAACACATACAAGATTGATAGAACTTATTAAAATATTTATGTTACCGGTATGCAGTAAGAAACGAAGAAAAAAATTATACATACAAATAAGTAAATTAAGCATAAATGCAATAGATACAAATCTATTTATTTTTTGATAATGTTTAATTTTAGAATCTAAATCTGTATATAAATCAAATGAACCATCCGTTGCTTTTTTTCGTAAGTAAATCCAATATCCATGAGCAGAATGAATATATTCAATCCCTGATTCTTCTAAAAATCGAATGTACTCAATACTTTCAGGGTGTGATGACAATTTATCAAGAAACTCTATTCGATAAATATATTTCTCTTCTTCTTTTTCAAAATAATATCTTCCAATCAACCCATAACGTTTAAGCTGCCAACCTTTTTCTGCCATGTCATTTAGCCATTTTTCTTCTTTCTCATAGTCAATAAATAAACGTACCTTCTTTAGAATCATAATCTTCCCTCCACAATTCTTCTTCCATTGTCAAGTAATTCTTGCAGTCTAATAATTTCCATTTGGACAACTTCCTTACCCAACTCTGTAATAACATACTCTTTTTTTCGTGAATCTTCGCCACTAACAGCTTCAATCCATTTTTTTTCGAGTAATGAATTAATCGCACCGTATAATGTACCTGCTCCTAAATGCATACGTCCATTCGTCATTTCACCAATGACTTGCATCATTCCATATCCATGAAGCGGTTTGTGTAAGACAAGTAAAATATAAAATACTGCTTCTGTTAAAGCTCCTGACTCCAAATTTTTTGCCATGCGTTACACCTGCTTTTTAAATATCGTCAACCGTTATATCGGTTGACGTAATATTATTATATCGACTGCCGATATAACTGTCAACAAAAAATAAAGAATGACCCAAAAAGATGATAACTTTCTTTTTGAATTACTCTTATCATAATTTGAACAGAGGGTTTTTTATGAAATGACACCACTCAGATGCTATGTTATTATTTTATGAAAGATAGATAAAGTTAGGAGAATACAAATGTTCACAACATACACAGAAGCATTAAACTGGATACATGGTACATTGAAGTTTGGCATAAAACCGGGAATTAAACGAATGGAATGGATGATGGAGAAACTTGATCATCCTGAACGGAAAATCAAAGCGGTTCATGTCACAGGAACAAATGGAAAAGGTTCAACCGTTTGTTATTTAAGAAATATTTTACAAGAATCAGGACGTACAGTTGGAACATTTACCTCTCCATATATTGAAAGCTTTAATGAACGGATTAGTGTAAATGGTATAGCCATTACGGATAAAGAAATTGTCGAGCTTGCCAATATTATTTTGCCATTAACAAAACAATTAGCTGAAACAGATCTTGGAAGTCCAACAGAATTTGAAATTATTACCGCAATGGCATTTTGTTATTTTGGCAATATTGCTCCGCAAGACATGATTATTTTTGAAGTAGGGCTTGGTGGGCGATTGGATTCAACGAATATTATTCAACCAGTATTATCATTAATTACAAATATTGGTTTTGATCATATGCATATTCTTGGTAATACACTGGCTGAGATTGCTTTTGAGAAGGCTGGAATTATTAAGAATAATATTCCCGTTATCACAACAGTCGAACATGAAGAAGCACTTTCCGTAATAAATAAAATTGCTTTGGGAAAAAATGCACAAATGTATATTATAGATAATCAGTTTTCTATTGTTGAACATGAAGCTTGTGAAAATGGAGAGAAATTTACATTACTCACCCCATTTCAAAAGTTAGTAGATTTACAAATTACGATGCTTGGAACTCACCAAACAAAGAATGCATCACTTGCGGTCATGGCGGCTACATATTTAGATTTATTTTTAGAAACACCAATAAGTGAAGAACACATCCGTAATGGACTAAGAAAAGCAAAATGGATTGGACGATTTGAAATGGTCAGTGAGCATCCACGCATTATTATTGACGGTGCTCATAACCGAGAAGGAATAAAAGCATTAGTGCAAACAGTAAAAACACATCTGCAAGAACCAGTCCATATTATTTTTAGTGCACTACAAGACAAACCTGTTGCGGAAATGATTCAATCTCTTACAGAAATAGCAACAACGATTACATTCACTTCTTTTGATTTTGCGAGAGTAACGCCTGCTGAAAAATTAGCTGAGCAAACTAGTTTCCGCTCTGTTTTTATTGAGGAAGATTGGCGAATTGCAATTGAAAAGGCGAAACTTCGGCAAGGAGTTATTCTAATTACAGGTTCTCTTTATTTTATTTCGGAAATTCGTCAAATATTTTCGGAAAAATAAGTTCATAATCTTTACATATCTCCCTTAAAAGTATGGTAAAATATACATATAGAAAATCGGAGGGAGAGCAGTTCAATGGTAGTGTTTAACGATTTGTTAGGGGCAGCTAGAAATGGAAAAGCAAAAGCACAGTACGAACTTGGTATGACATTCTATCAAAATGATAGTGATGAAGCAAACAAGCAAGAATCATTTATATGGATAAGAAAGTCAGCAAAACAAGGATATGTTAAGGCTGAATATACGCTTGGAGATTTATATTTATATGGTCATGGTGTAAAACAAAGTTATAAAAAAGCAATAAAATGGTATAAAAAAGCGGCAGATCAAGAGAATGCAGAAGCAAAATACGAGATTGGTTTTATCTATCATTTAGGAAAAGGGAAAAAAGTTAATCATAAGAAAGCATTTAAATGGTTTAAAAAAGCGGCAAATCAAGGGAATATGAATGCTCAATTTCAACTTGGTTTTATGTATCATATTGGTGAGTGTGTAGAAACAAATTCGAAGAAAGCTAAAAAATGGTTTCATAAAGCAGCAGAGCAAGGACATATGGCAGCAGAGTATATGCTTGAAAGAATGGATGATAATTAAATTATATAGTAGAAAAATAAATAAGAAAATGTAAAAAAATGTAAAGAACGAAACGACAAAAGTTTCGTTTTTTTTTATTTCTATTATGGTAGCATAATAAATAATGATAGAAAGAGAGGGTGAATAAATGGAACATATTTCGATTCATGTAAACGGGAAACAAGTAGACTATGAAGATAAGTCGGCTACAGAAGCAAGTGTAGCAGTTGAGTTAGACGAATTAGACGATCAACAAACCTTTACTCTGCCAAAAAAACGCCGTAATACTACCCTTTGGAAAATGATTATTTCTGGAAGTGTTGCCGTTATGCTAGGGGGAATGTTAGGATTATCTGCACTGAAAATGTTACCAAAAGTGAATACGGAACAAACAGAAAGAACAGCAGCCGTTCCAATTATAGAAGAACAGAAAAATATGTCGACTTCTTTTTCATTTTTTGTCATTCAAGCAGGTGTATTTCAAACAAAAGAATCTGCCAATCTGATAAAGGAAACTTTGACAAACAAAAAAATTCCATTTATAGAAATGGAAAATAATCCAACAAGGATTTTTGTAGGAGTAAGTGGTAATAAGGAATCTTTGCAGGCATTACAGCAGCAATACAAACAAAAAAATGTTCAAACATTTATTAAAAATTGGACATTAAATAAAGAAGTAGAACAATCTACCTATCAAAAAATAGAACAATTAAAGCCGTTTATGAGCGTACTGTTAATAGCATCAATACAACCCTTAAATGAAAAAAATAAAAAATCACTCCAAGAACAGCACAAGTTGCTTGCAGAAATAGAAGTAACGGATAAAACAGCTGCCTATGTCACCAAACTGACAGGTACATTCACGCTATTTGAAAATAGCGAAGATATACGGAAAAGACAAGAAGGGCTTCTTTCTTTACTCAAAGAGTATACAAATTTAAAATAAATACAAATGATGGTGAGCTTATGGTTCACCATCATTTGTATTTATCAACAAAATTTGCTACGATACATTTGTATCTTCCAATCTGAAATGTAAAGGTGATAACATGGCACGACTTATTTTAGCTTCCAATTCTCCTCGAAGAAAAGAACTTCTCAAGCAAGCAAATCTTTCATTTGATCTCCTCATCGCTGATACTTCGGAATGTATCGAAAAAAGCAGCACACCTCAAGAAGTTGTATGTTCATTAGCTATACAAAAAGCAAGTGCAGTAAAACATTTGGCACCACATGACTATATTATTGGTGCAGATACAATCGTTGTGCATAATGGTAATATTTTAGGTAAACCAAAAGGGGAAGCAGAAGCGAAAGCAATGCTTACTAGTTTGTCTGGTAGTGAACACGATGTGTTGACGGGAGTAGCCATTTTGTTTAACAAAAAAGTAATCTCTTTCTATGAACGAACAATCGTTACATTCTATGAACTTACAGAAGAAGAAATTGACTCGTACATAGAAACGAAAGAACCAATGGACAAGGCAGGTGCGTATGGAATTCAAGGGCGTGGTGCTTTATTTGTCAAACAAATTTATGGTGATTATTACAACGTTGTCGGTTTACCACTGTCACGAACAGTTCGTGAATTGAAACGTCTTGGTTTTCCCTCATTATAAAGGGGGAGAGTTATGTTAATTCGTGATGTGCCACATAAAGAACGCCCACGGGAAAGAATGGTGAGTGATGGTGCACAAAGTCTATCTAATCAAGAACTCCTAGCTATTCTACTCGGAACAGGAACAAAAGAGGAATCCGTATTACAAGTAGCAGCGAAGATTTTAACGCATTTTGAAGGACTCAGATATTTGAAAGATGCAACAATTGAAGAAATAACTTCTTTAAGAGGAATTGGCATTACAAAAGCAACACATATTTTGGCAGCAATAGAGCTTGGAAATAGAGTTGGAAGACTAGAATATGATGAACGGTATACAATTCGTTCTCCAAAGGATGCGGCAGATTATTTAATGGATGAGATGCGATTTTTGACACAAGAACATTTTGTGTGTTTGTATTTAAATATCAAGAATCAAATTATAAAACGGAAAACAGTTTTTATTGGAAGTTTGAATTCTAGTATTGTCCACCCACGTGAAGTATTTCGTGAAGCATTAAAAAGGTCAGCAGCTTCTATTATTTGTGCACATAATCATCCAAGTGGAGATGCAACACCAAGCCGTGAAGATATTGAGGTAACAAAGCGACTTGTGGAAAGTGGAAAAATGATTGGGATTGAAATAATCGACCATTTAATTATCGGTGACAAACAATTTGTAAGTTTAAAGGAGAAAGGTTATGTTTAAATATATTCTTTTAGGACAAATTGCGTTATAATTATTTTGTTCGTTTTTAAATAAACCGTGCCAATGGAAATTTGTAACTAGGAATTCTCGTTTTAGAAAGGAAGATACAATATAATGTTTATGAGTAGTAGTGATTTAGGGATAGATTTAGGCACGGCAAACACGTTAGTTTTTGTCAAAGGAAAAGGAATTATTGTACGTGAACCATCAGTAGTTGCAATGGAAAGAGATACGAAAAGAATTGTCGCTGTTGGTAATGAAGCGAGACAGATGATTGGACGTACTCCTGGAAATATTGTTGCCATGCGACCAATGAAAGATGGGGTTATTGCTGACTACGATATAACATCCATTATGATGAAGCACTATATGAAACAAGCTTTGCGTAATAGAGGAATGTTTTCAGGAAAACCGTATGTGATGGTTTGTGTACCATCAGGAGTAACAGCTGTGGAAGAACGAGCGATTATTGATGCTACTCGTCAAGCAGGAGCAAAGGATGCTTTTACGATTGAAGAACCTTTTGCGGCTGCTATTGGAGCAAATCTTCCAGTTTGGGAGCCAACAGGAAGTATGGTTGTAGATATTGGTGGTGGCACAACAGAAGTAGCTGTTATTTCACTTGGCGGAATTGTAAATAGTGTGTCCATTCGAGTAGCAGGTGATGAGATGGATGAAGCAATTATCCAACACATTCGCAAGACATATAATTTACTGATTGGAGAACGTACTGCTGAAACAATCAAAATAGAAAGTGGTTCAGCCGGTTATGATCAAACAATTAAAGATATGGACATTCGTGGACGTGATCTTGTTTCAGGATTACCAAAAACGATTACCATTTCTGCGAATGAAATAGCTGATGCATTAGCAGATACAGTGTAT
Source organism: Caryophanales bacterium (assembly GCA_031546705.1). GTDB lineage: Bacteria > Bacillota > Bacilli > Bacillales > JAVBJX01 > JAVBJX01. The sequence goes on from JAVBJX010000008.1 coordinate 99,514, forward strand.
GCAATTGTCGAAGCAGTCAAATATACATTAGAACAAACACTACCTGAACTATCGGCAGATATTATAGAAAGAGGAATTGTTCTAACTGGTGGAGGTGGGCTACTTCGTAATTTAGATAGAATAATATCTGATCAAACAAATATACCCGTATTTGTTGCTGAAAACCCTTTAGACTGTGTTGCTATAGGCACGGGAAAGTCTTTAGATCATATTGACCTATTTAAAAATAAAATAAGAGAACGTTAAAGAAGGTGAATCCATCATGCCACAGTTTTTCTTCAACAAGCGGCTGATTCTTTTACTTGTTGGTATCATTATATTAGTGGCATTGATCGGTTTTTCTTTAAGAGATCGTAACCGATTAAGTTGGCCTGAGCAGTTTGTGAAAGACACAACAGGCTTTATTCAGACGGGTTTTCATAAACCTGTACAAATGGTTTCCAGTTTTTTTGAGGATATCCAAGATCTAAAAAATACATATAATGAAAACCAACTGCTTAAAGGAAGACTAGAAGGATACGTCCTACTAGAAACGCAAATCCAAGAACTAAAAAAAGAAAATACAGAGCTTAGAGATATATTAGGAGCAAAAGAGAGTTTGCGGGCATATGATCCGATTCCTGCAACAGTCGTGAGTCGTAATCCAGATAAATGGCAAGAAATATTTACGATTAACAAAGGAGAACAAGATGGTGTCTCAAAAAATATGCCAGTTGTTACAAAGCAAGGACTCATTGGCAAAATAAAAAGTTCTTCACAGTTTTATTCAACAGTACAGCTATTGACAGCAGATGATAAAACAAACAGAGTTTCTGCAAAAATAGCAGGCTTGAGTAATGTATATGGTTTAATTGAAGGTTACGATCAAGAGCGAAAAGAACTTCTGTTAAAAGCAGTTCCGATTAAAGTAACAGTAAGTAACGGTACAAAAATATTAACATCAGGACTAGGGGATGTATTTCCAGAAGGATTACTTATTGGTGAAGTCTCAGAAGTAATACTGGATGAATTTGGACTTACAAAAACAGTCTATGTTAAACCAGCAGCTGATTTCTATACGATTGATGAAGTTATTGTTGCTAGAAAAAAAATGGTACAAAAAAATCAAGGTGAGGATAATAAATCGTGAAAAAATTTATTCTTCCTCTTCTCATTGTCTGTATTTTTGTTTCTGAAAGTATATTTGTAGAACTCACACCACACAAGTGGATGAATACATACATTATTGTTCCTCATTTTCTAGCCATTCTCTTGTCATTTGTTGCATTGTATGTATCCAAATGGCGAGGACTGATATATGCAGTTGTTTTTGGGGCAATTTATGATATTTCATATGTGGAAATATTAGGTGTGAATCTGTTTGCTTTTTTTATTGTGACCTACTTAACTGCTCAAGTGGCAAAAGTGTTACAAGGAACGATTGCTGTAGGGATTCTCTTGTCTATTTTGAATGTGGCATTTATAGAATTTTATATATACGGTGTGTACTTAGTTATAGGAAAAGCACACATGGATTTTCAAGCATTTTTATACGAAAGATTATTGCCGACACTTATTTTTCATTTAGTAGTTGTAATTATTTTTACATATCCATTAAGAAGAATACTCCGAGCTTTGCGTATTGAAAAGAAAGAAAGTCCTCAACTCGGAGGGTAATGAAAAAGTCCGAGGTAGAATTTGTGAGGTGAAGTAGATTGAGTTTAAAACATTCATATGTAATGATCAAAGGAACAAAAGAAGGATTGACCGTACATTTAGATGATGGATGTAGCTTTGAAAACCTTCTAATTGTGTTGACGGAGAAATTGACAGTAGAAAAAGCGGAAGGACCATCTGTTGCTGTAAAAGTAAATGTGGGAAATCGTTATTTAACAAAAGAGCAAGAAGACCAGTTATGTACACTACTTCTTGAAAAGCAAAATTTTACCGTCAAACATATTCATAGCAATGTTATTCTTCGTGAACAGGCAATGGAACAAAGAAAAAAAGAAGAAATGACTTCTATATCAAGAATTATTCGTTCAGGTCAAGTGTTAAAAGTGAATAGTGATGTGCTACTTATTGGAGATGTTAATCCAGGTGGAACAATTATAGCGGATGGAAATATTCTAATTCTCGGATCACTTAGGGGGCTTGCTCATGCTGGATATGACGGAAATAAAGAAGCAATCATTGCAGCATCTTTTATGCAACCAACACAACTAAGAATCAGTGATGTGTTAAGTCGTTCTCCAGACTATAAGACGAGAACTCGAAACGAACTCGAATGTGCATATATTGATGAAAGTGGTTCCATTATTATTGATCGTATTCAGACACTTGCAACGATAAGACCTAATTTTACGAAGACGGAGAGGAGTTTTGAACCGTGGGAGAAGCAATAGTTATTACATCAGGAAAAGGTGGAGTTGGTAAAACAACAACAACCGCAAACATTGGAACAGCACTTGCCCTTGCAGGGAAACGTGTTTGTCTTGTAGATACAGATATTGGACTTAGAAATCTTGATGTAATTATGGGACTTGAAAACCGCATTATTTATGATCTAGTTGATGTAGCAGAGGGACGTTGTACCATTCCAAAAGCACTTGTAAAAGACAAACGTTTTGATGACAAACTATATTTATTACCAGCCGCTCAAACAACAGATAAATCTGCTGTAACTCCTGAACAAATGAAAGAAATTATTTATGCATTAAAACAAGACTATGATTATATTCTAATAGATTGTCCAGCGGGTATAGAACAAGGGTATAAAAATGCTGTTGCTGGTGCAGACCAAGCTATTGTTGTCACAACTCCAGAAATCTCTGCTGTTCGTGATGCAGATCGAATTATTGGTTTACTAGAGAAGGAGGAAGGAGTTGCCCCTCCACGCCTAATTGTCAACCGTATTCGTAGCCATATGATCAAAAATGGCGATATGTTAGGTATTAACGAGATTGCTGTCCATTTATCTATTGATCTATTAGGTGTCATTGCTGATGACGAAAATGTTATTCGCTCCTCTAATAACGGTGAACCAATTGTCATGGAACCAACAGGCAAAGCGTCAATAGCTTATCGAAACATTGCTAGACGAATTCTTGGAGAATCTGTTCCATTACAATCATTAGAAGAAGAAGAAAAGGGAATGTTTACGAAAATTAAGAAGTTTTTTGGAGTACGTTAATATAGAAAGTGGTTCAAACCGTTTATATCCATTCGGAGAAAAGACTTCTGAAGGAAAAGTCGCAGACTTTATCAGAAGAAGTAGTTCGCAGAAAGGATATACTTTTTCAAGGAGTTGATGGAGATGTGAAAAATTCACATCTCCATCAACTCCTTTTTTCATGAAATAGAGAAGACAAGCATACGTTATAGTAAAAAACAAAGGAGTGATTATATGAATCGAATTGATGAAATTCGCAATCGCATTGCCAAACGAAAAAGGGAAAAAGTATCTTTTTATTACGAAGAGGAGAAACATGGCAATCCGCTTGTCTATTCTCATGATGGAGCGGTGGAGGGAAGGCATCCGCTGTTTAGAAAAGAAATTTTCTTGTTAAAAATATTTGCTTCTGCTTGTCTTGTATTATTTGTCGCTGTTATGTTTCAAACACATTCCACTATAAGTGAGAAAGTGCAAAAGTTTGTGGGACAAACACTGAGTCAAGAATTTCAGTTTGCGAAAGTCAATGAATTATATGAAAAAATATTTCAATCAAAGTTTGCTTTGCTTCCAGAAAAAAAAAATGAACAATCTTTAACAGATCAGTATGTAGTTCCAGCATCTGGACATGTCCTACAAACATTTGCGGCAAACGGTGAAGGGGTTACTGTAGAAACAGGAGTAAATCAAAGTGTAGAAGCAATAGGTGAAGGGATCGTTCTATCTGCAGGAACAACAGAAAAATATGGAAAGACAGTAGTTGTACAACATTCAGATGGAAGTGAATCTTGGTATGGACAACTAAATAGTATAGCTGTTCATGACTATGATTTTATTAATAAAGGGCAAGTGCTTGGTAAAGTTCAAAACAAAACAGATAGCGATAAAGCAATGTATTATTTTGCGATAAAGAAAGGAGATAAATTTATTGACCCAGCACAGGTGATTTCGTTTGAATAAATATTTGTCTGTAGTAAAAAAAATCCATATCCATCCGTTGTTTTGGTTAGTGGCTTTACTTTCAATGATAACGGCAAATTTTCGTTCTTTTTTCCTGCTTTTTTTTATTGTGCTTGTTCATGAACTTGGGCATACAATAGCCGCTACATATTATTCATGGCGAATAAAAAGAGTCATGTTATTGCCGTTTGGTGGAGTTGCAGAGATGGATGAGCATGGGAATAGGCCACTATTGGAAGAATTAGTTGTTATATTAGCTGGTCCACTCCAACATTTTTTTCTACTGGTAATTGCATTTGGATTATATTCATTAGATGTTTTATCTTTGGCAGATTTTAATATGTTTTGGGAGTATAATTTTTTTATTTTGCTTATGAATTTATTACCGATTTTTCCATTGGATGGTGGGAAATTATTGTTTCTGTTGTTATCCGCTAAGTTACCATTCTCAAAAGCCCATCGTTATATTATTGTGATGTCTTGGGTATTTGTGAGTTTGTGTGTGGGGCTACTCTGTGTGTATAATTTTACCCATATAAATAGTTGGTTGATTTTATTTTTCTTAAGTTATTCTTTGTTCTTAGAATGGAAACAGCACCCGTATGTGATGATGCGATTTTTGTTAGAGCGTCATTATGGAAAAAATGTGGAGTATCGGAAAGTTGCTTTTATTAAAGCGAATGTTTCGGAGCCACTCTTGCAAATTTTAAAGCGTTTTTATCGTGGGCAAAAGCATCGAATTGTTGTTGAGCATAATTCTTTGGATGAAAATGAATTGTTGTATGCTTATTTTTCAGAGAAGCGAGTAACGGATACAATTTCTACATTAATAAGATGAAAGTTGACAGTTACTGCTCCGTATGATAATATTTTCCTGTTGTTGCGATTATGCAACCGCACATATTCAGGTCTAAGTGTGTGAACCACCTGAATGTGGCGAGTCTTAAATATAGAGGAGGTGCAGAAAATGTACGCAATTATTGAAACTGGTGGAAAACAAGTGAAAGTCGAAGTTGGTCAAGAGATTTATATTGAAAAGCTTGATGTAACAGCTGGTGAGTCTGTAACGTTTGACAAAGTATTATTCGTTGGTGGCGAAACTGTGAAAGTAGGTAGCCCGTTGCTTGAAGGAGCAACTGTTACTGGTAAAATCGAAAAACATGGTCGTCAAAAGAAAATTATCGTTTTCAAATACAAAGCGAAAAAGAATCAACGTAAAAAACAAGGTCATCGTCAACCTTACACGAAAGTTGTTATTGAAGCAATTAATGTATAATGATTGATATTACCATTACACGTAATGAAAATAGAATGATTATAGCATTTACAATTAGTGGACATGCTTTTTTTGCGAATTCGGGAAAAGATATTGTCTGTGCAGGGGTATCTGCTGTTTCATTCGGTACAGTGAATGCAATTGAAGCGTTAACAGGCGTAGTCCCAAAAACAAACCAAGGAAAGAATGGTTTTTTACACTGTGATTTTCAGGAGTTTGACAATCGGGATGTACAGTTGTTGTTAGAGGCAATGGTGGTTTCACTAAAAACAATTGAACTTGATTATGGGAAATATATAAAAATAAAATCAGGAGGTGAATAGAATGTTAAGATTAGATCTTCAGTTTTTTGCATCGAAAAAAGGGGTGGGTTCGACACGTAATGGTCGTGATTCTGCTTCAAAACGTCTTGGTGCAAAGCGTGCAGATGGTCAGTTCGTAACAGGTGGTTCGATTTTGTATCGTCAACGTGGTACAAAAATTTATCCGGGTGAAAACGTAGGTCGTGGTGGAGATGACACATTATACGCAAAAGCAGATGGTGTTGTACGTTTTGAGCGTTATGGTCGTGACCATAAAAAAGTAAGTGTATATCCAGTAGCAGAACAAGTAGCACAGTAAAAAGTGGGGCTGACTCAATCTTGAGTTAGTCCAATTTTTATATTTACGGGGGCTGAGATACATGAAAGAACGGACGGTTGTTGATGTATTACAATATGCACGACATGATTGGTTAAATAAGATTCAGCTTTTAAAAGGAAATTTGGCGTTAAATAAAATAGAGCGTGTCAAAGCAATTATTGATGAAATGGTTATCGATGCTCAAAATGAAACGAAACTAACCAATTTAAATACGCCGAATTTTGCCGAATTGTTAATGACTTTTTCGTGGGATGTTCATAATTTTACATTGGAATATGAAGTGCTAAATGAAGAAAAAAGCTTAGCGAAATATGATAATTTTTTGTCGGAGTGGTTTTATAATTTTTTTACGCTACTTGATGAATTAGCGGATTATAAAGGAAATAATCATTTGAGTGTTTCGATTGATTTCCAAGAGGAAAAACCAAAATTTTTCTTTGATTTTTCAGGGATATTAACTGATGTAGAGCGTTTAAATGATTGGCTTGCAAAAACACAAGGTTGTGATGATTTTGCGGTATGTGAGCGAGTAATTGGTAATAATGAAATGGCGATTGTTGTGTCAATTTCAGAAGAGCAGTAGAGGATGGTGGAAGTGTGTTTGTTGATCAAGCAAAGGTATATGTAAAAGGCGGAGACGGTGGAAATGGTTCTGTATCGTTTCGGCGTGAGAAATATGTTCCAGATGGTGGTCCTGCTGGTGGTGATGGTGGAAATGGTGCGGATATTGTCTTTATTGTAGAGGAAGGTTTACGCACATTAATCGATTTTCGTTATCGGAAACATTTTAAGGCAGACCGTGGAGAACATGGGATGACTAAGGGAATGCATGGGAAAAATTCACCAGCAATGATTGTAAAAGTACCTCAAGGAACAGTTATTAAAGATATTGCAACGGATGAAATAATTGCCGATTTAACGGAACATGGGCAGCGTTTTGTTGTTGCTAAAGGTGGTCGTGGTGGCAGAGGAAATACTCGTTTTGCATCACCATCCAATCCAGCACCACAAATTGCTGAAAATGGTGAACCGGGTCAAGAACGAGAAATTATGTTAGAGCTAAAAGTATTAGCAGATGTGGGATTAGTTGGTTTTCCAAGCGTTGGTAAATCTACTTTACTTTCTGTTGTATCCGCAGCGAAACCGAAAATTGCCGAGTATCATTTTACGACAATTGTCCCAAATTTGGGTGTTGTAGAAACGGAAGATGATAGAAGTTTTGTCATGGCGGATTTGCCAGGATTAATTGAAGGAGCTCATTCAGGTGTTGGTCTAGGTCATCAATTTTTGCGACACATTGAAAGAACAAGGGTTATTGTTCATATTATTGATATGTCTGGAATGGAAGGACGTAATCCATACGAAGATTATCAAATTATTAATGAAGAATTAAAACAATATAATTTACGATTATTAGAGCGTCCACAAATTGTTGTAGCGAATAAAATGGATATTCCTGAATCAGAGGAGCAATTAAAGGAATTCAAAGAACAATTAGGCGAAGGTATAAAGGTATTTCCAATCTCTTCTGTTACTCACCAAGGAATTCGGGATGTCTTGTTTGAAATTGCCGATTTGTTAGAAACTACACCTGAATTTCCAATGCAAGTGGAGGAAGTCGAAACAGACAATCGAGTTGTATATAAATTTGTGGAAGAAAAGCCTGCTTTCTTTATTGCCAGAGATAATTATTCTAATTTTGTGTTGTCAGGTGAAGGAATTGAGAAGTTATTTAAGATGACAAATTTTGCTCATGACGAATCTGTTCAGCGTTTTGCAAGACAACTTCGGACAATGGGTGTCGATGATGCCCTGCGGAAACAAGGAGCAAAAGATGGAGATATTATCAAGTTGATGGATTATGAGTTTGAGTTTGTTGAGTAAGGAATATAGTATAAATGCGGTTGATTGAGGTGGAATTTTATCCTCTATCAACCGCACTTTTATTTTAGAAGCAGCTTTTTAAATATTTTAGTGAAATGAATAGTGTGCAAAAACGTTGACTTTACTGGATTTTAGTAATTATTCATTTTATGAATCTGTGTTAAAGACACCCCTTTAACACAGATTCACTCAATATCTTCTTATCAAGATTTTCTAGGATAATTGGCCACGCCTGCTCATGTCCAGTTCTTGATTCTTCATCAGGAAATCCTGCGTGTGTAAGACGTAATTTTGTACCACTTTTATAAGGTTCAAGTTCAACAGTAATAACCGTTTCTTCCCCCTTTGTTCCCTTGATTCCAGTTACCCATGTTAATTCGATTAAACGATTTTCTTCAATTCTAAGAAATCGCCCATAGTGAGGATGCCTTTGTTCTTCAAAGTGCGTTTCAAAAAAGAATACACTGTTGACTTCTCCGGTCATTAACAACGTTTCTGGTGCGGCAAACCAAAGATCAAATTTTTTTGTCCATGCTTGAAAAAGTACATCAGGTGAAGTATTCATTATCGCTTCAAGCGATAATGAAAATGGTCTTTGTGATATGTCAGGTTTTTTCATCTGCATAACTCCTTTAAAATATTTATTTTTGTACTAACTTACTAAAATTCCTTTTTTAAGTAATACTCGACAAACTTCATCTAACTTTTCCGAAGAATCGGCTTCTAGTGTATGTAAATGTGTTCCACCAGTTAATTGTGATAAAAGAACAGAGTTAGTTTCCTCAATTTTTTTCAAGAATTCTTCGACCTCTTGCCGTGTACTTACCATAATAGAAGCGGTTAAATCTCCATATATTGGATGTTCAATGGTTACATCTTTAATTTTTACACCATAATCAACAAGGGTGTTCATTTCTTCGCTCGTTTGTTGTGGCGTGTGATTGCAACAAATTGTGCGGGTAATTATTTCGTATTTTGTGTGTAGATAAATATATCCTTGGCTTGTAGCAACAATTGGTGAATTCTGTGATTTTAAAAAAGAAATATCTTGCACAATAATTTGCCGACTTACACCTGTTCTTGTAGAAAGTTCTGTTCCAGTCAGTGGAGTGTCAGAACATGTCAACCATTGTAAAATAAGTTCTCTCCGCTTTGGTGCGGAAATTTTTTTCTCATCGCCCATTATTTTTCCTCACTTTATATAATCTATTTCTATTGTACCAAAAAACAAAAGAATTTTCAGTGACATACTTCAGAACGCTTGTGCATACGCTGTGTGGAGGCGTTTTTAATAAATAAATCTCACAATGTAGGTTATATATAGGAGGGAAAGTTATGAGAATTCATATTGTCCAAAAGGGAGATACACTTTGGAATATCGCAAAAAAATACGGAGTTGATTTTACAGAATTAAAGCAGGCAAACACACAGTTAGCCAATCCAGATTTAATTATGCCGGGTATGAAAATTAAAGTGCCTACAGCAAATATTCATCATGTGAAAGAAGCAATTCAACCAAATACTCATTTGCATCCAAATGTAAATATTCATCCAACAGGAAAAAAAGAAGCACAGAAAGAACACATCCATCCATTTTCAGAAATAAAACCATATGTAACGATTAATTTTGATACAGAATTTATTAACCAAGCACCAGAATTTAATTTTGAACAACCAATTGCTCATGAGCCTATTCAAAAAGAACAAGTTCAACAGCCCGAACAAAAAATCACTGCACCAATAGAAGTGAAAAAACCAGTAGAAAAACCAATCGAAAAACCAGTAGAAATACAAAAGCCAATTGAAAAACCAGCAGAAGTGCAAAAATCTGTAGAGAAAGCGGATTATAAAACAAATCCAGTAACTAATTTACCAAAAGATATGATGCCAGTTCAAACAAAAGCGATGCCAATTCCAATTAATATTCCACCAATTCCAAGTATGACAGCACCAATTAACAAAGGAAATTTTGGCAAAGATGTACCGCAAAAACCAGCAAAAGCACCAAACTTTGTACCTCCTTTACCATATGGAATATCTTATCAACCAAGTAAATCATCACAACCAGCAGCACCATTTCCTTACCCATCTGTGCCAAAAATGCCATATTATCAAGAGGCACCGATTGCACAAGAACCAACTTTTCCACCGTATCCAGAGCAAATGGCAGGTTATCCGCCATCACAACCGAACTATGCACCGTTTTACCCTGAGCCAACATATGCACCATTTTATCCGAATCAACAAGAATATGCACCAGTTCAACAAAATTATGTACCATTCTATCCAGCAACAGCACCAATCGGTTACCCAGTATTTCCAAATACGGCACAGCCTACTTCACCGCAAGTAGTAAGTCCAGCATTTGATAATCCGTATAGTCAACTACATTGGGGACAACCTAATCCATACCAGCAATATCCTTATTGTGTACCTTGTATGCAGCCATATCCAATGTATCCGCCGTACCAAACATATCCAACATATCCGCCACAACCAATGCGTGAGGAAGAAGATTGTGGATGTGATGCCGAAGATAACCAACAAGAACCGTATTTTTACACACCACAAGGGCAACAACCAACCTTTGCACCAGAGTTTTTTTCACCTTATGAGCAAAGAGAAGATGAAGAGGAATAAATTTATTCCATCAAAAAAATGCCAGCAATAGTTTCCCTCTTATTTGCCATGCTAAAAGAACGGACAATTTTTGTTCGTAAAGCAAATAAGGGGGCTTAACTTTTGAAAACAAAACTTATTGTATTAGGAAGTATTGTAGCAATCGCACTTGTTGGTTGTAATGATAAAACAGCAATGAATCCAAATAACAATGTTCGTTCGATTGGCGATGGTGATGAATCAAACAATTATCATAATGAATATACACCAACCCGTGTATCATTAACTGATGAGTCAGGGAATGTGTATCAAGATGGGAAAAAAATAACAAACAATGTGTATCAGGGCGGAAAGAACGTGGCGAACGATATGTACCACGGCGGAAAGAACGTGGCGAACGATATGTACCACGGTGGAAAGAACGTAGCAAACGATGTATACCATGGTGGGAAGAACGTAGCAAACGATGTATATCATGGTGGAAAAAAAGTAGCAAATGATGTGGGCAATAACTTAAACGATGTAGGAACAGATATTCAGAACGGAACAACAGACCTAGTTAGAGACATGCCAGACTTCACTGAACGTAATGATGATCTCAATAGTCATGGACACTTAAATTCAATAAATGTTCCTGCAAAAACGTCATATTATACTACGTATGAAGGGAAATTAGCAGAGCAACTTTCCAATATGGCTAAAGCTGTGCCAAATGTTAGTGATGCTCGTGCAGTTGTGTACAAAGACAAAATCATTGTAGCAATTATTCCAACAGCAAATAGCAAACAAGTAGAGAGTGCTGTTGAAAAGAAACTTGCTTCTTATGCAAAAGGAAGAACAATTGATTGTGTTTCAAACAGAGGAACGTATTACCAAACACTTACAATTGACAACAATCTGCGTGACGGAATTCAAATGAACCCAAAAGGAAAAAAAATTCCAGACATACTTGCTCCAACACCAGTGCAATAAAATATCATGAGGAAACCAAAGAGGTGTAAAACAACCACTTCTTTGATTTCCTCATTAACATTTCTGGAGATGAGTTTGGGACAATCGGCAAAAAATACCGATTGTCCCATTCTCAAACCCATTAAAATTTTTTTGTTACTTATCCATTAGAGTAATGATTCTTTAGAAAATCATTAAGAATAGTTTGATGATGTTTAGCAATATGTTTTGGAAAATTATTTGGATAGAAAAATTCAAATCCAAGTGATTCTGTCTGATTAACTATCAATTTTTCTGTAAAATTTTCTGAAAAATAGGCAACAGTTACCACATAAAATTCGTCTCCATTTTTGACCTTTAAATAATTTTCTTAAATCTTCTACATAACCCATAACTTTCAACTCAATCTAATGAAAGTATAGCATAATGAATAGAGAAGAACTATCTACGCATAGATAAAATCCTTTGCAGTCACTATCTTCGCATATACATACTCTAATGCCCCCATAAATGCTTGATGGACATACCTTGCTGGAACATTCTCTCCTTGAAACACTAAATCTTTTGTTGCACATGCATCTTCAACGACAGTACAGGAAAAAGATAAATCAAAAGCAGCTCGCACCGTTGCATCTACACACATATGTGACATCATTCCACATACAACAAGATGAGTAATCTCTTCTTTATGAAGAATTTCAAGTAAATTTGTTCCACGAAAACTATTAGGGAAATATTTTTGTACAACATATTCGGAATCTAATGGGGATACTTCTTTACGAAATTGTACACCTTCTGTATTTGGTAGAAAAAAACTTGCTCCTTCTTTGATGGATAGATGTTGGACATGGATAATGACATCTTCATTTTTGCGGAACAATTCCAAAATATTTTTTGCATTGCTTACAGCTTGCACAGAGCCATTCAATTCCATTTTTCCATTTGGGAAATAATCATTTTGTAAGTCGATTAAAATCAGTGCTGTTTTCATTGTATAACCTCCATATAAAGTATAGTATTATTTTAGAGATATATAAGAAGAAGTGGAAGTATCCAATGAAACCATTTATGCAAGTATAGTTTCATCATGAAAGGGTTGATTGAATGTTAGATAAAATAGACATACAAATTATAGGTCTGTTAAAAGAAAATTCTCGAATCCAGTGGAAGGAAATTGGACAACAAATCCATATGACAGGGCAAGCAGTCGGAAATCGGATTAGAAAGATGGAAGATGAGGGAATAATTCAAGCGTATACAATTTTGGTGAATCAGCTTAAACTTGGGAAAACTTGTACTGCTTTTATTACAGTTTTAATGAAAACAGCACATCATCCTGATTTTTTACGATTTATTGAGGAAAAAGAAATTATTATCGAAGCACATCGAGTAAGTGGAGAAGGGTGTTATATTTTGAAGGTTCAAGCGGATTCACAAGAGATATTAACGTACTTATTAGATGAAATTTTGCAATATGGAAATTATCGACTACAATTATCTATTCAGCAGGTGAAGAAGTTGTTTTGAATGTTTAATCAGTCAAGCAAAAATACGAAAGTTAGTTCTTAATTTATGCTATAATAAAAACTGTTATTTATCCATTTTTTTATAGAAAGGAAAAAAATGAGCATTCCAATTTTACAAATCAATGACGTAACTAAATCCATTAAACGTACAGAAATTTTGCATCATATTTCTCTGGAAATAAATGTAGGAGAAATTGTTGGTTTGCTTGGACCAAATGGTTCAGGAAAAACAACACTTATTAAAACAGTTGTTGGTTTACTTCGAGCAGATGATGGAACGATTTATATTAATGGGAAAAATATTCAGACGGAATTTTCAGAGGCAATTGGAGAAATTGGAGCAATTGTGGAAAATCCCGAGTTTTATGACTACATGACTGGTTATCAAAACTTGCAGCATTATGCGAATATGTACAACTTAACAGATGAAAGAGTTAATGAAGTTGTTGAACTTGTACAATTAGATTATGCCATTCATAAAAAAGTAAGTACATATTCACTTGGTATGAGGCAACGTCTTGGTATCGCTCAAGCTATTTTACATAAGCCTAAACTATTAATTTTAGACGAACCAACAAATGGTTTAGATCCTGCAGGAATGAAAGATTTGCGTGATTATGTCCAGAAGCTTCGAGACGAAGAAAATGTTGCGATTATTATTGCGACACATCAATTACGAGAAATTGAAGATGTATGTGATAAAGTAGTGATTATGCGAAATGGGGAATTAATTGCTGTTAATGATATGCGGAAAATTTGTGGGGAAGTAATCGCTGTTGCTTTTACTGTTGATAACTTAGAAAAGGCAATACAGGTGTTACAAGATTTTTTTCCAGTTGTTGAAGGGACAAAAATAAAAATAACGATTCCACATGAGCAAATTCCGCTTGCGAATGAGCAACTTGTGAAGAATGATGTGTGTGTGTATGAGATTACGCACATTGTCAAAACGCTAGAACAATCATTCTATGAAGTCACAGAGGAGGGGAGAAAATGATTCGTTTAATACAAAATGAACACAAAAAATTATGGGCAAAAAGAGGGACGATCGTTCTCTTTCTTGTAGTCGTAGTAATGAATATATTAATGGCAGTATTTGCAAGAAAATTGATGACTGGAGCAGGAGTAAGTGAAAATTTTCTTGGATATGTATCATTTACTACGCCTAGTCTTTCACTCGTTTCTTTGCTGGCAATTGTGATTGCTGGATCAATTATATCTAGTGAATTTGAGCGTGGAACAATTAAGTTTTTACTCATTCGTCCACACTCACGAATTCGTATTCTAGTTTCTAAGTACATAACAATGCTATTATTTGCGTTGTATTTAACAGTGACCTACTTTTTTTTATCTATACTACTTGGTATTGTATTTTTTCAGTGGGCTAATATAGAGCAAGATATAAATCTAGTTTCGTCTATTATGGAAACGTATGAATTTCATTTAATTGAATGTGTTGTTATGGCAACAATTGCATTTACAATCTCAGCATTATTTCGGAATACGGCACTTGCGATAAGTTTATCTATTGTTGTCATGATTGGTGGAGTGAGTCTTTTCGGAATCTTAACTTATTTCAATGTCAGTTGGGGGAAGTATATTTTATTTGCAAATATAGATTTTGAGCAGTATACAAATGGAAACAAACCACCATTTGAAGGTATGACTTGGATGTTTTCGCTTACTACTTTAAGTATTTATATGATACTATTTTTCTTGGTAACGTGGTTTTCTTTTTGTAAGCGTGATTGTCATACATAAATATGTTAAAATAAACTGCTAGTGGAAGGAATTATTATGATAGAATTTGTGCGTGGGGTTGTTGATTATGTTTGCCCTGAATATACGGTCATAGACCATAATGGAATCGGTTATCAAATCTTAACACCGAATCCTTTTTTATTTCAAAAAGGTGAGGAAGTAATGGTCTATACCTATCAATATGTACGTGAAGATATAATGGTGCTATATGGTTTTAAAAGTCGAGAAGAACGAAAATTATTTTTAAAACTATTACAAGTGTCAGGAATTGGTCCGAAAAGTGGTCTAGCTATTTTGGCATCAGGAGAACAGACTAGACTTATTCAAGCAATTGAAGAAGAGAATGAAACATTTTTATGTAAGTTTCCAAGTGTTGGTAAAAAAACAGCAAGGCAAATGATTCTGGATTTAAAAGGGAAATTAGCGGATATTGGTTTTGATTCGCTACCTGTTCAGTATGTACGCACAGAACAAACGAGCTCGGAATCCTTGAATGATGCGTTAGAAGGATTGCGTGTTCTTGGCTATGCGGAACGTGAAATTCAGCGGATTATACCACAGTTATCAACGGAAAACTTAACGACCGATCAATATATTAAATTAGCTCTGCAAAAATTATTAAAGTAGGCGGGGGAAATGGAAGACAGAATTATTTCTAGGCTAGCAGATGTAGAAGATGCATCAATAGAAACAGGAATTCGTCCACAGCAATTACAAGATTATATTGGACAGAATAAAGTAAAAGAAAATCTAGGTGTGTTTATTGAAGCGGCAAAAATTCGTGAGGAAACATTAGATCATGTTTTGTTGTATGGGCCACCGGGACTTGGTAAGACAACCTTAGCAATTATTATTGCGAATGAAATGGGTGTACAAATTCGGACAACTTCAGGGCCAGCCATTGAACGTCCAGGAGATTTAGCGGCAATTTTAACCGCATTACAACCAGGTGATGTATTATTTATTGATGAAATCCATAGATTACAACGTGTGATTGAAGAAGTATTGTATTCAGCAATGGAAGATTTCTGTTTAGATATTGTGATTGGAAAAGGATCAACAGCTCGTTCTGTGCGAATTGATTTACCACCATTTACATTAGTTGGAGCAACAACAAGGGCAGGAGCGTTGTCTGCACCACTTCGAGATCGGTTTGGTGTGCTGTCCAGATTAGAATACTATGAGCCAGAACAATTGATGGATATTGTCATGCGAACAGCCGATATTTTCGCAATTGGGCTTGATAAAGATGCTGCTTTTGAATTAGCTAGACGTTCGAGAGGAACGCCACGGATTGCGAATCGTCTTCTTCGGCGTGTGCGTGACTTTGCTCAAGTAGCAGGAAATGATACAATTACATTTTCAATTGCAGAGGAAGCATTAAATCGTTTACAAGTAGATAAACTTGGTTTAGACCACATCGACCATAAATTTTTAAAAGCAATTATTGAAAAGTTTCGTGGTGGCCCAGTTGGACTGGAAACAATTTCAGCAACAATTGGCGAAGAATCACAAACAATTGAAGATGTGTATGAACCATATTTATTACAAATTGGCTTTTTACAACGAACGCCACGTGGACGAGTTGTTACAGAGAGTGTATATGACCATTTTGGTTTAGAAGAAATAACGAAGTAAATAAAGCTGGGACGAAAGTTTGGCTGAAGGATTTTGACTGAAATAGTAGGTGGAAAAATGAAAGTAGATTTATTTGATTTTGATTTACCAGAGGAATTAATTGCCCAAACACCGCTTATAGAGCGAACTGCATCACGTCTACTTGTGCTTAACAAGGAAACAGATGAAACAAGTCATCACACATTTCGTGATATACTCGATTATCTGCAAGAAGGCGATTGTTTAGTTTTAAATGACACAAAAGTATTGCCAGCCCGTTTGTATGGAAAAAAAGAAGATACAGGAGCAATGATTGAGCTTCTTTTATTAAAACAAACAGGTGAAAATATTTGGGAAACATTAGTAAAACCTGCAAAGCGTGTAAAACAAGGGACAGTTGTAACCTTTGGTGATGGAAGACTGAAAGCTATTTGTGTGGAACAAAGTGAGCATGGTGGAAGAACTTTTGAATTTCAGTACGAAGGAATTTTTTATGAAGTTCTTGATACACTCGGACAAATGCCATTACCTCCATATATCAAAGAGCAGTTGAATGATAAAGAACGCTATCAAACTGTTTATGCAAAAGAAGTAGGATCAGCAGCTGCACCAACGGCAGGACTTCATTTTACAGAGGAATTATTAGAAGAAATTAAAAAAAAGGGTGTGAAAGTAGCCTTTATTACCCTTCATGTAGGGCTTGGAACATTTCGTCCAGTGAGTGTCGATGATGTGAAACAACATGAAATGCACGCTGAGTTTTATGTAATGACCAAAGAAACAGCAGAATTATTAAATAGCGTGAAACAATCAGGCGGGCGAATTATTTCGGTTGGAACAACATCGACACGTACATTAGAAACAATTACTTCTAAGAGTGGAATGTTTGAAAAAAGTAGTGGTTGGACAAATATTTTTATTTATCCCGGCTATGAATTTAAAGCAATTGATGGTATGATTACCAATTTTCATTTGCCAAAATCAACGCTAATTATGCTCATAAGTGCTTTAGCAACTCGTGAAACAATTTTGAATACGTATCAAGAAGCGATTGAAAAAAAATATCGTTTCTTTAGTTTTGGTGATGCAATGTTGATTATTTAATAGGAGGTAGTTTTTTTGGCAATTCGGTATGAGTTAATAAAAACGTGTAAACAGACAAATGCTCGGCTTGGGATGATTCATACACCACATGGCTCATTTGAAACACCGATGTTTATGCCTGTTGGCACACAAGCAACAGTAAAAACATTAGCTCCAGAAGAATTAAAGCAAATGGGAGCAGGGATTATTTTAAGCAATACATACCACTTGTGGTTACGCCCTGGACCGGAAATTGTCAAAGAAGCAGGTGGATTGCACCAGTTTATGAACTGGGATCAAGCAATTTTGACTGATTCGGGCGGATTTCAAGTATTTAGTTTGAGTAAATTGCGTAAGATTGAAGAAGAAGGCGTTCATTTTCGCAATCATTTGAATGGAGATAAATTGTTTTTGTCACCTGAAAAAGCAATGGAAATTCAAAACTATTTGGGAGCAGATATTATGATGGCATTTGATGAATGTCCACCATATCCTGCAACTTACGAATATGTAAAAAATTCAGTAGAGAGAACGACACGGTGGGCAGAGCGATGTTTGAATGCACATCAAAACACATCAAAGCAGGGATTATTTGGCATTGTTCAAGGTGGAGAATTTGAAGATTTACGTAAGCTCAGTGCAGAAGCTTTAGTGGCAATGGATTTCCCAGGTTATTCTATCGGTGGGTTATCAGTTGGTGAACCAAAAGAAATTATGAATCGCATGTTAGAGTTCACTACGCCATTTTTACCAACCAATAAGCCACGTTATTTAATGGGAGTTGGTTCGCCTGATTCGCTTATTGATGGAGCAATTCGAGGGATTGATATGTTTGATTGCGTGTTACCAACAAGAATTGGACGTAATGGAACAGCAATGACAAGAGAGGGCAGGGTAGTCATTAAAAATGCCAAGTACGAAAGAGATTTCACACCGCTTGATAAGAAATGTGACTGTTATACTTGCCGAAATTATACAAGAGCCTATCTTCGTCATTTAATTCGCTGTGATGAAACTTTTGGAATTAGACTAATGTCTTATCATAATGTTTATTTTCTGCTACACTTAATGAGGAATGTTCGTCAAGCTATTCGTGAAGATCGTTTAATGGACTTCCGAAATGAATTTTTTGAGGAATATGGCTTCAATAAAGAGAATGCCAAAAATTTTTAATTAAAAAAGGAGAGAGAATATGCAACAATTACTTCAGTTTGCACCAATGTTATTAATATTTGTGGTACTTTATTTTCTGATGATCCGTCCACAACAAAAGCGTCAGCGGGCGGTTCGAGAAATGCAGGGAGCTTTAAGTAAAGGCGATAAAATTGTCACGATTGGTGGTTTACATGGTCGTGTAGATGCAGTAGAAGATAAAACGTTTGTACTTATCATTGGTGATGGTACACGTCTTACTTTTGATCGTGGAGCAGTTCGAGAAGTTTTAAAGGATTCCGAGAAGGCATAGAGGCAATATGAAGCAATTCTTCCCAAAAACCTAAATAGATGGGAAGAATTGCTTTTTTGTAAACCTTATTATTTTTTATAATACTTATAAAGGGATGTTTTTGGTAAAATATATTATAATTAGAAGAAGAGGATGAGAGAAAAGAGGTAAAAAATATTTTGATTGCCCTATCTTTGTGTTTAAGATTGGTTGCCAAAATCCTGTAAAATTAACATCTTAGCAAACCATTCACTTTACAAAAAAGTTCCAATATAGATTTATGCTCAACTTCAGTTAATTTTTTGCAGGGATTTTACTAAAAAACACATCTAATATAGATGAAAAATACGTCTTAAGGCGGAGAAAAAATCGAACAAAGGAATGTTTTATCGAATGGTGTAGAGTAGTATACTAAAAGAAAATATATTTCCACTTGACTATTGCACTATAAATCAGGGAAAATCAAAATATATAAATTTAAAAGGTGCAGTTGAGAAAGGGGACTGTTACATCATGAAAATACTGATTATGCCACTCTTCCAAATGCCTTCAGGGCACCATCAAGTATCGGATGCCTTAATTCATGTATTAAAGCAAAAATTCCCACAGGCTGAGATAAAGAAAGTGGATATACTAAGTTATTGTAATAAACATATGGAGAAATTAGTTGGGGATCTTTATATAAAGTGGATTCGCCAGTATCCACAATCGTATCATATGCTTTATGGGATTTATGCAGGGAAGAGAAAGAAAGTGCAGCGAAGTCAGCGTGTCAGACCGCTAAGTTTTTACTTTGATAAGAAGATGCAACGACTTTTGAAAGAAGAAAAACCTGATTTTATTATTTGCACCCATTCTTTTCCTTCTCGTATTCTTGAGAAATTAAAAAAAACTGGAAAGATTAATGTTCCTGTTGCGAATGTGTATACGGATTTTTTTACAAGTGCGATTTGGGGAAAATCAGCGATTGATTATCATTGTGTTCCGAATGAAGAAGCAAAAATGGAATTAATTGTCAGGCATGGTGTATTTGCGGAACAAATTATTGTCACAGGTATTCCGGTTCATGAACAAATTACACCAAACACCATAATTAAACGTGGAAATATTACCTCCTTAAATGTGTTGTTTGCAGGAGGAAATTTGGGGCTTGGCGATATGCTTCCACTTATGCAAAATACAGCAACTACAAAAATGACGTATACTGTTTTATGTGGAAAGAATGAAGAGTTATACACGACATTGAAAGAGCTAAACAATCCATATATTCGTCCACTTTCTTATGTTACATCAAGAGAGGAAATGAATGAATTATATGATACAGTTGATGCTATCGTTACAAAGCCTGGTGGTGTAACTATTAGTGAAGTGTTACAAAAACGCTTGCCAGCATTCACATTATCTTGTTTACCAGGTCAAGAAGAAGTGAACTTACATTATTTAGAAGATAAAGGACTTATTTATCCAATAGAAAATCTGCAAGACATGGCATATATCATTGAACGAACACTTTCTGATGATATGGAAAGAAATCGCTTTAATCGTCGTGTCAATAATTATTTGCAAAAAATCGAGAGAACAGCATATGAAGCACTGTATGAGTTTATTTCACAGCATCAAGTGAAAGACCCACAGTTTAATTCCTTATTTTTGAAGTGAGTCTGAAACAAAAATCTTTTTGAAAGGTTTTAGTGAGGTGAATGGTTGCTAAATTGCTAATATTTTAGTTCTGATAACCATTCACTTCATGAGGGTGGTTCAATTCGGGGAGTTTTTCGCCGATTGAACCAGTCTTAATGATACATTGTCCACATATCAATATCATAAAAACCAAGTCGTTTATAAATCGTTCCAGCACTAGGGTTATTATAAAATAAGCAAACGATTTTTCCTTCTTGAGAAAGAATTGTTAGGACGTGTGACAAAATCCTTGAAGCAAGTCCACGCCCTCGATAATTTGGATGTGTGCACACCCCAATTATCATTGCTGATAATGAATTTTCTGCTTCTGTACTAACTGATGCAATCATTTTTCCATTTTCTTTAATAAAAAATGTTCGACCTGTTTTTGAATAGAATGTCTGCTCAATCATTTCATACGTTGTATTCATCGAACCAAATTCTGGAACTTTTGATTCTAACGACAAAATATCATCAATATCTTCTATATCCGCTTGAATAACGTGTGCATCTAATACAGTATGTTCATTTCTTGAAGCAATCCATTCGGAAAAATATGTATCTCTCCTTGGCAGTAAAGTACTTTCCAGAAATTGTTCAAACGGTTCAACGAGTTTTGTTTTTCCAGATAAGATATAAGCCTCATTGAAATCTTGAATAATGTGGACAAACGGTTCGATGGGAATCGTTTTTTTTGCATAATACATGAAATGAGAGTAATACCGCATCATGGTTGCACGTAATATACCTTCTTCAAACCATCCCCATAGTTGTTGAAATTCTTGGTTGTAACCAAAATTTTCGATGTTCCCAATTGCATACAAATTAATAGAAGCTTCCGCCTTCAAAAAATTCCAAACAATGTCATGATCTTTTTTTGTTAATAATCGAAGCATAAAATCACCAACTTTTTTTCTTTCTATTGTATACAATCAATGAAATATATTCAAAAATTATCCATGGTGATATTGGACAAGATATGGTATAATTAACACAGTATTTGTCGAAATTTGCGAGGAACTATTTAAAATAAGAACGACACTTTAGCATTCTTTATGTAAAGCTCTTATATAGTGTAAGCGTTTTCAAAAATTAAACACCTATGAAAAGGAATGATAAAAATGAGAAGAAAAAAAACCATGGATGGAAGCGAAGCCGCAGCCCATGTAGCTTATGCATTAACAGAAGTAACAGCTATTTATCCAATAACTCCATCATCTGCAATGGCAGAACTTGCTGATGAGTGGGCAACAAAAGGTAAGAAAAATATTTTTGGACAAACACTGAAAGTTGTTGAAATGCAATCAGAAGCAGGAGCAGCTGGAGCTGTTCATGGTTCATTACAAGCGGGAGCATTGACGACAACATTTACGGCTTCTCAAGGTTTACTATTAATGATTCCAAATATGTACAAAATGGCAGGAGAATTATTGCCAGCTGTTTTTCATATTTCTGCTCGGGCACTTGCTACAAGTGCGTTAAGTATTTTTGGTGATCATAGTGATGTAATGGCAGCACGGCAAACAGGATTTGCGATGCTTTCTGAAAGCTCTGTGCAAGAAGTAATGGATTTATCAGCAGTTGCTCATTTAGCGGCATTAAAAGGGCGAGTACCATTTATGAATTTCTTTGATGGCTTTAGAACATCACATGAATATCAAAAAGTAGAAGTGATTGAATATGAAGAATTAGCTAGTTTAGTAGACCAAGAGGCATTACAAGCGTTCAAAAAGAAAGCATTAAATCCAGATCATCCTGTAACAGTTGGGTCAGCTCAAAATGCAGATATCTATTTCCAACAAAGAGAAACAGTTAATCAATATTATGAAAATCTCCCAGGTATTGTTGAGGAATATATGGGTGAAATTAATAAATTACGTGGAACAAATTACCAGCTAGTTAACTATTATGGTGCAGAAGATGCTGAGAACGTTATCATTGCGATGGGTTCTGTTTGTACAGCTATAGAAGAAGTTGTTGATTACTTAAATGCAAGAGGTGGCAAATACGGCTTAATTAATATTCATCTGTATAGACCATTTCCAAAAGAGCATTTATTTAAAGCAATGCCAGCAACTGTTAAACGTATTGCTGTTCTCGATCGCACAAAAGAACCAGGTTCAGAAGGAGAACCGTTATATTTAGATGTAAAAGGTGCATATTATGGAACAGAAAATGCACCTTTTATTATTGGTGGACGTTATGGACTTGGTTCAAAAGAAGTAACGCCTACAGAAATTGCTAGTGTATACCACCATTTGACATCAACTAATCCATTTGATCGTTTTACAGTTGGAATTGTTGATGATGTTACGCATACATCTATTGAGCGTGTTCCAGCGATTGATACAGCTCCAGAAGGAAATGTTTCATGTAAGTTCTGGGGATTTGGTTCTGATGGAACAGTTGGAGCAAACAAAACGGCTGTTAAATTAATTGGTGACAATACTGATATGCATGTGCAAGCATACTTTGCTTATGATTCCAAAAAATCAGGTGGAGTAACCATCTCGCATTTACGATTTGGTAAGAACGAAATAAAATCATCTTATTTAATTAGCCATGCAGATTTTATTGCTTGTCATAATGAATCATACATTTTCCGTTATGATGTACTAGAAGGTTTAAAAGAAAATGGAACATTCCTCTTAAACAGTAGTATGTCAGAAGAGAAATTAATGGAAAGAATGCCATCAGCAATGAAACGTTATTTGGCAGAGAAAAATATTCAATTTTATACAATTGATGCGGGACAAATTGCTAAAGAGTTAGGACTTGGACGCCGAATTAATATGATTATGCAAGCAGCAGCTTTTAAACTCTCTGCTGTTGTTCCGATTGACGTAGCTGTTACAGAACTGAAAAAAGATGTCGTAAAATTATATGGAAAAAAAGGCGACAAAGTTGTAAACATGAACCATGCTGCGATTGATCAAGGAGTCAATGCTACACACTTAGTAGAAATCCCTGCATCATGGAAAACAATCGAAGTAGAAGAAAAACAAATAGATGGAACAAGACCAGAACATATTCGTAATATTCTTGACCCAATGAGCGAATTAAAAGGTGATTTAATTACGGTTGGTGATTTAATTGCGAACGGTATGGTTGATGGAACACTTCAACAAGGAATGGCCGCTTTTGAAAAACGTGGCGTATCGTTATCTGTTCCAGAGTGGAATATAGATACTTGTATTCAATGTAATCAATGTGCATTTGTTTGTCCGCATGCTGTTATTCGACCGTTTCTACTGAACGAGCAAGAAGTAGCGGCTGCACCAGAGGATTTTACTTCTAAAGCGGCAACAGGTTTGAAAGAACTAAATTATCGTATCCAAGTATCTGTGTTAGATTGTACAGGCTGTGGAATTTGTGTAGAGGCTTGTCCAACGAAAGAAAAATCACTCTCCATGGTATCGTTATCAACAAAACATGAAGAAATTGATAACTGGGAATTTGCGATGACGTTATCTGAAAAAGAAGTTCCGCTTAAATTATCAACTGTAAAAGGAAGCCAGTTCAAACAACCATTGCTTGAATTCTCTGGAGCTTGTGCAGGTTGTGGAGAAACGCCATATGTTAAATTAATTACACAATTGTATGGTGACCGAATGATGATTGCTAATGCAACAGGGTGTTCATCTATTTGGGGAGCATCAGCACCGTCAACACCATATACAACGAATCATTTAGGACAAGGGCCATCATGGGGAAATTCTTTGTTTGAAGACAATGCAGAGTATGGATATGGAATGTCAGTCTCTGTTCAAACACAACGAGCACACTTAAAAGAGAATATCCAAAAAGCATTGGCTGAAGGTGTGAGCGATTCATTAACTAATACATTTAATGCTTGGTTAGATGGATTTGATAGTGGAGATGACACACGTAAGCGAGCAAATGCAGTTACGAGTTTACTAGAGCAAGAAAAAACTGGTAATAGTTTACTTGAAGAAATCTATGCGGAGCGTACACACTTAACAAAACGCTCTATGTGGATTTTTGGTGGTGATGGTTGGGCATATGACATTGGTTATGGTGGACTAGATCACGTTCTTTCTACAGGAGCTAATGTAAATATTTTCGTAATGGATACAGAAGTATATTCCAATACAGGTGGGCAAGCATCAAAATCAACACCTGCGGCAGCAATGGCGAAATTTGCTTCATCAGGGAAAGAAACTCGTAAAAAAGATTTAGGATTTATGGCAATGAGTTATGGTCACGTCTATGTAGCTCAAATTGCGATGGGAGCGAGTCAAGCACAAACAATTAAAGCGATTCGTGAAGCAGAAGCATACCCAGGAACATCACTGATTATTGCTTATGCACCATGTATTGCTCACGGAATAGACATGGCTTGTTCGCAAAATGGAATGAAAATAGCGGTTGATTGTGGATATTGGTCGATGTACCGTTTCAATCCTGAACGTTTTGAAGAAGGAAAACCAGCGTTTGAATTGGATTCTAAACAACCAACTTGGGATAAGTTTAATGACTTTTTAATGAGTCAAGTTCGTTATTCTGCTTTGTATCGTCAAGATAAAGAGCACGCAACAAAACTATTTGCCAAAACACAACGGGATGCACAGTTCCGTTTTAGTAACTATGCAAGATTAATGCAAGAACTGTAAACTTTTAATAAAAAAGAAGTTCAGAAAGGGAAACTTTTTTGAGCTTCTTTTTATTGAACCGTTTTATGATTAAGGATATAGGTTTCAATACTTGTTATACGGAGTTTTGAAACCGTACCTTAAAATGAGGGTGGGTTAATTGAGATGGTTTACCTTTTTTTTTGCTCCGTATAAGTAAGTTGTAAATGGTATTTTAACTAAGAATAGAGTAAAATAAATTAGCTTAGCTAAGCTAAGAACATATATAAACTATTTTTAAAATTAATTTATAAAAGAAGTATATTTTTTTTATATGAATTGGTTTATAATAAAATTATTATGAAAAATAATAAATATTTTGGCTAATACAGATGATACAATAAAAAATAAAGGTGATATCAATGAGTTGGATAAAAAATATATTTAAAAGGGACATAAAAGAAGAAGGAATAGAACAAAAGATAGAACTCGAACAACAAACAGAT
This sequence comes from Caryophanales bacterium, assembly GCA_031546705.1. Classification (GTDB taxonomy): domain Bacteria; phylum Bacillota; class Bacilli; order Bacillales; family JAVBJX01; genus JAVBJX01. The sequence goes on from JAVBJX010000008.1 coordinate 125,206, forward strand.
AAACAAGTTGAGATTGTAGAAACAGTAGAAGTAGAAGAAGAGTATTTTGATGAGGAAATTGCTAAATCCACTTTAAAGATTGAAAATGGAGTAGTTGTTGCGTCACTCGTAGAAGGGCAAGATCCTCCGGCTATTACAGGGAATATTTTAGTGAAAATGATAGTTAATGACAAAGAAGAAACAGGAACTTATTATGTGCAAGAAGGGGATGTCATCGAATTACTTCCTATTCAAGATACTAAGAAATCCAGTGTTTTAAAATTGACGATAGACAGAAAGAAGATGAAAGTAGATTTGTATGTATCACCTGCATATGCTACTTTGAGAAAAATTAAAGATACAGCACCTGCTTCTAATATTGAAATAAAAGTGACGGAAACAAAAGTGAAGAAAGATGATTTGACCATTGATGATGTTTACAAGGAACTTTCAGATATGGGGATTGTTACGGAAGTTGATGAATCGAAAATTGTAGAGGCGATTCAATCAAATAAAGATATAACCCTTGTCGTGACTGAAGGAGTACCAGTAGTAGAAGGAGAGAATGGAAGTGTACACTGGTTTGTTGAAATGGAGGGAAGAAGTGTTCCTGTTATTCGTGAAGATGGAACAGTAGACTTTCGTGAGGTATACCTTCCAACTGTGGAGGCAGGAGAAAAATTAGCAGAACCTATGCCTGCTAAACCTGGAATACCAGGGATGATGGTAACCGGTGAAGTAATTGAACCTAAACCTGTATTTGAAGTAGTTTTGAGAAATGGTAAAGGTGTTACAATTGATGAAGGAGTTTTGATATCAACTACAAGTGGTCGTCCTATTCAAGAGGAAAAAGGACAAATAATTACAGTAGAAGTTGTATCTGCTCTTTTTCATAAAGGCGATGTGAATATCCGAACTGGAAATCTTCGATTTAAAGGAGATATTGAAGTAGAAGGTGGATTAGAGCCAGGAATGACGATTGATGCTATGGGATCTATTCTATTGAAAGGAACATCTATTCAAGCGACATTATCTGCTGGTCAAGATATTACGATAACTAAAAATGCGATTAAAAGTTCAATTATTGCAGGTGGTTTGCTTCTAGCACTTATGAAAAATAAACAATTAATTATCGATGCCGATGATAAAATTCTGCAATTTATTTTTGCTGTTCGCCAAGTGTTATCAAAAATGAAGTCGAACTCAGCATCTGTTGAAATTTTGGATGGGGATGTCCAAAAAATAATGAGCATCCTCTCAAAGACACAATTCTCAACAATAGGTGATTCCCTGCGTAATGTTCACCAACATATTATATCCCAACCGAGTGTGGATGATGAATGGACATCAGTAATAGAAGAAGGGGTTAGGATGTTTAATACGGATTTTCTTATTTCGAGAGTTTCTTTTCAAGAGGTTGAGTTTTTTTCGGAATTATTCCATAATCTTAGAGAAAAAGTAGATATTGCACCAGTAAAAGCCCCGCACGTTATGATGCCATACTGTTTGAATTGTGATATTACAAGTGCGGGGGACGTTACCTTTACCAAACAAGGATGCCATAATACAAATATTGTTGCTTATGGAGATGTAAGGATTGGTGGAGTAATGCGTGGTGGAGAAATTCGGGCGTTTGGAGATGTGTATGTAAAAAGCCTTGAAGCAAGAGGAACACCAACAAGGGTTATTGTTCCCGCAAGCAAGAGTATTAAAGCTGGTAAAGTAGAAGAAGAAGTAATTATTCAAATAGGTGTTCGCTCACATAAATTCTTGGATGGAAGATCTTCTTTACATGCTAGAATTGATGCTGATGGGAAATTATTGTTAGATTAAATTTAGGTCAGTCGGGTTATTTTTTACCCGATTGACCTAAATTTATGAAGTCAATGGTTACCAAAACCCCGTAAAATCAATATTTTGGTGAGTCATTTATTTCAACAAAAACCTTTTAAAAAGACTTCTGTCCAGACTTCCTCTTTATGCTCGACTAACAGCTGTATTTACTCCAAAAATGCCACCAATCATTGCCATACCTGTAAATATCAAATGATACAACCATTGATGAGATGTAAATAGTTGATCGACACCAAGAAACTGAAAGAGAAAGATAATTAATGTAAATAACAGTCCAGTTAATCCGCCAAGAAGCAATCCTTTTTGTTTTCCTTTTCCCCCAGCAACAAATCCACCGAGAAATAAAGAAGCAAATGATGAGAGGATAAATACCCATTTAAATGAACTTTCTTGTGCATCCGTAAATGTTAAAATAAGTGATACAAACAAGCTTGTAATAATGGCTAGTGTGAAAATTGTTCCAACCCCATACATAACAGCTTTACTAAGTTTAGGCATATACTTTCCTCCTGTCCAAGTTTATAAAAACATATGCTTGAAGTTGGAAAAAAATGTTTATCATTTGTTGGGAAAAAGTACACATACTATAGAAAAGGTGAAGATGGAGCAAAAAAGATGCCCCCCCAATTGTCCCATCCTCTTGAAAGGAATAGTTGCTAAAATACGGTAAAATCAGCATTTTGATGAACTATTGATTTCAATAAAAATATTTAAAATGTTTTTTATAGTTTCACAATGAAAAAGGTGGTTTTTTATGAGTGATTCCATTTCAGTTTGTATAAGAACAATTATTGTCTACTTTATTATTTTGATTATTTTTCGTTTGATGGGGAAAAGAGAAATTGGTGAACTTAGTCTGCTTGATTTAATTGTATTTGTTATGATAGCTGGAATTGCAGTTATTGGAATTGAATTAAAAAATAATTTGTGGGTTCATTCTGTTCTTCCAATGATTATACTAATGCTTATTCAAATTGGTTTTGCTCAGCTGTCACTAAAAAGTGAGCGGTTTCGTCATTTTCTCGAAGGAAAGCCGACGATTGTTATTAATAAAGGAAAAATTGATGAACAAGCAATGCAACAACAACGGTATAATTTTGACGATTTACTTGTCCAGTTACGAGAAAAAAATATTACAAATATTGCTGATGTAGATTTTGCCATCTTAGAAACATCAGGGAAATTGTCAGTATTCGAAAAAACAAAACAACAACTTTCATTTCCGCTTATTCAAGATGGTGAAATTCAAACGGAACATTTAAAGCTTATGGGGCGAACTGACGATTGGCTTTATAAGCAACTAGCAAACAAGGGTTTACCTATTGAAGAAATTTCGATGTGTACATTTGCAGATGGGCAATTATATGTAGATGAGTTTGGGACAAAGGGGGTAAAGAACACCCCAATTGACCCAAACTCATGAAATGAATGGTTTCCGAAATTCAGTAAAATCAATAGGTTAATAAGCTATTCATTTCATTAAAATGTATTTAAGCATACTTTCTCATACATCATTTATCTGGCAAAAAATCCTAGCCATTTACCAAAAATAGGTAAGCGGACTAGTTCTTCTTTTTTAACGAGTTTAAATAGTAAAAGGAGAATCACGTATAAGCAACTAGTTAGAAGAATAGATTCGGTTGTTTTAAATCCTAGTGTGTAGCCATTTAAAAAGTGGTACGCACTATAGCCAGCAAATCCAGATATAAACATGGTGATGATTATTTTTATATAATCCATGATATAAATGGATAAAGATAAGGTTTTTAATAAAGTTGCATAGTGGAGAACGGTTACGAGAACAATTCCAATGATAATAGCAAGAGCCGCCCCTTTAATACCGAGTTCTGGGCGGGTGGCAAGAGCAAAAATTAATGCAGTTTTTACAATTGCTCCAATTAGGCTATTAATTAACGAAGCAGTAGCTAAATTAAGTGCGTGAAGAGCCGCTTGAAATGGACCTTGTAAATAATAAAATAAGAAAAATGGAGCGAGTATTTTAATAAATATGTCACCAGTATTCGTCCCATACATAAATTGGAGAAGTGGTGTAGCGAATACATATAGAATAACGATAGATAAGCCACCGGTAACAAGTGTTAATCTTATTGCTTGTCTGAGTAAATGTTCAATGACACGAGGTTGATTATTGGCAGCTGCTTCGCTAATAGCAGGAACAAGAGATGTAGCTAGAGAATATGTGATAAAAGACGGAAGCATTAACACAGGAAGGGCGTAACCAGTCAATGCTCCGTATTGTCTTGTAGCAATACTTGTTGTAATCCCTGCAATTGCTAAACTATGGGCAACAACAATTGGCTCAAAAAACCAAGCAAATGAGCCAACCAGTCTGCTTCCTGTTGCTGGAAGGGCAATATGCATTAATTCATGGAAAGTTTCTTTACCATTTGTCAGATGTGTCCAAAATTTTTTCCTTACTGTAATATTTTTTTTCATTTTAAAGACCACAAACAAATAAAGAAGGGAGGCAAGTTCACCAATGACGGATGCTAAGAGAGCAGCAGCAGCAGCATATTCAATTCCATAAGGTAAGAAAAGTTGTGTACAGAAAGCAATTAAACTAATCCTTACAATTTGTTCAATAAATTGAGAATAAGCAAATGGTTTCATCTGTTGTTTGCCTTGAAAGTAGCCACGTAAAACGGAAGAGATAGCTATAATCGGAATGACGGGAACAATGGTAATCAGTGGAAGATATGTGCGAGAATCAGTAAATAATGTTTGGGTGAGCCAAGGTGCTGAGAAAAAAAGTAGCGGACAAAAAATAAGACTAACAATTCCAGTCGTAGCAAGGGAGACAATAAGAATATTTTTTACTTTGCGTTGATTCCCAGTGGCATCTGCTTCAGCAATTAATTTAGAGATAGCAATCGGAATGCCCATTTGCGTAATGGTAATTGCTAAAACAAGTGTTGGTACAGCCATCATATATAAGCCTATACCTTCTTCACCAATAACTCTTGCGATAATAATTCGATTAATAAATCCAAGCATTCTTGTAAATAAACCTGCAACAATTAAAATAAAAGTTCCTTTTAAAAATTTTGACATTGTACTCCCACCTTCTCAAACGCTTAATTTTTTTATACAATGAATGTATGCAAAGAAGTGGACAAAGCATGACAAGGGGGAAAGTTAAATGAAAGAAGAATTAGAGGGAATGAAGGAGCAATTAATGCCAGTTCTTATTAGTAAGGTGGAAGAGTTTCATTTACTCGGTTATGAACATGTATTACTATCAGAGGTGTGGGATTGTCTAATGAAAAGAAAGTGGCGAAAAGAACGAGAAATTAAATTGCATGAAATTGTTGCGGATATTATGTCTTTAAGTGTTGGACATTATATGGCGTATGCGACAGTGAAGACAAGTAAAGAAACAGATAGTTGGTTTGATGGGGCTGGGCTTGAAGCACTGGATGCATTAGTGAATGACTAAATTGACATGGCGAATAATGTCATCCATAATAAAGATTGGATAAAAGACAAGCTTCGTAGTTGCAACGTTAAGCTTCGTAAAAATAAAGGAGGGAAGCCGTTTTATCGAAATGGGCAACAACGTATTCCATTATCGGTAGCAAGGCATTCATGGTTAAACGTAATCGAATTATTATATTTTTTCTGGTACTGGTATTATCTATTGGTGTAATGGTTCCAACACTGATGAATGTTGTGAAAGGAATTAGTCTTGGACTTGATCTTCAAGGTGGGTTTGAAATTTTGTATGAAGTTCATCCTGTAAAACCTGGAGATAAAATTGATCGAACAGCTCTTTTAAGTACAGTTAGTGCTTTGGAAAGGCGTGTTAACGTTCTTGGTGTCAGTGAGCCAAATATTCAAATTGAAGGAACGGATCGTATTCGTGTCCAATTAGCTGGTGTGACCAATCAGGCACAAGCAAGGGAAATACTTTCGACACAAGCAAAGCTAACATTTCGTGACTACCAAGACAATGAATTAATGGATGGTAGTGAATTAAAAGAAGGTGGAGCTTCACAATCATTTGATCAAAATAATAAGCCAAGTGTAGCAATTAAATTAAAAGATGCTGGTAAATTTAAAGATGTTACACAAAAAATATTAGACCTTGCTCCAAATAATGTTATGGTCATTTGGCTTGACTTCCAAAAAGGAAAAGATTCATATCAAAAGGAAGTTGGAAAAGCGGATACAAAATATGTATCAGCGGCAAATGTCGGACAAGTGTTTAATCAAACAGATGTGCAAATTACAGGGAATTTTACGGCAGCTGAAGCAAAGAACTTAGCTGATCTTCTAAATGCTGGTGCATTGCCAGTAGAATTAAAAGAAATTTACTCGACATCTGTTGGAGCACAGTTTGGGAAAGATGCTTTAGATAAAACTGTTTTTGCTGGAATTGTTGGGGTATTAATCATTTATGCATTTATGATTTTGCATTACCGTATTCCGGGAGCTGTTGCAGTAATTACACTTAGTTTGTATACATATTTCATTCTCGTTATTTTCCACTGGATGCATGGGGTGCTGACGCTTCCAGGTATAGCGGCGTTTGTTCTCGGTATTGGTATAGCTGTTGATGCGAACATTATTACAGCCGAGCGAATACGAGAAGAATTGAAACTTGGTAGGTCGCTTATTTCGGCATTCCGAATTGGGAGTCGTGGAGCATTCACAGCGATTTTTGATGCACACATTACAACCATTATTGCAGGTAGTGTATTGTTTATTTTTGGAACAAGTGCTGTTAAAGGTTTTGCAACCATGTTATTAATCGGTATTTTTATGAGTTTCTTAACAGCTGTATTCGGTTCACGTTTGCTGTTAGGTTTGTTAGTAGAAAGCCGTTGGTTTAATGAAAAAATTGGTTATTTCGGTGTGAAAAAAGAAGAGGTACTTAATCTTGGCGACAAAGCAGACCACACAGAAGTACCAACAAAATTCGATAAATGGGATTTTGTTAAATATAGAAAGCCACTGTTAGCTGTTTCTGCTGGGCTCTTATTAGTTGGTTTAATCATGTTATTTGTATTTAAATTAAATCTAGGAATTGATTTCGCCAGTGGAACTCGTATTGAAATTTCTAGTAACCAACCATTAACGGAAGATGTATTAAGAACAGATTTAACGACTCTAAAAATCACACCAAAAGATATTGTTTTATCAGGAACAGAAAGTGAAAAGGCTGTTGTTCGTTTAGTAGGGGTACTAGATAAAGATCAAATTCTCCATGTGAAGGACTATTTTCAGAAAAAATATGGAAAAGATCATGAGCCAAGTGTAAGTACCGTTTCACCAACAGTTGGGGAAGAACTTGCAAAAAATGCAATGTTTGCCGTACTATGGGCATCACTTGGGATTATTATTTATGTAGCTATTCGCTTTGAGTTTCATATGGCAATTTCATCTATTGCTTCGATTCTATATGATGCATTCTTTATTATTGCGATCTTTAGTATTACACGTTTAGAGGTGGAAATTACCTTTATTGCCGCTGTACTGACGATTGTCGGTTACTCTATTAATGATACCATTGTTACATTTGACCGTATTCGTGAAATTATGCATAACAAAAAAATCAATACAGTTGATGATTTAAAAAATGTTGTGAATAAGGGATTACAACAAACATTTACCCGTTCCATTAATACAGTTCTTACCGTTCTGATTACCGTTGTAGCAATGCTCATATTAGGTAGTGAAGCTATTCGGAATTTCTCTATCGCTTTGTTTATCGGTTTAATTTCAGGGGTATATTCATCACTCTTTATTGCTGCACAGTTATGGCTTGTGTTAAAAACTAGACAACTGAAAAGCGGTAAATTTAAACAACCGAAGCCGGAGAAAGAGAAAAAACGTCGGGAAAATTATAATGATGCAAGAGTGTAAGATGAAATAAGATTAGGGACATACATCTTTTTGAAAGATTTTTAGTGAAATGAAGACTTTATCAAACACTGATTTTGCTGGGTGTTGGCAATCATTCATTTCATGAGTCTGGGGCAATTCAGGGTGTTTTCTACCCCTTTTGCCCCAGACTCATTTTTGTTATCTTTTCTTACATTTCTTGGCAATATAGGCTATACTAAAAACGAGAATGAGTGAGAATTAGTAAAGGGGAGAACATTTTGGGAAAAGATACTCGTATGAAACAAGCCATATTTGCATCTTATGTAGGGATTGTTGGAAATCTTTTTTTGGCATTAGTGAAATGGATAGTTGGTACATTATCTGGTAGTCACGCCTTAATTGCTGATGCTGTTCACTCAGCGTCAGATATTCCCGGATCATTAGCCGTATTAATTGGAATTAAAGCAGCAAATCAGCCACCTGACCGAGACCATCCGTATGGTCATGGAAAAGCAGAATCCATTGCCGCAATTATTGTTGCTGTTCTTTTATTTTTGATTGGGATACAAATGTGTCGGTCATCTGTAATGTCTTTTTTTGGTGAAATTAAAGCACCGGGAACAATTGCCATATATCCGTTAATGTTATCCATAGTTCTTAAAGAATGGATGTTTCGTTACAAATACAATCTTGGAAAAAGAATTAATAGCCAAGCACTGATTGTTAATGCCTATGAGCATCGCTCTGATGTTTTTTCTTCTTTTGCCGCTCTTATTGGAATTGCGGCGGCTATTATCGGTGGTAAACTTGAGATTAGCTGGTTAGAATATGCCGATCCTGTTGCTGGAGTTTTTGTATCATTACTTGTTTTAAAAATGGGCTGGTCACTTGGGATCGAATCTATTCATAGAGCATTAGATCATGTTCTTCATGATGAGGATACTGTTCATTTTTTTGATGCTGTTTTAATGGTAGAAGGTGTAAAGAGAATTGATAGTTTGTACGCTAGAGAACATGGACATTATGTGATTATTGATTTAAAAATTGCTGTTAATCCACAAGTTACAGTGGAAGTAGGTCATAAAATTGCTACATCTGTTCGAGAAAAACTAATGACCTTTTCCAATGTTCATGATGTGCTAGTCCATGTCAATCCTTATTATGAAGATTAAAGATGCAATGTCTACTTTTGTTTTGTATAATGATGTAGGGTGAGATATATGTTACAAGCAAAATCTCGTTGGGATGTGCAAGATACCGATGACAAATTAGTGGCAGACTTGGTGAAAGAATTAACTATTTCTCCATTAATAGCAAAATTATTAATAAATAGGGGATTTCATACAGCAGAATCTGCCGATGTTTTTTTACGTACAAAAAATACTTTTTATGATCCATTTCTATTAAATGATATGGATATTGCCGTACATAGAATCAACGAGGCAATTCGTACACATGAAAAAATTCGTATTTTCGGTGATTATGATGCCGATGGTATAAGTAGTACAGTTCTGCTTCTGGAAACGTTACAACAATTAGGGGCAACAGTTGATTTTTATATTCCGAATCGTTTTACAGAAGGTTATGGTCCGAATGAGCGAGCATTTCGATTAGCAAAAGAAGAAGGAATTACTTTATTAATTACAGTTGATACAGGAATTTCTGCATTATTTGAAGCAGGAATTGCTAAGGAAATTGGCATGGATTTGATTATTACGGATCATCATGAGCCAGGAGAGGTATTACCAGAAGCGTTAGCAATTATTCATCCAAAACTTAAAGGTAGTACATATCCATTTAAAGAACTGGCAGGGGTCGGAGTTGCTTTTAAATTAGCTCATGCATTGTTTGGGGAAGTTCCTGAGTCTTTACTTGATATAGCATGCATAGGAACGATTGCTGATTTAGTGCCATTAGAAGATGAAAATCGCCTAATTGCCAAATTAGGAATTGAAGCGTTACGGGTAACAAATCGAGTAGGTGTTCAAGAAATTCTAAAAACGTGTGGTGTAGAACAATCCACTGCTAATGAAGAAACAGTTGGTTTTGCGATTGCCCCAAGAATTAATGCGGCAGGGCGATTGCAATCGGCTGATATTGCTGTGCATTTATTAATGAGTAAGAAGCAACAAGAAGCACATAACATGGCAGAGGAATTAGATAATTTAAATAAAGAAAGACAACAACTTGTAAATAAGACAGTAGAAGAAGCGGTAGAGATAGTAAATAAGGATGATGCTGTTTTAATTGTCGCTAAAGAAGGCTGGAATGCAGGTGTTGTTGGGATTGTTGCCTCGAAGTTAGTAGACTTATTTTATCGACCAACAATCGTGTTAAGTATAGATAAAGAAAAAAATATTGCTAAAGGTTCAGCACGAAGTATTGCTGGATTTGATTTGTTTGAAAACTTATCTATGTGCAAACATTTATTACCACATTTCGGTGGACATTCGATGGCGGCAGGAATGACACTTCCTCTTGAGAATCTGGAGCCGTTGCAACAAAAGTTAAATGAACAAGCAAGAGTATGTTTAACAGAAGATAATTTAATTAAAACTACTTCTATTGATGCTACTTGTGAACTAAAAGATGTAACAATAGATACGATAGAACAATTGGAGAAGCTAGCTCCTTTTGGAATGAAAAATCCACGCCCACAAATTCTTTTTGAACAGCTAGATATTCAATCAATTAGAAGAATTGGTACAAACCAATCGCATATAAAAATGATTTTTGAACGTGAAGGTGTTACACTAGACAGTGTTGGTTTTGGTTTTGGCTATGTGTTTGATGAAATTGCCAACAATTCAAAAGTAAATGTAGTTGGCGGACTTTCGATTAATGAATGGAATAATTTTCGCAAGCCGCAGCTAATGATTCAAGATATGTCTGTATCAAGCTGGCAGTTGTTTGACTTTCGTGGAGCTAGAAAGATGAAAGAATTGCCGATGGATAGAAGTGTTTTTGTAGCTTTTAATCGTGAAGCTATAAAAGATTTAGAACTACAATCTATTGCCACGGAAATAGTTGATGCTAGTAATGCACAAATCGATGGAAAATATGTCGTTTTTCTTGATATGCCACCATCAAAAGAAGTTATCACAAAAATGCTTGCAAATCATTTTCCAGAGCGTATTTATGTTCTATTTCACCAAATGGAGAATCATTTTTTTAATACATTACCAACCCGTGAACATTTCACATGGTTTTATAAACAACTGTTTCAAAAGAAAAAGTTAAATGCCAATTTGTATGCTACGGAGTTAGCACGTTTGAAAGGTTGGTCAAAAGAAACGATTCATTTTATGGCAAAAGTATTTAGTGAACTTGGCTTTGTGACAGTTCAGGACGGCATGATTTCTTTGGTAGAAAATGTACAAAAACGAGATTTAACGGACTCTAAAACGTACCAGCATAAACAAGAACAGCTTGAGCTAGAGCAGGTGTTTATTTATTCTAATTATCAACAACTTAAATGTTGGTTTGATAAAATTTTGCAAAAATAGGCAAAGGGGATTAGAAAAATGGATCTTAAACAATATGTAACAATTGTTCCCGATTTTCCAAAGAAAGGAATTCTTTTTAAAGACATTACAACCATTATGGATAATGGTGAGGCATATAAATATGCAGTTGACCAAATCGTAGAATATGCGAAAGAAAGAGAAATCGATGTTGTTGTTGGACCTGAAGCACGAGGATTTATTGTTGGATGCCCTGTTGCCTATGTTCTTGGTGTTGGTTTTGCTCCTGTTCGCAAAGAAGGAAAACTTCCTCGTGAAGTCATTCGTGTTGAATACGGATTAGAATACGGCAAAGATGTGTTAACGATGCATAAAGATGCCATTCATCCTGGACAACGAGTCTTAATTGTTGATGATTTATTAGCGACTGGTGGAACAATTGATGCAACGATTGAGTTAGTCGAAAAACTTGGTGGCGTTGTCGCAGGAATTGCTTTTCTAATTGAATTGTCCTATTTAGAAGGACGTAAAAATTTAACTGGCTATGATATAATGACTTTGATGACATTTTAGAGAAGATGATTTCTATACGTTAGGTAGGACAGAAATACGTTTGAAAGGAGTTTGGAACAATTAGGGTATTTTTTACCCCAGTTGTTCCAGACTCCTTGATTTTTTTATGTTTTGACAACCATTTATTCATCCATTATATAAGTCAGGGGCATCAGGGTGTTTTTCAACTTGATTGCCCCTTGACTTATCAAATAAATCTTTACATCTGGAAAAAAATTAAACATAATAGAGAGAAAAACTATAAAAGGTGACCTTTATGAGTAAAAAAGATTTAACCTCAGAACAAGTGCTAGAACTAGCAAAACAGTTTTTGGCTGAAGATATTGAAATGATTAAAAGAGCTTATGAATATGCAGATAATGCCCATAAAGGAGTATTACGCAAGTCAGGGGATCCATATATTATTCACCCAGTTCAAGTGGCTGGTATTTTAATTGGTTTAAAAATAGATGGAGCGATACTTGTGGATGGAGCAACTGTTGCCGCTGGTTTTTTACATGATGTCGTGGAAGATACACACATAACAAAAGAAGATATTCAAAAAGAGTTTGGCGAAGATGTAGCGATCCTTGTTGACGGTGTAACGAAGTTAAAGAAATTTAAATATACAGCAAAAGAAGAACATAGAGCAGAAAACTATCAAAAACTATTTGTATCTATGGCTCAAGATATTCGGGTCATTTTAATTAAGTTTGCTGATCGCTTACATAATATGAGAACATTAGAATATGTCGGGGTAGAACAACAACAAAGAGTCGCTAAAGAAACGTTAGAAATTCTTACACCACTTGCTCATCGGCTAGGAATGTCGAAGATGAAATGGGAAATGGAAGATATATGTTTTCGCTATTTGAATGAACAACAATACCGCCGAATTGTTACTTTAATGAGACAAAAAAAAGTAGAGCGAGAAGAACATCTAAATGAAGCAATAAATGAAGTTCAGAAACAGCTTCAAGAAATGTCGATTACAGCAGATATTTATGGTCGATCCAAACATATTTATAGTATTTATCAAAAAATGATTTCACAAAACAAACAGTTTAACGAAATATATGACTTACTTGCCCTTCGGATTATTGTCGATGATATGAAAGAATGTTATTCTGCTCTCGGTGTTATTCATACATGCTGGAAACCAGTTCAAGGAAGATTTAAAGATTATATTGCGAGAGCTAAGATTAATGGATATCAATCTATTCATACAACAGTTATAGGGCCGCAAGGTGATCCGATGGAAGTACAGATTCGGACACAAGAAATGCATAGTATTGCTGAGTTTGGCGTAGCGGCTCATTGGGCATATAAAAAAGGGACCTCTGCTCAACATGATAAATTAGCATGGTTTAATCAGATTTTAGAACTTGAAAAAGAAACGAACGCAAAAGAATTTATGGAAGCGATACAAACGGAAGATCTTAGTTACGATCGAATTGCCGTTTTTACACCTAAAGGAGATATGTATGATTTACCAATTGGAGCAAGTCCGATTGATTTAGCTTATCGTATTCACTCAGAGCTAGGGAATAAAACAATTGGAGCAAAAATAAACAAAAAGATTGTGTCACTTGATTATGAGTTAAAATCAAATGACCAAGTAGAACTTATTACCTCCAAACATTCATATGGACCAAGTCGAGATTGGTTGAGTATAGCGAAAACTTCTCATGCAAAAAATAAAATCCGCCAATTCTTCAAAAAACAAAATCGAGAAGAAAATGTAGAAAAAGGGCGAGAAGCAGTTGAGAAAGAGGTTCGACAACTTGGATTTGATTTTAAAACCATTTTTACAAATGAAAATTTAAAAAGAGTAGCGGAGAAATTTAATTTTTCTAATGAAGAAGAAATGTATGCTGCAGTCGGTTATAATGGTATTCTTCCTGCACAAGTCGCTAACCGTTTAACAGACAAATGGCGAAAAGAGCGTGATTTAGAGGATAAACAAAAGAAATTAATTGAGAAAACAAAACAAGCACCATCGACTGGTACACGTGGTTGTGGTATTGAAGTAAAAGGAGTAACGAACTTACTTATCCGTCCTGCCCGTTGTTGTAATCCAGTTCCTGGTGATGACATTATCGGATTTATTACAAAAGGACGGGGTGTTTCTGTTCATCGGGCGGAATGTGTCAATATAACAGAGGAACAAAAAGAGCGTTTAATTGAAGTCCAATGGGAAGCTGCTAAAGAAATGGAGCGAGATTATAATGTCGGGATAGAAGTTGTTAGTTATGACCGACAAGGTATTTTAAATGAAGTGTTACAGGCAATGGGTGAAATAAAAACAAATGTCGTTGCAGTGAATGCCCATACAGATTCTCGTGAGAAATTGACAACAATGAATCTTACCATTTCTATTCGCAATGTAGCTCATTTACACAAAGTTGTGGAACGAATAAAACGAGTTTCAGATATTTATTCTGTTAGACGGCATACATAGTAGGAGTAAAAAAATGAGAGTAGTTATTCAACGTGTGAAATCAGCACAAGTAATAGTGGAAGAACAGCTTGTTGGACAAATTCAGAAGGGGCTTCTCCTGCTTGTTGGCGTTACGCATAATGATACAGAAGAAAATGCGGTCTTTGTTGCAGAAAAAATAGCGAACTTACGAATTTTTGAAGATAATCAAGGAAAAATGAATATCTCTGTTATAGATACAGGTGGAGCAATTTTATCTGTTTCGCAATTTACTTTATATGGTGACTGTACAAAAGGTCGCCGCCCAAATTTTATGAATGCAGCAAAACCAGATGATGCAGAGAAAATATATGAAAAGTTAAATACAGAATTACGATCTCGTGGACTTGTTGTGGAAACAGGAAAATTTGGAGCAATGATGGATGTACAGTTAATTAATGATGGGCCAGTAACATTGATTGTAGAAAAATAACTTCTTCTCCAAACTTCATAAAAGTAACCAAAAGTGGACATACTTCTATAAAGTTTGGTGAGAGGGAGTAGTTATATGCGTCATAGTGAAAAAGGGGCATCTGCTCACGCAAATCCGTTATTCTCAGTCGATTTTCATCGTTTTATTGAAAAACAAGAAAGTCCAATGATGGAACTTGCATCAGAATTTGGTTTGAGTCTTTCTGATGTAAGGAAGTTAAAACGACAGCTTAGAGGATAACACTATAAGCAACTCAGAAATCTTGATTATAAGATTTTTGGGTTGCTTATTTTATAAAAACTTTTAAACTATAACAAAGGAGGAATAAACATGATACACACACCACAACCACCAGATTATGTGGTAATTTTTACATCTAAACGAACAGAATCAGATAATGGTTATAAACAAATGGCAGAGAAAATGATGGAATTAGTAAGTCAGCAACCAGGATTTTTAGGTGCAGAAAGTGTTCGGGATGATTCTTTAGGGATTACGGTGTCTTATTTCGATTCACTAGAAGCAATAAAAAATTGGAAAGAAAATACCATGCACAAAATCGCTCAAGAAAAAGGAAAATCAATCTAGTATGAACAATTTTCTGTAAGAGTGTGTAAGGTGGAAAGAGATAATTTTTTTGAAATGTGAGGAGATTATTTTGAAATTACTATATGGAACAACAAATCAAGCAAAACTTAATAGTATGAGAGAGCATTTAAAAGGGTTAGATTTAGAAATTATTAGTTTAAACGATATACATATACAAGTAAGTGATGTGGATGAAAGTGGAAATAATCCTTTAGAAAATGCGAAAATTAAAGCATTGGCATATTATCAGGCAACAAAAACGCCTGTATTTTCTTGCGATTCAGGGCTGTACATTGAAGGGTTAAGTGACGCAGAACAACCGGGAGTACACATAAGAAGAGTAAATGAAAAAATATTAACGGATAAAGAAATGGCGGAGTATTATGCATCTATGGCTACTTATTTTGGTGGTGAGATGAAAGCAGTATATAAAAATGGTATTTGTTTAGTAATAGATGAACAAACTATTTTCACCTATGATGGGGAAGATATTTGCTCTGAATCGTTTATTATTTCTTCTAAGCCGCATTCAGAAATAAAAATCGGTTTTCCTTTAGACTCTATTTCTTATTCTTATCAGGATAGTAAAGGGCATTCTTTTTATGAGCAAGGGTTCAGAGATTTTTTTCAGAGGACTGTTCTTACAGGAAAATAATTATTTGGAAGAGAGGGATTTAATTGTCAAGAGAAGAGAAGTTGGTTCAACTAAAGCAATTACAACATATATGCGAAAATCATGAACAGATACGGATAAAGTTAAATTGGGATATGCTAAGATTACGAGAAGAGAATAGCTGTGAAGATTTTTTCTATTATGAGGATGATACACTCATTGGATTTTTAGGAGTTTACAATTTTGGAGAAAAATATGAAATTTGTGGAGTGGTTCATCCTAATAAAAGAGGTCAAGGAATTTTTACGAAAGTTTTACAAGATGCTTTAGCAACTATTCCAAAGACAAAAACGATATTACTAAATGCACCAGAGTCTTCACAGTCAGGTAAAGCATTTTTAGAAAAATATAGCTGTGACTATTCTTTTACAGAGTATCAAATGGTGTGGGAAAATAAGCAAATAGATTCATTTCCATA
This sequence comes from Caryophanales bacterium, assembly GCA_031546705.1. Taxonomy (GTDB): domain Bacteria; phylum Bacillota; class Bacilli; order Bacillales; family JAVBJX01; genus JAVBJX01. The sequence continues at coordinate 141,493 of JAVBJX010000008.1, forward strand.
TATAGTAGAGTTGAAAGAAAGTAAGCCTGATGATTTACAGCTTCTTTCTACACTAGATGTGGCATGTTTTGGATACACAGAAGAAGAAGCAATGGAATTTAATCAGAGAATATTAAGTGAACAGAACCGAATAACTTATTTAATTGGGGCAGACAAGAAAACAGTAGGAAAAATTAGTGTTCAACGGGAAGGAACAGAAAGTTGGATATATGGTTTTGCTGTATTTCCTGAACATCAAGGAAAAGGCTATGGGAAAAATACTTTGATGCAAATCATTGAATCGGAAAGAAAAATAAACAATGATATCCATTTGGAAGTAGATTCAGAGAATGAAGAAGCAAAAAAATTATATGTGAATTGCGGATTTGTTTCCTATGATTCACAGGATTATTACATTATTGGACAATCGAGGTAAAAGATACTCCAATTGTCCAATAATCATGAAATGAATGATTGACAAAATCACATGAAATCTACGTTTATAGCAGTTTGAGAAATTGTGCAGAAAAAAGAAAGGAGAAAATTTTTAATTAAACAATGAAAAAACGATGATGCTTACTAGAGGCAAGCGAGGAGTTTTTGAAACAGTATAATTAAACATTATCTCTAAGATATTATTAATAGTTGAGTAAACCAAACATTGCCAGACACAAAAATCATTAAAAAAATTCTGTCCGATTCTCTATAGAAAACAGCCTTTATATAAGAAAATTTATTGATTTTTAATAGATTTCTTATATAAAGGCTGTTTTTATTTTTGTGAGTTTGTTAAATAATTTAAAAAATATATTGCAAATAACCGTATTTAGTAGTATATTACTAATAATTCATAGAATATCGGACTAAATTATATAAATTAGGTCGAAAAATTTCACGATAAAGATTCAGAAAAAATAAAAATAAATGCAGGTGGATTATGGATCGCTCGTTTTATCCAGAATTAGATGATTTAGACTATGGAATTGTTTGTGCTTTGCAAAATAATGCCCGACTTCCATTCACAAAGATTGCAAAAGACTTAGGAGTAACTGAAAAAACAATTCGAATGCGAGTGCAACAAATGCAAGAAGAAAATACGTTAAGTCTACTTGGAGTTGTAAACCCAGTTAAAGCGGGGCTAAATATCCAAGCAATGATTCAAATAGCAACTGAAGCAGGCAAATTAAATGATGTTGTTAATATATTACAAGAAGTGGAAGAAATTCGTGTTATGTCCTTAACAACTGGTGAATATCAACTATGTATTAAAGTATTAGTTCGGGAATACGAAGATTTATCAGAATTTTTGACGAACAAACTGAATAATATTCAAGGAATTGCTAGAGTAAATGTGATTATGGAGATGAAAATTTTAAAATCACGATTTAATTTCATAAGGTAGAAATAGATTCATTGAGAGGGGGAATGCCGCTATACAATATCAAAAAATGAACAATGATGGAACAGTCTAATAGGGAAAAACAGTTAAAGGGGAGAGGTACACATGAACTTTAGAAAAAAAAGTAAGTTATTACTTGCTACGATGTTAGGCACAGCTCTTATGTTAAGTGGTTGTAGTGGTGGTAGTGATACGAAGTCAGGAACAGATAGTAAGTCAGATACTACAGCAACAACAGGGAAAAAAGTTATCAATATTGGACTACGGGCAGATCCACCAGCACTTGATCCAAAAGAATCTACAGCTTTAGTGGATCGGTTTGTGTATGCGAGTTTGTATGATAAGTTAGTTGAAATTTCTCCAGAAGGTAAAATAGTTCCAATGTTAGCGGAATCTCATGAAGTATCACCAGACAATAAAACATATACATTCAAATTAAAAACAGGTGTTAAATTTCATGATGGAACAGAATTTAATGCAGAGGCAGTTAAATTTAACATAGAACGTTCTGCAAAGGATGAAACATCCAAAAGAAAAACAGAACTTAAATTTGTTGAGTCTGTAACAGTAGTGGATGCAAATACAGTCAAAATTCAATTAAAAGAACCATTTGCTCCATTTCTATCTGTTTTATCTGATCGGTCAGGAATGATGGTTTCTCCTACAGCAGCAAAAAAATATGGAAAAGACTTAACTAATAATCCAGTAGGTACAGGTCCATATGTGTTTGTAGAGCATGTGAAAGGTGACCATGTATCTTTAAAGAAAAATGATAATTATTGGAATGGCAAACCGAAAGTTGATGAAATCAATTACAAAGTATTTACAAATGGAACAGCAAAAGTCCAAAATTTAAAATCAGGAGCATTAGATATGATTGATGATATCCCTGTAAAAGAAATTACTGGTCTTAAAGCTGATACGAATTACAGTGTAATTACTGAACCAAGTATGGGATATATGGGAATCCATATGAATACTTCTAAACCTCCATTTGATAATAAATCTTTACGTCTAGCTGTTGATAGAGCAATTGATCGGGAAGCGGTTGTAAAAGTTTTGTACAATGGTTATGCATTACCAGCTAATTCGGCATTTAGTACGACTAGTTTTGCGCATAGTGATATAGACAGAGCAATGCCACCAAATAAAGAAGAAATTACAAAACTCTTAACAGAAGGTGGAAAATCAGGTGGATTTAGCTTTAAAATGATTATTGGTACATCTCCTGAGAACGAACAGTTTGGTGCGGTTATTCAAAATATGTTAAAGCAATATAACATTAATGTGACGCTAGAAAAGTTAGAATTTGGCCAACTATTAGAAACTGCGGATAAGGGTGAATTTGAAGGCTTATTCTTAGGATGGTCTGGAAGACAAGACCCTGACCAAAATGTATACGATTTTCTCATAGCTGGTGGTAACAATAACTATGGGAAAATTAATAGTCCACAATTAGATACACTACTAGAAAATGCACGTAAAGAATTAGATGAGTCAAAACGTAAGATAATGTATGATGAAATTGGAAAAATTACACAAGCTGAAGGATTCTATTCTTATGTGTATCACCAGTACAATCTACTAGCGATGACAAAGAAAGTCACAGGATTCACTTATGCTCCAGATGGTTTAGTTCGGACAGCTACATTAGATAAACAATAATTTATAGAGATGAGGTAAACTGTTATGGCATTTTTAATAAAACGATTGCTATTAACGATACCCATACTCTTGTTAGTATCTATTATGACATTTTCTTTAATCCATATGATCCCGGGAGATCCTGCTCGGGTCATTCTTGGACAAGAAGCAAGTCCAGAAGCATACACAGCATTACGGACAGAGCTTGGATTAGATAAGCCAATTGTCATGCAATATTTTTCTTGGTTAGCAAAAGTACTACAAGGGGATTTGGGAATATCTATTACCGATCGTGTACCTGTTATTGATTTAATTATGCAGCGTTTGCCAGTTACGATAGAATTAACAATCGGCACATTTCTCGTTGCCTTAATCATCGCAGTTCCAGCAGGTATTTTAGCTGCTGTAAAAAGGGGAACATGGATTGATTATGTAAGTACATTTACGGCATTAGGTGGGATGAGTGTTCCGAGTTTTTGGTTGGCAATGATGTTTATTATTTATTTTGCGGTTAATCATCAATGGTTACCAGCTTCTGGATATGTTCCATTTTTTGAAAATCCAACGGAAAATATTAAGGGAATGATTCTTCCTTGCTTGGCTACTGGGCTTCGTGAATCAGCTATACTAATGAGAATGTTACGTTCTTCTTTACTAGATGTAATTAATATGGATTTTGTTCGGACAGCAAGAGCAAAGGGACTCAATGAAACTCGAACGGTTTTAGGTCATGCATTACGTAATGCACTTATACCAGTTGTTACGACATCGGGACTAATGATTGCTGGATTACTAGGTGGTCTAGTTATTACAGAATCTATTTTTTCTATTCCGGGATTTGGACGTTTAATTGTTGAATCTGTTTTTAAAAGAGATTATGTAACGGTACAGGGAGCAATTCTCATATCAGCTGTTCTAGTTGTTTTAGTAAATTTAGTAGTGGATATTCTTTATGCGGTTATTGATCCAAGAATTAGAGCTGGGAGAGGAGGGGAGTAAATTGAGCAATGTACGCAAATTTCTTCGGAATGGGTTAGGGATGATAGGAGTTATTATTATTGCTTCAATTGTAATTATGGCAATATTTGAAAAGCAAATTGCTCCATTTGATCCAAATGCCCAAGATTATAATCATATTTTATCCCCTCCAAGTGCAGAGTATTTGTTTGGGACTGATGATCTTGGACGAGATATATTTTCACGTGTAGTATACGGGGCAAGAATTTCGATTCAAGCGGCATTGATTTCTGTAGGAATTGCTATGTCAATTGGTGTTCCAATTGGTTTATTATCTGGTTATTATCGTGGGTTTTGGGACGAATGGGTTGTCATGAGAATTGTTGATTCAATGCAAGCTTTTCCATTTTTAATTTTGGCATTAGCAATTGCTGCGGTGCTAGGTTCGGGATTTGGGAATGCAATGTTAGCAATTGGAATTGGATTTTCGCCTGCTTTTGTCCGAATTACACGTGGGCAAGTGTTGTCACTTCGTAATCTGGAGTACATTCATGCAGCTCGTTCCGTTGGTGTAAAAGATTTCCGAATTATTTTTAGACATATTTTACCTAATGCATTAAATCCAATTGTTATTCAAGCAACATTAGCAATGGCATCAGGAATTTTAGCAGAAGCATCTCTTTCTTATTTAGGGCTTGGTGTACAACCACCAACACCTTCATGGGGAAGCATGTTAAATCAAGCACAAACCTTAATATCCGTTGCTCCATATGCTACTTTTTATCCGGGGATGGCGATTTTCTTAATGGTACTTGGCTTTAATTTATTAGGCGATGGATTACAACAAGTGTTAGACCCTCAAAGACGAAAATAGTAAAGGAATGAAACGAAATGACGCTACTAAAAGTAGAAAAACTACGAACTAAATTTCGTACGGATCAAGGTTTTATTCATGTTGTTGATGGGGTTGACTTTTCGATTCGTGCAGGTGAAGTATTAGGAATTGTTGGAGAATCAGGATGTGGAAAAAGTGTAGCAAGTTTGTCGATTATGCGACTATTGCCACCGACTGGAAGAATAGAAGGAACAGTTGTCTTTAATGGAAAAAGTTTACTTACATTGCCAGAAAAAGAAATGAGAAAAGTACGAGGAAATGACATAGCAATGATTTTTCAAGAGCCAATGACTTCTCTCAATCCGCTTCATACCGTTGGTAAACAAATTGAAGAATCGGTTATTTTGCATATGAAATTAAATAAGTCACAAGCAAAAGAACGAGCAATTGCTATGCTTGAAGCCGTTGGAATGCCACGAGCGGCAGAAATTTATGGAGAATTTCCACATCAACTTTCTGGGGGAATGCGTCAACGGGTCATGATTGCCTTGGCAATGTCTTGTAATCCACGTTTGATTATTGCGGATGAACCAACAACGGCATTAGATGTAACGATTCAAGCACAAATCTTAGAGTTAATGCTAGATTTGAAAAAAAGAACGGGCACATCCATTATGCTCATTACACATGATTTAGGTGTTGTAGCTGAAATGTGTGATCGGGTTATTGTTATGTATGCAGGGCAAGTAGTAGAAGAAACAGATGTTGTTACATTATTTGAACAACCAAAACATCCATATACAATTGGACTCATGAAATCTATACCAGATATTAATGAAGAAAGAGAATATTTGGAGACGATCCCTGGAACAGTTCCACTTCCATACCAAATGCCAAAAGGATGTCGATTTGCTCCACGTTGTTCTAGTGCTATGGATATTTGTCATGAACGTCCACCAGAACTATCGCAACAAGATGATCATAAATGTCGTTGCTGGTTGTATGAAGAAGAGGTGGTACAATAATGAGTTTATTGTTGGAAGTAAAAGGTTTAGAGCAATACTTTCCAATTAAATCAGGTTTTTTTCAAAAAACAACCAATTATGTTAAAGCTGTTGATGGAATTGATTTGCAAGTTTTCTCAGGTGAAACATTAGGGATTGTTGGTGAATCAGGTTGTGGAAAATCAACAACTGGCAGGGCGATTTTGCGTTTATTAGAACCGACAGCTGGAGAGGTATTGTTTGAAGGAAAAGATTTAGCTAAATTGCCTAAAGAAGAAATGCGTAAAATGCGTAAAGATTTACAGATGATTTTTCAAGACCCTTATGCTTCACTTAACCCTCGGATGACTATTAAACAAATTTTGGATGAATCACTAATGGTACACAATCTGGGTACAAAGGAAGAACGGGAAAAAATAATCATAAAGATGATTGAAATAGTAGGTCTAAGAGTGGAACATTTAAATCGTTATCCTCATGATTTTTCTGGTGGACAACGGCAAAGAATTGGCATTGCAAGGGCACTTGTTGTACAGCCGAAACTTATTATTGCTGATGAACCAGTTTCGGCATTAGATGTATCTATTCAATCACAAGTTCTTAATCTCTTAAAAGATTTAAAAAAGGAATTTAATTTAACATTAATATTTATTTCACACGATTTATCTGTAGTAAAACATTTATGCGATAGAATTGCCGTGATGTATTTAGGAAGAATTGTCGAGCTTGCGGATAAAAAAACATTGTTTGAAAATCCGAAACACCCATACACACAAGCATTATTATCTGCTGTTCCATCTCCTAAACCACATCAGAAAAAAGAAAGAATTTTGTTGCAAGGAGATTTACCAAGCCCATCCAATCCACCAGAAGGTTGTACATTTCATCCACGTTGTGCTTATGTAACAGATATATGTAGAACAAAAAAACCAACCCTTTCTGAAACAGATGGTCAGTTTGTGTCATGTCACCTTGTAGATTCAGGGAGTGAAGACTTTCATTAGTGGTAGAAAATAGTTATTTATTACACCGCTAAAAAATTCATAGAAACAAAGGGGAAAATATAGTGGAATTCAATGGTTTTTATTATCCATATACTTCAAAAAGAATGACTACCTATGCAAAAAACGGTATGGTATGTACGTCACAACCGTTAGCAGCCCAAGCTGGACTAGATATGATCAAAAAAGGTGGAAATGCAATTGATGCGGCAATTGCTACGGCTGCTTGTTTGACAGTTGTTGAACCAACGTCAAATGGAATTGGTGGTGACGCTTTTGCACTTGTTTGGGTGAAAGATAAATTGCATGGATTAAATGCGAGTGGACCTGCACCACAAAGTATTTCAATTGAAGCGGTGAAAGAAGCTGGAAATAAAGAGATGCCAACATACGGTTGGACTCCTGTTACTGTACCAGGTGCTCCATCTGCATGGGCAGCATTATCCAAACGTTTTGGTAGACTACCTTTAACAGAAGTTTTACAGCCAGCAATAGAGTATGCTGAAAATGGTTACCCTCTGTCTCCAACATTAGCTTATCATTGGAAACTAGCATACAATAAATATAAAAAATTGTTTACAAAAAAAGAGTTTGAGAATTGGTTTACAACATTTGCTCCAAATGGTCGTGCTCCAGAAGTTGGAGAAATTTGGAAATCTCCTGATCATGCAAAAACGTTACGAGAAATTGCCGAAACAAATGGAGAAAGTTTTTATCGTGGAGCATTGGCAGATAAAATTGATTCATTTTCCAAAGCATATAATGCTTTTCTACGTAAAGAAGATTTAGCAGCTTACAAACCAGAGTGGGTTGATCCAATTTGTGTAAATTATCGTGGCTATGATATATGGGAAATTCCACCAAATGGACAAGGAATTGTTGCCTTAATGGCATTAAATATTTTGAAAGGCTTTTCATTTACAGAAAAAGAAAGTGTTGAAACATATCACCAACAAATTGAAGCAATGAAATTAGCCTTTGCCGATGGTCTTCATTATGTGACCGAACAAGATAAAATGAATGTAACAGTGGAACAATTATTATCAGATGAGTATGGAAAAAAACGCCAAGAGTTGATTGGTGCGGAAGCACTTACACCAGAGCCAGGGAATCCTGCAACAAGTGGAACAGTATATTTAGCAACAGCAGATGGTGAGGGAAATATGGTTTCATTTATTCAAAGTAATTATATGGGATTTGGTTCAGGAATTGTTGTACCAGGAACGGGAATTGCTTTGCAAAATCGTGGAAATAATTTTTCATTAGATGAAGCACATAATAATAAATTAGAACCAGGTAAAAAGACGTATCATACAATTATCCCTAGTTTTATGACAAAAGATAATCAAGCAATCGGTCCATTTGGGGTAATGGGTGGATTTATGCAACCACAAGGGCATGTGCAAGTAGCGATGAATACAATTGATTTTCATCTTAATCCACAAGCAGCCCTTGATGCTCCACGTTGGCAATGGTTGAAGGGAAAAGAAGTAGAAGTAGAGCACCATTTTCCAACGGCGATTGCTCAAGCTCTTGAACAAAAAGGGCATGAAATTAAGTGGGGTAAATTTAATAGTTTCGGACGTGGTCAAATTATTTGGCGTAATGATGATGGTGTGTTATGTGGTGGAACAGATATGCGGACAGATAGTAGTATTGCTGTCTGGTAGATTTATTTATAAAAAATTCATTGACAAACATCCTTCCATACCGTAGAATAAAGAAAATTTAAAATCAATGATAAAGCAAGTAACTAAAAAACAAATACCCAGAGAGAAGATGCCTTGGCTGAAAGCATTTTTGTATGATGATTTAGTGAATGACACTTTGGAGATTTCTCTTTGAACATAAGTAAAAGAGAACGTATGCTAACGTTAACAGCTTAAAGTGGAAGTTTCGTTTTGACTTCAATTAGGGTGGCACCACGGGAAATAATTCCTCGTCCCTACGATTTATTTCGTAGGGGTGGGGATTTTTTTATTTAGGAGGGGAAAATATGATTCAAATTCCAAGAGGAACACAAGATATACTGCCAGAGCAAGCGGAGAAATGGCAATATATTGAAGAAGTGATTCGTGATATTTGCAATAGATACAATTACGGAGAAATTCGCACACCAATTTTTGAGCATACAGAATTATTTATTCGTGGTGTTGGCGATACAACGGATATTGTTCAAAAAGAAATGTACACATTTATCGATCGTGGTGAGCGAAATTTAACACTTCGCCCAGAAGGAACAGCATCTGTTGTTCGGTCTTATGTGGAAAATAAATTGTACGGTGATGCTCAAGTACAAAAGTTATATTATTATGGACCAATGTTTCGCTATGAGCGTCCACAAGCAGGGCGTTTCCGCCAATTCGTTCAGTTTGGTGCGGAAGTGTTAGGAAGTTCTGATCCAGCTATTGATGTAGAAATAATTGCTTTAATTATGGATGTGTATCGTTCATTTGGCTTAAAGAAATTGTACGTAAGTCTTAATTCGCTTGGGGATTTAGATAGCAGAAAAAAACATCGTGAGGCGTTAGTAAATCACTTTAAATCAGGCATTCATGAACTTTGTTCGGATTGCCAAACTCGTTTTGAAAAAAATCCTTTACGTATTTTAGATTGCAAAAAAGATCATAGACATGAACTTATGGCAACAGCCCCATCTATTTTAGACTGTCTAAATGACGAGTCACATAGCTATTTTGAAAGTGTAAAAGAGTATTTACAAAAAGTTGGTATTGAATTTGCTATAAATCCAACATTAGTTCGTGGGCTTGACTATTATAACCACACTGTTTTTGAAGTAATGAGTAGTGCAGAAGGATTTGGAGCAATTACGACACTTTGTGGTGGTGGGAGATATAACGGATTAGTGGAGGAATTAGATGGGCCAGCAACAGCTGGAGTTGGATTTTCTCTTAGTATTGAACGATTGTTAAATGCTATTGAAGTAGAAAATATTGTACTACCAATCGAAAAAAAATTAGATGTGTATGTTGTTGCTGTAGGTGATCGGGCGGTTAAAGAATCGTTATCAATTGTTCAAAATTTACGTCAAGCAGGATTTAGTACAGATAAAGATTACTTAAATCGCAAAGTGAAGGCACAGTTCAAAGCGGCAGACAGAGTGAAAGCACATTATGTGGTAGTGGTGGGTGATGATGAATTAGACCGCCAAGCAATTAATGTAAAAAACATGGCAACAGGTGAGCAGCAAGAAGTGCTATTAAATAATTTGGTTCCATATTTGAGTGAAAGAAAGTAGGGATAAAATGTTTGGAAGAACATATTTTTGTGGAGAAATAACAGAACAAGCTATTAATGAACAAGTAACACTGAAAGGTTGGGTACAAAAAAGGCGTGACCTCGGTGGTTTAATTTTTATTGACTTACGTGACCGTACAGGGATTGTTCAAGTAGTATTTGATCCAAATACATCACCCGAAGCACTAGCCGTTGCTGAAAAAATCCGTAATGAATATGTATTAAGTGTTGATGGAACAGTGGTGGGTCGAGCAGCTGGAACAGAAAATGAAAAACTAGTAACAGGTAAAATTGAAATTAAAGTCAATGCAGTTACTGTATTAAATAGTGCCAAAACACCACCATTTTCTATTGGTGACAACACAGATGTAGCGGAAGATGTGCGGTTGAAATATCGTTATTTAGACCTTCGCCGCCCATTTATGTACGATATGCTTAGAATGCGTCATGATGTAATCAAATCAATTCGTAATTTCTTAGATGGAGAAGGATTTCTTGAAGTAGAAACACCAATTCTAACAAAAAGTACACCAGAAGGAGCAAGGGATTATTTAGTTCCAAGCCGTGTACACGAAGGAGAATTCTATGCATTGCCACAATCTCCACAACTATTTAAACAATTATTAATGGTTGGTGGATTTGAGCGATATTTCCAAATTGCCCGCTGTTTTCGTGACGAAGATTTGCGAGCAGACCGCCAACCAGAATTTACGCAAATAGATATTGAAACATCATTTCTAAGTCAAGCGGATATTATGGAACTAACGGAACAAATGATGTTATATGTCATGAAATCTGTAAAGAATATTGACATTTCCCTTCCGCTTCCACAAATGTCTTATGAAGAAGCGATGAATCGTTATGGATCGGACAAGCCAGATACACGTTTTGCGATGGAACTTGTGGATGTTTCTGAACAAGTGAAAAATTGTGGATTTAAAGTATTCGCTGGTGCAATTGAAAATAATGGACAAGTCAAAGCAATTAATGTTAAAGGTTCTGCAGAGCGTTACTCCAGAAAAGACATTGATGCGTTAGGAGAATTTGTTGGTCGCTATGGTGCAAAAGGTCTTGCTTGGTTAAAAGTAGAAACAACTTTAACAGGTTCAATTGCCAAATTTTTTAATGAAGAACAACAACAATCATTAATAGCTACATTAGAAGCGGAGCAAGGAGATTTATTATTATTTGTTGCGGACAAAAAATCAGTTGTTGCCAATAGCCTAGGTGCTTTGCGTTCAAAACTTGGTAAAGAACTTAATTTAATTGATGAAAGCAAATTTAATTTCTTGTGGGTGGTAGATTGGCCGCTATTTGAATACAATGAAGAAGAAAAACGCTATTCTGCTGCACATCATCCATTTACTATGCCTATTCGTGAACAAGTACCGATGCTTGATACAGATCCAGCAAATGTACAAGCTCAAGCATATGATCTTGTATTAAATGGTTACGAACTTGGCGGAGGTTCGATACGAATTTTTGAACGGGAAATTCAAGAGAAAATGTTTGAAGTTCTTGGCTTTACAAAAGAACAAGCATATGAGCAATTTGGATTTTTATTAGAAGCATTTGAATACGGAACACCACCACATGGCGGAATTGCTTTTGGTGTAGATCGGATGATTATGGTACTTGCAGGCAGTAGTAATATTCGGGATACGATTGCCTTTCCGAAAACAGCAAGTGCTAGTTGTGTGATGACAAAAGCACCAAGTGAAGTGAGTGATGCCCAGTTAGCGGAATTACGATTGGCGTTAGTAAAACAAGAAAAATAAATGGAAATTGATTATTATAAAAAGAAGATGACTGCAAAGGAAAAATTCCTATTAGAGAGTCATCTTCTTTTTTTGATTACATTGTTTGTCTATTATATAGTCATTTTAAGTTAGTTTTTAAAAATGAATAAAAACTTGATTTGCAAATGAAAAAAAAGCATGCTATAATAAAAATAAATTAGTCCTGATGTGTACGTCCATATATGTTTTGACCGAACATAGTGAGTACGGGAGTTCGTTGTCTTCAAACTAAGTACATGCCCTTCAATGGGACTTACAAAACTTTGGAGTAGAACACCCACTTTTTGAGAAGTCGGTTCAAAACACAACTCAAAACGGCATGATTGGGACTTAAACTTTAAATGATAAGATGGTTACAGAAATCCTTTGGGGTTTGTGTAACCATCTTTTTCGGTAGAAATTTCTAAGGTGGGATAGTTGTGTTACATCAATTTTCACGTAATGAATTAGTGATAGGTAAAGAGGGACTTAAGAAATTACAAAACACAACCGTAGCTATTCTTGGTATTGGTGGCGTTGGTTCATTTTCAGCGGAAGCGTTAGCTCGTTCTGGAGTAGGACGACTTATTTTGGTGGATAAAGATATTATTGATATTACAAATGTAAATCGGCAAATTCATGCATTAGTTTCAACCGTTGGACGAAAAAAAGCAGAAGTAATGAAGGAACGTATTTTGGAAATTAATCCAAATTGTGATGTTGTTGCAATGCATATGTTTTATACAGAAGAAACATATGAACAATTTTTTGCAGAAGGAATAGATTTTGTTATTGACGCATCGGATACGATTATGTACAAGATTCATTTAATGAAGGAATGTTTGAACAGAAATATTCCAATTATTTCCAGCATGGGAGCGGCAAATAAATTAGACCCAACTCGTTTTCAAATTGTGGATATTTCTAAAACACATACAGATCCAATTGCCAAAGTTGTTCGGACAAAACTTCGTGCAGAAGGAATACATAAAGGAATTCCCGTTGTATTTTCTGATGAAAGTCCAATTATTATTCGTGAAGATGTACGAGAGTACGTTGGAAATGATGATGCACCAACAAGGAAAGGGCAGATGCCGCCTTCTTCCAATGCTTTTGTGCCATCTGTAGCAGGCTTAATTATGGCAGCTTATGTATACCAAGAATTAACGAAAGATATTGAGATGGTTCGGATTTCAGATGTTAATAAGTAATCAAAAAGATACAATGTGGGTAAATGGGAATATAAGGTTTTGTTATTTGACAGATTTTTAGTGAAATGAATGATTATAAAAATGTTGATTTTACGGAATTTTAGTAACTAATTCTAAACATGATGATGGGATAAATAAGGTGTTTTTTACCCTTTTTGTCCCATCATCATTTATATTTTTAAATGTTTACCTGCAAAATTTCTTGAAATAAAGAAGCAATTTCAAGTATTTTTTTATAGTCGATTTCATTTATTATTTTTTTACAAGGAACACCTAATTGCACAACAATTTCTGTTTCATTTTGTTTAGCTAAAGCAACATAGTTATAAGTAAAATTTGGAAATGGACGAATAATTTTTGTGGAGTATTCGAGTTGTAAGTGTTTGATTATTTTTGGGAAATGAAGAATCCAAGTACACCCTTTATCTCTATGAATAGTGATAATTGTTTGAGCAAGAGAATTTGAAATTTCCATCACGCTCTCCTTGGGTAATACATTCTAATCGTAATAGTTGCATTCGCAAGTAATTTCACTATAATAAGCAGAGTCGATTAGTTAATGCTTTATTTATTATGAGGAGGGAATTTTTTTATGTCAGAAAATGCAATATCAATGGAGAAGCCATTTTCCATTAAAAATATTATTGGACCAATGATAGCTATTATCCTTGGAATGATAATGGTTATTTTGGATAGTACAGCAATGAATGTAGCATTGCCGGGGTTAATGAAAGATTTTAATGTAGATGCATCAACAATGCAGTGGTCAATCACAGGCTACACATTGGCAATGTCAGCAGTTATTCCACTTGCTGGATGGATGTCAGATCGATTTGGAACAAAGAAGATTTTTGCGATTACGGTTATTTTATTTACATTGGGTTCTCTTCTTTGTTCATTGGCACAAACGCCAAATCAATTAATTTTTTACCGTGTGTTACAGGGATTAGGTGGCGGAATGGTTGCACCAATTGGGATGGCAGTTATATTTCGCTTAGCACCTCCAGATAAAATAGGCTCTGTGATGGGAATGTTGGGAATTCCGATGTTGCTTGCTCCAGCTCTTGGTCCTGTTCTTTCAGGTTATCTTGTAGAATATCAATCTTGGCATTGGATTTTCTTAATCAACTTTCCAATTGGGATATTAGCTCTTCTTGCTGCATTGAAATTTTTACCAGAGTTTAAACAAACACAGGTCGTTTCTTTAGATATACTTGGTATTATTCTTGCTCCAATTACCTTTGCTTCTCTTGCCTATGCTGTGAGTGAAGGTGGAAAAAGTTGGACTTCTACAGAAACATTAACAGGACTTACAATTGGTATTGTCGGGCTTATTCTATTTATTTTTGTAGAGTTGCGTCAAAAAAATCCGTTACTTGAATTACGAGTATTTGCTTCATCTGATTTTACTCGTGGAATTATTTTATCATGGATTTTACAAGTTGCTTTGTTTGGGACAATTTTATTAGTACCTTTATATTTACAAACAGTTAGAGGTTATGGAGCGTTAGAAACGGGAATTCGCTTGCTTCCACAAGCAATTGCATCCGCAGTTATGATGCCAATTGGTGGGAAATTATTGGATAAATGGGGAGCTAGACCACAAGTAATAGTTGGGCTTTCTGTTATTACGGGAGCTTTATTTATGCTTTCAAGAGTGGCTGTAGATACAGACATTAGTTATATTCTTACTGCTCTTGCGATGATGGGTGGAGGAATGGGTCTTTCAATGATGTCACTGAATACACATGTTCTTCAAGCCGCTCCGCCAAAATTAGTTCACCGTGTAACGCCGTTAACAACAGCGGCACAACAAGTAATGGTTTCATTTGCTGCCGCTGGAATGATTGGTTTCTTAACGTCAAGAATCACAGAAAATATGACTGGAAAAAATCCAACGGATAAAGCCGAATTTCTAAGTGCATCAGTAGCTAGTTATGGAGATACTTTCTTGCTTGCAGCTAGTATTGCTTTTTTTGGTGTGTTACTTAGTACCATTCTTCGTAAACCGAAAAAAGTACAAGGAGCAAAGAAAGAAGATACACCTGATGCAACAATGATGATGGGACATTAAAAAAGAAGGGGCAGTCTGGGTTTTTTTCATCCAGATTGCCCCTTCTTCATGAAATAAATGATTGCCAAATTTTGTGTTTTATCAATGTTGAGGCAGAGCATAAATCTATTTGAAAGGTTTTTAGTGAACAGAATGGTTTACTAAAATGTTGATTTTGCTGGAGTTCTGCAACCGTTCAGTTCACGAGGTTGGGACAATTGAGGTTTTTTTACCCCTTTTATTTCAACCTCAAATTTTTTGAAAAAATGTCTATTCTAATCTTCTTTTTATCTAAATTCGATTTGTCCTTCTTCATTGTAGTGAATAAAGAAGAAAGTAGTGGCTGAAATGAGCGTAAAAATAATTAGAGAAAAAAAGGCAACGTAGTAAGAACCTGTTGTATCTAATAACCACCCAATTAAAATAGGTGATACAATCCCAGCTAGTTGTCCACCAGTGTTTACAAATCCCATGGATACGCCAACAATGCTGGAAGGTAATCTTTTTACACCAATAGAAGATATTACGGCAATGACAAATGTAATAACAATCATTGCGATACAGTTGTAGAATGTGAACATCTGCAACGAATCTGCATTGAACATCAAATACACCATCGCACCTAAAATAAGACTAGAAATAATAGAGATAGTTTTATCCATACCTATTTTTAGCCGATCAATAATGATTCCGCTTATAATCATCGCAATAAAACCGAATATCGAAGGAATGGAGGAAATCCAGCCAGCCGACTTCAAATCAAGCCCTCTTTCAGCTATTAAATAAGAAGGAATCCAAGAGAATAATCCCCAATATACAACATACGTTGAAAAACTAGCAAAAAAAACATTCCACATAATAGGATTTTTGATAAGATCTTTTAAAGATAGTGTGGATGTATGTGTGTCACTGTCTTGAATTGGATTTTTTACTTTTAATAGTAAGAAATAAATAATAGTTAGGATAATACCAATAAAACCAAAGTAATGAAACATTTGTCGCCAACCGATAGTTGTCATTAACTCAGTGACAATAAGTGGTGTTACAATTGCCATTAGTGTAGT
The DNA here is from genome assembly GCA_031546705.1 of Caryophanales bacterium. Taxonomy (GTDB): domain Bacteria; phylum Bacillota; class Bacilli; order Bacillales; family JAVBJX01; genus JAVBJX01. The sequence continues at coordinate 157,676 of JAVBJX010000008.1, forward strand.
TGCTGATAAAACAACGCTAACCGCTTTAGAACGTTGTTGTTGTGGAAAGGTAAGTGTGATTGCTTGAGATGCCGCAGGAAAGAAACCACCTTCACCAACTCCAAATAGAAAACGAACTAAAACCATAGCAGAAAGTGAATAGGCAAGTGCAGTTGCTGATGTAAATATCGACCACATAATAACAGAGAGAATAATTATCTGTCTAAAACCTAATTTATCAACTAACAAACCACCTGGTGTTTTCATGATTGTATAACCGATAAAAAAGCTACTAATAACCAATCCTTTCTCTGTACTTGTTAAGCTAAATTCTTTTGCAATATCAATGACAGCATAATTCATCATAAAACGATCAAGATTGCCTAACAGCCAACCTGCAAAAAGTAAAGCCAAGATAGTATATTTGTTATTCATTTGCAAGTAATTCCTCCTTTTTTCACTCAAATTCTTATTATAATAGTAATTTGATAAAAAAATAAAGAGAATGATAATTATAAATATTTGCATGAGATAAATTTCTGTGAAAAAGAGAGAAAGGTTCTGCAAAATTGTTGCGAAGAATACTAGAAATTTATTGCTTATACTAGATGAGAAAAAATTTTCGATACTGGGATGTAAAAAAGTGTTTTTTTAGTAGGATGAATAGTGTAGTAAAATATTGATTTTAAAGGATTTTAGTAACTATTTATTCAAGTAGATTAGACAAAGGAGGCAAAAGTCCACTTTATCTAATCTGCAACCATGTTTCTATGCTATAATGAGTGTAAATTTTTTTTAGTTAGTAGGAGATAAAAAATGGAACGAATTTATTTAGATCATGCAGCGACATCACCGATGCATCCAAAAGTGATGGATGCAATGTATACATGTATGAAAGAAACTTTTGGAAATGCCTCAAGTATCCATTATTTTGGTAGACAAAGTAGACAGAAACTAGATAATGCAAGACAAACAGTTGCTCAGTTTATTGGAGCGAAGGATACAGAAATTATTTTTACAAGTGGTGGAACGGAAGCAGATAATTTGGCGATTTTTGGTGTGGCTAGAGCAAACACCCATCTTGGCAAACATATTATTACTACACAAATCGAACATCATGCAGTGCTTCATGCATGTAAACAATTGGAGAACGAAGGTTTTTTGATTACTTATTTGCCTGTGGATGAAAAAGGGCGTGTGAGTGTTGCGAGTGTACGAGATTCTTTACGTGAAGATACGATTCTTGTCACAATTATGTTTGGGAATAATGAGGTTGGAAGTATACAGCCGATTGTGGAAATTGGTGAGCTACTTAAAAATCATCAAGCAGTTTTTCATACAGATGCGGTACAAGTGTGTGGAGTGATAAAGATTGATGTAGAAGAGTTAGCAGTGGACTTATTGTCTGTATCTGCCCACAAAATGAATGGACCAAAAGGGATTGGTTTTCTATATGTGAGAAATACAGTGAAACTCTCATCGATTATATATGGCGGAGAACATGAACGAAAAAGACGAGCAGGAACAGAAAATGTGTCAGCAATTGTTGGACTTGCACAAGCAGTTAGACTTGTTGGAAATTCAATGAAAGAAAGACAAGTATTCTATCGCTCATTTAAAGAAAAAATGATTTCTATTTTTGAATCGGAAAAAATAGAGTTTGCAGTAAATGGGATGAATGACGTACCACATATATTAAATATCGCTTTTTTTGGAATGAATGTGGAAGTATTGCTTACGAACTTAGATTTAGCTGGTATAGCTGTTTCGAGTGGTTCTGCGTGTACCGCAGGATCTATTCTGCCATCACATGTACTTGTAGCCATGTTTGGAGAATCAGAACGTGTGACATCATCAATCAGATTTAGTTTTGGACTATTTAACACAATGGAACAAATAGAAAAAGTGGCAGATGAAGTAGTAAAAATTGTAAAACGGGTAAGGGGATGAGTACATGCGTGTAGTTGTTGGAATGTCAGGTGGTGTGGATTCATCGGTAGCAGCTTTATTATTAAAACAACAAGGGTATGAAGTAATTGGGATTTTTATGAAAAACTGGGATGATACGGATGAATTTGGTGTATGTACCGCAACAGAAGATTATAATGATGTTGTTCGGGTATGTAGTCAACTAGATATTCCCTATTATGCAGTGAATTTTGAACAACAATATTGGGATAAAGTATTTACTTATTTTTTGGATGAATACAAGGTAGGGCGGACACCAAATCCAGATGTAATGTGTAATAAAGAAATTAAATTTAAAGCCTTTCTAAATCATGCCACTTCACTTGGAGCAGATTATTTAGCAACAGGTCATTATGCTCAAGTAGTAGAGCGTGGTGGAGAATACAAAATGCTTCGTGGTATAGATAACAATAAAGATCAAACGTACTTTTTAAATCAGCTTGGACAAGATCAGTTAAAAAAAGTGTTGTTTCCGCTTGGGAATATGGATAAAAAAAAAGTAAGAGAAATTGCTAAGGAAGCAAACTTAGCAACAGCTACAAAAAAAGATAGTACAGGTATTTGTTTTATTGGTGAACGGAATTTCAAGGAATTTCTAAGCGGATACTTACCAGCTCAAAAAGGGCAAATGCAAACAATGGATGGAGAAGTAAAAGGAGTACAGGATGGTTTAATGTACTATACCATAGGTCAGCGGCATGGACTTGGGATTGGCGGAGAAGGTGATCCATGGTTTGTTATTGGGAAAAATTTACAAGATAACATTCTGTATGTCGGGCAAGGATTTGATAATGAATATTTGTATTCAGATTCGATTATTGGAACAAATATTCATTGGGTGACAGATTCGGAAATAATAGAGCCGTTTTCATGTACGGCAAAATTTCGTTATCGTCAAGCAGATGTGCAGGTTACAGTGTATCCGCTTGAAAATAATACAGTTCGAGTCGTGTTTGAAGAACATGTTCGTGCAGTTACGCCTGGGCAATCGGTTGTTTTTTATCAGGGAGAAGAATGTCTTGGTGGAGGAACAATTGCAGAGATTTTTCGGAGTGGGGAAAGGCTTTTGTATGTGGGGTAGAGAGGAAAAAATACTGGGAAACTAGTATTTTTTTTTTTAAAAAAAAATTATGGTATAATAAAGAAAATTGAAGGAGGGAGTTCTTTGGAAGAAAACAGGATAGGAGAGAGAATACGAGAGATAAGAATTTAATCAAGGATTAAAGCAAAAAGAGCTAATGGAAGGTATAAATTCCGTCGCATATTTAAGTCGTGTGGAAAGAGGGGAACAAAAACCATCAAAGCAATTCTTAGAAAAAATTGCACAGAAATTTAATGTTTCTGTTGAGTTTCTAACGAAAGAACAAGTAGATAAAGAACAACGTATTAATGAGATTTATCACGTATACTTTCAAGAGCGTACAATTACAAAGGAAAATAAAATATTTTTACATCTTGAAATGTCAAAAACACACGATACAAAAACATTATTAAAAATATATGCAGTATTAATAGAACACTTCAGTTTAAATGGAAATTTAAAAGAGGGTAAACATATTCTTCAATTGTCAAAAGAAATCATTCCAAAGCAGTATCTTGAGGAGTGGAGGTTAGAGTTTTTTCGCTATTATAAAGCTTGTGGCACTTGTTACTATAATATGGATATTATTGATAAAGCAGATTTTTATTTTTCACTTGCTTGCAGTATTGTGTCTAATGAGCAAAATTTGGAAGTAATGGATGTATATTATCAATTAAGCATAAGTAAACAGAGGATTGCAGAAGATGATAATGCTTGCCTGTTTTATTCTAATAAAGCATATCAAGTATTGAAGTCAATGGATAATCCTCCAAAAAAGTCACTCGTTATTGTGTTAAATACATTAGGTGTTCACTATCGATTAGTTGGTGAATGTGATAAAGCGTTACAATGTTTAGATGAAGCACTTACTATAAGAAGTAGTATGGATAGTCATGAAGGATTGGAGAATATGCTTCTTACAAATAAAGCAAGGGTGTATCAACAAGTGAAATTATATGAACAAGCTATCGTTTTGTTTAAGAAACAGATAGAATTAGAAGATTATCCTACTACTCTTTATGCTATGAGGGGATTAATTGAAATTTATCGTGAACAAAGGGTATTTGACTTAACAAGGAATTTACTTGAGAAAGCAATAAGAATTTCTAAAGAACATTCACAGAATAGTTTATTTATTGAGTTTCAGAGTATAAAAATAGGTTTATATTTATTGGTAGGAGATTTTGACCTTTATAATGCAAAGATGACAAGATTAATTGAAGTAGCAGATAAACTGGATCAAAGACTTTGGGTGATCAAACTTTCCCAGCAACTAGCAAAACAATGTTCAAAAAATGGTCGTTATCAAAAAGCAAATGTGTATTATGAAATGTGTCTAACAGAGATGAAAAAAATGAAGTATCTATTTCATGATTTACTGTAATTATTTACTTTATGTTTCAATAATCATTAAATCAAATAAAAACGATGTAAGAGGAAATAGATTCTTCTTACATCGTTTTTTTATGATTGTTGTGCATTATTAATTGTTGAAACAGGAGGTGTGTATGGAGGGCTTTGTGCAGTAGGTGGTTGTGCTTCACTTACAACTGTTATATATGTGTTACTACTATATGAAGAAACAAATAAAAAAACTAAAACAAATACAGGGAAAATCATTTTCTTTAATAGTTTCATTGAAAATCACTCCTTTTTCATAGTTGTCTTTATCTTATCGTAAATACTAGGAATAAATCTAGTTGAATTTTTGAAGTTAAATTGCATGATTTTGATAGTTAAAACAATAAAATTTAACCAATCGGGTTAACTTGTCGAATAATGTTTGAATGTTGTAGGATTTTAGTTGTAAGGTAATAACGCTAAAGAGGTGATTACATTGTTTGAGTTGTTTACTGGTTTCAAAGAATGATATAATTCAACAAGTATTTTTCGAATTTAATGAATTAGCACTACGAAAATAAAGGAGAAAAAATTATGAAATTTACTAAATTAATAAGTACTTGCCTTGTTTTTTCATTATTTACTGGCACGTTTACACCTATTATCGCATTTGCTCAAGAATCAGAATCCACTGAGCAAAATACCCCAAATATAGCAATTGAGTTTGAAAAGACAGAAGTTTCTAATCTGGCAAGACTGGGAGAGTACGTTTCATTGCTTAATGATGAACAGTTTCATACATATATTTTTGATACAGATAATTTTCTTCAACAAGATACAGAGTTCAATGAAATATTTGATTCATTGTCTGATGAAGAAAAAACAGGTTTCTGGGAGTCTATTAGTATAGCACGAACTCCTATTACTCCAGCAGTTGAAATGCCTGAACAAACTAGATTTGCTCCTATTGTTTATTTTATTGCTAGTCAATGTGTTAGGATCATATCAAGTAGACTTGCACAGGCAACCATAACTTTTACTGCACATGCGGTCATAAGAGCGAATGAGCGAGGGTTTACTACTACTAACGTTGCCAATGCTATTATAACTGGCCGAAAGATAATGGATCAGTCTACTCGTGCTAGAGCTATTTATGATTCAAATCAAAATATTATAGTTATCTTTGTAGGAAATACAAAAGAGGTTGCCACTATGTACGCTCCTACCGCTTACGACATGGCTTTTAAATTTGTAAACAGTAATTGGAGATGGTAACTTATAATAAATTTATATTTTTGACCTAAGTATTATGAGGGAGCGAATATGATTTTCATCCGCTCCTTTTTCTGACATTATAGACAAAATTAAGATATGATGACTGTATTAATCAGTTGTTTATCTGTAAGTTACAGACAATGGACAACCCCTAAAAAATAATGTTAGTGTAGCTTCTTGCATGTTTGTTTAGTTTATTTTTTTGATTGAAATAAAATTCGCAAAATAAGTCATTAGGGAGGGAAAGTAATTATGGCTCAACTAAAAGATATGTGCTTTTCTAGTTCAGGAGTATGTTTAGACTTCCAGGTTTCTCTACATTCTAATATCGAATGTAGAGATGTTGCTTGTGAAATAAAAATTACATTTCATTTTGGTAATAATCAATTACAATATGATCTTATTGTATTGTACAGGGATGTTAGAGATTTTTGTAATATTCTTTCAATTGATTGGAAGTATTTATTAGATGGAAATGTTTGGAATTCAACAGAACCAGGATTTGCTTGTTCCATTTGGAAACATGTGAGTGATAGTAGTTCTCAAAATTTATATTTATTTCAAATGTGGATTGATGCAGGAGAATTTTATAATAGAAAACCAACTATGTCAGGTATTGGGATTACTATTTGGCAAGAAAAAGAGGCTTTTCAGAAATTTGCAATAGAGTTAAGAAAAGAGTTTGAGTTTATTTGTCCGCCAAAATCATTATGAGTTTAGGTAAAATATTTTTTGAATAGTTTTTCATAAATTTGGGACAATCGGGGCATTTTTTGAACCGATTATCCCAAATCTATGCATCTCATTTTGTCTCATTTGTTATTTATTTTAATCCAACCGAATCTCAGAAAAATCAACAGAAAAACCTTCTAACACAGTCCCCTTTACAACATCACTAAATGTATACTTTTCTGGCTCATTAAAACTCTCTGCATCTGCAACATACACTAATACACTTTTACTTAATGGATTAACAATCCAATATTCTTTAACCCCATACATATCATATAAGTTGAGCTTCCTTATATAATCATGTCCTTGTGTACTTTTACTAATAATCTCGATAATAAAATCGGGTGAACCTAGACATCCTTCTTCGATTAGTTTGGTTTTGTCACATATGACCGATATATCAGGCTCTACACAATGCCGTTCTTTTAATGGCTGATGTTCATGTCCTAGAAAGACTCCAAATGGTGCAGGATAGACTTTGCATAATTTTCCTTCTAAGTAATTAGCTATTCTATGTAATAAGCTCATAACTAATTCTTGATGAACACGTTTGGGTGGAGTCATATTATAAATCTCTCCATCAATGACTTCGATTCGTACACCTTCTGGAGTATTCATATAATCTTCGTAAGTATACTTTCTATTTTTTTCTGGTAGCATAGTTTACCCTCCTTTGCATTTCATTTGACTTCTATCATATAATTATACAGATACAGTAGGGGATTGTAATCAATAAATTAAAATCCTAGCTAATATAGGAAATAGAGATAAAAGTACCTCTATTATCTTATACTAGCTAGGATTTTTTTATCTCTCTACGAAACTGTAGCATATTTTATGGTAATAACAAGAATGGCAAGAAATAAAACCGTAATTAAAAATGTGTAACTAGTGGGTATCCAAAGTTTAATTTCTATTACTATGAAGTTTTCTTTTTATTTATGTTCACACTACTAGTTACACTTCTTTTTTCTCCACCTATTATAGGATAGATTTCTCTGCCAAATGTAGTGTTAACAACCATTGCTGAACATAAATAAATCGCAACTACCGCAGCTCCCAATAATGCCCAAGCAGCGATATGTGTATAGCTTTTATCGATTAATGTAAGGTCTGCAAGTGCAATAAATGGAAGTGCAACATCCAAGAAAAGTATAATGATGGACAAGAGAGTAAACTTCTTAAGAAAAGCAGGAGTCCATAAAAGAAGAACTACCGTTAAAACAGACCACGCATAACCGTCAATGCGTGCATCGAGAGGAGCTCCTTCAGTAATCGCTTTGTATTTGAAGATCATTTCTATACCACCAACAAGCATGAAAAATGCACAAAAAAATAGGAATGTATTCCCTCCTGCATAGTTCTCCCCTTTGAGATCTAGTAATGCAACAACGAGCTGTACAATAAATCCGCCAATCAACCAACAGCCTACTAGTGGCAGTGCAGAAGTTTCTACCTTACCAGTTAGCAATGCAAAAAAACAAGCACATGCAACTGCCAATGCTACTAATCCTGCTGGAGTTGGATTTGACCATTCTTTAGTTATAACCTTAACTTCTTGTTTTTCCATTTTCTTCTCCCCCTTTATATTAAAAAATATTCCAAAAAATGAAATCGCTTCCAAGGAAGTATACAATAAATTCTGCTGTTTGAAAAGTCTTTTTTTAAAAAAATTGTTAAAAAAATCTTATTTTTTTATCGATAAATGTAACGACCTACAAAGTAAAATGAAAAAAATGTAACAGAACAAGTAAGTAGTTGACAGTATGTAGAACAATTGGTAAGAAACATTTGCCATAAATACAACTATAAAGAAATTCAAACACCGACTTTTTGAGCATACATTGAACTTTCCGCACAATAAGTGAAACTGTTATAAATTGCTTCAAACCTATACAATCGAACCAAACATGTCTAGAAAAGGAAATTGTTTAGATAATGCTTGTGTGGAATCCTTTTTCAGTCATTTGAAGTCGGAATATTTTTATCTATGCCAATTCAAACAACCAGATGAGGTAAGAAATACCATAGAAGCATACATCACTTATTACGAGGAAAAAAGGTTGTTTAACTTTTTCACTGTCTATTGACGGGGGATGTTCATAATTATTTTTTAGTGCTTTTGAGAGGTTTTTATGAAATATATGGTTCACTAAAATGTTGATTTTTATGGGGTTTAAGTAGCCATACATTTCATGAGTTTGGGACGATTGGGGAAATTTTACCCCCTTTCGTCCCAAACGCTTATTTTGTTAATCATATTGATTTAAAAATTATCATGTATCCCCAATTGTTTCTTTAACGCTTCTTGTAATACAGAAGAGAAATTAATGTTTTTCTTTTTTACCTCTCCACCGCAATCGCCCCTTCAATCTCTTGAAACGGATTATCTTGATTAATATAATCATAAAACATAATCCCATTTAAATGGTCAATTTCATGCTGAAAAACAATCGCGGGAAGCCCACGCAAACGAAATTTTACCTTCTCTCCAACAATATTTGTTCCAGTTACCGTTACTCTCGCATAACGTGGCACATAGCCTTCCACTTTGCGATCAACAGAAAGGCAACCTTCTCCGCTCGTTAAATAACTTTTTTCCACCGAATGGCTAATAATTTTTGGATTAAAAAGTGCGTAGCTGTGAAGAACATCTTTATCATCATACACATGAACAGCAATCATTTGTTTGGAAACATTAATTTGTGGTGCAGCTAGACCTATCCCAGGACGAAGTCCATATTGTTCGGCAAGTTCGGTATCTTGGCTAGATTGTACATATTCTATTAAACTTCGCAATATATTTACATCTTCTTCAGATGCAGGAAGCGTTACAGGTTGTGCGACTTCTCTTAATGTTGGATGACCTTCTCTTATAATTTGTTCCATTTTAATCATTATAAATCCCCCTTTTTAGAAATTGTATAACCGTAGCTTACCAAACATACCAGTCATTCGTAAACTAGAATATCAACTGAACTATAACAGAATACTATTTAATTGATTGGATTATATAACAGTATGAAGCGAGAAATTTGTCGAAATAAAGTTATTGACGGTGTTTTGTAAAATATGTATACTCTTGTTTATAAAGCTGTATCACTTGATTTGTAAAAATGAAATGGTACAGATGTTGCATAAATAGTTTCTGATATTGTCTGTAAAAGAAAAAGTTTGGACACATTAAAAGTAAGAGTCTATGGAAAAATATTTTTGGGAAATTAAGGTGAAAAATATGAAAGAGGTGGCGACTGTGTCAGCGTTTGACGTACAAGGACAGTTTGAAGCGATTGCTTCTCAATATGAAACGTTTCAAATTTTGAATGAAGATGGAAAAGTTATAAATGAATCAGCAATGCCGAACTTAAGTGATGTCCAGTTAAAGGAATTAATGAGAAGAATGGTGTATACACGTATTCTTGACCAACGATGTATTTCTTTAAACCGTCAAGGGCGTTTAGGATTTTATGCACCGACAGCTGGGCAAGAAGCATCGCAACTGGCAACACATTTTGCTTTAGATAAAGAAGATTTTGTTTTGCCAGGATATCGAGATGTTCCACAAATGATTTTTCACGGTTTACCATTATGGCAAGCATTTTTATTTTCAAGGGGGCATTTTCAAGGAAATAATATCCCTGAAGGCGTAAATGTGTTGCCACCGCAAATTATTATTGGTGCACAAATTGTTCAAGCAACTGGTGTTGCAGTAGGAATGAAAAAGCGGAATAAAAAATCAGTAGCGATTACGTATACAGGTGATGGTGGTTCATCACAAGGTGATTTCTATGAAGGAATGAATTTTGCTGGTGCGTTTAAAGCTCCTGCTATTTTCGTTGTTCAAAATAATGGTTTTGCGATTTCTACACCAGTCGAAAAACAATCAGCGGCAAAAACAATTGCTCAAAGAGCAGCTGGTGTTGGGATTTTTGGTATAAGAGTCGATGGAATGGATCCGCTAGCTGTGTATGCGGCAACTCATTATGCAAGAGAACGTGCGGTGAATGGTGAAGGACCAACATTAATTGAAACAATGACATTCCGTTATGGACCACACACAATGGCGGGGGATGATCCAACTCGTTACCGCACGCAAGAAATAGAAAATGAATGGGAGAAAAAAGATCCACTTGTGCGTTATCGCCTTTTCCTAGAGAAAAAAGGTCTTTGGAGCGAAGTGGAAGAAGAAGCAGTGATTGAACAAGCGAAAGAAGATATTAAAGAGGCAATTAAAAAAGCGGATGAAGCACCAAAGCAAACGGTCACTGATTTAATGAACATTATGTACAAAGAAAAAATGCCATTTAATTTACAAGAGCAATATGTGATATATAAAGAAAAGGAGGGGAAATAATTATGGCACAAATGACAATGATTCAAGCAATTACAGATGCAATGCGGACGGAACTAAAAAATGATCCGAATGTATTAGTGTTTGGTGAAGATGTTGGTGTAAATGGTGGTGTGTTTCGGGCGACTGAAGGACTACAAGCAGAATTTGGAGAAGAGCGAGTTTTTGATACACCGCTTGCGGAATCAGGAATTGGTGGTTTAACATTTGGTTTGGCGTTACAAGATTTTCGTCCAGTTGCGGAAATTCAATTTTTTGGCTTTGTTTTTGAAGTATTAGATTCGATTTCTGGTCAGCTTGCTCGCATGCGTTATCGTTCTGGTGGAAGATATAATGCACCAGTTGTTATTCGTTCACCATTTGGTGGTGGTGTCCATACGCCAGAACTTCATGCCGATAGTTTAGAAGGGTTAGTAGCTTCTCAACCGGGATTAAAAGTAATTATTCCTTCCACTCCATATGATGCAAAGGGATTATTAATTGCTGCTATTCGTGATAATGATCCCGTTATTTTCTTAGAGCATATGAAATTGTATCGTTCTTTTCGTCAAGATGTTCCGGAAGAAGACTATGTAATTGAAATTGGAAAAGCGGATATCAAACGCCAAGGAACAGATATTTCAATTATTACATACGGAGCAATGGTTCATGAGTCATTAAAGGCGGCAACAGAACTAGAAAAAGAAGGATTTTCTGCTGAAGTCATTGACTTACGCACGATTCAACCATTGGATATTGAAACAATTATTCAATCAGTAGAAAAAACAGGTCGAGCAATTGTTGTTCAAGAAGCACAAAAACAAGCAGGAATTGCCGCCAATGTTGTAGCAGAAATTAGTGACAGAGCAATTTTACATTTAGAAGCTCCAGTGCTACGTGTAACGGCTCCGGATACGATTTTTCCATTTTCCCAAGCAGAAGCAACGTGGTTGCCAAACTTTAAAGACATAATCGAAACAGCAAAAAAAGTACTCACATTTTAAGTTAGGAGGGTTACTATGTCATTTGAATTCAAATTACCAGACATCGGTGAAGGTATTCATGAAGGTGAGATTGTTAAGTGGTTTGTTAGTAATGGACAAACTGTAGAGGAAGATGATGTACTTTGCGAAGTACAAAATGATAAAGCGGTCGTGTCTATTCCTTCGCCAGTAAAAGGAACAGTTACAAATATATTAGTAGAAGAAGGAACAGTTGCAACAGTTGGTCAAACATTAATTACATTTGATGCACCAGGTTATGAGAATTTAAAATTTAAAGGTGATGATCACCACGAAGAAGTTGTCGAGGAAAAAATCGAAGTAGCACCAAAAGTAATTACGAAAACTCAACAAGTCATCGCCATGCCATCTGTACGTAAATATGCTCGTGAAAAAAATGTTTCTATAGGGCAAGTGAGTGGAACAGGAAAAAATGGTCGTATTAATAAAACGGATATTGATGCATTTTTAACTGGAACTGGAACAACAACTGTACAAGTAGAGAAAGTAGAAGAAGCAGTTACAGAGCAAACAGCAAAACAAGAAGTCAAACAAGTCACAGAAGTAGTAGGACTTTTAGAAACAAGAGAAAAAATGAGTGGCATGCGTAAAGCGATTGCCAAGGCAATGGTTACTTCTAAACAGACTGCTCCACACGTAACATTGCATGATGAAGTGGATGTAACAAAACTAGTTGCTCACCGCCAGAAATTTAAAGAAATTGCCGCAGAGCAAGGCATTAAACTCACATTTTTACCTTATGTAGTTAAAGCATTAACAGCTACACTGAAAAAGTTTCCGATGTTAAATACATCACTAGATGATACAACAGAAGAAATTATTAACAAACATTATTACAATATTGGGATTGCCGCAGATACCGATAGAGGACTCTTAGTACCTGTATTAAAAAACGCCGATAGTAAAACCATGTTTGCGATTTCTAAAGAAATTAATGAATTAGCAACAAAAGCTCGTGATGGGAAACTTGCTCCGAACGAAATGAAAGGCGGTTCTTGCACGATTTCCAATATTGGTTCGGCAGGTGGCAAATGGTTTACACCAGTTATTAATTATCCAGAAGTAGCAATTCTTGGCGTTGGACGTATTGACGAAAAACCAATTGTTCGTGATGGTGAAATTGTCATTGCTTCGATGTTAGCCTTGTCACTGAGCTTCGACCATCGTATGATTGATGGTGTAACTGGACAACAAGCATTGAATTACATCAAACGCTTATTAAATGATCCAGATTTATTATTAATGGAGGCGTAAAAAATGGTTGTAGGCGATTTTCCAATTGAAACAGAAACAATCGTTATCGGAGCAGGTCCTGGTGGTTATGTTGCAGCAATTAGAGCGGCACAACTTGGACAAAAGGTAACAATTATTGAAAAAGGTACACTAGGTGGCGTTTGTTTAAATGTTGGTTGTATTCCTTCCAAAGCACTTATTTCCGCAGGGCATCGGTATGAACATGCCTTACATTCTGAGGATATGGGAATTAAAGCAGAACATGTTACCGTTGATTTTACAAAAGTGCAAGAGTGGAAAGGTAGCGTTGTAAAAAAATTAACATCTGGAGTAGAAGGATTACTCAAAGGAAATAAAGTAGAAATTGTTCGTGGCGAAGCATATTTTGTTGACAGTAACAGTGTTCGAGTGATGACCGAATCATCGGCACAAACGTACACATTTAAACATGCCATTATTGCGACTGGTTCACGCCCAATTGAACTGCCTGCTTTTAAATATTCTAAGAGAGTATTAAATTCCACAGGAGCATTAAATTTAACAGAAATTCCGAAATCACTTGTTGTGATTGGTGGCGGATATATTGGTACAGAACTCGGTACAGCTTATGCTAATTTCGGAACAAAAGTAACAATTATAGAAGGAACAGCCGATATTTTATCAGGATTTGAAAAACAAATGAGTGCCATTGTTAAACGTCGCTTAAAGAAAAAAGGTGTGGAAATTCACACAAAAGCATTAGCGAAGGGTGTTGTTGAGCGTGAAGACTCAGTAACTGTAACATTTGAAGTAAATGGAGAAACAAAAAACGTCGATGCCGATTACGTTCTTGTTACCGTTGGTCGCCGCCCAAATACGGAAGAACTTGGATTAGAACAAGTAGGTGTCAAACTGGAACGTGGATTAATTGAAATCGACAAACAATGCCGCACAAATATCCCTAATTTCTATGCAATTGGTGACATTGTATCGGGTCCTCCACTCGCTCATAAAGCATCGTATGAAGCAAAAATTGCCGCAGAAGCAATTGCTGGCCATCATTCTGAAATTGATTTTCTTGCTTTACCTGCTGTTGTTTTCTCTGATCCAGAGTGTGCTTCCGTTGGATATTTTGAAAGCGAAGCAAAGGAAAAAGGAATAGAAGTGAATGTGGCGAAGTTTCCGTTTGCTGCGAATGGACGAGCGTTAGCTTTAAATGATTCAGATGGATATTTAAAACTAGTTGCTCGTAAAGAAGATGGTGTGTTAATTGGTGGACAAATTGTTGGACCAAACGCTTCGGATATTATTGCCGAAATTGCTTTAGCGATTGAAGCGGGAATGACTGCGGAAGATGTGGCAATGACGATTCATGCTCATCCGACTTTAGGAGAAGTTGTCATGGAAACGGCAGAAGTATTGCTTGGAACACCGATACATATGGTGAAATAATAAAAAAATAGCTGTGGCTGTGACAATTGGGGTGTTTTTTAAAGTGAACCCCTTCTCTTTTGTCACAGCCTCTTTTTTCGAGTTCAACTATAAAAATATCCATATCACACTTGAATATCTATACTTTTCTTCAGAAAATCAGTATTTTTAAACGAAAACGAAGTACCTAACCCTTTAATATCTGGTATATTATCATAACCTGCTTTTAACAACCTCTTCGATAACCGCAAAACAGAATCAGCGGTAGCGTATGACTCACGTTCTGCATCTGTAGTAGGATTGGCATTGAAATTTTTCTCGAATATCCATGCCAACTCTTTTGGATAACCTGTAATTGTCCCATCATCTTCCAATTTCATTTTAGAATAGTCAATATCAGATCCAGTCATTTTCTTAACAAAATCATTCATAGTAGATTTTAATTCTATAAGATTTGCTCGACTTTGGCTCTCAGCAAAGCTTGTGGTTGATTTTGCATAGTCAGAGTTTATATAAAATGAAGTGGCGTACATATTTTTTACAACCATTTTTGAAGAACCGTCTTTGGTGCTTACTGCCCTTACAGTATTTAATTCATCTTCTAATGCTCTCGCCTTACTATCATCTTTCAAACCAGTTATATGTATAAGTGCATTTTCATCTATACCAATTTCCAAAGACTCATCCTCACCCAACGTGATACCTAATCTATCTAGTTCATGAGCAATAACACCTTTAAAGTTGTCTGTATATTCATCTACACTTTTTGGTAAATCTACTTTTAGGCTAGAGCCACTAATTCTTGCTTTAAGAAATTCATTGTTTACAGGAATTTCTTTCGTTTGTTTTGTTGAATCTAATCCTTCAGGTTTACTTACCCTTGCCCATTCACGAATTCTACTCGTTGAATTCGCATTTGAAGTTGTAGTGTTTAAATTTAATCCATTCATCATTAAATCCTCCTTAATAAGATAATTTCAAAAAATAAATAACCTCATTTGATGATCTTTTTTGCACAATACTATGTCATGAAAGAACTTCCTTATCTTCGAGTACAACTCACTTTTCGTTGTTTGTCTTGCACAAAAAATCCTTATCAAATTAGGTTGAGTTGGTTATTCTAGCATGTAAGTTCTATCTAAAGGTAATTCGATTATTTATGGTATTTTTCATAGCATCTGATAGTTTACCACTTTGCATGGCAGACATTAATTTATTTTCCATAATTAAAGTATAACATAAAGTGTTAGTCCAAAAATTCATTTTTGAGAGAGTATATTCTAGTGTTTATAATGCTTTGTTCCATTCTTATTCATAAACTCCAGATTTTTATCATAAACATGACCACAAGGGGTGGAACAGATGCGGTTATACATAACACTAATCATGCAATTTATTATATGGAGCAGTTTTTCTTTCACTACATGGATATCCACCCATGATCAGCAAATATTTAAAGTATTACTTTTTGTTGTATTTTTGTATCTTGCTTTTCAGTTATCTCTCCATTTTGGTTTAACATTGAAAAGTTCTTTTTTTGTCACTATTTCCAGTATGATTATTTTTTTTGGTGGACAGACCATTATATGGCGATTGTTACATGTTTGAATTTAAAATAAAAAAAGAGTCTGGATCAAAAGAGATAAAAGAAACTCGATTGTCCCAGACTCGTGAAATGAATGGTTGCCAAAATCCCTAAAAATAAACATTTTGAAGAACCATTCATTTTACTAAAACCCTTCAAAAAAAATTTTGTTTCCGTTTTCTCTTTTAACGTTTGTAAAAGTACATTACTCTACCATTAAAAAGGTGAACTTCTCCTTGTAATTGCTTACCAAAATATTTACAAAGCTCATTTGCCTTTCCTTTATCACCATAAGTAGCTGCATCTGGAAGTGTTACTTGAATGAATGGTTGTTCTTTTGAACCTTCTTCATCCTGAATTGTTTCTACGCCAATCCCAAGAATAATCGTATGATAACCTTCTTCTGATCCACGTAAATAAATCCAGTCATTTGATTTTTCAGGAGAAATTGTATAAGGAAGGGCAAAGTTTGCGTAGTGCCAATCTAATTGTTTACCTGTTTTTGAAGCAACTGCTTTGTATTGATTAATGTACTCTTTCACATCATCAATAGAGATTGATTTTGTTTTTGATGCTGGTACAAATTTTATGTATGCATGGTTTGCCATCAGTAATCCCCCAATTCATCTTCTATGTTCATAATAGTTATTTTACCGAAAAATGAAAAGAAATTCAAGGTGAGGGAGGATATCTATTGTTTGATAAATTATATGATGAGCAGGAACAAGTAAAAGTTCGGTTTGTTGGCTTTATAACGGAACAAAATCGTTATGATTTTGGGATTGTCTATTCGGCAATGTTTTTTGGAAAACCATTAGTCATTTGTATGCAAACAGGACGCTCCGCTTTAATTGATGATCGTGATATTGAACATCCGGAACATTTGCAACATGTTTTTCAAATTGAATATGAACAAGCGTATGAACTAGCTGAATTTTTTTCAGACATTTTACCAAACAAAACACTTGAACCAGAATTTGAATAAAAGTGGATGGGTCAAAAGGGGTGAAAATACCCTGATTGACCCATCCATATGAAAGGAATTGGTTGCCAAAATCCAGTAATATCTATGTTTTTGTGAACCATTTCTTTCGTTAAAAACCTTTTAAAGAAGGTTTCCATTGCTTAAGACAAAAAGGATGTTTTTTTCCTTTGTCTTAAGCTACTTTTCTTTTTGGCTTGCATTCTGTTAAAATAAAAATAAAAAGGAGAATAGAAAATGAATTGGCATACAACTCTTACAGAACTACTACATATTAAATATCCAATTATTCAAGGTGGGCTTGCTTATTTAGCTTATGCAGATTTAGCGGCAGCTGTTTCTAATGCTGGTGGACTTGGACAAATTACAGCGATGTCTTTGGAAACACCTGAACAATTACAATTAGAGATTGAAAGTGTTCGCAAAAAAACAACAAAACCATTTGGAGTGAATTTTGCGATTGGTCAGTATGGTCGTAAATATTCGCATATGTTAGATATAGCGACTGAACAAAAAGTTCCTGTTATTTCAATTACAGGTGGAAATCCAGCTCCTGTCTTTGAACAATTAAAGGAAGTTGATGTAAAAAAAATTGTTCTTGTTGCTGGTGTAAGACAGGCAGTGAAGGCAGAACAACTTGGAGCAGATGCGGTTATTGTCGTTGGTCAAGAAGGTGGCGGACATTTGGGTAGAGATGATATTGGAACTTTTGTCCTTACACCACAAGTAGTGGATGCCGTATCTATTCCCGTTATTGCATCTGGTGGAATTGGTGACGGTAGAGGGTTGCTGGCAGCAATGGCACTTGGTGCGGCTGGAATTGAAATGGGAACTCGTTTTATTGCGACAAAAGAATGTGTTCATGCTCATGATGTATATAAAGAAATGCTTGTGAATAAATCTGAATCAGAAACAGTTGTGATTAAGCGTTCAATTGGTGCACCTGCACGAGCAATTAATAATTCATGGACAACTGAAATTTTGGAAAAAGAAGCAAATGGAGCAGATTATGAAGCCTTAAAAAATTATATTAGTGGTGAAGCAAATAAACGTTTGATTTATGATGGAAGTATAGATGAAGGGTTTGCTTGGGCGGGGCAAGTGATGGGACTTATTCACGATGTTCCAACTGTTTCTGAACTATTTGAACGAATGATGAAGGAAGCGGAGCAAACGTTAAAGAAGTGGACAGATTAGAATTGGAGTGAAAGAAATGGAATATCAATATCCACTTAGTACGGATTGGTCATCAAAAGAAATAATTGATGTGATTAATTTTTATGAAGCAATTGAACGAGCATACGAACAAGGAATTAATAAAGAAGAATTGCTTGATGTATATCGCCGCTTTAAAGAAATTGTACCAAGTAAAAGTGAAGAAAAAAAACTGTGTGATGAATTTGAAAAAGTCAGCAGTTATTCTGCATACCGCCTAATAAAACGAGCAAAAGAAGTAAATGACGGAGAAAAAATAAAAATGAGTTTGGGGCAAAAGGGATATTTTTAATCCAAATACAAAAAATAGTTGCTTGTTTCATTATTATTTATGAAAAATGTGTACATGAAACGCTCTTTCTACATATGATATATATAAAATATCTGAAAATTGAATGCTGTAAAGTAATCAATAAAATGGGGGTGTGACCAATGAAAAAAGTGGTCAGTACATTACGAAAAAATGAGGATGAAGCAAGAAAAAGCGTATTAAGATTAGAAATGGATTATGAACTAACAACACTCCATGATGCGATGGTTGCCAATGATTTAATAGAACAAGAGGAATGTAAAGACAGACTTGAAAAATTACGGCAAGAATGGATGCAATTAGATTGAAAAAAGTGTATGTAAGGTTTTTTGAGTTACAGATTAGAAATAACTGAAATTCTATGGACATTAATGTTTGCTTTTAACTGATTCTGGGTCAAAAGGAGATAAACAACACCAATACCCCAATTGACCCAGAATCGTGAAATGAACGATTCTTAAAAGTCTGTAAAATTAATGTTTTGATAAATCATTCATTGCACTTTTAAAAATGTGTGACTACGGGGGAACAATATGACGGATTGGAAACATATTCATGAACAAGCCAAGTGTTGGTTAAAGGAAGCAGGAAAAAAAATTCGGCAATCACTGGATACGGAGATGATTATTGAAACAAAATTAGACCCGTCTGATTTAGTAACAAATGTAGATAAAGAAATTGAACAATTTTTTAAAAATAATATTCAAGAAACATTTCCAACCCATCATATGCTTGGAGAAGAAGGATATGGAGAGAATTTAGAAACATTAGACGGTACGGTTTGGATTATTGATCCAATTGATGGCACAATGAACTTTATTTATCAGCAACGTCATTTTGCGATTTCAATTGGGATTTTTGAAGATGGTGTTGGTATGTTTGGATATGTGTATGATGTGGCAACAGATGAATTGTATCATGCAAAAAAAGGGGAAGGAATTTTCTTAAATGATAGAGAATTGCAGCCGCTAAAAACAGGTTCATTACATACAGGTATTCTTGCTATTAATGGTGGATGGATTATTCGAAATAAAGAAGTGAACGTACATAAGTTACATGAAGTGATTGATTGTGCCTTAGCCACACGTTCTTATGGATCAGCAGCTTTGTCACTAGCATATATAGCGGCAGGATTTGTTGATGCGTATATTACAATGCGATTATCACCATGGGATTTTGCTGGCGGACTTATTTTGGTTGAGGAAGCAGGTGGTGTAGTAACAGATTTAGTTGGAGAACCACTACATTTATTAAAGTCTAGTACAGTTCTTGCAGGGAAACAAAATGTTCACGCCCAAATTGTAGAAATGTTAAAAAATAAATAATAAAGATGGGTCAATCGAGGGTGTTTTCTCCCTGATTGACCCATCTTTATGAAATGAATGGTTGCCAAAATCCTGTAAAATCAACATTTTAGCAACCCATTCATTTTACCAAAAATCCTTCAAAAAGAATTATGTCCCAGACTCATTGTGATGTCAGAAGGTGGAGAAGTAGATTTTTCCTTTTTTTCCTCAGTGATTTATGAGTATGCTTATGACTGTATTCGTTTTATTTTTTCTAAGAATAATCCTGTCAGTTCAGCTATTTGCTTTAGTTCCAAAATCATTCAAAAGAATTTTATCCTAGCTTTTTATCTAAACTCTCCAACGTTTCTTTGTCATAAATCCAACACCCATAATGATAATGATAGCAATAATACAGGAAATAATGCCGATAATATTTTTTTCGGCAACGAATACCCCAATTAGAGCAATGGCACAAGCGGAGAGTATGGCAAAAAGCAAAGCAAATGGTTGGAACTTCATAATATCGCCTTCTTTCATAATATCCCTTATCATAACAAAAAAACCGAAAAGAAAACAGTGACAATGTCTTATTTTATGCTATAATTGAGTGTTATTTGAAAAGGAGTGGAAATATTTGATTAGAAATGATATTCGTAACATAGCTATTATTGCCCATGTTGACCACGGAAAAACAACGCTTGTTGACCAGTTACTACGTCAAGCAGGAACATTTAGAGCAAACGAAGCTGTTGAAGAACGAGCAATGGACAGTAATACACTGGAAAGAGAACGTGGAATTACAATTTTAGCAAAAAATACAGCGATTCAATATAATGATACAAGAATTAACATTATGGATACGCCCGGACATGCTGATTTTGGTGGAGAAGTAGAACGTATTATGAGAATGGTCGATGGTGTATTACTTGTTGTCGATGCGTATGAAGGCTGTATGCCACAAACTCGTTTTGTATTAAAGAAAGCGTTGGAGCAGAAATTAACACCGATTGTTGTTGTAAATAAAATTGATCGTGATTTTGTTCGTCCATCAGAAGTGGTTGATGAAGTAGTCGATTTATTTATTGATTTAGGTGCAGATGAAGATCAACTTGATTTTCCAATTGTCTATGCTTCTGGCCTTAGTGGAACAGCAAGTTTAACTGCGTTCAAACAAGATGAGGATATGACAGCATTATTTGAGTCTATCATTGAAAACATTCCAGCACCAATAGATAATAGTGATGAGCCACTTCAATTTCAAGTATCATTGCTAGATTATAATGACTATGTTGGACGTATTGGAATTGGACGTGTTTTCCGTGGAACAATGAATGTTGGACAATCTGTTTCATTGATGAAATTAGATGGCACAGTTAAGCAATTTCGTGTAACAAAAATGTTTGGATTTATCGGCTTAAAAAGAGTGGAAATTCAAGAAGCAAAAGCTGGCGATTTAGTTGCCGTTTCTGGTATGGAAGACATCAATGTTGGTGAAACTGTTTGTCCTGTAGATTGCCAAGAAGCATTGCCAGTTCTTAGAATTGATGAGCCAACATTGCAAATGACGTTTTTAGTAAATAATAGCCCATTTGCTGGACGTGAAGGAAAATATGTAACAGCTCGTAAATTAGAAGAAAGATTGCGTACACAATTACAAACAGATGTGTCATTGCGTGTCGAAAATACCGATTCTGCCGATGCATGGACTGTTTCTGGTCGTGGAGAACTGCATCTATCTATTTT
Organism: Caryophanales bacterium; assembly: GCA_031546705.1. Lineage (GTDB taxonomy): Bacteria > Bacillota > Bacilli > Bacillales > JAVBJX01 > JAVBJX01. Next base: position 179,171 of record JAVBJX010000008.1, read on the forward strand.
AATCGAAAATATGCGTCGAGAAGGTTTTGAGCTTCAAGTATCTAAACCAGAAGTTATTATTAAAGTAATTGATGGTGTAAAATGTGAACCAATGGAACGTGTACAAATTGATATTCCAGAAGAACATACAGGAGCAATCATGGAGTCGCTTGGTCAAAGAAAAGGCGAAATGATTGATATGATTAACAATGGAAGTGGACAAGTTCGCTTAATGTTTATGGTTCCTGCTCGTGGTCTAATTGGCTATACAACAGAATTTATGTCACTCACTCGTGGGTATGGAATTCTAAATCATATGTTTGATAGTTATCAACCACTTATTCATGGGTATGTTGGTGGACGAAGATTAGGTGTTCTTGTATCTATGGAAACAGGAAAAGCATCTTCTTATGGTATCCAAGGTGTCGAAGATCGTGGAACAATTTTTGTTGAGCCTGGTGTAGAAGTATACGAAGGTATGATTGTTGGAGAACATTCTCGTGATAATGATATTGTTGTCAATGTATGTAAAATAAAACAAGCTACTAATGTTCGCTCTGCAACAAAAGAACAAACAGTTGGTATGAAAAAACCACGTATTATGTCATTAGAAGAAGCACTTGAGTATTTAGCAGAAGATGAGTATTGTGAAATGACACCTGAATCCATTCGTTTACGCAAAAAGATTTTGGATAAAGGGGAACGGGAAAAACAAGCAAAGAAAAGCCGTGTAAATAAGTAGGAGGGGATAAAGGTGATAAATTTAATTTTAGCAACGGTTGTAAGCGATCCGATATATGATACAATGGGACCGATTGCAAGAATGATTTACACAAATATGTCACCCGAGGCTGGAGGGAAAGTCCTATACATTATTATTTATGTCTTATCAGCAATTGTGTATAGGTTGGGCTTTGCCCAAAAAAACTCCATCGTAAAAAATATTATTATTTATGCTTTGTTAGCAGTGGGATGTACCATTCTTACGTTGTTAGCAACTCTTTTACCAATGGCAGAAGTATTAGCACTTTCAGCGGTTTTTTTGGGTCTTTATAAATTGCGTCTATATAACGCAAAGAAAAATGAGGAACAATGATGAAATCGCTTCAAGATATTATTTATAATTGGTTGTCTATCCAAGTAGTTTCCGATGCTCGTCCAGAAGATATAGCTGCCAAACAAACAGCGGAGCATTTTTGGGTGATGTTAAAAGAAGAATATCATTTGGAAAGTGTGAATGTAGAAAAAGATGAGGTCATGTATCTCGTTAAGTATACAAAAGAGGGTATAGAAAAATCTTATCGTTTTCCAGTCGAACTTATTGAGTCGATGCTTGAACAAATTGAACAAAACCCTGAAAGATATGTAAATTATGAATAAAAAAGATGAGGCTGTAACAATCGGAGTGAAAACACCTTGATTGTCACAGCCTCATGCAATGAATGGTTTCAAAATTCCTGTAAAATCAATACGTTGGTAAACCATTCAAGCAAACATAGTCCCAACATTAGCTTGTTTATAAAATTAAACTTCCTATATCTTGTTTGATTAAATTTGTGGCATCTATTTGAGTGAGTGGTCGAGAGAACAAATATCCTTGAATTAAATCACAATCAAGCTTAATCAGTTCATTTAGTTGAAATTCGGTTTCGACTCCTTCGGCAATAGTTTCAAATTGTAATTCTTGCGAGATCCGAATGGCATGTTTGAGCAATATTTCATCAGGGTCATTTGTGCCAATCGTATTTACATATTCCCGAGCAATTTTGATTTGATGGATTGGAATTTTTGTCAAACTAGTCAATGAGCAGAATCCCGTTCCAAAATCATCAATCGCAATTTTAAAACCAATGTCTTTTAATTCATTTAGCAAAGCGACAATATTTTCATCTGTATAAAAAGGACATGTTTCTGTTATTTCTAGCATAATTAATGAAGGAGAAACATCCCACATATCAATAATCGCTTTTGCTTCTTCGGCAAAGTTAGCTTGTTGTAATTGACGACCAGATACATTAACAGACATTTGCAGAGGGATTTCATAAGATGTCATCCATCGTTTTAATTGCTGGCATGCTTCACTTAACACAAATTTTCCTAGAGGAACGATTAAACCCGTTTCTTCAGCGAGAGGAATAAAATCATTCGGGAAAACAGTTCCCTTTATAGGATGTTTCCAGCGTACAAGAGCTTCAAAGCCAACGAGTTTTTTATCCACTGAGTATTGCGGTTGATAATGTAATTCTAATTCTTTGGTACGAATCGCTATTTGTAAATCTTTTTCTAAAATAAGTCGTTCTTCAAGAGAAGTTTCCATATCCAGAGAGTACATCATAGATTTCTTGGAAGGGTGTTTTTTTATTTCTTTTGAAGCAAGTAGTGTATTCTTAATTAAACTGTCTGTGGTGCTAGAATCGTGTGGAAAAGTAGCACTAGATATCCGCAAATGAATTTTAATAGATTCATCAGAAATCGTAAATGGTTTGTTAACAAGTGCTAACACTTGTTGGAAAAAGTTCTCTAGTGATAACTTGATTTTGGAACAGTAATATATGCTATTTTTTTACTAGGAGTAGTGAAATGGATAAATATCCCATACACTAGAAAACTAATAGATAATGTATGGATATAACCTAGTAGTGGAATAGGAATCCAAATTTTAGGGATAACTAAATCGACAATAAGAAAAACTCCCCATAATACATAGAAAATAAGATAGATTATGTACAGAGCAGAAGATTTTCTATTAAGTAAAATACGTTCGGCGTGCAGAGAACGATAAATAAGAAAGGCAATAAGTGATGCTATAGCAATTGCAGGGAAAAGAATTTCTAAATGCACATAAGAAATATTTGTTAAAATATTCGGCATTATTTCGGATTCACCAACAAGGTTTGCAAGAAAAATTTCTTCCAAAATAAGTTGAATGGTAGCAGTAATTGTTAAAAAGATAGTTAGTGTAATAGTAAGCATAGAAAGTATAAGATCTATTTTCACACTTTTGGTTGTACGAACAGAAAATAGACTGAATAGACTAATTAATATACAAAAAGACTCGATATAGTTGAACACACTATACGGAAGATACACAAGAGAATTATCTTTTGTTAACAGTTCTTGAGGGCCAAATGCTTCAAGTGGATGAATAGTTGTAAATAAAGTATTCAAAAATGCTACGCCTAGTATAATGACAACAATTTTAAAGAAAAGATATAATTCTTCACGTACTTGGCTTCTAGTAGACCAAGTTAAATAAAAGAGAAAGGATAATTGAATAAGTTGAATAATATTCATTGTCAACTGCCCGAATGTATTGGTATCTTGCATCGGAAACCAATATAACGATATGCTGATCAAAATAATAATTAGTAAAATTGAATATTTAATTTGTGTAGTTATTCGAGCAGTGTTAACATGCATTATTCTCACCTCTAAAGAAATACATTGTATTTCTATTTCTTTATCTGGAAATAGTAGTAAGCTGTCCATGCATATTAACTACAAGCTTACTTAATTTAAACTATTAACATGATACAAGCGAAATTTCCCTGTTTCATGTCTTTCTTTTGTGTTTTTTTCAATTCTATCATAACATGTTGGACACATATAAGTGTGAATAGGCCTATTTCTTAACCTTTTTGCTAAGCTATTTTCATCATTTAGTATATCAATTTTGTCACAAAGGACACATTTTACCCTCATAAGGCACCTCTTTATAAATTTTTTCTATTACATCACGGTTAATGCATATATGTTAGTGTTGTGAAAAATGTTTGTTATAATAATGACAAAATATTTTTCAAGGATAGTGCAAAACTTTTTTAATCCGAATATTGTAAAGTCACATATAGTGATACAACAAAGGATAGTATACCACGAATAAAAACGTTTGAAAATTTTAGGAGGGATAAACATGACAAATGAGGTAGAAAAAATACTCATTCAACCACTGTATGATTTTTTACAACAAGAACGGTTTGTAACAATTGCAACGATTGATTTTGAAACAGGTGGGCCAAATATTAGTTCGATTTCATGGATATTAGCTCCTGACAAAAATCATATTTTGTTTGCTGTAGATAATCGTTCACGTATTGTGGAGAATATTCGTCATCAGACACAATTGGCAATCAATATTATTGCCAATGAATCGACATATGCGATTAGCGGAAAGGCAATTGTAAAGTTAGAAAAACTGAGTGGAGTTCCGTTAAAACTAGCACTGATTGAATTGACAATTGATGAAGTTCGTGATGTGATGTTTTATGGATCAAAAATTTCTGTCCTTCCAAAGTACGAAAAAACATATGATATAAAAGCAGCGACGAAATTGGATAATCAAGTAATGACAGCTATTCGTGAAATTTGATTGAGTTGGATGAGATCGATTTAAAATTCTTTTGAAGGGTTTTAATGAAAAGAATGCTTTACTAAAACGTTGATTTTACAGGATTTCGGCAACTTTTTTTCATGAGGATAGGTCAATTGGGTTATTTTCTACCTTTTTTAACCTATCCTCATCATTTATATGGATGTATTTTTATGGGTGTGTAACATATATATAACTATGACTTTGCCAAATAGGAGGCAGGAGCGTGGGTAAGAAAATATATGTATTGGACACGAACGTATTATTACAAGATCCGTATTCTATTTTTTCTTTTGATGATAATGATGTGGTTATTCCTGCTGTTGTGTTAGAAGAAGTGGATTCAAAAAAAAGAAATATGGATGAAGTTGGGCGAAATGCAAGGCACGTTTCCAAACTGATTGATAAATTACGAGAAACAGGAAAACTTCACCAAAAAGTTCCATTAGAAAATGGCGGAACACTCAAAATTGAATTAGATCACCGTTCATTTCAAGATTTGCAAGATATTTTTATTGAAAAAACAAATGATAACCGCATTTTAGCGGTTGCCAAGCATTTAAGCTTAGCTGCTGAGAAAGCAGGGCAGGCTGTTATTTTGGTAAGTAAAGATACACTTGTCAGGGTAAAGGCAGATGCTATTGGTTTACTTGCTGAAGATTTTTTGAGCGACCGAGTTGTTGAAGTTGATCATATTTATACAGGATTTACAGAACTACACATTTCCTTAGATTTATTGAATCTTTTTTATGAAAAAGGGGAGATTCTTCTATCAGAAATTAAGCATTATTCATCATTTTATCCAAATCAATTTATTGTGATGAAGGATGCTTTCGGTAGTTCAACATCTGCTGTTGGGATGATTGATTTCACGGGACAAAAAGTGAAAAAGTTGACGTTCTCTAATGAATATTTGTGGGGAATTCGTTCTCGAAATGTGCAACAAACAATGGCAATGGAGTTACTTCTAAGAAAAGATATTCCACTTGTTACATTAATCGGAAAAGCAGGGACGGGAAAAACACTGTTAACATTAGCAGCAGGGCTTGTCCAATCGGAAGATATGCAGTTATACAAAAAATTATTTGTTGCTCGCCCTATTGTTCCCGTTGGGAAAGATATTGGTTTTTTACCAGGGGAAAAAGCAGAAAAACTTCGTCCATGGATGCAACCGATTTATGATAATTTAGAGTTCTTATTTAATACAAAAAAACCGGGCGAATTAGATGCGATTTTGGCTGGAATGGGTTCGATTGAAGTGGAAGCATTGACGTACATTCGGGGAAGAAGTATTCCAGAGCAATTTATTATTATTGATGAAGCTCAAAATTTAACAAAGCATGAAGTAAAAACGATTTTGACTAGAGTTGGAGAGAAAAGTAAAATTATTTTAATGGGTGATCCAGAACAAATTGACCATCCATATTTAGATGAATATAATAATGGGTTGACGTATGTGGTGGAAACATTTAAAGAACAGCGTGTGGCAGGGCATATTCGGCTAACAAAAGGTGAGCGTTCAGGGCTTGCACAGTTAGCAGCGGATTTGTTGTAAATAGGAAAAAGAGGGTAAGACAAAAGGGGTGAAAAACACCCCGATTGTCTCACCCTCGTGAAATATATGGTTACAAAAATCCAATAAAATTAAGATTTCAATAAACCATATATTTCACCAAAAACCAAACAAAAATATTTCTGTCCCGGGCTCTTTTTGACAATTTATTTCAATTGCAGATGAATATTTTTCGGAACGCTTGGTAAGTAACTTCTTGCACAGCTTCTAGTGAGTCTTGTTCGTTTTTAAAATAATTGTAAGTAAGCCGATACAATGTTTCACGTTGCTCTAACAGTAATGAATAAATGCTTCTGTATCGCCTTGTTATGCTTTTTGTACATTCATTTTTCTCCCTCCTTTTTTATCCTTTTACTTATTAGACGGTTGAGAATAGGAAAAAGATTTTTTGATAACATCTCCTTTCTTAAAAAATAGTTCCATGTGACTATTCTGATATAATGTAAGTATACCTTTTCGGCTTCATCCTGTATTTATAGCAATTTTTTTAGAAACTACATAGTAAATTGTCACTCTCCTAGCTTGCATTTTTCATTATTTCCCTGTAATATTAGTGAGAAATGTAATCACTCATGAGATGGAGGGATTAGGGTGAGTACAACTAGTAATTTTCAAGAAAAAGCACTGGAACTTTTGAAGTCTGATGCAGATAAAATTGTGAAGCTTATTCAAGTTCAAGTAAATAATTTAACGATGCCACAATGTCCGCTGTATGAAGAAGTTCTTGATACACAAATGTTCGGTCTTTCTCGTGAGATAGATTTTGCTATTCGGCTTGGGCTCGTTGAAGTACAAGATGGAAAAGTAATATTAGATCGTCTTGAACGACAACTGTCAACGCTTCATGAGATATCTACGAAAAAATAGAAGTACTGCTATTAGTCAGTACGAGGATGGGGCAATCGGGGTGTTTTTTTCACCGAATGTCCCATCCTCATCTGTTTTGTATTATAATGGAAAAAACAACTTAAGGGCGATGAGGAATGGAAGAAATAAAAGGAGTAAAAAGAGGGAAATTTTATGATTATTTTTTGATAATTGTTATTCTGCTCTTATGTATTTTTGGTACGCTGATGGTGTATAGTTCGAGTATGATTATAGCTATTGTTAGACATGACGTTAGTTCCTTTTTCTTCAAAAAACAAATGATATCGCTTATGATTGGACTTATTTGTTTTTTTATTACGGCATTTATTCCTTATCAAACATGGAAAAAGAAAATATTTCAGTATCTTATTTTCTTCGCATCACCAATTGTTTTATTGTTTCTTTTTCTTGTCGCAAAAGCAAGGAATAATGCGGTTAGTTGGTATGATCTTGGTCTCTTTTCTTTACAACCATCTGAAATTGTAAAAATAGGCTTAATTATTTATTTAGCGTCTGCCTACGCTAATAAAGGTGTGAAGGATTTTACAGTAAAACAAGATATATTTTTTCCAATGTACTATATGTTACTTATTTGTGTGTTAATTGCTCTTCAACCAGATTATGGTATGACGATAATTGTATTTGTTGTATCTATTACGATGATTGCTAGTTCAGGTTTTCGATTAACACTTTTATTAAAACAAGGAATATTTCTTTCGATTGTAACAGCTTTGTTTGTAACACCTATTAGTCTTATCATGAAAATTTTCGGATTCAATTTAATTACAGAAATTTTTTCTACAGAGCGTATATCTCGTGTTACAGGCTTTCTTGACCCCTTTGCTGATCCTGGTGATTCAGGACTTCAGTTAATTAATTCTTATTTAGCGATTGCTTCAGGAGGGTTTCAAGGACGTGGGCTTGGACAAAGTATTCAAAAATATGGTGGATTATTTGCAGGGCATACGGATTTTATTATAGCGATTATTTCAGAAGAACTTGGTTTTTTGGGGATCGCTTTTGTTATTGGTGCACTAGCATTTATTGTGTTAAGAGGTTATTGGATTGCTAGAAAATGTAATGACTCTTTTGGAAGTTTACTTGCTATTGGTATTTCAACACTTATTGGTGTACAGACTTGTATTAATTTGTTTGCATCAACAGGTCTGTTACCAATTACAGGGGTTACTTTACCATTTGTAAGTTATGGTGGTTCTTCATTAATTACTTTGCTTGGAGCTGCTGGGATACTTGTTAATATTTCCACTTTTACGAGATATGAAGATTCCCTCGAAAAAGTACCTACAGGTAAAAAACCTTTTCTAAGGAAAGTAAGAAATATTAAAACATAAACATACATTAATAAAATGAACATTCGTGAAACTAATAAAATGGTTTTATGGAATGTTCATTTTTTAAATTTCAACAAATATCTTCAGTTAGTAATACCTTTTTAGTTTACATAGTTTCAAAGATTCGATATATTTTTATTGAGGGGAAGGATGGGATGAAGATGAATCGGATAAAAAAAGTATTAGTTGCTAACCGCAGTGAAATTGCTATTCGGGTATTTCGGGCTTGTTATGAATTAGGAATTAGTACAGTAGCTATTTATGCAAGAGAGGACGCAGGATCTCATCATCGTTACAAAGCAGATGAGGCGTATTTAGTAGGTGCAGGGAAGAAACCGATTGATGCTTACTTAGATATTGAAGGAATACTTGCAATTGCTAAAGAACATGATGTAGATGCGATTCACCCAGGCTATGGTTTTTTAGCAGAGAATCTTCAATTTGCCAAACGTTGCAATGAAGAAGGAATTATTTTTATCGGACCAAATGAAGAACATTTAGATATGTTCGGGGATAAAGTAAAAGCTAGGCATCAAGCAATGAAAGCTGGCATTCCCGTTATTCCAGGAACGGATGGTCCAGTAAAAAATTTAGCAGAAGTAGTTCACTTTGGAGAACAGCATGGTTATCCATTCATCATTAAAGCCTCTCTTGGTGGTGGTGGACGTGGAATGCGGATTGTTTCTGCCCCGTCTGATGCGAAAGAATCATATGAAAGAGCAAAATCAGAAGCGAAAGCTGCTTTTGGTAGTGACGAAGTGTATGTCGAAAAATTGATCGAAAACCCAAAACATATTGAAGTACAAATTTTGGGAGACCAGGAAGGAAATACAGTTCACTTATATGAGCGAGATTGCTCTGTTCAACGTCGTCATCAAAAAGTAGTGGAAGTTGCCCAGAGTATGTCACTACCCGAATCGCTCAGTCAAGATATTTGTGATGCAGCAGTAAAATTAATGAATAATGTCAGCTATATTAACGCAGGAACGGTAGAATTTCTCGTAGCCAATGATGAATTTTATTTTATTGAAGTGAATCCACGTATTCAAGTGGAGCATACCATTACCGAAATGGTCACAGGAATTGATATTGTGCAATCACAAATTCTCATTGCTGATGGATATGGGTTAAAGGAAGCGGGAATTCCAGAACAAAAGAATATTCATATAAATGGATTTGCGATTCAATCAAGGGTAACAACGGAAGACCCAGAAAATAATTTTATGCCAGATACAGGAAAAGTAACAGCATATCGTTCGGGTGGAGGATTTGGTATTCGTTTGGATGGAGGAAATTGTTTTCAAGGAGCAGTTATTTCACCATATTACGATTCATTACTCGTAAAGTTATGTACATGGGGAATAACATTTGAAGCGGCAGCTAAAAAAATGGTTCGTTCATTACATGAATTAAGAGTGCGTGGAGTCAAAACAAACATTCCATTTTTAGCAAATGTTGTCCGGCATGAAAAGTTTTTAAAAGGTGAGTATGATACATCATTTATTCCAGCAACACCTGAGTTATTCGAGTTTCCAATTAGACAAGACCGTGGGACAAAAGCATTAGATTATATTGGAACAGTTACAGTTAATGGCTTTCCAAGTATCGGGAAGAAAAAGAAACCAATTTACGAAGTACCACGTATTCCAAAATGGACTAGTGACATACAAACAGGCACAAAAAATATTTTAGATGAACAAGGTGCCGATGGTTTAGTGAAATGGGTCAAGGAACAGAAAAAAGTTCTATTAACCGATACAACCTTCCGAGATGCCCATCAATCATTACTGGCAACAAGAATGAGAACAAAAGACATGTTAGAAATTGCTACACCTACAGCAAGACTTATGCCAAATCTTTTTTCACTAGAAATGTGGGGCGGAGCAACTTTTGATGTAGCGTATCGTTTTTTAAAAGAAGATCCGTGGGAACGTCTTGCAAAATTACGAAAAGAAATTCCAAATGTGTTATTCCAAATGTTACTTCGTGGAGCAAATGCCGTTGGTTATACGAATTATCCAGATAATGTCATTTATGAATTTGTTGAAAAATCAGCTCGTGAAGGCATTGATGTATTTCGGATTTTTGATAGTTTAAACTGGTTAAAAGGAATGACAACAGCTATTGATGCCGTTCGTAAAACAGATAAACTAGCAGAAGCATCTATTTGTTATACAGCTGATTTATTTGATCCTGCTCGTCCAAAATATCATTTAAATTACTATACTTCTTTGGCAAAAGAATTAGAAAATGCTGGAGCACATATATTAGCGATTAAAGATATGGCAGGGCTTTTAAAACCGCAAGCAGCTTATGCACTTGTGTCGGCATTAAAAGATGCTGTCGATATTCCAATTCATCTTCATACACATGATACGAGTGGAAATGGTGTGTATATGTACACAAAAGCAATTGAAGCAGGAGTGGATATTGTGGACGTTGCCCTTAGCTCAATGGCAGGAATGACTTCACAACCTAGCGGGAATTCTTTGTACTATGCACTAGAAGGAACAGAGCGTGTACCAGATGTTGATATTCATTCGTTAGAATATATGTCCAATTATTGGGAAGATGTTCGCCACTATTACAAAGATTTTGAAAGTGGAATGAATGCTCCACATACAGAAATATATGTCCATGAAATGCCGGGAGGACAATACAGCAATTTACAACAGCAAGCAAAAGCAGTTGGTCTTGGCGATCATTGGGATGATGTAAAAAGAATGTATCGTACAGTCAACAATATGTTTGGTGACATTGTAAAAGTAACACCATCTTCCAAAGTAGTTGGAGATATGGCATTATTTATGGTGCAAAATAAACTCACTGAAAATGATGTATATGAGCGTGGCAATACACTTGATTTCCCAGCATCTGTTGTGGAAATGTTCGAAGGATATTTAGGACAACCTCAAGGTGGTTTTCCGGAAAAATTACAACAAGTTATTTTAAAAGGACGGGAGCCAATTAATGTTCGTCCAGGTGAACTATTAGCCCCAATTAATTTTAAAGAGAAACAAGACGAATTATCGAAATTAATCGAGCGTAAGGCAACAGATTTAGATGTTTTATCTTATGTACTGTATCCAAAAGTATTTATGGAATATATTAAAGTAACAGAAAGATTTGGTGATGTATCCGTTTTTGATACGCCAACATTTCTTTATGGAATGCGGCTTGGTGAAGAAGTAGAGATTGTTATTCAAAAAGGAAAAACGCTCATCATTCGTCTAGTTTCGATTGGTGAACCAAAGGATGATGGAACAAGAACACTTTATTTCGAATTAAATGGTCAAGCTCGTGAAATGATTGTAAAAGATGATAGTGTTCAAACAACAGTTATTGCTAGAATAAAAGCAAATAGAGAAAATCCAACACATATTGGAGCATCTATGCCGGGAACAGTTCTTAAAGTTCTTGTAAAATCAGGAGAGAAGGTGGCAAAAGGAGCACATCTCATGATTACAGAAGCAATGAAAATGGAAACAACGGTGCAAGCTCCAAATGATGGTGTAATAAAAGCGGTTCATGTACATGCAACCGATGCGATACAAACAGGGGATTTATTACTAGAATTTGAATAAAAAAAGAGTCTGGATAAGGAGATATTATCTCTCATCCAGACTCTTTTTTTATATTTCTACTGTTTGGCACGTAAGGCAAGCATTAAAAAGTATGAGAGCAAACCAAATATGCAAGTAATTAAGAAAGCATGTCCAATAGCAACAGATACATTTAAGTTTGTAAAAATAATGCTTATTCCTACAAGAACTTGAAGCACAGCAAGAGTAAAAGCAATAATCCATCCATAGTATAAAATCTTTTGGTGACGATTATAACGAACTGCATGGATCATGGCGATGGTAATCCAAACAACAATAAGAATTGCTGCTGTACGGTGCCCCATTTGTACCCATTCTTCAAAGGTTGCTGGCATTAAACGATTATTAGAACAAAATGGAACGTCTGGGCAAACTAGACTTGCTTTCGTATGCCGTACAAGAGCCCCAGTGTACACAACAATATAACAATAAATAGAGAGACCATAGATATGAAACTTCATTGTTTTGTCAATAACTAATTGTTTAGCATCAAATTTCTTATCCACTTCAAAGATGAGTAATGTTAACAAAAATACAGCGGCATAGGAAAGGAGTGATACACCGAAATGTAATGCCATGATGATTGGGCGTTGCCCCCAGATAACCGCACCAGCTCCGAGTAGTGCTTGTACCATAATAAAAAACACGGAGTTGAATGCTAACATTTTTGTTTCACGAATGTGACCAAGATGTTTCCAAGACAAAATAGCAAGGATAACAACAAGAATCATACCTAAACCAGAAGTCAAACGGTGACCTAACTCAATGACTAATGCTGTATCAATTTCTGTAGGAACAAATTTACCATGACAAAGAGGCCATGATCGACCACAACCAGCACCTGATTCTGTTTTTGTAACTAAAGCTCCACCAAGTAACAAAACCATCATCATAATTGTTGATGTAACGGAAAGAAATTTTAATAATCGTTGCAAATTAATCACCTTTCTTAAATATATTTGTATTTAAGTGAACGAATTTGGGCGATTTTTGCCCATTTTATGATAAATTATGTAAAAAAATGTAAAACAGTATTTTGCTTAATTTCTGTTATTATATTACAATATAAGTAGCTGGAAATCCAACGTTATATATAATTATCAAGCATAATACTTCTCTATAATGACACACTTTCGACAAAAAAGTAAGTAAAAAATATCACACATATCAATAAAAGTATGGTTTAATAGATACAAGTGTTATTGTTTCATCGTGTTGTAGAAATGATATAAGAAAGAGGAGCACATTCTTTCTTAATCTTTTAGGAGGGAATTAAATGAGTGCAAGAATGCTTAAACAATCAGATGCAGGGTCACAATCACAAGTAAATGAACATCCAACTAAGTGGAAGGACTTTCTGGCAGTTATTAAAATTGGTATTGTTAATTCTAATATGATTACAACATTTACAGGGTTATGGCTTGCTATCCATTTTACAGGCAGATCATTCTTTGGCAGTTTAGATGATGTGTTTTTTACGCTTGTTGGATCAGCTCTTATTATTGCAGGTTCTTGTAGTATTAATAACTACATAGACCGTGACATCGATCATTTGATGGAAAGAACGAAATCTCGTCCAACTGTAACAGGAAGAATGAGTCTTGGTCGTGTATTGCTACTCGGATTTTCTTTAATATTACTCGGCACAATTGCTTTAGCACAAACAACTATAATGGCAACTGTTATTGGTTTGATTGGTGTGTTTGTCTACATTGTGTTATATACAATGTGGTCAAAAAGGCGTAATACATTAAATACTGTTATTGGTAGTTTTTCTGGAGCAACACCACCACTTATTGGTTGGGCTGCAATTGATCCACAATTTCATTATTTTCCACATATACCAATTATGTTATTTTTGATTATGTTCGTTTGGCAAATACCTCATTTTCTAGCATTAGCAATGAGAAGATGCGAAGAATATCGAGCAGCAGGTATTCCAATGTTGCCAGTTGTTCACGGATTTGGTGTAACAAAACGTCAAATAGTAGTTTGGACTGCCTGTCTTTTGCCATTTCCTTTCTACTTAGGTGAATTAGGTATGATATTTATAAGTATAGCTACTTTATTAAATGTTGGCTGGCTAACTTTAGGATTAGTTGGCTGGAAAATGAAAGATGATATTAAATGGGCAAGTTTGATGTTTGTGTACTCACTTAACTATTTAACGATTATGTTCGTTATGATGGTTGTTGTGACAATGGGTTAGTATAAACCTTCCTGAAATTAGGAAGTTTATAATATTTTACTATATTAGAAAGAGGGGGTTAATTGAATGAGAAACTGGTTGCGTAATTGGCGCTTATACTCGTTGTTCACAGTACTAGCGTTAGTTCTAACAGGTTGCGACATTGGAAAACCGTATTTGTCGATGTTTAATCCAATTGGAGAAGCGGCAGATAAACAGTATTTTCTATTAAAGTTATCTACAGGTATTATGATATTTGTAGTTAGTGTTGTCGTAATCATCTTCCTTATTGTTTTTTTACGTTTTCGTGAACGTAAAGGTCAAGAAAACAGTATTCCAAAGCAAGTAGAAGGAAGTAATCTTCTTGAAATCATTTGGACTGTTATTCCTGTGGCTCTTTTACTTATCTTAGCAGTTCCTACCGTTAAGATAACATTTGAATTAGGGGACGTTAGTCCGATGAAAGTAGACACACGAGATAAGAGTGCTCTAGTTGTCAATGTTCGTTCAAGTTTGTATTGGTGGGAGTTTGAGTATCCGGATTATGGAGTTGTTACAGCACAAGATTTAGTTGTACCAACAGATGAGAAAGTTTATTTTGAACTACATGCTTCTGATGTGAAACATGCTTTTTGGGTTCCAGCAGCAGGTGGGAAAATTGATACAAACACAGACAACAAAACACAATTTTGGTTAGAATTCGATGCTAAAAGATCAGAAGAAGCTGGCGGATTACTTTATGGAAAATGTACAGAGTTGTGTGGACCATCACATGCTTTAATGGATTTCAAAGTTAAAACAGTATCAAGAGCTGACTTTGACGTATGGATCGACAAAATGAAAAATGCGAAAAAAGTTGAGCCAACAGATGCAGTTGCTAAAGAAGGAGAAGCAATTTTCAATAAGAGTTGTGTAAGCTGTCATGCAGTTACACCATCTAATGCCACTCCAGCAGTAGCTCGTCTTGCTCCTAATTTATCAACATTTGCACAACGTTCTCGTGTAGCAGGTGTGTTAGAATTTGCAAACGATCAAGAGCATATGGATCAAATTAAATTATGGTTAAAAGATCCAGAAGCACAAAAACCGGGCAATAAAATGACTGGCACATACAAGGTAGATGAAAAGCAAATTGATGCTCTTGCTGCCTATTTAATGACATTAAAAGTAGAATAATTTTTTGAAAAAGGAGGGTAACTTGTGAGTACATTAGGCAAAAAACAAGGTGTTGGTGCTGTTATTTGGGATTATCTTACAACAGTTGACCATAAGAAAATTGCCATTTTATATTTGTTTTCTGGTATTCTTTACTTGGCAATTGGTGGTCTTGAAGCACTATTAATGCGTGTTCAACTTGCGGTTCCAAACAATGACTTTCTTGTTGGTGATAAATTCAACCAAGTAATGACGATGCATGGAACAACAATGATTTTCTTTGCTGCGATGCCACTGGTGTTCGCATTTATGAATGCACTCATCCCGCTTCAAATTGGAGCACGTGATGTTGCATTCCCATTTGTAAACTCGCTAGGGTTCTGGTTGTATTTCTTCGGAGCATTGTTTACAAATACATCGTGGTTTTTAGGAGGAGCTCCTGATACTGGCTGGACTGCTTATGCTTCTATGTCTATGCATTCTCCAGGACATGGTGTTGATTTCTACGTATTAGGTGTACAGATTTCAGGATTTGGATCATTAATGGGAGCAATTAACATTCTTGTTACTATTATCAATATGCGTGCACCAGGTATGACGTATATGCGTCTTCCAGTATTTACGTGGACATCTTTTGTTTCATGTGCATTAATTTTATTCGCTTTCCCAGCATTAACAGTTGGTTTATTCTTTATGATGTTAGATCGTATGTTTGGTGGAAATTTCTATGACCCCGCTTTAGGGGGAAATACAATTATCTGGGAGCATTTATTCTGGATTTTTGGACATCCTGAAGTGTACATTCTTATTCTCCCGGCATTTGGGTTATATTCTGAAATGATTCCAGTTTTTACTAAGAAACGTATATTCGGATATTCTTCTATGGTATTTGCAACGGTATTAATTGGTTTCTTAGGATTTATGGTTTGGGCACATCATATGTTCACAGTTGGTATGGGACCAGTTGCTAATGCAATTTTCTCAATCGCAACGATGACTATTGCTGTTCCGACAGGTATGAAAGTATTTAACTGGCTACTCACTATGTGGGGTGGACAAATGCGTATGTCCGTACCAATGATGTATTGTGTTGCTTTCATTCCATCATTTATTATGGGTGGAGTAACAGGGGTTCAACTTGCAACAGCTCCTATGGATATGCAGTTCCATGATACATACTTCGTTGTAGCACATTTCCACTATGTTATCATTGGAGCAATCGTACTTGGATTACTTGGAGGTATTCACTTTGTTTGGCCGAAAATGTTTGGTCGTATGTTAAATGATTTCTTAGGAAAAATTACATTCTGGTGTTTCTTCCTTGGTTTCCACTTAACATTCTTTATCCAACATTTCGTTGGTATGATGGGTATGCCACGTCGTGTATTTACATTCTTACCAGGACAAGGTATGGAAACAGGAAACTTAATTAGTTCATGGGGTTCATCAATAATGGCAATTGGAACACTTGCTTTAGTTGTTAATATTATATTAACATTTATTAAAGGACCAAAAGCATCTAATGACCCATGGAGAACTGGACGTAGTTTGGAATGGTCTATTCCATCACCACCTCCAGAATATAATTTTGCTCAACTTCCATTAGTTCGTGGGTTAGACCCATGGTGGATTGAGAAAATGGATGGTAAAAAAGCAATGACACCAGCTGAGCCACTTGGAGATATTCATATGCCAAATGGATCTATCTTACCATTATTTATGTCTCTTGGATTATTTATTGCAGCTTATGGTGCAACGTATAATCAAGACTATAGTTGGGGTGTTCCAGTTATTGTTGTTGGAATGGGAATTCTGTTAGCATGTATGTGTATTCGTTCTATAAAAGATGATCATGGATATTATATCCCTAAAGAAGAAGTAATTGCTGAAGAACGCAGAAGGGGGAATATGTAATGGCACATCATGTAGATAAATTTACAGCTGAAACATTTCCCGAGCATCCGGAACGTGCAACTCTTGAAGGGAAAAATAAGTTTATTGGATTTTGGTTGTTTCTAGGTGCAGAGGTAACACTATTTACGTGTTTGTTTGCAACATTCATTGCACTTCGTCACTCTAACGCAGGTGGTCCGACGACTGAAGAGTTATTTAAGCCATCTATTGCTTTTATCGCAACGATGCTACTTTTATTTAGTAGTTTAACAAGCGTGTATGCAATTCATCACATGAAAAACTTTGATTCTGCAAAAATGCAACTTTGGTTTGTAATTACAGCGTTACTTGGGGCTGCGTTCTTAGGTCTTGAGATTTATGAGTTCAACGAGTATGTTCATGAAGGATTTAAATTTTCAACAAGTGGCTTATCTACTGCTTTCTATACACTTGTTGGAACACATGGTGGTCATGTTACGTTCGGTTTACTGTGGTTTGTAAGTTTATTAGTTCGTAACGGTAGTAGAGGAATAACACCATCAAACGCACCAAAGTTTTATCTTGCTAGTTTGTACTGGCATTTTATTGACGTAGTGTGGGTATTTATCTTTACAGTAGTATATCTAATGGGAATGGTGGGATAGAGTATGTCAAATCACACACATGAAAACCCAAAAGTAGACTTAGCATATCGTCGTAAGAAGAATGCAGAAGAAATGAAGAAGCATCTGATTTCCTTTGCATTGATGATTTTCTTGACGCTTATTGCTTTTTATATTGTAGCTTTTGGAGAGTTCACTCACTGGTTCATTAAACCATTTATTTTGTTATTAGCAGTGATACAAGTATTTTTCCAAATGTTTTATTTCATGCACCTTAGTCAAAAGGGGCATGGAGTTCCACAAATATTTACGTATTCAAGTTTAATAGGTGTTATCTTATTTACTTGGGCGTTTATGACGGTTGTATGGTGGTAGTTTTTAATAGAGGAAACATTGCGAGAGATTTCTCTTGCAGTGTTTCTTTTTTTCTCGACATGATTTTGTCAATGTTTGTAGATAGACATGGTAGAATAGTATAGTATAATAGATGATAGGTTATATAATTGAATAATGGAGAGGTGTTTTGGGTGACTTTGTCTGCGTTTGGTTTTATGGCGTTGTGGAGTCCTATATTTTTTGTATGGGTTGTTTTATTAACTGCTCTATACTTTTTATTGATTGGACCATGGCGGAATCGTTTTGCAAATAGTTCACCAGTATCAACAAAGCAAAAAGTATATTTTACGATATTTATGATATTGTTGTATGTAATAAAGGGGTCGCCAATTGATTTGCTTGGACATTTATCACTCAGTATTCATATGGTACAAATGGCTGTTTTGTATTTAATGATGCCGCAATTGTTGATTGTTAGTATACCAAATTGGTTATATGAGGCAATTTTTAGAAGAAAACTTATCTATTGGCATATGAAATTTTGGACGAAACCAGTCTTGGGGTTAATTTTATTTAATGGACTATTTTCTTTGTACCATGTGCCACTTGTTTTTGATGCAGTAAAAACAAATATGTGGCTTCATGCAGGAGTGACGATTTTATTATTTGTAGTTGCTTTTCAAATGTGGTGGCCTGCTCTGAATACAGTGGACTCATGGACACAGCTTTCGGGATTGCAAAGGGTTGGATATATTTTTGCTAATGGTGTATTGTTAACACCTGCTTGTGCAGTAATTACCTTTGCATCTGAATTTACAGCGAATCCGCACCCATTGTATGCAACGTACTCTGATCCACAAGCATGGCTAACAGCTTTATCATTATGCGTTCCAATGTCTACTTTAAAAGATTTACATTTAACAGGGCCGGAAGTATTTCTATTTATACCACCGCTTGAAGATCAGCAACTTGGTGGAATATTAATGAAAGTTCTTCAAGAAATTTTTTATGGAGTTTTACTATTTCGCTTTTTTAGAGAGTGGTACAAGAAGGATCAGGAGTTACAGGCAACTGTACCAGATATGTTACTTCGTGAACAGGAATGGGAGAAGAGGTAGAGAAAAATGCCAATTTTAGCAACAATTAGTACAAGTCTTATTGTAATGAGTGGTGTTTTTGTAGCCATTGGATGGTCGCTTATTCGGGCAAAGAAGATTGAACAGCATAAGAGAATGATGTTAATTGCTTCTATATGTGCCATTTGTTTCTTTATTATTTATGCATCACGTACTGCTTTTGTTGGAAATACAACTTTTGGTGGACCAGAAGAACAGAAAATATATTATCAGCTATTTTTATATTTTCATATTACTCTTGCTACAATAGGTGCAGTTTTAGGTGGGATTACGATATATACGGGTTTAAAAAATAATTTGCGTCTTCACCGAAAACTTGGGCCACCAGCGAGTGTTATTTGGTTGTGTACGTCAGTTACAGGTGTCGCTGTTTATACATTACTATATATTCTTTATACACCTGGAGAAACAGCTCCAATGATTGAAGTAATTTTTGGGGGAAAATAAAAGTGAAGGCTGAGGATGGGGCAATTGGGGTGTTTGTTACCCATTTTGTCTCATCCTCAAAATATTTGTAAACACTAAAAATCAGTTAAAAAGAGTTCAGCTTTTTTATCGTGATGAGATTTTAAAAATACTTTTGTATCCTACAGACATACGTTATAATAATTAAAAAAGAGAAGTTTATTATGAAATATTCTACATGAGGTGAATGAGTTGGCAAAAAAAGAAACGGATTATATTGATACTAATTATGCGATAGAAACGTTAGTGTTTATGGGATTACAGGATAGGAATTATATTGTATTGAATGAAACGAAAATATATGTAAAACATTATTCTGATGAGGAAATTTCCATAAAGATAATATTATTCTTCCGTCAATCTGCTAAAATTCAAATTCATGAAGAATGTGAACAAATACAGAAACTAATTAAAGAAGAGATTGAAACGTTAACCATTTATAAGGTAAGAAGAATAAATATTCGCATTCATTTTATAGGCTCAACAAGAGGAAGAGATAAGAAAGATGCTTGAGTCTATAAAAAGGAACAGCTCTAAAATCCCTATTGGGTTTTGGAGCTGTTCCTTTTTATAAATAAATGAGTTTGGGACAAACGGTGAAAAAATCACCCCGATTGCCCCAAGTTCATGAAATGAATGGTTGTTAAAATCCTGTAAAATCAATGTTTTAGTGAACACCTATTTCATTAAAAATCTTTCGAAAATACTTTTATTCCAGCCTTCATTTATTTAAAATTTCTCTATTTCAGTATTAGCGTGTGTTAACAATGTGTTACATTGAGAAACGAGAGAATGAGGGAAGTTTTCACCTTCGCCATATTCTACGCCATGTGGATAATAATATTTTCCAAGTAGTGGTGTGCGTAGTTGGATAGTTGCATGATGTGTGTCAACCATTCCATCTGTTACATAACCTTGTACACGTAAATAGAAAACATCATTTTTAATTTCAAATTTGCGATCATATGTTATACGATCATAGTCCCATTGTCCTGCTAATACAAAACCTAAATCGTGCATTAAATCTGTTAGATGTTCTAATCCAACAAGCTTATTATCTAAACCTGTAGTTTCTAATCTCATTATATATTCCTCCCCGGATAATAGAAAAGCCTTCTGTTAATAATAGTATGAAATCGAAGAAATTTCAATGTGTAGATAAAATTTTCTTGAAGGGAATAAAATTTTTTAAAAATCATCGTCAATTTTTTCACTTTTTGGTCACACTAAGGACGGAAAGGAGGGAGAAGATGAAAAAACGATGGGTACAGTTATTTTTTGTGATATGTTTCTTGTTAATTCCAACAATTTCACAAGCACAAACAACGGATACATACACAGTGCAATCTGGTGATTCGTTGTGGAAAATTGCGAGTCGTTATGAAGTGGGATTATCAGAAATTATTGCAGCAAATCGTCAATTTAAAAATCCAGCAATGATTTATCCTGGACAAAAAGTAGTGATTCCGCTTATAAGTAGCGATATCAAAACATTTGAAGCGGAAGTAATCCGACTCACGAATGTCGAGAGAGCACAAAATGGATTGTCTGCTTTGCGAACAGATTGGCAACTTTCAAGAGTGGCTCGTTATAAGTCAACAGATATGCGAGATAAAAATTATTTCTCACATCAGTCACCAACTTATGGAAGTCCTTTTGACATGATGAAGAGTTTTAATATTTCGTATCGCTCTGCAGCGGAAAACATTGCTGTTGGACAAGTAACACCACAGGAAGTAGTGAAGTCATGGATGAATAGTTCGGGGCATCGAGCAAATATTTTAAGCTCTAGTGTAACGTACATCGGAGTCGGGTATGCTAAAGGTGGTTCTTATCGCCATTATTGGACACAAATGTTTATTGGAAAATAAGGAGGAAACAAATGGAAACAGTTCGTGATGTAATGACAACAAATGTAGACTTTTGTACATCAGAAGACAATGTATATGAAGCTGCTATCAAAATGCGTGATTTAAACGTTGGATCCATTCCAGTTGTCGATAATAGTAAAATTGTTGGGATTGTTACGGATCGTGATTTAGTTGTGCGAGGTATTGCCGAAAAACATCCAGGATCGAACCAAATTACAAGTGTTATGAGTAGCGATATTATTAGTGTGACACCAGATACAACGTTACAAGAGGCAGCAAATATGATGGCTGATAATGAAATTCGCCGATTGCCAGTTGTCGAAAATGATTGTTTTGTTGGTATTGTTGCTCTTGGTGACTTAGCAACAAATGAAATGTCCGATACGATTGCTGGTGAAGCATTACGTCATATTTCTGAGTAGAAAAAAAGTAGCTTGCCCAAGCAAGCTACTTTTTTTCTACTCAGAAATGTAAATCATTTAAAATTAATACAAGTAAAAAATAATTTTTGTATAACAAAACAAGTATGTAGTGGTGGAAAATCACTGATTCTGTCTACTTTGATTTTTTATAAGGTTGTAGAATGATTTGTCACATCAAAACGACCAAATAAAAATGCATCATTATCCCATTGCCCATATAAATTTAGTTCATCATCAACAGAAATAGTTGGTGTGGAAATAGGTCCAATTAGTGGTGTTTTCCACTTTGCATGAACTTTTTTGTAATCAACTTGAATAATAACATGAACGACATGAACAAATTTGTTTTGATAGAATCGTTCTTTTTCTTCATACAAAGAGAGAACTTTTCCATGAATAATTGACTCTTCAGGAATAATACCAACTTTTTGCCAATCGTCTGTATAACGGCGGTGTTCTTTTTTTGTTAACCAATAAAAATATATAATGATTATTGGAATTACAATTGCTGTTACCATATTCTCACCTCTCATCTTATTTTAACAGTTATTATATGTTATTTTCCAGTGGAAAGAGATGAACATTACCTATTTTTTCTCATACAATAGGAGTGAGGTGAGAGATATGTCACAAGAAAAACATCCAAGTATTAGTCAGTTTAGAGAATTTCTCGGTAAAAATCCACAACTTGTTCAGCGTGTGCGTAAAGGAGAAAAAACGTGGCAACAGTGTTATGAGGATTGGTATTTATTTGGTGAAGAAGATGAGATGTGGAATGAATATCGGGAAAAACGTGTAGAGGAGAATAGTACAACTGATTTTTTAACAAATGCCTTTACGTATTTAAAGAAAATGAATCCAAATGATTTGCAAAAACATATCGCTAGCATTCAAGAAGGAATTACTGTTGTTCAATCACTTCTTTCCCAGTTTAAGCCTGAGCAAAAAACACATCCATTTGCATTTCGGAAAGATTAGGTTAAATAATGAGAAAAGATGTTCTAACATACATTAGAAAAGAACCGAGATTACAAAGCTTTTTACATCAGCAACCTGAATGGTATCGAACATTGACGAGGAATCCACAGCAAATAGCAAATATGAATATTTCGGCAATGGATTTCTACGGACAAACGATTCCACACAAAGTAGAAAAATGGGCAAGTGCAGTGGAGATTGCTGGACTGATGTTGCAAATGGTTCAGCAAATGAATAAAGAATAAAAGAGATGCAAACGCTAATCACAAAAAATGAGGTGATTAGCATGAAAAAAATGATTGCTGTTCTTGTTATTTGGACAATACTTAATCAAACGCATATTTTTGCACAAGAAACTTCTTTGTTCGTTAAACATTACGTTCATGGAAAAAATATTTTAGTGGAATGCGTTGTCACAAATTTTACATTTGCTAAAGATGGGAGAATTACAGTATATGTAGATGGAGAAAAATCCACGGATATACACACTGCCGCTTTTATTGTTAAAGGATTAAAAAATGGAAAACACCATATTCGTTTGGAGTTAGCCAAAAACAATGGAGAATTGTATGGTGTAAAAAAAGAATTTGATGTAGAAGTAAAATCTTAAAAAAGATGAGGCAAAAGGGGGAAAAGTACCTGATTGTCTCATCTTTTCGAAAGTTTGGTTGCCAAGAAGCTGGGACAAAAATCTTTTTGAAAGTTTTTTAATGAAATCGGTGGTTCACTAAAACGTGAATTTTACAGGATTTTAGCAACTGTTCATTTGATGAGTTTAGGGCAATCGGGGTGTTTTTTTCATCGACTGTCCCAAACTCTTAGTGAATCAAACTTTCACTAAAAACCATTCAAAAAGACTCTGGACCATTCTCTTTGGATATTGGTAATGGTTTAATCTTGGTGTTCATGGTATGATAAAAATGGAGGTGTTTAGATGATTGCAACACTTGAGCAGATGGAGCTTCTTAATTATGCAGAAGAACTTGCTCGAAAGATTACAAAAAGTACAATTGCTGATGAGTATCGGCGTGCGTTACATATATTGAAACAGAGTAATGAGGCACAATTGTTAATTACAAAATTTGTTTCACTAAAAGAACAGTATGAAGATGTTCAACGTTTTGGGAAATATCATCCAGACTATAAAGAAATCACAACTGCCATTCGGAGAATAAAGAGAGAGCTTGATTTACATGAAACTATTATTAACTTTAAGCGAGCCGAAGTAGTCTTGCAACAGTCATTTGATGAAATTAGTTGTATACTGGGCGAATCTATTTCCAAACACGTAAAAATTCCTACAGGAAATTCCTTTTTTTCATCGTGTGGGAGTAGTGGAGGTTGTGGAACAGGTGGAAGTTGTGGGTGTAAGTAAATAAAACTGAAGGGGATTAATATGTTTACAGAGCGGCAATCATTAGTTGTTTGGCTACATTCATTAAAAAATAGTAAACAACTACGGAAATTCGGAAATATTCATTTTGTTTCTAAGCGTTTGAAATATGTTATTGTCTATTGTAACAAGGACGAAATAGAAGGATTACAAAAGAAACTAACATCTTTACCTTATGTCAAACAAGTAGATGTATCTTATCGACCATTTATAAAAGATGAGTTTGAAACAAAAATGGATAAAGCAAAAGAATATGACTACAAAACAGAGGAAGGCTTGAGAAAGTAGCCTTTCTTTTTTTTATAAAAAATTCAACAAAATGACACAACAATATGTGACTAAATTCGTGTTTTCTGATATGGTATATATATTATAAGCAAGAGGTGTGTTTGATGGGGCGTTATTTATTTGCAGGAATAGTAGTTATGCTAGCAGCAAGTGCATCAATTCTTTACTATCAGTGGTTGAAGCTTCCAAGTATAGAAGAGAAAGATGCATTAGTAAGTCCACTTATTCAACATATTACAATTACACATGAAGACGGTTACTTAAGTGTAACGCAAAGTGTCGCAGGAGCAGCAAAAGAATATATCGTAACTATTCCAAAAGGTGTTACCAATGTAACTTGTGGAGAGAAACAAGCGACATGCCCGACTAAAGCTAATAAGATGACGTTTAAAGAAAAGGATAAAGACAAACTTGTCTTTAATTATCGAGTAACACTACCAAAGCAAGCAGCCTCGCTTTGGTTAAAAGAATGGTTTCTTATCTTTGATGTGAAGGATAAAGTCCAAAATTTTTCAGTAGAGATGACGGATGCTCGTTGGACAAAAGGAACATGGGTGGCAGGTGCATCACTGTTAAATCGAGTAGATCAAAAATCGTTTTTGTTGTATTCATGGGAGCAGAAGGATGTTACCTCATTTCCCCTTTATTTTGAAGCAACAGCTTTTCCGGTACAAACAGATGATAATATTGCAATCTATGGAACAAAAGATAAAGTAACATGGGAGAGAGAGCTTCTCGACCAATTTTCGAATACGTCATCATTTACGGCTGTTTATTCTAAATTGAATACACAGTATATGTCCGAAACATTACTTATCATTCCAAAAAAATTATCGGCAGAAATGGCAAGAGCAAATTATACAAAGTTTTTTTTGAAGACTAAGTTTGCAAATGCAGAAAAAACACCACCTTGGATATGGGATTTGTTGACATCCTTTATTACAAATCAACCAACTACATTAAAAGAATCAAAGATAGTAAGTGCACAAATGTCTAAACAATTATCAAGTGAGGAAAAGAAAAAATTTATAGATAAACTACTCAAGCTAAAGGATGTAACATTATCCACAAAAGATCTAAATAAGGCATTAACTAGTGCCTATGGAGAAGAAACCACCTTTTTTACTGATATGGTTAAGGAGAATAATACGCAATTAGTATTTCGTGATCCAACAGCTATTTATGTGAAAGATGTACAGTTAGAGAATACAAAACTGCTCACACTAAAGCATGAAAAATATTATCCATTTATGGGTGTAATGGAACCACTTGGTTTTCAAATTGTTCAATCAGGAGACAATATTGATATTAAAAGAGGATATTCTCACTGGAATGTCGATGTAAATAAACGCTTAAAAGATAAAGTTGGTTTACCAGTCATTATTAATCGGATTAATGGAGAATTATATATTACGGAAGATATGATGACGGAGTTTTTTGATGTTCGAGTAGATAGGGGACAGCAAGAAGTATATTTGTCTGTTGATGAGGAAGAAGAGGAAAAAACAGATACACAAAAAGATACACAAACGCAATAAAAAAACCTGTAGCATTCGCTACAGGTTCCTTCATGTCTATTTCCAATTAGGAAGTAGAGGAAGGAGAAAAGGGAGAGGAGAACCCTATGAAAGAGCTTATGGGGATGTAAGTCTTTCATATGTAACATTATCCTAAGATAGTGTTGTTATGTAGTATAGGAAGATTATTGTTTTTTTATACATATAAAAGGTGTGATAAATATGAGAGTCATTTCTGGGGAGTGTAAAGGGTTACGCTTACAAACGGTAGAGGGAACATCTACACGTCCAACAACAGATAAAGTAAAAGAAGCTATCTTTAACATGATTGGACCATACTTTGATTCGGGAACTGTTCTTGATTTATTTGCTGGAAGTGGTTCATTAGGAATTGAAGCATTAAGCCGTGGGGTGGAGCGAGCAATTTTTGTAGATCTAAATCCTAAAGCAGTTCAAGTAATCAAGAAAAATATAGAAATATGTAAATTTAATGAACGGGTGGAAGTATATCGAAATACAGATGAACGTGCGTTACTAGCACTCATCAAAAGAGATATCACATTTACACATATTTTTTTAGATCCACCGTATAAAAAACAACAATTAGAATCGCTAATTACAAAAATAGCTGATGCTCATTTAATGACATATGATGGAATTATTGTTGCTGAACATGATGCAGATGTAATACTACCTGATAATATTCGCTCATTCACTCGCATTAAATTTGAAACATATGGCACAATAGCGGTATCTGTGTACCACTTAGAAGAAGGGGGAAATTAAGATGGCTATTGCTGTTTGCCCAGGAAGTTTTGACCCTGTTACCAATGGACATTTGGATATTATTAAGAATGGAACGAAAGTATTTGACCATACATATGTAGTTATACTAGATAATTCTGCAAAAAATCCTTTATTTTCTGTGGAAGAACGAGTGGAAATATTGAAAGAAGCAACAAAAGATATTCCTAATGTAAGTGTAGAAAGTTACCGTGGTTTACTTATTGAATATGCAAAAAGTAAACAAGCGGTTGCTATTTTGCGTGGACTTCGTGCCGTATCGGACTTTGAATATGAAATGCAAATTACCTCTATGAATCGTGTACTTGAGCCGAGCATTGAAACATTTTTTGTGATGACTAAAAATCAATATTCATTTTTAAGTTCTAGTATGGTAAAAGAAGTAGCGAAGTATGGCGGAAATATTTCTGAACTTGTTCCATCGTTTGTTGTAGAGAAGTTAAAAGAGAAATTTCAAGTAAAATAGAAAAAACAAGTACGTACTATTAAGCAAAGTGCCGTACTTGTTTTTTCTTATTATAGCAATTTCACTTATTGTACGGAAAGTTCATTAAGAACGTAGTGAGGATGGAATCCTGTGTTGTACAGAATTCAATCCTTTTAGTTTTGTCATAAAAAATGTCCTCAACTTTTTACATATCTTGCAAAAACAAATACATAAACAACTAAAGTAGTTATTGTTATAAGCGGACCAAATCCACTAAATGTACTCCATAAATGAAGAATCATACTTTTCTCCTTCAACATAAATGTAGAAACAGCATGAAATGTTACCTTTGTATTTGTCCAAAGAAAAAAAGTCAATGTCATAGCAATCATTCCATGCAATATTCGAGCAATAAAAAATGGTTTAAAACGAATATCTGTATCAGCAAGAATACTAGCAACTTGTGCATGAACGGATAATCCGCTAAATCCTAATAAAAAACTAGTAATCATTAACTGATGCAAAAGATTTGCCGAAGTCGCACTTGCCAATTGACTTCCAAGTGTCATTTCTAATAAGCCAGATAGAAAAGGAATAGCTAATTGTGTAGACATAGAACCAAGTGAAAAAAGAAAATGAAGATAATTTGCTACTATGGACAGAATATGTGTTTCTTGAAGTAAGCGATTGATGACGGAGAATAACATAATGAAGCCACCGATTATAAGTAATGATTGCACAGAAGATTTTACAGCATCCCCAATCATCTGTCCAAGTGGCTGAGCATTTTTTAGTCTTGTGCGGTGCATCAATTGGATAGCTTTTTTGAAAGAAATTTTTTGATTTATATGTAATTTTTGTTCACCTTTTCCATAGAAACGCATAACTAAACCAACAAGAATATTTCCTATGTAATGGGAGAAGGCGAGTGTAAATCCTACACTTGGATTTTTAAAAAAACCAATGGAAACTGCACCTAAAATAAATAGTGGATTGGATGAGTTAGTGAAAGAAACGAGTCTTTCCGCTTCGATTTGAGTAAGTTCCCGTTCTTTCCGCAGTCTTGCTGTAAATTTTGCTCCAGCAGGGAAACCTGTTGCCATGCCCATTGCTAAGGCGAATCCTCCGACACCGGGCACTTTAAATAATGGACGCATCAGTGGATCAACGAGTGCTCCAATCAGTTGAACAACACCAAATGCTATAAGTAATTCGGATAAAATAAAAAAGGGTAGTAATGATGGAAATACCACACCCCACCAAATGGTCAATCCCCTTATTGAACCTTCTAACACTTGCTTTGGATAAGAAATAAATAAAATAGCGATCAGTATACTTATAGATCCAAATGCAAGGCTCTTTAGTTTGCTCATTGTATTCACCCTCAGAAAAGTTTTAATTAAATATACGATAGTGGATGAGTTTTTATGATTTTGAATAAGAGATGAACTATTCGCTAGATGTTCTATGGTAATAATTCAAAAAAAAATAGACATATGTTATCATGAAATAAAGAGTTAACCATTTTTTTTGTGATGAACCTAACAATACTATCGAAATGAAAGTGTGGTGGTACTATGAGAAGACCAAAAATAGGATTGGCACTTGGATCGGGAGGAGCACTTGGATATGCTCATGCAGGGGTAATTAAGGCACTCGAAGACAATGGAATTCCGATTGATATGATTGCAGGAAGTAGTATAGGAGCATTAGTGGGTGCTGTATATGCATCTGGATTAAAAGTGGATCAAATGAGAAGATTTGCTCTATCTTTTAATCGAAATACTTATGTTGATGTGACCGTTCCACGAAAAGGTTTTGTTTCAGGAAAAAGGCTCAAAAATCTGCTGTATATTATAACAAAGGGAAAGAATCTTGAAGACTTACCGATTCCTATAGCTGTTGTTGCAACGGATATTCAATTAGGCGAAAAAGTAGTATTTCACACAGGAAATATTGCTGAAACTGTCAGAGCAAGTATTTCTATACCGGGTGTATTTGTACCAGCTGTTATTGATGGAAGAACCCTTGTAGATGGTGGAGTGATTGAACGTGTTCCTGTAGCGGATGCACGTGAACTAGGTGCGGATATTGTTATTGCTGTAAATGTTTCCACTGTTAGAAGGAACGCTCCTGTAAACTCTATTCTGGATGTACTTATGCAGTCTTTTGATATTATGCAGTATGAAATTTTACATAATCGAATTATCTCTTCTGATGTAATGATTATTCCTGATTTAAAAAACATGAGTTCTTTCGACTACTCCAAATCAAGTCAAGTGATTGATTTAGGAGAAAAAGCGACACTTGCACAGATGGATACAATTAAACAATTAATTAAGGACTGGAAGGAGAAAAATTGTTGAAAAAATTACTTTTCGTTTTTGTAATATGTTTCGTTCTTATCGGTGCTGCAGTTAATATAAAATTGCCATATTATATCACAATGCCTGGTTCTGCGGAGCCGCTTGCACCTCTTGTTCATGTAGAAGGTGGTCATAAAGAAGCGGGAAAATTAATGTTAGTAACAGTGAAAATTGGTGAGGCGAATATTTTTTCCTATGTACTTGCTCATTTTCTTTCGTATTATGAACTGTTACCAACAGAAGCTGTTAGGACAACAGGGGAAACCGATGAACAATATAATCATCGACAATTAATGATGATGGAGGGTTCAAAAGAAGCAGCAATTGCCGTTGCCTATAAGGAAGCAAAAAAAACGATTGAATATAATTATAATGGTGTGTTTGTGACAAATACCGAACCTAATATGCCTGCATATACAAAGTTAAAAGCAGGAGATAAGTTAACAAAAATTGACAATAATTCATTTAAACAATCCGAACAATTTATTAACTATTTGAAGAAGAAGAAAAAGGGTGATATTGTCACAATTTCTTTTATGCGTCAAAAAGAAGTAAAAGAAGCAAAGTTAACATTAGCCGCTTTTAAAGACCAGCCACAACGTGCAGGGATTGGTGTGTTATTAGCGGATGATATTGATTTAAAAACAACGCCAAAAGTAGAAGTAGATTCAGAAGATATTGGCGGTCCATCGGCAGGACTTATGTTCTCTTTAGAAATTTATAATCAATTAATGACAACAGATTTAACTCATGGACTAGCGATTGCTGGAACAGGAACAATTAATGAAAAAGGAGAAGTGGGACCAATTGGTGGCATCTCACAAAAAATAGTTGCAGCAGATCGAGAAGGAGCAAAAATTTTCTTTGCTCCAAATGAATACGGAAAAGTAGGCTCTAATTATAAAGAAGCAGTAAAAACAGCAAAAGATATTGGCACAGATATGAAAATTATTCCAATAGATACGTTTCGTGATGCAGTGAAGTATTTAGAGAAAGAGGATTTCCAGAAAGGGGCATAACCCTTTTTGAAATCCTCTTGAAATATGTTATTGTATGATAGGATGTTGTTCCCATTCAGAACATAGAAGTTTGGAACGGTATGGTTCTTTTAAAATGCTACTGTAAGCGGCAGTTGCCCGAATTTCTAATTGAAATAGTTCATTTGTAAGTAAAGAACTTGGTTTAGAGATCAGCGGTAATTTTTTACTGCGAATATATTTTCTACCTATCTCATTCATGCCAAGTAGTCGAAGGTAGGGAGTTTTGTTGTGAAACTGTTCAAGTTCTATTGTTTTTGTGTCTGTTAGAATATGGGTACAAATTCTTTGTAAGCGTGTGTATGTATATCTTTTTGATTTGCAACTTGTAATCCAGTCATTAAAAGAAGTAGCGTGTAATATCGTTTTTTTAAAGCGATATTGTAATCCTTCTTCCATATCAGCGATATTTCTTAAATGTTCGTGGGACATGGTTAAAATACGATATTTTAATAATGAAAAATAATTTTCCCATTTATGAAATGCAGTGTTTGTTAGTTGTTCCAGTGTTTCTAATGGAATAAATGAATCTATTTGTGATTGTTTTTGCTCGTGAATAAGTCGCCGAATAGCTGTTGCACTAGCAATAGTTGCATCGGTAATATTTTCTGCATGATAGGAATTGCTTCGGGTAATGGTAGTTGGAATCATTTTACTACTTAATCTTCTGATGGCATCAACGTAATAAAATCCGAGAATATTATTTGGCTTTGATAAATCAAGTGATACGTTTTGAAAAGCATTAGCGGAAGAAGAAGCATAGCTTTTTCCAGATTGTACACTTTCACGAATCGAGTTATTTAATGATTGTTCATTTTCGTTTGCAAAAATTACAGCATCAATAAAGTTTTTGATGTTTCCATGTTCACTACCAAAGCAAAGTGTTTCGCACTCAAGTGCATCCAAAATAGAAACAGCTCCTTGAGCAAATAGTTTTCCATATTGAACAGCAAAGGCGTATGGTAGTTCCACAATGATATCGACATGATTTAGAGCCATTTTTGTGCGTTTCCATTTAGAAACGAGTGCAGGTTCACCACGTTGAAGCCAATTTCCGCTCATACAAGCAATAACACAATCGCCATTTTTTCGTGCTTCGTTTGCGTGATACACATGCCCATTATGAAAAGGATTATATTCAACAACAATACCAACAGCTTTCATTCTTTCATTCCTTTCTATTATAGCAGTTTCACTTATTGTGCGGAAAGTTCATTGGCTAATTAAAAATTTTCTCATTTTACTTTTTCCTCACAATTTCGCAAACTGCTATAAGAACTTAAAAGTTTAGTTTAAAAATTTTCTTGTTAGTATATCATAACAAAGAAATACATGTTACTTATCAAACATGAAACTATGTAGATTAGGATACAGAAAATAGTGACACCAATTTCTACATAAGCAAAATGTAAATGAGTATTTTAAAAAATAGCTTTTTTGTACTGAAATTTCTTGACGGAAGGAAACATGTCCACTTCCGTCAAGAAATAATGGTTGACAAACAACCCTAGGATACATATAATTTAATTTGTTGCTTTGAGGTGATTAAATAATGAAATGGTTTGTTTATCAGTTGAATCGGCTACAACACAAAGGGTTGAAGTTTGAAGAAATGATTGATGTATCGCCATACATAAAAATGGGAAAAACAATTCGTTCTATTTCCGAAGTTTCTATAAAAGGACGGGTAGATTTTGCGTATGAAAAGTATGTCTTTCATTTGCAGATTGATGGAAAGATGATTCTTGCATGTTCAAGAACATTGGAAGATGTTGAATTTTCGTTTCATATTGAAACAACGGAAGCATTTTTACTGTATGAAGAAACCGATTCAGAAGATCATGTAATTCAAGAGGATTTGGTTGATTTAATGCCAATAGTGGCAGAATTAATTCTCTTGGAAGTTCCAATGCAAGTATTTAGTGATAAGCCAATGTTAAGTGAAGGCAAAGGATGGAATGTCTTAAACGAAGATGAAATTGTTAAAAAGATTGACCCTCGCCTAGCGAAACTTAACCAATTTTTTGAGAACAAAGATGAATAGCCTATAGAGTCTTTAAGGAGGTGGAAAAAATGGCAGTACCTTTCAGAAGAACGTCCAAAATGAAAAAACGTTTACGTCGTACTCACTTTAAATTAAGTGTGCCTGGAATGACAGCATGTCCAAAATGTGGTGAAATGAAATTATCTCACCGTGTATGTAAAGAATGTGGTTCATACAAAGGAAAAGAAGTAAATAGTAACGAATAAAAAAAACAGGGAGCGGATGCGTTCCCTGTTTTTTGGTTTGGGTCAATCGGAGGTACTCCGATTGACCCAAACCAATGAAATCAACGGTTGCCAAAATTTCAAAAACGTTTATGTTGCAGTCTGTTTTTTATTATATAAACGAAAGGAGAAAGAAATGTTACATTTAGATGATAGAGGAGTTTGTACATTTACCATTAATCGTCCAGAAGTGAGAAATGCGATTAATTATGAGGTGATTGAGGAATTAAGTGAAGCAATTACATTTGTTGAGTCGAATAAACAAGTGAAAGTGTTTGTGATTACTGGAGCAGGAGATAGAGCTTTTTGTTCGGGTGGAGATTTAAGTGTATTTCATCAATTACATACGAAAGAAGAAGCACTGGGAATGCTTACAAAAATGGGCGAAGTGTTGTATCGTCTATTTACTTTGCCAGTGATAACAGTAGCGTATATAAATGGTGTAGCGGTTGGTGGTGGTTGCGAAATTGCTACAGCTTGTGATTTTCGTTTTGCTAGGAAGGGTATAAAGCTTGGGTTTGTGCAAGGAAAGATTGGTATTACAACGGGTTGGGGTGGAGCAACGATGCTTCGTGAGAAATTGCCATATGACAAAGCACTTAAACTATTAGCGAGTGCTAAAGTAATTCTTGCAGAAGAAGCACAGAAAATCGGATTTGTTCATGAGCTTGTGGAAGATACAATTGAACCATTGATGGAAGCTTACATATCACAAAGTCCAGAAGTATTACGAGCATATAAACAAGCTGTGTCTAAAAAGTTTAGTTGCTTACGAGAAGATTTTTTTAGAGAGATAGAGGCATGTGCCACGCTGTGGGAATCACCTGAACATA
The DNA here is from genome assembly GCA_031546705.1 of Caryophanales bacterium. GTDB lineage: Bacteria > Bacillota > Bacilli > Bacillales > JAVBJX01 > JAVBJX01. The sequence continues at coordinate 212,892 of JAVBJX010000008.1, forward strand.
TTGAAGCAGTCAATCAATTTCTAAAAAAATAGTAAAGTTTTTTTAATACTGATTCTATGACCTCTAGTAGTTGCATAAATATGTGAAAAAACACTACTTGGAGGGGCTTATGTATACAATTCGTCAAGATGCTTGGTCACATGATGAGGATTTATTGCTTGCGGAAACAGTTCTTCGATTTATTCGTGAAGGTGGAACACAATTACAATCATTTGAGCAAGTAGGAGTAGAGTTATCTCGAACAGCAGCAGCTTGTGGTTTCCGTTGGAATTCGTTTGTTCGTAAGAGATATAAAGAAGCAATTGAACTAGCAAAACAAGCGAGAAAAGAATCAAAAGGAACAGTAGTGGAGCGAGAAATAAAGGAAGAAACAGTAGAGAAAGATATTACGCTACAAGAAGTTATTCAATTTCTGCAACGCCAAAAGCAAGATCGTAAGAAAAATGTAGAAAAAGAAAACGAAGCATTAAAGAGAGAGATGGAACAACTGCAACAACAAATTACAAAAATTCATGCAGAAAAATTAGTATTAATTGAACGTCTACACACAGTAGAGGAAGATTATAAGTCATTTATTGAAATTATGGAACGTGCAAGAAAAATGACGTTTCTTGAAGATAGAGAAAAAAAAATTAAATTTCAAATGGATAAAAATGGTAATTTAGAGAGAATGGAAAGTTAATATAAAAGATGGGGGCAATCATGGTGTTTTTCACCATGATTGCCCCCATCTTCGTAAAATGAATGGCTAGCAAAATTTTATAAAATCAACGTTTTAGCGAACTATTCATTTCACTAAAAACCATAAAAATGAAATTTTCATTCCTGATGGTGAGTGTACTAGCATTTGTGGAGGTTTGCCGCATTCTCTTTTTTTCTGTCTTTTTCATTATTTTTCTATATATTTTTTGGTACAATGGAGTAAATAAGATAGATAAGAGGGATTCGAGATGAAGGTTGGTGTAATTGGCGGAGGAGCAATTGGGCTTTTAGTTGCTAGTTATTTAGCAGAGAATCATGAAGTCACCATCTATACAAGAACAAATGAACAAGCAATGAGAATTAGAAGTGAAGGAATTACCCGTTTATATAAACGAAAAAAAGTGACTTATTTCGTTCGTGCAATGTGTTTAGAAAATAATATAGTGGAAGATGTTGTAATTATTGCAGTGAAACAATATCAATTATCCGCTTTACCGATATTTACAGCTCCTGTTATTTTTTTGCAAAATGGGATGGGACATGTAGAAATGTTATCTATATGGACAAATGAAACAATTGTAATTGGTGTTGTTGAGCATGGGGCATTTCGCCATCATGAAACTTGTGTGGAACATACAGGACTCGGTGTGATTCGTCTTGCTTTATTTAGAGGGAATACTATTCCATTATTGGATGAGCAAATAGATAATTTTCCGCTTTTTATGGAAAGGAATTACTTAGAAATGCTTACAAAAAAATTGATCGTAAATGCTGTAATTAATCCATTAACGGCTCATTATCATGTAGCAAATGGAAAGTTAGTGGAAAAAGATATGTTACCGTTAACTAAAAAATTATTTGATGAAGTGGCAGAGGCGTTAAAGTTAGAAATAGACCAAAGAGAAGTTATGTGGAATCATGTTATTTCTATTTGTGAAAAAACAGCAAAAAATTATTCATCTATGTTAAAAGATGTGATGGAAGGAAGACAGACGGAAGTGGATGCTATTTTAGGATTTATTGTTAAATCTGCAAAAAAAGTTCCAATTTGTTGGTATTTATATGAGATAATCAAATAGAGAGGGTGAGGAAGATGGGGAATGTTCTAACAGCTTTACTAGCAACAATGATAACAGTTCCAATAGTCACGTGGCTGCTTGTTTACACTGTTGCTCGTTCTATGTATCGTAACAATTTAAGAGCATTTAGACTGGCTTGTGGGGTGTCAACATTTTTTCTAATTATTTCTGTCCATTATATTATTATGGCAATGACTGAAACATCTTATCTGTGGGCTATTCTTGTTTTTCTTTTAGGATTTATGATTATTTTTGCGATACTATATCGTATTGTTAAAGGGGATATGAACATAGTTAAAATTATCCGTGGGTATTGGCGAGTAAATTTTTTCTTCTTTTTACTAGCTTATCTTATTTTATTTATATACGGACTAGTTTTACGAATTCAATCTTCGCTGTCATAGTCCATTTCGTGCTATACTCAAACGATGAAAATTAGAAAAGGAGTTCTTGGGATGGAAGTAAAAGAAATTTCGGTAAGAGCCACAACAAAGTTAGCTACTGATTATATAAATGGTGAAATTCCTGCATATTTTGATTATACGTCAGAGGATTTTCCAAAGCGTTTCCAACAATTAAAAGGGAGAACATTTGCTAGGGTGGAACTTGCAAATGTTTTATATACATATAACACAGCGCACGGAGCAAGTGAAAAAACATTTGCGAATATTGAACGGTTCAAAGATTCGGATAGTGTCGTTGTTATTGGTGGACAACAAGCTGGAATACTGACTGGACCATTATATACGATTCATAAAGTGATTTCTATTGTGTCACTAGCTAGAAAGACGGAACAGCAACTAGGTGTACCAGTTATACCAGTTTTTTGGATTGCTGGGGAAGATCATGATATACAAGAAATTAATCATATTTTTGTAGAGGAACAAGGAAATGTAAAGAAAAGTACCTATCCAGTTATTAGCCGTCAGAAAAAAAGTGCGTCTTTATTGCAACTAGACAAAACACAAGCAACCCAATGGATAGAACGTATTTTGATGTCTTATGAAGAAACAAACTATACAAATGATTTACGAATGAAACTAACGCAACTCTTGAATGATTCGTATACCTTTACGGATTTCTTTGCGAAACTAATTTTAGCGTTATTTTCAGACACTGGCATTGTGGTAATGGATGCCGCAGAGGAAAATGTTCGTTTGTTAGAGCGTGATTTTTTCAAACAATTAATTGAAAAACAAGCGGAGGTTACAGAAGTTGTTCTGAAACAACAAGTTAGCTTACAAGCAAATGAATATCCAAAAACATTAGAAGTGATGGATGATGCTGCAAATATATTTTATGAGCATCAAGGAGAAAGACAATTACTTTTTTGGCGTGATGAAAAATTTGTAACAAAAGATGGGCTTGTTTCTTTTTCGAAACAAGAGTTATTACATATAGCAGAAATAACTCCACAATTACTTAGTAATAATGTCGTGACTAGACCGCTCATGCAAGAATATTTGTTTCCAACTTTGGCATTTATTGCTGGACCTGGAGAAATTGCTTATTGGGCAGAACTACAAAAAGCGTTTCATTTATTCAACTGGTCAATGCCGCCAGTTATTTCGCGAATGACAATGACCCTAATAGAGAGAAATATTGCCAATGATATCGAAGAAATAAATGTTTCTTTATCAGAGATTCTTCACGAAGGAACAGCTAATGCAGTAAGTAATTGGTTAAATGAGCAAACAGATCCTCACTTTGAGGAAGAGATAGCGAAATTAAAAATAGAAATAGAAAATATTCATCGGTCACTCCGAGTAGTTGGAATGGAAATTGCTCCGCATTTATCGTCATTATTTGTAAAAAATGCAGAGAACATTCAAAAACAACTCGACTTTCTTCACCATACATTACAAAAAACGTTATATGAAAAACACGACGTACAGGTCAAGAAATTTTTACGAGTGGGGAACGCCATTCGCCCGAATAACGCACCACAAGAGAGAATATGGAATGTTTTATACTTCTTAAATAAATATGGATTTGACTTTTGTAACCAGCTGTCCACTGTTGATTACGAATGGAATAAAAACCATAAACTTGTATATATTTAATTATTATCGTCGAACAAAAAACTCTGAATAAAACAGGGTTTTTTTTTTATTTGCAGAATTTAAAACTACAAGTAAATTTAAATCAGAAATAAAAATAAAAAGCGAGAGGGAAAAACGAACAAAAAATGATATTTTTTTGACAAAAAAAGTCTGTAATATTTCTGTAATATGGTGTATAATAAAAAACAGACTCAAAAAAAATGGAAATTTGTCGAATTTGAAAGGAGTGAACACATGTTTTTGCACAAAACTGTATTGCTACGAGAAACAGTAGATGGTTTGCATATAAAAGAAAATGGGATTTACGTGGATTGTACAACAGGTGGTGCAGGGCATAGTGAATACTTACTTTCACTTCTAAATAAAGAAGGACATTTATTTGCGTTTGATCAAGATGAAACAGCTTTAGTACATGCGAAAGAAAAGTTAGCTAACTATTCACAAGTAACATTTATTAAAAGTAATTTTTGCCATATTACAGAAGAATTATTAAAACATAATGTAACTAAGGTAGATGGAATATTATTTGATTTAGGTGTTTCATCTCCACAACTCGATACACCTGAAAGAGGTTTTAGTTATCATACGGATGCCCCACTAGATATGAGAATGGATCAATCACAGCAGCTAACAGCGTATGATGTTGTTAATCATTGGAGTTATGAACAGCTTGTAAAAATTTTCTTTCAATATGGTGAAGAGAAATTTTCAAAGTCAATTGTTAGAAAAATTGAACAGGCACGTAATGTGAAACCAATTGAAACAACAGCTCAGCTTGTGGAACTAATTAAAGAAGGAATTCCTGCCGCCAAAAGACGAACAGGAGGACATCCTGCAAAACGAGTGTTCCAAGCGATTCGCATTGCTGTAAACAATGAATTGCAAGCATTTGAAGAAGCACTTAATCAAACAATGAGTTTACTTCGTGTTGGAGGACGAATGAGTGTCATTACATTCCATTCGCTAGAAGATCGTATTTGTAAAGTAACATTTAAAAAGTGGAGTGAAGGACCACAAATTCCGATAGGGATACCAGTAATTCCAGAAGGCTATGAGCCCGAATTTAAATTAATTACTAGAAAGCCTATTACACCTTCAGATGAAGAACTAGAAGAAAATAACCGAGCACGCTCGGCAAAACTTAGAATAATTGAAAGAGTAAAGGGGGAAACAACGTGTCAGCAGTAAGAGTACAACAGCCACAAAGAAAGCAACAACCTCAAGTGCGCCCAAAACATCAAGTTAGGAAGAAATTAGTATTTAAGTTAACTGTTTTTGAAAAATTAGTTCTTGGTTTATTCATTACGCTTGTTATTTTTGCTGGTGTTTTCGTTGTTTCACGCCAAGCGGCACTATATAGCACAACAAAAGATATTCAGCATTTGAATGCCAGTATTCAAGATCAAGAGAAAATGAACAATGATATGTATGTGAAAGTACAACAACTCAGTACATATGATCGTATTTTGGAAAAAGCAAAAGCATTTGGAATGCAATTAGATGAAAAGAATGTAAAGGTTGTACAGCAATAGTATGAAAAAACATAGAAACATAAGTAGAGGAGCAACGATGTATTTCACCCTTTTCCTGCTCCTCTTTTTGTTGTTGTTAGGAAGATTTTTTTGGCTGCAAGTAACAGGGAGTGTTGATGGTGTTGATCTGACTAAAAAAGCAGAAGAACGTTATAAAAGAACAGTAAATATTGATGCAACCCGTGGAGGGATTTATGACCGAAATGAAGAAGCAATTGCCAAAGATACCTCATCATATACATTGAAAGCCGTACTAGATAAGAGTTTGAAACAAGGTAAAAAAGTATTTTATGTTGTTGACCCTCAAAAAACAGCGGAGAAAATAGCTCCGCTTATTGGTATGGATGTATCGGAAATGGTTAGGAGATTGTCACAGCCTTTGAAGGAAGTAGTATTTGGAACAAAAGGACGAGGAATTAATTACGAGTTAAAAGCAAAGATTGATAGTCTAAAGTTACCAGGAATTATTTTTGATCGTAGTATGAAACGATTCTATCCAGACGGAGTTTTTGCCTCTCATGTTATTGGTTATACACAATACGATGAAGATGCAAAAAAAGAAATAGGGATGATGGGACTCGAAAAATCATTAAATGATCAGCTAACGGAACATTCTGGCGAGGTTACTTTTCAAGGAACAGGGAAAACATTTATGTTTCCAGGAGGAGAGCCAAAAACAATTGCTCCTAAAAATGGGAATGAAGTGTACCTAACTACAGATGAAAAAATCCAAACGTTCGCAGAAGATGCAATGAATACAGTTGATAAAAAATATAAACCAGAGAGCATGATTTGTATTGTCATGAATCCAAAAACAGGCGAAGTATTAGCAATGAGTACACGCCCAAGTTTCAACCCAAATAAGCGAGATATTACGTACTATCTGAATGATGCGATGTATGACTTTGAACCTGGATCAACCATGAAAATATTTACGTTAGCCGCAGCGATTAATGAACATAAATTTAACCCGAATGCAACATTTATGTCAGGTTCATATATGGTTTTTGACGATAAGATTAGTGATCACAATAAAGTTGGGTGGGGAAGAATTAGTTTTTTAGAAGCAGTACAACGATCATCGAATGTTGGTTTTGCCAATTTGGCAGAGCATTATCTTGGATTTCCTAAACTTCGGGAGTATTTAGATCGTTTTCACTTTAATCAACCAACAGGAATTGATTTGCCTGGAGAAAAAAAAGGAACAATTTTGTATAAAAACAAACTGGAGAAAGTTACAACGAGTTTTGGACAAGGAACAACCCTTAATCCACTTCAACAAGTACAAGCAGCAACAGCGGTCGCCAATGGTGGGAAAATGATGAAACCATATATCGTTAAAAAGATTGTTGATCCAAATACGATTGATCCAAAAACAAATAAACCAAAAGTTGTCCTAGAAAATAAACCTGTTGTTGTTGGGCAACCAATTCGTAAAGATACGGCAGAACAAGTGCTAAATATTTTAGAAACAGTTGTAACATCTCCAAAAGGAACAGGTCGTCCATTTCGTATTGAGGGCTATGATGTTGCTGGAAAAACAGGAACTGCTCAAATGCCAAATCTACATGGAGTTGGATATTTAAAGGGAGATCAAAACCATATATTTTCATTTTTAGGTTTTGCACCAAAAGATAACCCAAGTTTAATTGTATATGTGGCTATTAAAAAACCAAAAATTGCACAACATGAACCAGGATGGATGCCTGTATCTCAAGTATTCAATAATGTCATGAAAAACAGTTTGCAATACTTAAATATTCAACCAACAGCAGAAGATCAGGTAGAGAAAAAATTTGATTATGAAATTGCAGTAGCAGATGTTACTGGACAATTAAAAAATAAAGCAAAAGAAGCAATAACAAAGCAAAAACTTATGCCAGTAATTCTCGGAAATGGAGAAACAATAGCATCACAATATCCACGAGAAGGGGAAAAACTGCTTGCAGGTGAGCGTGTTATTCTTTTAACGAGTGGAAAAGGAAAAATGCCCGACATAACAGGTTGGTCATTGCATGATGTAATGAAAATTGTCGAAGTAGCAAAGTTAAAACCGAGCATTACAGGAGCAGGCTATGTAGTTAAACAAAATATTGCTCCAGGAAGTGAACTTTCAGAGGGAAACTATTTAATTGTTGAACTGAAGAAAACAGAACCAATTGTTAATGAGGATGCAACTACAGAAGAAAAGAAAACAGGTGGACAAAAAACAGAAGAAATACCTATACCACTCGAATAAGGGCTTGTTCTAAAGAAAGAATCATCTTCATAATGTGTAGAGGTGAATCAATTCGCCAAATATCCTAAAATTGCTTTTTTAGGCTTTGTAAGGAGGATTCCCTTTATGCGAGTTTCGCAAGTGACAGTACGCAAGCGGTTACTCTATGTGTTATTTATTGGTATCATTATTTTTTCGGTTATTTGCATTCGTTTAGGATACGTTCAATTTTCTTTAGGTGGGATGCTCACAGAACGTGCGGAAGACTCGTGGAGTCGAAATATTACATTTGAGCCAGAGCGGGGCGAGATTTTGGATAGAAATGGTGTCGCTTTGGCAACCAATGTAAGTGCACCTTCTTTGTTAATTGTTCCAAGACAAATAGAAGACCCACAGAAAACAGCGGAAAAATTAGCAAAATCCTTACATATATCAGTGATGAATGCCTATAAATACGTCACAAAAAAATCGTCCAGTGTCCAAATTCGCCCAAGTGGTGTGAAATTAACACTTGCGAAAGCAAAGGAAATTAGAGAGTTAAATTTAAAGGGTGTCTATATTGCCGAAGATTCCAAGCGTTATTATCCATATGGAGATTTTTTATCACATGTTTTAGGCTTTACAGGTATTGATAATCAAGGATTAACGGGTATAGAACTTTATTACGATCAGCAATTACGTGGTGCAGAAGGAGCTGTAGAATTCTATTCCACGGCAAAAGGACAAAGAATGCCAGATATGGCTGATACATATACTGCTCCAGTAGATGGGCTCAATTTAGAACTCACCATTGATTCAAGAGTACAAACAATTATGGAGCGAGAATTAACAATTGCGACCGAAAAATATCATCCAGATGGAATTGCCGCTATTGCGATGAATCCAAATACAGGTGAAATTTTAGGAATGGCAAGCCGACCTAGTTTTAATCCGACAAATTTTCGCAATGTACCTGCGGAAGTTTTTAATCGAAACTTACCTATTTGGAGTACATATGAACCGGGTTCAACATTTAAAATTATTACATTAGCAGCAGCACTCGAAGAAAAGAAAGTAGATTTATTAAAAGATACATTTAATGATAGTGGAAGTGTTACAGTTGCTGGCTCACGTCTTCGTTGTTGGAAACGTGGCGGACATGGGCATGAAACATTTTTAGAAGTCGTTCAAAATTCTTGTAATCCTGGTTTTGTTGAACTTGGACAACGACTTGGGAAAACAACATTATTTCAGTACATTCATGATTTTGGTTTCGGAGAGAAGACTGGAATTGATTTGCAAGGAGAAGGAAAAGGAATTATGTTTAAGCCAAGTCAAATTGGACCAGTGGAACAAGCAACAACTGCTTTTGGACAAGGTGTATCTGTTACGCCAATTCAACAAGTAGCAGCAGTAGCGGCAACAATTAATGGCGGAACATTGTATACACCATATATTGCCAAAGAATGGATTGATCCAGCAACTGGACAAGTAATTAGCCGAACTGCTCCGAAAAAAAAGCGACAAGTTATTTCTAAAGAAACATCCAAACAAGTTCGTTATGCTTTAGAAAGTGTCGTTGCACAGGGAACAGGAAAAAATGCCTTTGTCGAAGGGTATCGTGTTGGTGGGAAAACTGGAACAGCTCAAAAAGCCAAAAATGGGGGCTATTTACAAGATAATTTTATCGTTTCCTTTATCGGTTTTGCTCCAGCAAATGATCCACAAATTGTTGTATATACAGCGATTGATAATCCAAAAGGAACCATTCAATTTGGTGGCGTAGTTGCCGCACCGATTGTCGGACGTATTATTGGCGATAGCTTAAAAGCCATGGGTGTTCCACCTCAGAAAAATCAAATTGAAAAAGAAACAACATGGCCAGATGAAAAATTAGTAGAAGTACCAGATGTTTTAGGAATGACAAAATCCGAATTACAAGAACAAATGTCAACATTGAAAATAGATATGGCAGGGTCTGGTAAGAGTGTAGTAAGACAATCACCACAAGCAGGAATAAAAGTAAAAGAAGGTTCGACTATTCGTTTGTATATGAACTGAGTTTGGGTCAAAAGGGGTACAAAACACCCCGATTGACCCAAACTCATGAAATGAATGGCCGATTAAAAATTAGTAGAATCAAGGTTTTTCTGAACCATTCATTTTATAAAAACATTTCAAATAACTTTTCAATCATATGAAATGGATGGTTACCAAACCTTTGGGAAATTAAGGTTAGTGTAACTATCCATTTTTTTATGAGATATAAAAAGGTTTTTAATACGTTCACAAAATAATATTGTTTCTATATGAGCGAAACGAGTACAATAGAAAAAGAGATTTTTTTTAGGGGATGGAGAATATGAAATTACAAACATTACTTGCATCAATGCATCAACTCTCTCTGCATGTAGAAGATAATCCAGATATTTTATCAATAGAGATGGATTCACGTCTTGTCCGTACAGGGACGTTATTTATTTGTGTTTCAGGTTATACAGTTGATGGACATGATTTTGCGAGTCAAGCGGTAGAAAAAGGGGCGGTTGCGATAATTGCACAGCGTCCATTAGATGTAACTGTGCCTGTGATTATTGTCAAGGATAGTTTACGAGCAATGGCGGTGTTAGCAGATACATTTTACGGACAACCAACGCATAAACTTCATTTGATTGGTGTAACTGGCACAAATGGAAAAACAACGACAACGGATATGATGGAGCAAATTTTTCGACATGCACAGAAAAAAACAGGGCTTATCGGAACAATTGGCGTGAAAATTGGTGATGATATATATGAAACAAAAAATACTACACCTGACTCACTTGCATTACAAAAAATATTTAAAGAAATGGTCGATAAACAAGTTGAAGTGTCTGCGATGGAAGTGTCTTCTCATGCTTTGCAGATAGGCAGAGTTCATGGTTGTGATTTTGATGTAGCTGTATTTACAAATTTAACCCAAGATCATTTAGATTTTCATCAAACAATGGAAAAATATGCATGTGCAAAAGGATTACTCTTTGCACAATTGGGAAACAGTTTTTCTAACAAATATGCGATTTTTAATGAAGATGATGTCCAATCCGAAGAGTACAAACAAATGACCTCAGCAACGATTGTCACCTATGGAATTCAGAAAAAAAGTGATATAATGGCAAAGAATATTTTTGTATCAAATGCAGGAATGGAGTTTGACTTAGTAACTTCGAATACAACTGCTCATATAAAAACAAGACTTGTTGGTATTTTTAATGTATACAATATGTTAGCAGCAACAGCGGCATGTCTTGTGTCAAATGTAAATATAGAAACAATTGTTCAAGGGTTAGAAAAATTAAATGGTGTGTCTGGGCGGTTTGAAGTTGTCGATGAGGGACAAGATTTCTTAGTAATTGTTGATTATTCACATACACCGGATAGCTTACAAGTAGCACTGGAAACAATTCGTGAGTTTGCGAAGAAAAAAGTATATGTAGTGGTTGGATGTGGCGGAGATCGTGACAAACAGAAGCGACCAATTATGGCACAAGTGGCTGTAAGAGATGCGGATGTAGCGATTTTTACAGCAGATAATCCACGTTCTGAAAAAGCGGAACATATTTTGGCTGATATGGAAGCGGGTGTAGAAGGAAAAGCATATATGACAATTGTAAATCGTAGAGAAGCAATTCAATATGCTGTGAGTCATGCCGAAACTGGTGATGTTATTTTAATTGCTGGAAAAGGGCATGAAATGTATCAGATTATAGGTGCAAATTCGTTTCATTTCGATGATCGAGAAGAAGCAAGAGAAGCAATTAAGCGGAGAGAAGAGGGGAAATAGTTGCAAAAAGAGATTGTACTTACCATTATCACATCATTTTTAATTACAACACTACTTTCTCCACTCTTTATTCCGTTTCTACGGCGATTAAAATTTGGGCAAAGTATTCGTGAAGAAGGGCCACAATCACATCTAGTAAAATCAGGAACGCCAACAATGGGTGGAATAATGATTTTATTTTCCATTATTATTACAACGTATGTCATGACAAATATTTTTTCGGATGTAACTGTAGAGACGAACCTTTTATTATTTGCTACTGCTGGTTACGGTTTACTTGGATTTTTAGATGATTTTATTAAAGTGGTTATGAAGCGAAATTTAGGGCTTACAAGCAAACAAAAAATGATTGGGCAATTACTAATTGCTGCTATTTTTTATTATGTGTATCAATCGTATGGTTTTTCTACAGATGTCGAGCTTCCACTATTTGATATACACCTTCCACTCGGAATTTTGTATGCGTTTTTAGTTATCTTTATGTTTGTTGGTGGTTCTAATGCGGTAAATTTAACGGACGGATTGGATGGATTATTAGCGGGAACATCGGCTGTATCATTTGGTGCTTTTGCTGTTCTTGCATGGACACAACAACAATATGGCGTAGCGATTTTTAGTGTTGCTGTTGTTGGAGCTGTGCTTGGATTCTTAGTATTTAATGCTCACCCAGCAAAAGTTTTTATGGGTGACACAGGTTCACTTGCTCTTGGTGGAGCGATTGTGTCCATTGCTATTTTAACGAAATTAGAACTGTTGCTTGTTTTAATTGGTGGCGTATTTGTAGCTGAAACATTGTCGGTTATTATTCAAGTTATTTCCTTTAAAACAACAGGTAAAAGAGTATTTGCTATGAGTCCACTGCATCATCACTTTGAGGAGAAAGAAAAAAGTTGGTCAGAGTGGCGAATTGTTGTAACATTTTGGTCGGTTAGTATTGTATTTGCGATTCTTGGTATTTATATTGGAGTGTGGGGATGATGGGAAGTTTTAAAAAAAATGTCCTTGTTTTAGGACTTGCAAAAAGTGGTTTTGCAGCAGCCGTATTGTTACGTAAATTAGGTGCAACTGTTACGGTTAATGATGGGAAAGAGCAAGAAAATGCTGCAATTTCAGAATTACAAAATATAGGTATTCGTGTGGTTTGTGGAAGTCATCCATTGGAATTGTTAGAAGGTATTGATTTAGTTGTAAAAAATCCTGGAATTCCATATACCAATCAGTTAGTGTCTAAGGCAATTGAAAAAAAAATTCCCATCATAACAGAAGTTGAATTAGCGTACAAAATATCTCGTGCACCATTTATCGGCATTACAGGCTCTAATGGTAAAACAACAACAACAACACTTATTTTTGAAATGCTTCGTGAAAAAAATCCATTGATTGCAGGAAATATTGGAACAGTTGCTTGTGAAGTAGCACAAGAGGCAACAGAAGACAACATTATTGTTACTGAGTTATCTTCTTTTCAATTAATGGGCACAATAAGTTTTGCTCCAAAAGTGGCGGTATTACTAAATATTTTTGATGCCCATTTAGATTATCATGGAACAAAAGAAGCTTACATAGAAGCAAAAGCAAATATCTTTGCTCATCAAAGCAATACAGATTATGCCGTTTATAATGCCGATGATAAAATTGCTTCAAAAATTGTAGAAAATGTAAAGGCAATTAAAGTACCATTTTCAAGTGAGCAAAAAGTAGACGGAGCGTATATAGAAGCGGATACCCTTTATTTTAAAGGTGAGCGAATCATTTCTATTGCGGATATTGTGTTACCGGGCAAACATAATTTGGAAAATATTTTATCTGCTATATGTGCGGCAAAATTAAGTGGTGCAACAAATGAGGTTATTTGCCAAACATTAACCACATTTACAGGCGTAAAACATCGTTTGCAATATGTTGCGACTATCGAAGGGCGAAAGTTTTTTAATGACTCGAAAGCAACGAATATATTAGCAACCCAAAAAGCATTATCGGCATTTCAGACTGAATCAATTATTCTGCTTGCAGGTGGTTTGGATCGGGGAAATGAATTTGATGATTTAATTCCTTATTTGACTAATACAAAAGTGCTTATAACTTTTGGACAAACAGCAAAAAAATTAGAACGAATAGCGGGTGTTGCTAGTGTTCAAATAATAATTCATGTGGATAGTATGGAAGAAGCTGTAAAGATTGCCTATACCAATTCGAAAAGTGGTGATGTTATTTTATTATCTCCTGCTTGTGCAAGTTGGGATCAATATAAAACTTTTGAAGAAAGAGGTGACATATTTATAAATAACGTGCATATGATTAGATAAGGGGAAGGTAGGTCAACTTGGGTAAGCCCTAGTTGGCCTATTTTCATAAAACTTTTTACTTAATCAAAAATTGAGGTGGCTTTAAGGTGTCAAACAAACGTGCAACGCCAGATTTTATTCTATTAATCGTTACATTAGCCCTTTTAACTGTTGGACTTATCATGGTGTACAGTGCGAGTGCCGTTTGGGCTGATTACAAATTCTCTGATTCATTTTTCTTTGCGAAAAGACAATTGTTATTTGCGGGTGTCGGAGTTATAGCGATGCTTTTGATTATGAATATTGATTATTGGACATGGCGAAAGTGGTCAAAGCCAATTATTATTATTTGTTTTATTATGCTCATTCTTGTGCTCATTCCGGGAATTGGAGTAGAGCGAAACGGATCAAGAAGTTGGATTGGTGTTGGAGCATTTTCTGTTCAGCCATCAGAATTTATGAAATTGGCAATGATAGCTTATTTAGCGAAATTTTTATCAGAAAATCAAAAAAAAATTACTTCGTTTAGAAAAGGTTTGATGCCATCTTTAGTACTTGTATTTACAGCATTTGGAATGATTATGTTGCAACCAGATTTAGGAACGGGTACGGTAATGGTTGGAACGTGTATTGCAATGATTTTTGTCGCAGGGGCAAGAATTAGCCATTTTGTTATACTTGGTTTAATTGGAGTTGCTGGATTTGTTGGGCTTGTATTGTCTGCACCATATCGAATTAAGCGGATTACTTCTTTCTTAAATCCATGGGAAGATCCGTTAGGTAGTGGATTCCAAATTATTCAATCACTCTATGCCATTGGTCCGGGAGGTTTGTTTGGGCTTGGACTTGGGCAAAGTCGGCAAAAATTCTTTTATTTACCAGAACCACAAACCGATTTTATTTTTGCTATTTTAGCAGAAGAACTTGGTTTTATCGGTGGTTCACTTGTATTATTGTTATTTAGTTTGCTATTATGGCGTGGCATTCGCATTGCTTTAGGTGCACCAGATTTATATGGAAGCTTCTTAGCAGTTGGAATTATTGCCATGGTTGCGATTCAAGTAATGATTAATATTGGCGTTGTGACGGGACTCATGCCAGTAACAGGAATTACTTTACCATTTCTAAGCTACGGTGGCTCATCCTTAACACTTATGTTAATGGCAATTGGTGTGTTATTAAATATAAGTAGATATGCAAAGTATTGATGAAGTGTATAAAACATTCGATAAAAAATGGTATGAGTAGATTATTTTTTTATGGGAAATAGAATATGCAAAATCAGGTTAATCAGAAGTTTTTTGGAAATTTTTTTAGTATATTTTGAGCCATACTCCTAAAAAAATTCTTATTTTAACGCAATAATGTTTCACACTTACCATTTTTTAGTATATAATATTGTGGTTAAAGATAGATAAATTTTTTGTTCATCTGAAAAAGAGATAAGAGAAAGGAGCGATTTGATTGATTCAACAATTACGAAATGAAAATGTTGGTACAGTGAAAGAATATGAATTAATTTCTTCACATACAACAATGAAAATTGGTGGTCCAGCTGATGTTTTTATTGAGCCGAACAGTATTGGTAGTTTAAAGAAAATAATTGATATTGTGAAGAGTCATAGTGTACCATTTCTTGTAATTGGTAGAGGATCAAATTTGCTCGTTTCGGATAAGGGAATAGATGGGGTTGTTATTAAGTTAGGAGAGAAGTTGTCACATCTTGAAATTGATGGTACTTCTGTGACTGTTGGCGGTGGATTTTCTCTGATTACATTAGCGAATATTCTTAGTAGAAAAGGGCTTGCTGGGTTAGAATTTGCTGGTGGAATTCCTGGCTCTATTGGTGGAGCAACATATATGAATGCAGGTGCACATGGCTCTGATATGTCGCAAATTGTTATAAGAGCAGAAGTGTTGTTTTCGGATGGAACAATAGAATGGCTGACCAATGAACAACTACAATTTTCTTATCGGACTTCAATACTCCAAAAAAAACGCCCTGGAATTGTTGTGACAGCTGAATTACAGCTTTATGCAGATAAACGGGAAAAAATTATGGCAGTTTTGCAGAAAAACAAAGATTATCGCAAAAACACCCAACCGTGGAATTATCCGTGTGCAGGTAGTATATTTAGAAACCCTCTACCCTTGTATGCAGGAAAATTAATTGAAGAAGCAAACCTAAAAGGACATAAAATAGGCGGTGCGATGATTTCGCTAGAACACGCAAATTTTATCGTAAATGTTGGCACGGCAACTGCTCAAGATGTACTGGATTTAATTGACTATGTAAAGAAAAAAATATATGAATTACACCAAGTTCATATAGAAACGGAAGTAGAGATTATTGGTAAAAAATAATCAAGGGTGGTCCAAGTGGCTAGAGGAAAAGTTGTCGTTCTCGAAGAACGAGTCCCAAAACTAAAAAAACAAAGAAGACAGAAGATTAATCGTCAGCTTATTGGCTACGTTTCTCTTTTCTTTTTGCTTATTATTGCAGTTCTTTACTTTCAATCTTCTTTTAGTAATGTATCTTCTATTGAAGTGCAAAGCAAAGGAGTTGTCGATAAGAAATTTATCTTGCAAAAATCAGAACTACAGACGACAACTAATTTCTGGAAAATATCTACTAGTCAAGTAGAAGAGCGTATTAAGCAAATTCCTGAAATAAAGACTGTGACTGTTGAAAAGAAGTTTCCACAAAAAGTCGTTATTCATGTGACAGAGTATCGACATGTTGCTTATATATTTAATAAAAAAGATTTTTTGCCTGTTTTAGAAACAGGTAGGGTATTAGCGGAAGGTACACAAATTGTTCCGATAGATGCACCCGTTTTAATATGGGAAGCAACTGAAGAGAATGATGAAAGTATGCAAGATATGGCGGCACAACTTAGCCTTGTATCACCTGCTATTTTAAATAGTATTTCTGAAATTCATCATACACCAACAAAATTGTATCCTTTTCACATTACGTTATTTATGACAAATGGACTAGAAGTGACAGCAATAATAGATAATTTTGCAGAAAAAATAAAGTATTATCCATCTATTTTGAAAAAGTTAGATAAAAAAGTAAAAGAGGGAATTCTCCACTTAGAAGTATCTGCCCGTTTTGAACCATATAATCAGAGTAAAGCGGAGGATTCTAAGGACGCAAAAAATAATTCTAGCAGTCAATAAAAAAGCAATAAACATAGAATTATCTCGTTGATTTGTAATAAATGTAAAGTTTCGCTTTTCTAAGTGGATATATTAGTGTAAACTTATAAATGAGTATAGATAGTACCAAATACTTATAAGATACTACAGTAAGTTGTAAGAGAAAAAATAGATACGTTGTAGAATTAAACTAAGAGACGTTTTTTCTATAAATGGAATTTGGAATTGTTTGAGGGAGGTTTCATGAAGTGAACGCTAACGAACTATATGTGGCACTTGACATTGGAACATCGACGGTGAAGGTGATTGTCGGAGAAATGATTCACGAATCACTTAATATTATTGGTGCAGAAAGTGTGAAGTCAGAAGGTTTAAGAAGAGGTTCGATTGTCGATATTGATGAAACCGTCCAGTCGATCAGACGTGTGATTGAACAGGCAGAGCGAATGGTCGGCATTAATATACGAGATGTTATTGTTGGAATCACAGGAAATCACATTGGTTTACGTGAGTGCCGAGGAATCGTTGCTGTTTCCAGTGAAAATCGTGAAGTGACGCAAGATGATGTTACAAGAGTATTAGATGCAGCAAAAGTGATGAATATTCCACCAGAACAAGAAATTATTGATATTATTCCAAAAGAATTCATTGTAGACGGACTAAGAGAGATTAGTGATCCAAGAGGAATGATAGGTGTTCGTCTTGAAGTAGAAGGACTACTAATTACAGCATCAAAAACGATTTTACATAATCTGCTTCGTTGTGTAGAGCGTGCAGGACTCACAGTTGTCGATATATGTTTGCAGCCAATGGCAGCTGGAACTATTGCATTATCAAGAGATGAGAAAGAAATAGGTGTTGCCCTTGTTGATATTGGCGGTGGCTCAACAACTGTTTCTTTCTTTGAACAAGGATTTTTGCAAGATACATTTCATTTGCCAGTAGGTGGAGAACATATTACAAAAGATGTGTCAATTGGACTAAAAACATCAACAGAAGAAGCAGAAAAAATTAAACTAAAATATGGTCAGGCATTCTATGATCTAGCCTCTACAGATGAGGTGTTCAGTGTTCCGGTTATTGGAACAGATCAATATCAGCAACGAAACCAATTAGAACTTGCAAATATTATTGAAGCACGTTTAGAAGAAGTTTTTCAAATGGTACAACAAGAATTAAAAAAGTTTGGCGTTCGTGAATTACCTGGTGGATACGTTCTTACAGGTGGAGTAGCAAGTATGCAAGGAGTAATAGAGTTGGCAAGGGATATTTGGCAAAGTAGCGTGCGTATCGCCATTCCTGATTATATTGGTGTTCGTGAGCCAAAGTATACAACAGGTGTTGGAATGATTTCTTTCTCACATCGAAATGCTAAATTTCAAGACGGACAAACTTCCCATACAGAGGTTGAAGCATATGAAAGACGATCAAAAGTACAAACACAGCCAAAAGTGAAAAAAGCAAAAACAGAAGAAAATGTTGGTAATAAAATGAAGAAGATTTTCGGTTATTTCTTTGAATAAATTTTTTGTGGTTATTTTATGTAATGGGGAGGATTTGTCATGTTAGACTTCGATAATTTAGATCATACGATGTTTAATCCGCAGGCACTTATTAAGGTTATTGGTGTTGGTGGCGGTGGAAATAATGCAGTAAACCGAATGATTGAGCATGGTGTAAAAGGTGTGGAATTTATTGTAGCAAATACAGATACACAACCGCTTGAGCTTTCAAGGGCAGCAACAAAGCTACAACTTGGTCAGAAATTGACAAAGGGACTCGGGGCAGGTGCTAATCCTGAGATCGGTAGAAAAGCAGCAGAAGAAAGCAAAGAACAAATTGAAGAAGCTTTGGCTGGAGCTGACATGGTATTTGTGACTGCTGGAATGGGTGGAGGCACTGGAACTGGGGCGGCTCCAGTAATTGCTCAAATTGCAAAAAATCTTGGTGCATTAACAGTCGGTGTTGTTACAAGACCATTTAAATTTGAAGGTCCAATGAGAGCAAGATCAGCAATTGGTGGAATTGCTGCCATGAAAGAGGCAGTTGATACATTAATTGTTATTCCTAACGATCGTTTACTTGCCATGGTTGACAAAAGAACACCGATGCTTGAAGCATTTCGTGAAGTAGATAATGTTCTTCGTCAAGGGGTTCAAGGTATTTCTGATGTTATGAATGTTCCAGGAATTATTAATCTTGACTTTGCTGATGTAAAAACAATTATGTCAAATAGAGGTTCGGCACTAATGGGAATCGGAATTGCTGCAGGTGAGAACCGAGCAATTGAAGCGGCAAAAAATGCGATTTCTAGTCCGCTTTTAGAAACACCAATTGATGGAGCAAAAGGAATCCTCCTTAATGTAACGGGTGGACATAGCTTATCTTTATTTGAAGCAAATGAAGTAGCAGATGTTGTTGGTGAAGCAGTTGGTTCACATGGAGATTCTAATTCCGAATTAAATATTATTTTTGGTGCAGTACTCAATGAAAACTTAAAAGATGAAATTATTGTAACGGTTGTAGCAACTGGCTTCACAGAAGATACACCAATGCAAAAACCGCAAGCTAAATCATTACGCCCTGCTCAAAATCAAAAACCACAACAAGTAGTAAATCGTGATAAACAAGAAACAAGTCAAGAATATGTTCCGATAAGACAACAATCAAATGTGCAATCAGAAGATCCATTAGATATTCCAGCATTTCTTAGAAATAGAGGCGATCGTCGTCGTTAAAAAAGAACTTAAATAGTTCTTTTTTTTTGAGTTTGGGACAGTCGGGGCAACGCTCCGACTGTCCCAAACTCAAAAAGATAAAATAAATAGTGATGTAAAAAAAAATTTACAACTAAAGGTTGGGAAGAGATAGTTTTGCCTGCGTTAAAAAAAATATTTGAGTAAGCAAAGAAGAAATTAATCATTTTCAAATAGACAGTCTGGAACAAATATTTTTTTGAGTGGTTTTAATGAAATGCATGATTCACTAAAATATTGAATGTACAGGATTTAGGTAATCATGCATTTTTAAAAAAGAAGATGAGGCAATAGAAGTGTTTTTTACTTCTATTGCCTCATCTTCTTTTTTATTCGACAAAAGAACAAGAAGTTCTTCGTTTTTTTCATCCACCAACCGACATACTTTAAATAACCATTCACCTATACTAAAAAGTGTAAGATAACTTTTGATTTCTAAGGAGTGATAAGTTGCTCGTTTACACCGATCTCCTAGTTTTATTGAATAGTTGTTTTGATGTGATGTTACTCCTATTAGTAGCAGTTATGTTAAAACGTGACATTATTTGGCTTCGTATTCTTACTGCTGGTATTTTTGGAGCAGTAACAGTTATTTTACCATTTTTTGAATGGGGGGAAATTTTTACTCACCCAATAATGAAATTAACAGTGTCACTTTTCATGATTTTCATAGCGTTTCCGTATCATAGATTTAAATTTTTTATGGAAAATCTATTAGCTCTTTATTTTGTTACGTTTACAGTAGGAGGTGGATTATTTGCGATTCACTATTTCTTCCAAGATTCCCGAATTCTTGCATCATGGCAAGCAAGATCGTACACAAGCGGAATGGGAGACCCGTTTAGTTGGTTATTTGTTCTCATTGGTTTTCCGATTGTCACGCTTTTCGCAAAACAGAGACTTAGGAATGTTCAATTTACTAAGTTACGCTATGACCAGTTGGTTGATGTGGAAGTAATCATAAATCGACAAGTTATTCAGATGAGAGGACTTATGGATAGTGGTAACCAGTTGACTGATCCACTATCAAAATCCCCAGTTATTATTGTTGAAAAAAAAGTATTAGAAAAAATGATTCCAGCATCAATTTTAAATTTTCATATAAATATTGATATAGAGGATGATTGGGCTTTGAAAATTCGGCTCATTCCTTATCAAGTAGTTGGAAAAAGAGATTTTCTTGTTGCTTTTAAACCTGATGAAGTTCGAGTTTTTTATGAACAAACATGGCATTGTACGAAAAAAGTATTTGTTGGCATAAATAGTGATCCACTATCTGCAGATGGTCAGTTTGCTTGTATTGTCCACCCACATCTTGTAAGTTGAAAGGAGAATAAAAATGAAATTACAACATTTATTTCAAAAACTACTCGTTAAATTTAAAGTGAAAACGAGTGAAATTTACTATATTGGTGGAAGTGAGGCGTTACCACCCCCACTTCCAAAAGATGAAGAAGAAATTCTTTTGCAAAGACTTCCTACTGGTGATCAAGAGGCACGTTCTATATTAATTGAACGTAATTTGCGTCTAGTTGTCTATATTGCTCGTAAATTTGAAAACACAGGGATTAATATTGAAGATTTAATTAGTATTGGAACGATTGGTTTAATTAAAGCAGTGAACACATTTAATCCTGAAAAGAAAATAAAATTGGCTACATATGCTTCTCGTTGTATTGAAAATGAAATTCTAATGTATTTACGCCGTAACAATAAAGTGCGTTCGGAAGTTTCGTTTGATGAACCATTAAATATTGATTGGGATGGAAATGAACTTCTTCTCTCCGACATTCTTGGAACAGAAGAAGATACGATTACAAAAGATTTAGAAGCAAACGTTGATCGTATGATGTTAGCCAATGCCTTGCATCAATTAAATGACCGAGAAAAACAAATTATGCATTTGCGTTTTGGTTTGTCTGGTGAAGAAGAAAAAACACAAAAAGATGTAGCGGATTTGCTGGGTATTTCTCAATCGTATATTTCGAGGTTGGAGAAACGGATTATTCGGAGACTGAGGAAAGAGTTTATTAAAATGATGTAAGAGTAAGAGGGTGTGGTAAATATGCATGATTTTAAATCATGGATGTTTACCACACCTTTTATTTGGTTGGAGAATAAGAATTAGTCAGATAAATTCCGTTTCAATTTCAGACCTTTTTTTGATATAATTGTGAATGAAGCGTTATTTTTCTTTAATTAAGTACAGATTGATCTTGTTGATATCTAAACCAATTAACTATATTTTATGGGGGAGAATATATGTCACAAATACATGATAATCGAATATTGTCTTACACTGTTGACTTTGAAAAAAGCGAACTGGTAATTAATACAGATTATTTTTGCAATGAAATACATGAGATGACCAATATAATATTCACCAATTATTTAGTGCATCATTTTGAGAATGAACAACAAGGAAGTATTATTTTTGATATAGAAAAATATGATATCTCAAGATTTATTGAAGGTAATGGTGATTTAATAAAGGAGAAAAAGCACTATGGCTGGCCATTTATATATGAGAGCAAAAAGGAGCTTGTAGAAAAACTTACTATGTCTGGATATTCATACTATGTGATTGATTCTTCGTGTGGCTTATATGGCTGGGTTTTAGCAAAGGGTTTTGAAATTATTATTCATGCTTTTACAGTTTAATATTTTACTTTTCTTGCTCCAGATGACTTAGATGTTGGAGAAAATAAATTTATTAACATTACATTTTTTATAAGAGTGACTCAGTCAGGAATTTTTTCTGATTGGGTTACTTTTTTATTTTCCTTAAAAAATTTTTGTCTATTCTTCTCTGCATAATTTCCATTTTCAAGGAAACAATGAGAAGGACATCAATCTCCTATGAGGAGGAATAGACTTGGCTAGAAATAAGGTAGAAATTTGTGGCGTAGATACGTCAAAGCTTCCAGTGTTGAAAAATGAAGAGATGCGTGAATTATTTAGGAAGTTGCAATCGGGTAATTTAGATGCTCGTGAAACATTGGTGAGCGGAAATTTAAGGCTTGTACTTAGCGTCATTCAGCGGTTTAACAATCGTGGAGAGTTTGTAGATGATTTGTTTCAAGTTGGTTGTATTGGATTAATGAAGTCAATTGATAATTTTGATTTAGGTCAAAATGTGCGGTTTTCTACATATGCTGTTCCGATGATTATCGGGGAAATTCGCCGCTATTTGCGAGATAATAATCCGATTCGTGTGTCCCGTTCTCTTAGGGACATTGCTTATAAAGCACTTCATGTTCGTGAAAAATTACTCAGTGAAACATCTAAAGAACCAACAGCGGAAGATATTGCCAAAATATTAGAGATTCCGCATGAAGATATTGTCTTCGCTTTAGATGCCATTCAAGATCCTGTGTCCCTTTTTGAGCCAATTTACAATGATGGTGGTGATCCTATTTTTGTGATGGATCAACTAAGTGATGAAAAAAATAGCGATTTTCATTGGGTGGAAGAAATTTCTTTGAAAGAGGGATTACGCCGCTTAAATGAACGTGAGAAAATGATTATTGGCAAACGATTTTTTCAAGGAAAAACGCAAATGGAAGTCGCAGAGGAAATCGGCATTTCCCAAGCACAAGTATCTCGCTTAGAAAAAGCTGCAATTAAACAAATGTATAAAAATATTCAAGTATAAAATAAAATGGATGAGCCAACACGCTCATCCATTTTATTTTAGGAAAAGCGACTAAAAAACAGACCTACTTGAATACAATGGAACAATTGGGGGGATTTATGTGGTGAAAATTTCCGAATTTCAATTAAAAGATGTCGTTAGTGTTTCAAACGGGAAAAAACTTGGCAATATTGGTGATATTGAAATTAACATGGAGACTGGACAAATTGAATCCATTGTTATATTTGGAACGGGAAAATTGCTTGGTTTTTTGGGTAGGGAAGAAGCATTTATTATTCCATGGAAACAGATTGTGAAAATTGGAGCAGATGTTATTTTAGTCCGTTTACACGATAGTGAGTAAATTTCTGAAAAAAACTATGGTAGATTTGACGAAATATGATAAAATAGTAGGAAAATCGCCAAACATGGCTTATTATGGTAGAATATAGTGATGAATTAAGGTGGTTTGTGATGAATGAGGTTTTTGAACAAATAAATGAGCAAATATGTACGATTAGTGGATGGGAATATGCTTCTTTGCAAGCTGGACTTACAACAAGAAATGGTGGAGTAAGTATAGATGTCTATGCAAGTTTGAATGTTGGTTTACATGTCAATGATAATTCTGAACATGTAATTAAAAATCGCCATTTAGTTGCAATGGATACAAACATCCCACTTAGTAATTGGGTGTTTGCTGACCAAATTCACGACAAAAGGATTATACAAGTTTGTAAAGATGACATTGGAAAAGGAACAGAGTCTTATAATACAGCAATTGTTCAGACTGATGGATTATTTACAATGGATAAGAATATCATGTTGTCTTTATGTTTTGCTGATTGTGTCCCACTGTATTTTATTGCTCCGAGTCACCGAATGATTGGTATAGCCCATGCAGGTTGGAAGGGAACGGTTTTAAATATTGGTGCAAACATGATACAAAAGTGGGAGCAATTTGGAATTTCCTCTAAAGATATACATGTTGCTATTGGACCTTCTATTAGTGATTGTTGTTATGTCGTTGATGATTATGTCATAGAGAAAATAAAAAAACTTCCACAAACAAATGCATACAAGGAAATTTCTATAGGACAATATGCTCTAAATTTAAAAAGATTAAATCAAGAGTTACTCCTACAAGCAAACATTCCTAAAGAAAATATAAGTGTGAGTAAATTTTGTACAAGTTGCACCTCGCAATTTTTTTCACATCGTCGAGACGGTGGAAAAACAGGTCGGATGATGGGATTTATCGGTTGGAGGGATTGAAGATTATGGGTGTTCGTGAAAATTTAGAGGAAATACAAATGAATATCGCTTCGATATGTGAACGAGTTGGAAGAGATTCAGACGTTCAAATTATTGCTGTTACCAAATATGTGTCAACCAAGAGAGCAGAAGAAGCGTGGACAGCAGGAGTAACCCATTTTGGTGAGAATCGTGATGAAGGACTGCTTAGTAAATGCGAAGCACTAGGGCATAAGCCGACATGGCATTTTATTGGAACGCTACAATCTCGTAAAGTTAAAAATATTGTAGAGGTTGCTGAATACATTCATTCACTAGATCGTTTGACACTTGCCGAGGAAATAAATAAGCGGGCAACAAAAAAAATTAAATGTTTTATCCAAGTAAATGCATCAGGCGAACAGTCAAAACATGGTTTAGAAGAAGATGAAGTATTACCTTTCATTGAACAGTTACAAGCACTTTCGAATATTGAAATTGTTGGATTGATGACAATGGCTCCATTTACTGACAATGAACAAGAGATTCGTACTTGTTTTCAAAAAACAAGAAAGTTACAGCAATTTATTCAGAAACAACATATAGAATATGCTCCTTGTAATCATTTATCTATGGGAATGTCTAATGATTACATGATTGCGGTAGAAGAAGGGGCAACATTTTTAAGAATTGGTTCATCACTTGTTGGTGAACAAACATAGGAGGTAGTGGGTTATGGGTATAGGAAAAAAGTTTCGTGATTTCTTCTTTTTGGATGAAGATGATGAGTATATGGAAGAAGAATATATGGAAGAAACAGAGCGTGAATATACAGCTCCTATAAAATCACAAAATCAAAAAGTAGTTTCTTTAGCAAGTGCACAACAAGCAACAAAAATGATTTTAATGGAATTGCGTTCATATGATGATGTACAAGGAGTTGCGGATCACCTCACTAGTCGGCGAGCAGTTGTTGTTAATTTACAACGAATTGATCGTGAACAGGCGAAACGAATTGTTGATTTCTTGAGTGGAACGATTTATGCGATTGGTGGCGAAATTAAAACAATTGGAACAAACACATTTTTATGTGCTCCAGATAATGTTGGTGTAAGTGGAGCAATTTCTGTTCCATTTGATGAAGATACATCAGCAGCAAAGAGGTGGTAAGTATATGCAAACAGCCCTAGGTATATTAAGCAACATTATTCAGATTTATTCATACGCTTTAATTATTTATATATTGATGTCGTGGTTTCCAAATGTTCGAGAAACAAAACCAGGACAATTGTTAGCGACTATTTGTGAACCATATTTAGAGCCATTCCAACGATTTATTCCTCCAATTGGTATGTTTGATATTTCACCAATTGTAGCGATTATTACGCTTAACTTGGCACAACAAGGTATTTATGCATTAAGTGGAATGATATAAGTGGATGTTTATCAACACTTTAGACCAAATGAAAGACACTTTATTGATCAAGTAAGGGAGTTTAGTGAAACAGTTTGTGAAACATACGCTCCACGATTGACAGATTTTCTTGATCCCAGAGAGCAACAGATTGTAGAGAAAGTTTCAAGTTCATTTGTTTCTTTCTTTGGTGGAGGTAGCGTTGAACGGAAACGTGCTTTATTATATCCCAATTATTTCACACCTACAGAGGATGATTTTCAAATTTCCTTACTTGAAATAGAATATCCGAGTAAATTTGTTCGTTTAGAACATCGACATATATTAGGTGCATTACTTCATCTTGGCGTAGATCGTTCTAAATATGGAGATATCTTGTTTTGTGATGACACAATTCAATTTGTAGTTGCAAGTGAAATGGTTTCT
Organism: Caryophanales bacterium; assembly: GCA_031546705.1. GTDB lineage: Bacteria > Bacillota > Bacilli > Bacillales > JAVBJX01 > JAVBJX01. The sequence goes on from JAVBJX010000008.1 coordinate 239,204, forward strand.
TATGTACAATTGAATTTCACCTCAGTCGGACGGACAACTATATGTGTCAAGAAACATCCAATGTCAGAACTAATTGTGATGAATGAACACTGGAATGAACGTATGATTACTGTATCTTCTTTAAGATTGGATACAATAATTGCTCAAGCTTTTCACATTTCACGTCAAAAAGCACAGCTTCTTATCCATTCAGAACTTGTAAAATTAAACTGGAAAGTAATAAATTCAACTCATTTTGAATGTGCAGAAGGGGATACATTATCTGCACGAGGATATGGGCGTTGTCGAGTAATAACGATAGATGGAAAGACAAAGAAAGATAAGTGGAAAATGAACATCGGAACAAAAAATTAAAACGAGGGGGGTGGCAGCTTTGCCTATGACACCACTAGATATTCATAATAAGGAATTTAACAAAGGTTTTCGTGGCTACGATGTAGACGAAGTGAATGAGTTTTTGGAACAAATTATTAAGGATTATGAAGCTGTTTTGCGTGAGAATAAATATCAAGAGGAAAAAATGGCTGAGTTACAAGAAAGAATGACTTATTTTACAAACATTGAAGAAACCTTGAATAAGTCTATTCTAATTGCTCAAGAAACAGCAGAAGAAGTTCGCCGCAATGCTCAACAAGAAGCGAAGTTAATTGTCAAAGAAGCAGAAAAGAATGCTGACCGTATCATTAACGAATCATTGGCTAAGTCAGGACGGATGGCAGCAGAAGTAGAAGACCTCAAACAACAATCAAAAGTATTTCGTACACGTTTTAAAATGTTAATGGAAGCACAACTGGAAATGATTAATAATGGAGATTGGGATAGTTTGTTACAGACAAATGAAACACCTGCACCACTTATTCATATACATAAAAATTTTAATGCAGATGATAATTGACGGTGAAAGATTTCCTAGCATATAATAACAATCAATAGAAAACGATGAGAGGGACAGTAGTTTTTTTGATACTTTTGTAGCGAGTCAGAGATGGTGTGAGTCTGATAAAGTCAAAGAAACGAAAATCGCCCTTGAGTTCTGTTCCGATATGTAGGCAACAGCGAGTCATTCACGATACGAATTTCGAGTGGTTTCGTATGAAACAACAAGGGTGGTACCACGAGTCGTCCTCGTCCCTTTTTTGGGATAAGGATGGCTTTTTCTATTTAAAAATGATGTAGGAGGAGAGCAAATGGAATACAAAGATACGTTACTTATGCCAAAAACAGATTTCCCAATGAAAGGGAATTTACCAAAAAGAGAGCCTGAAATGCAAGCAAGATGGAATGAAATGGACATTTATGCAAAAGTACAAGAAAGAACAAAAGGTAGACCGATGTTTGTCTTGCATGATGGTCCTCCCTATGCAAATGGTGATTTACATATTGGACATGCATTAAATAAAGTATTAAAGGATATGATTGTTCGGCATAAATCTATGACTGGCTTCCACGCTCCATATGTTCCAGGGTGGGATACACATGGGCTTCCAATTGAACAAGCATTAACAAATAAAGGTGTCAAACGAAAAGAAATGACGGTTGCCGAATTTAGGAAACTGTGTGAAGAATATGCGTATGAACAAATTGATAGACAACGTACACAGTTTATTCGGCTTGGCGTTCGTGGAGATTGGTTTAATCCATATATCACTTTAAAACCAGCTTATGAAGCAAGACAAATTAAAGTATTTGCCGAAATGGCAAAGCAAGGTTTAATTTATAAAGGGTTAAAGCCAGTATATTGGTCACCAGCTAGTGAATCAGCACTTGCGGAAGCAGAAATTGAATACAGAGATAAGAAATCACCTTCTATTTATGTTGCTTTTAAAGTTGTTAATGGAAAAGGAGTAGTAGATAGTGATGTGAATTTTGTTATTTGGACAACTACTCCATGGACAATTCCAGCAAATTTAGGAATCGCTGTTCATCCAGAACTTGTGTATAGCGTTGTGCAAGTAAATGATAAAAAATATGTAATTGCCGAAGCTATTTTAGAAACAGCAGCAAAAGAAATGGAATGGGATAGTTGGACGGTTTTAAAAACGTTAAAAGGTCATGAACTAGAACATGTTGTCGCAAAGCATCCATTCTATGATCGTGATTCACTTGTTATTTGTGGAGAGCATGTAACAGCAGATAGTGGAACAGGGCTTGTTCATACTGCTCCTGGGCACGGCGAAGACGATTTTCATGTTGCCAAACAATATGGATTAGATATCCTTTCACCAGTCGATGACCGTGGATGTTTTACTGATGAAGCACCAGGTTTTGAAGGATTATTTTATGACAAGGCAAATAAACAAATTACGGAAAAACTAGAAGAAGTTGGAGCGTTACTCAAACTGAAATTTATTACGCACTCCTATCCGCATGATTGGCGAACAAAAACACCAACCATTTTCAGAGCAACAGCACAATGGTTTGCTTCGATTGAAAAAATTCGTGGGAAATTGCTCCAAGCTGTTCAAGAAACAAACTGGTATCCAACATGGGGAGAAACACGCTTGAATAATATGATGCGTGACCGTGGTGACTGGTGTATTTCTCGTCAACGGGCATGGGGTGTACCGATTCCTATTTTCTATGCAGAAAATAGTGAACCAATTATCAATGATGAAACAATTAATCATGTATCTGACTTATTCCGTGAACACGGCTCAAATATTTGGTTTGAAAGAGAAGCGAAGGATTTATTACCAGTAGGATTTACACACGAAGGTAGTCCGAACGGTGTGTTTACAAAAGAAAAAGATATTATGGATGTTTGGTTTGATTCAGGTTCTTCTCACCAAGCGGTATTAGAAGAAAGAGAAGATTTACAGTATCCAGCAGATATTTATTTAGAAGGCTCTGATCAATATCGGGGTTGGTTCAATTCTTCCCTAATTACATCGGTTTCTTTACATGGACATGCTCCATATAAAAATATTGTTAGTCATGGTTTTGTTTTAGATGAAAATGGACGAAAAATGAGTAAATCACTTGGAAATGTTGTTGTTCCAGCAAAGGTTATTGAACAATTAGGAACAGATATTTTACGCCTTTGGGTTGCTTCCGTTGATTATCAAGCTGATGTGCATATTTCTGATGGGATTTTAAAACAAGTAGCAGAAGTGTATCGTAAAATTCGTAATACGTTTCGTTTTATGCTTGGAAACTTATCGGATTTTAATCCTGAAACAGATAGAGTTTCTTTTGAGAATTTAAGAGAAGTTGACCGCTACATGTTGACAAAGCTAAATAAAGTAATTAAAGATGTGAGAGTATCGTATGATGAGTATAATTATTCAACGATTTATCAAGTAATTAATAATTTTTGTACCGTTGATTTAAGTGCTTTCTATTTTGATTTCGCTAAGGATGTATTATATATCGAAGCTGCTAATTCTACAGATCGCCGAGCAATGCAAACAGTATTTTATGAGGCACTCATGGCATTGGTAAAATTAATTACTCCAATTATGCCGCATATTGCTGATGAAGTTTGGGTGTTCGTTCCAAATAAAGATGTAGAAAGTGTTCAATTAACCGATATGCCAGAATCAATAGATTTAGGAAATATGGATAGTTTAATGAAAAAATGGGATGCTTTTATGCGTGTCCGTGATGATATTTTAAAAGCATTAGAAGTGGCACGAAATGAAAAAATTATCGGTAAGCCATTAAATGCATCACTTACAGTATATTTAACAAGAGAAACAAAAGAACTATTTGATTCATTAGATGCGAATTTAAAACAAATATTTATTGTTTCTGAATTTGTGATTGGTGGTTCAATTGAGGAAGCTCCAGAAACTGCTCAAAAATTTGCTAGACTAGCGGTTAGCGTGACAGCAGCAGAAGGCGAAACGTGTGAGCGTTGTCGAGTGATTTCTAAAGAGATTGGCAAAAATACACAACATCCAACACTTTGCCCGAATTGTGCAGAGATTGTAGTCGAAAACTATTAAACAAAACAGAGTGGGCAAAAGAGGATTCTTTTTTGACCCACTCTGTTTATTCGTGCTACAATGGCGAAGGAATATTTTTTAGTTGGGGGAATTGTTCGTGATTTATTATCTTATAGCATTGGTAGTTGTTGCTATTGACCAACTATCAAAATGGATGATTGTCAAATATATGGAGTTTGGTGAAAGTATTTCGGTTATTGACAATTTCTTTTACATCACCTCACATAGAAATCGTGGGGCAGCATGGGGGATTTTGCAAGGGAAAATGTGGTTTTTCTACATTATTACATCCGTTGTAATTGCCTTTTTAATTGTGTATATTTTCCGAGTGAAAAAAGATCGCTTGTTAGGTATTGCCCTTGGGTTAATGCTTGGTGGAGCAATTGGGAATTTTCTTGACCGCATACTACGACAGGAAGTGGTTGACTTTTTTCATTTTATACCATTTAACTTCCCAGTCTTTAATGTAGCTGATTCCATGCTTTTCATTGGTGTAGCAACCATATTTGTTCATACATTTCTTCAAGATAGAAAAAGGGGTTAAATTAATGAGTGTTGTAACGTTTTCGATTGAGAAAAGTGGAGAGAGAATTGATAAAGTAATTGTCGCCCACAATAAAGAATGGTCACGTTCGCAAGTGCAGCAGTGGCTGAAAGAAAGTCGTATATTAATAGACGGTCAAACAGTCAAACCAAATCATAAAGTAACAACAAGTGGAGAAGTTACGATTGATATTCCAGATCCAGAGCCGCTTGATGTTGTAGCAGAAGAAATGGATTTGCAAATTTTCTATGAAGATGCTGACGTACTTGTGGTAAATAAACCACGTGGAATGGTTGTCCATCCTGCTCCTGGACATTTACATGGAACACTTGTAAATGGTTTGCTTGCTCACTGCAAAGATTTATCTGGTATTAATGGCGTAATGCGTCCAGGTATTGTTCATCGAATTGATAAAGATACATCGGGTTTGCTTGTTGTCGCCAAAAATGATATTGCTCACGAATCGTTAAGTGAACAAATGTCTAAAAAAACGGTCACACGCAAATATCTTGCCGTTGTTCATGGTGTTGTTCCTCATGATCTTGGAACGGTAGATGCTCCAATTGGTCGGGATAAAGGCGATAGACAAAAGATGACAGTATGTGATAATAATAGCCGAGATGCAGTTACGCATTTTCGTGTATTAGAGAGATTTAATGACTTTACATTTATTGAATGTCAATTAGAAACAGGGCGCACTCATCAAATTCGGGTGCATATGAAATATATTGGTTTTCAAATTGCGGGAGATCCTAAGTACGGTCCAAAGAAAACACTTAATCTAAATGGACAAGCATTACATGCGGCAACTTTAGGATTTACACATCCGAGAAGCGGAGAGTATTTGGAGTTTGAAGCACCATTACCACCAGTTTTTGAAGAATTGTTATATACATTACGCACAACAAACGTATAAAAATTCACAAGACAGGGAGAAAGGGGCAAAAATGTCTCTTCCTCCCTGTCTTGTGAAATAAATGGCTGCCAAAATCCCGTAAAATGAATATTTTAGTAAACTATTCATTTTACTAAAAATTCTTCAAACAGGAAATTAAATTTAATCAAAAAATGACCTTCTCATATGTAATGGAGGTCGTTTTTTATTACTATGCTACTGGACTTCTATTACTAAGTTTTTAAAAAAATAATGCCTAGCAAACGTATGAAAAATAACACATTCTAAATAAGGGATTGACAAATCATCATTCTTTTTGTACTATAAGAGAAATTAATAATGCCTTTAAATTCAGCCCTGTGAGACTGAGAAGGAACGTTTGCTTTAATAGGACAAGACTATCCTCTCGCACACTAGGCGGGGGGATTTTTTTAGTTACACAAATCAAATCTCTCCTACGGACAACTTCTTCTGAAAAAGTCTACGACTTTTCCGTCAGAATTTTTTCCTTCGTCGAGATATAAACGACTTGTTCCGCTTTTCTTATTTAGGAGGTGAGTATATGAAAAAAATTGTACTAGATGAACAAGCAATACGCAGAGCATTAACAAGAATTGCCCATGAAATAATTGAGCAAAACAAAGGTATAGAAGATTGTGTACTAGTTGGGATTCAAACAAGAGGTGTCTATTTAGCAAAACGATTGGCAGAAAGAATTGAAGAAATTGAAGGACAAACCCTTCCGGTTGGTGAGTTAGATATTACTCCGTATCGAGATGATTTAGAAAGAAAAATAAAAAGTGCAAAGACAAGTCGTATTCCATGTGATGTGACAAATAAAAAAGTAATTGTCGTTGATGATGTATTATTTACTGGTCGAACTGTTCGGGCAGCATTAGATGCCATTGTTGATCTAGGAAGACCTGCTTGTATCCAATTAGCCGTTCTTGTTGATCGGGGGCATCGTGAGTTTCCAATTCGGGCAGATTATGTGGGGAAAAATATTCCAACATCAAAGAACGAAAAAGTTTTTGTTTTGCTTCATGAAGTAGACATAAAAGATGAAGTGACAATTGAATTAAAAGAATAAACCCTTTTTAAAGGCAGTCCAGAGAGATTGACAAGGGGGGAGCAGACGATTATATCGTTTATTTTGCGTACCCTTTGTGTAAAAACACAAAGGTTATTTTTTTAGGGGGAATTTATGATTAAGTGTGTAATTTTCGACTTGGTAAATCCTTTGAGTATGTTTTAAATGATATGTCATTAAAAGCTTCTGAAGTCGTAATGGTAGGAGATTCTATAAAAAATGATTATGAGGGGGCTGAGAAGGTAGGAATGAAAGCTGTTTTAATTGATAGGTGGAACAAACATGTTGATTTCTACGGAAAGAAGATTTCAAATATGACAGAGTTGATGTCTGTTATATCGAATATAAATCAACCGTTTTTTGTAGAAAGAACTTAAAAAACTAGATAAAGAGTGAGATCTTTCTCACTAAAGAAAATGTCTGAACTACTTTTATTAATTTTTTGTGCCTTGAGCACGTTGAAAGGAATGGAATTTTATATGGATAAAAAAGTTGTATTAGATGTAAATGATACACCACCACCAATTCAGTGGTTGACACTTAGTTTACAGCATTTGTTTGCGATGTTTGGAGCAACGGTGCTTGTGCCGATTTTGACTGGTTTAAGTCCATCCGTTGCACTTGTATCAAGTGGACTTGGAACGCTTGCTTTCTTGGCTATTACAAAATTCCAAGTGCCAGCATACCTTGGTTCATCATTTGCATTTATTACGCCAATTATTGTAGCAAAAGCATCAGGTGGCATTGGCATGGCAATGATTGGAAGTCTTTTAGCAGGTCTTATATACGGAATTGTAGCAATTATAATTAAAATGGTTGGGTATAAATGGTTAATGCGTTTACTTCCCCCTATTGTTGTTGGGCCAGTTATTATTGTTATCGGACTTGGACTTGCAGGAACGGCTGTAAATATGGCAACAATGAAGACGTTAGCAGATGGAGTAAAACAAGAGTACAGTTTACTTCATTTTTCTGCGGCACTTGTGACACTGGCTGTTATTATTATCGCAACGATGTATTTTAAAGGAATTTGGAGTATGCTTCCGATTTTATTTGGAATTACGGCTGGTTATTTATATTCATTAGCAGTTGGTCTAGTTGATTTATCTGGTATAGATAAAGCAGCAGTGTTTGAAATACCACCATTTGTTTTGCCATTTGTTAATTATGATGTACATATTACACCTTCGATTATTGGTTTAATGGTTCCAGTTGCTATTGTTACATTATCTGAACATATTGGTCATCAACTTGTGTTAAGTAAAGTTGTTGGTCGGAATTTTATTGAAAAACCGGGCTTACACCGTTCGATTCTAGGTGACGGTGTTTCCACGATTATTTCCGCACTTATTGGTGGACCACCAAGAACAACATATGGAGAAAATATCGGGGTCATGGCAATTACTCGTGTATATAGTGTATTTGTTCTAGCGGGTGCGGCAGTCATTGCAATTATTCTTGGATTTGTTGGGAAAGTTTCTGCGGTCATTAGTTCGATTCCAACACCAGTCATGGGTGGTGTTTCGATTCTATTGTTTGGGATTATTGCTTCATCAGGATTTCGGATGCTGGTCGATGCCAAAACAGATTTAGGTGACAAACGAAACCTAATTATTTCTTCGGTAATCGTTGTTATTGGGATTGGCGGAGCGACAATTAAATATGGAGACTTTGAATTAAGCGGAATGGCTTTAGCAGCAATTTTAGGCGTGTTATTAAACTTAATACTTCCTGGCAGAAAGAAAGAAGAGGAAGATTTATTTGGTGAACAGAAATGAAATATTTGCTGACTTTAAGTGAGTTAACAAATGAGGAAGTTATTAATCTATTGGATGTGGCACAAAGTTTTGCCGATGGAATGGGCTTTAAAGTGTCACAGCAAACTTTTGTTTCTAATTTATTTTTTGAAGCAAGTACACGGACAAAATGTAGTTTTCAAGTTGCCGAGCAAAAGCTTGGACTAACGGAAATTCCGTTTGCGGTGGAAACGTCTAGTGTGCAAAAAGGGGAAACGTTATATGACACCATCCGAGTGCTTGAATCAATTGGTGTAAAAGTAGTTGTTGTTCGTCATCCAGAAGATAATTATTTTGACGCACTTAGGAATAAGATTTCGATTCCGATTTTAAATGCAGGGGATGGTTGTGGGCATCATCCATCACAATCATTATTAGACTTGTTGACCATTCGTCAGCAGTTTGGAAAATTTGAGGGCATAACAGTTTCAATTATTGGTGACATTCGGCATAGCCGAGTCGCCCGCTCAAATGCCGAAATGTTGACAAGACTTGGGGCGAAAGTACTTTTTTCTGGACCGAAGATTTGGAATGATGAAATAAATCTACGTGGAACATATGTAGAAATAGAAGAAGCAGTTCAAGCAGATGTAGTTATGCTTTTACGGATTCAGCATGAAAGACAGACAAGTGAAATGCCGTGGATAAAAGAAGATTATCATGCGTTGTATGGATTAACAGTGGAACGTGAAAAACAAATGAAAGAACATGCAATTATTATGCACCCTGCTCCATTTAATCGAGATGTAGAAATTGCTAATGAACTTGTAGAGTGCGAACGGTCACGAATTTTTAAGCAAATGGAAAATGGTGTGTTTGTGAGAATGGCAATTTTAAAACGAGCATTGGAGGCGTAAGTGATGGCGATTATTTTAAAAAATGGGTTGTTACTGAGTTCAGAAGGAAGTTTAATTCGTGGAGAAGTAAAGATTGAAAATAATCTCGTCATTGAAATGGCGGATGTAATTGAAGCGGAAACTGCTGATGAAGTAATTGATGTGAACGGCAATATTATTTTACCGGGATTTGTTGATTTGCATGTGCATTTGCGTGAACCTGGTGGGGAACATAAGGAAACAATTGCGACCGGTACAATGGCTGCGGCAAGAGGTGGTTTTACAACAATTGCTCCAATGCCAAATACACGACCTGTTCCAGATACAAAAGAACATCTGGAAGATTTACAACGACGAATTAAAGAAACAGCAGTTGTTAATGTACTACCATATGCTTCGATTACTGAAAGAGAATTAGGCGAAACATTAAGTGATTTTGCTAGTTTAAAAGAGTCTGGAGCGTTTGCTTTTACTGATGATGGGGTTGGTGTACAGAATGCAGGTATGATGTATGAAGCAATGAAACTAGCGGCTTCATTAAATATGGCAATTGTTGCTCACTGTGAAGATAATACATTAATTTATAAAGGCTGTGTGCATGACGGAGTATTTGCCAAAGAAAATAATTTAAATGGAATCCCATCTGTTTGTGAAGCGGTACATATTGCAAGAGATGTGTTACTGGCAGAGGCAACTAATTGTCATTATCATGTTTGTCATATTAGTACAAAAGAATCTGTGCGTGTAGTAAGAGATGCAAAACGTGCAGGAATTAAAGTGACTGCCGAAGTAACACCACATCATTTACTTCTTTGTGAGGAAGATATGAATGGTTTAGATACAAATTATAAAATGAATCCACCACTGCGTGGAGCGGAAGATAGAACAGCATTAATGGAAGGATTACTAGATGGAACAATTGATTTTATTGCAACCGATCACGCTCCACATACAGAAGCAGAAAAATCAGAAGGAATGCAGCTTGCTCCATTTGGCATTGTCGGTTTGGAAACAGCCTTTCCATTACTATATACGCATTTTGTCGAAACAAAAAAAATAACACTCAAACAACTAGTTGACTTTTTAACTATTAAACCAGCAAATACATTTTCTTTAGCCTGTGGCACACTTCAAGTTGGAAAGACAGCCGATATTACGGTTGTCAATGTCACAGAGGAGCAAGCAATTAATCCAGAAACATTTGCTTCTAAAGGAAGAAATACACCATTTAAAGATTGGAACTGTAAAGGATTTCCGACAATGACATTTGTAAATGGAAAAAAAGTTTGGGAGAGTGAAGCGAAGTGAAACGACAACTTATTTTAGAAGATGGAACGATCTTTATTGGGAAGGGATTTGGCAGTGATTGCGACAGCGTTGGTGAAGTTGTTTTTAATACGGCAATGACGGGTTATCAAGAAACGCTTTCTGATCCATCTTACTGTGGTCAAATCGTAACAATGACGTATCCATTAATTGGAAACTACGGAATTAATCGGGATGATTTTGAGTCTATTGAACCAGTTATTAGCGGAATGATTGTCAAAGAACTGTGTGAAGTTCCGTCAAATTTCCGAAGTGAAATCACATTAGGTGAATACTTTCGGATAAAAAATATTGCTGGATTATCTGGAATAGACACTCGTAAATTAACAAAAATTATTCGTAAGTATGGAACATTAAAAGGGAAACTTTGTGGGATGGATGTGAATGTAGACGATGTAGTTTCCGAATTAAAAACTCCATTACCAATCAATCAAGTACAGGTTGTTTCGACAAAAAATCCATATCCAAGTCCGGGGCGTGGACATCGAGTAGTCATTATGGATTTTGGGATGAAACATGGTATTTTACGAGAATTAAATGAAAGAAATTGCGACTGTGTTGTACTGCCATACAATACAACAGCTGAAGAAGTGATGCGTCATAATCCAGATGGATTGATGTTAACAAACGGACCGGGTGATCCAAAAGATGTTAAGGAAGCTATTGAAATGATTAGGGATATTCTCGGAAAAGTACCAGTGTTTGGTATTTGTTTGGGGCATCAATTAATGGCATTGGCTTGTGGAGCGGACACAGAAAAAATGAAGTTTGGACATCGTGGAGCAAATCATCCAGTAAAAAATATTGAAACAGGTAAAGTTGCCTTAACCTCACAAAACCATGGCTATGCGGTAACAAAAGAATCGGTGGAACATACAAGATTAACAATTACACACGTTGCTTTAAATGATGGAACAGTGGAAGGATTAAAACATAAAGATTATCCAGCTTTTACTGTGCAATATCATCCAGAAGCATCACCGGGGCCAGAAGATGCCAATGAATTATTTGACCAATTTATTGAAATGATTGAAAAAAATAAGCAAGAAGGTGGAGTCATTCATGCCTAAACGGACGGATATTAAAACGATTTTAGTTATTGGCTCTGGGCCAATTATTATTGGACAAGCAGCGGAGTTTGATTACGCAGGAACACAAGCATGTATGGCTTTAAGAGAAGAAGGGTACAAAGTTATTCTCGTAAACTCCAATCCAGCAACAATTATGACGGATACAGAGATTGCGGATAAAGTCTATATCGAACCACTTACACTTGAATTTGTGTCACGAATTATTCGCAAGGAACATCCAGATGCACTTCTGCCAACACTTGGTGGACAAACAGGTTTAAATTTAGCGGTTGAATTAGCAAAAGCGGGTGTACTCGATGATTGTAATGTAGAAATTCTTGGAACAAAATTATTTGCGATCGAACAAGCTGAAGATCGTGATAAATTTCGTACATTAATGAATGAAATTGGTGAACCTGTTCCTGACAGTACAATTATTCACACGTTACAAGAAGCGTACAGTTTTATTGAAGAGATCGGTTATCCAGTTATTGTTCGTCCTGCTTTTACGCTTGGTGGAACAGGTGGTGGCATTTGTACAAATGAAGAAGAATTAATTGACACGGTAACAAATGGTTTGAAATTAAGCCCTGTGACCCAATGCCTGTTAGAAAAAAGTATTGCTGGATTTAAAGAAATAGAATATGAAGTGATGCGTGATGCAAATGATAATGCGATTGTTGTTTGTAATATGGAAAATGTTGATCCAGTTGGCATTCATACAGGCGATTCGATTGTTGTTGCTCCAAGCCAAACATTAAGTGATCGGGAATACCAACTCTTAAGAAATGCTTCTTTAAAAATTATTCGAGCACTCGGCATTGAAGGTGGTTGTAACGTCCAACTTGCTCTCGACCCATTTAGTTTTAATTATTATATTATCGAAGTAAATCCAAGGGTCAGCCGTTCATCAGCACTTGCATCAAAAGCAACAGGTTATCCAATTGCCAAATTAGCAGCAAAAATTGCCGTTGGACTAACACTCGATGAAATGATGAATCCTGTAACAAACAAAACATACGCTTGTTTTGAACCAGCACTAGATTATATTGTCACAAAAATCCCACGTTTTCCATTTGATAAATTTGAATCAGCTAACCGCCACCTTGGTACACAAATGAAAGCAACAGGCGAAGTTATGGCAATCGGGCGAACATTTGAGGAATCGATTTTAAAAGCAGTTCGTTCACTTGAAACAGGTTCGTATCATTTGGAATTAAAAAATGCCGAAACGCTAGACATGAAATTAATTGAAAAACGAATTCGCAAGGCAGGGGACGAAAGATTACTATATATTGCCGAAGCAATTCGCCGTGGCACATCAGTCGAACAAATCTATGAGTGGAGCATGATTGATCGCTTTTTCTTAACAAAATTTGCTAATATTGTTCATTATGAAAAAATAATTGCTGAACATATGGATGATCTTGCTATATTAAAAAAAGCAAAACAACTAGGATTTGCTGACCGAACTATTGCGACACTTTGGAACACAACGGAAAGAAATATCTATGATATTCGAATATCACATGGAATTATCCCTGTGTTTAAAACAGTTGATACTTGTGCGGCAGAATTTGAATCAGAAACACCATATTTTTATGGAACGTATGAAGATGAAAATGAATCAGTTGTTACAAATAAAGAAAGTGTGATTGTGCTTGGCTCTGGGCCAATTAGGATTGGACAAGGTGTAGAGTTTGATTATGCTACTGTTCATTCAGTCTGGGCAATTCAACAAGTGGGATATGAAGCGATCATTATAAATAACAATCCAGAAACCGTTTCAACTGATTTCAGTATTTCGGACAAATTGTATTTTGAACCGCTAACGGTAGAAGATGTGATGCACATTGTTGAACTCGAAAAACCGATTGGTGTTATTGTTCAATTTGGTGGGCAAACGGCAATTAATTTAGCGGCGGAATTAGAAGCAAGAGGTGTAAAAATTCTTGGCACATCACTCGAAAATATTGATCGTGCCGAAAATCGCAATAAATTTGAACAAGCCTTATCACAACTCGGTATTCCGCAACCAGAAGGAAAAACAGCAACATCTGCCAAAGAAGCTGTAACTATTGCGACACAAATTGGCTATCCAGTATTAGTTCGCCCATCTTATGTTCTCGGTGGTCGAGCAATGCAAATTGTATATAGTGATGATGAACTAGTCTACTATATGAATAATGCGGTCAGTGCTAGCCCAGAACATCCCGTGTTAATTGATCGTTACTTAACTGGAAAAGAAATTGAAGTAGATGGAATTTCTGATGGAGAAACCGTATTTATTCCTGGAATTATGGAGCATATTGAACGTGCTGGTGTTCACTCAGGTGATTCGATTGCCGTTTATCCACCACAAACATTATCTGCTGAAACAAAGAAAATAATTGAAGAGTACACAATTAGAATTGCTAAAGGATTACAAATTATTGGTTTACTTAATATTCAATTTGTTATTTCTGATGGTAAAATTTATGTATTGGAAGTAAATCCACGCTCTAGCCGCACTGTTCCATTTTTAAGTAAAATTACAGGTGTTCCAATGGCAAATGTGGCAACAAAAGCGATTCTTGGAACAAAGTTAACAGACCTAGGCTATGAAACAGGAACGCATCCAGAAAGAGAAGGGGTGTATGTAAAAGCACCAGTATTCTCTTTTGCTAAGCTTAGAAATGTTGATATTTCACTTGGACCAGAAATGAAATCAACTGGTGAAGTCATGGGAAAAGATGCCACATTTGAAAAGGCTTTGTATAAAGGGCTTATTGCTAGTGGCATACACATCCGTTCATATGGAACCGTACTGCTTACAATTTCTAATAAAGAAAAAGAAGAAATCGTTCCACTTGCCAAACGATTTTGCGATATCGGTTATCGGCTAATGGCAACGAGTGGAACAGCAAAAACATTACAAGAAGCAAATATTCCTGTGTCCATTGTCAATAGACTTGATGATCCATCACCAAATATATTAGACGTTATTCGTAAAGGACAGGCACAGCTCATAATTAATACATTAACAACTGGAAAACAAACAGAAAGTGACGGCTTCCGTATTCGCAGAGAAGCAGTTGAAAATGGATTACCTTGTTTAACGTCACTAGACACAGCAAGAGCAATGTTACAGGTAATGGAGTCTATGACTTTTTCAACAAGTGTGATGACGAGGTTTGACAAATGAGCAATATGATGAAGGAAGAAATGGTTGTTGTTCGTCACGAGCAAATTGCCGAAAATATTTATCGCTTAATTGTACATGGAGAGATTGCCAGACAAATAGAGCAACCTGGGCAATTTGTTCACGTAAAAGTAACAGAAACAACACCATTATTACGCCGTCCAATTAGTATTTGTGACATAAATAAAGACACATCTGAATTAACAATGATTTACAGAACGGAAGGAAATGGTACGAAAATTTTATCAGCAAAAAAATGTGATGAAAAAATAGACGTTCTCGGCCCACTAGGAAATGGTTTTCCTGTAGAGAAAACAAATTTAGGAGAAACAGCTTTACTTATTGGCGGAGGAATTGGTGTTCCTCCTCTCTACTTACTAGCAAAACAACTCTATGAAAAAGGGGTAAAAGTCATTACAGTTCTCGGATTTCAAACGACATCCGTTTCTTTTTTGCTAGATGAATTTGCGGAATTTGGGAAAGTATATACCGCTACTGTTGACGGGTCACTAGGAATGAAAGGATTCGTCACGGATGTAATTCAAGAACAAGCGATTGATTATCAAATTGCCTATGCTTGTGGGCCAAAACAAATGTTACATGCCTTAACCAAACAACTAGACAACAAACGTCTATACATTTCATTAGAAGAAAGAATGGGCTGTGGTGTCGGTGCATGCTTTGCATGTGTATGTCATGTTCCAGAGAATGAACTTGCTTACAAAAAAGTATGTAGTGATGGCCCAGTTTTTCAAGCAGGGGAGGTTATTATCTAATGTTACAAATAAAACTACCCGGATTATCATTAAACAACCCGATTATGCCAGCATCTGGTTGTTTTGGATTTGGAAAAGAGTATGCTCAGTTTTACGATTTAAATCTACTTGGAGCAATGATGATTAAAGCAACAACATTAGAGCCGCGATTTGGTAATCCAACACCACGAGTAGCAGAAACACCTGCAGGTATGCTAAATGCGATTGGCTTACAAAATCCAGGACTAGATGAGGTCATGTCTACATATCTTCCATGGCTTGAACAATATGATGTGCCAATTATTGCCAATGTTGCTGGTACAGCTACAGAAGATTATGTACAAGTTGCCGAAAAAATCTCAACTGCAAAAAATGTGCACGCACTAGAATTAAATATCTCCTGTCCAAATGTCAAACATGGTGGCATTGCTTTTGGAACAAATCCACAAACGGCTGCTGAATTAACAAAAGCAGTCAAAGAAGTTTCTAAAGTTCCTGTGTATGTGAAGTTATCGCCAAATGTTACAAATATTGTCGATATGGCAAAAGCAATTGAACAAGCGGGTGCAGACGGACTAACAATGATTAATACATTAATTGGCATGAGATTCGACATTCATTCTGCCAAACCAATTATTGCTAACCGAACAGGTGGCTTATCTGGTCCTGCCGTTAAACCTGTAGCACTGCGAATGATTTATGAAGTAAGTCAAGCAGTGTCTATTCCAATTATTGGGATGGGTGGAATTGAAACCGTCGATGATATAATTGAATTTATGTATGCAGGTGCAAGTGCTGTAGCAATTGGAACAGCAAACTTTGTTGATCCATATATTTGCAAAACATTAATTGAACAATTACCGAGCCGCTTACACCAATTAGGTTTTACACATATTTCCCAATGTCAGGGGTTGAGCTGGAAATGAAAAATAAACCGCTGATGATCGCCCTTGATTTTTCAAATATGGAACAAGTCAAGAATTTTCTAAAACCGTTTCATGAACCATTGTTTGTTAAAGTAGGAATGGAACTTTTCTATCAGACTGGTGCAACACTGCTATACACATTAAAAGAACAAGGACATCATATTTTTCTAGACTTAAAAATTCATGACATTCCAAATACGGTAAAAGGTGCAATGAAGGGACTTGCAACATTTGGGGTGGATATAGTGAATGTTCATGCGGCTGGTGGACAACGAATGATGGAAGCTTCACTTGAAGGATTAGATTTAGGAACGAATGCTGGGGAGAAACGTGCTCGTTGTATTGCCGTAACACAATTAACAAGTACATCGGAACAAATGATTCAAGAGGAATTACTTTTACGTGGTTCATTAGATGAAGTTGTATTGTCCTATGCTAGTTTAGCAAAAAAAAGTGGGCTAGATGGCGTTGTTTGTTCGGTTCATGAAGTACAAGCTATTCACAGTCAAGTGGATGAAAAATTTTTAACTGTTACACCTGGAATTCGTGTGGCAAATGTAGCTGTTCACGATCAAATCCGAGTTGCCACACCAGAGTTAGCGAGAGAATTTGGAGCAGATGCGATTGTTGTTGGACGAGCGATTACCCAGTCAGAAAATCCAGTAGAAATGTATGGTCAACTAGTAAAGAAATGGAGAGGATAGAAAAATGAAAAAAGTTGCTAAGCAGTTACTCAAAATTGGAGCCGTATCTTTGTCACCAAATGAGCCTTACACATGGTCATCTGGAATTAAATCCCCTATTTATTGTGATAATCGTGTGACGATGTCTTATCCAGTAGTACGTGAATTTATTGCTGAACATTTAGTGGATTTGATTCAAAAACAATTCAAAGAGGTAGAACTAATTGCAGGAACGGCAACGGCAGGAATTCCTCATGCAGCTTGGGTAAGTCATAATTTAAAGTTGCCAATGTGCTATGTTCGTAATAAAGCAAAAGAGCATGGAAAAGGAAAACAAATTGAAGGAATTGCTGAACAGGGAGCAAAAGTTGTTGTTGTTGAAGATTTAGTTTCTACAGGTGGAAGTTCTTTAGTGGCTGTGCAAGCACTGCGTGAAGCTGGGTGTGAAGTGCTTGGAGTTGTTGGGATTTTTACATATGGATTAGAAGAGGCAACAGCTAAATTTGATGAAGAAAATATCGTTTTGCATACGTTATCTAATTACAATGAATTAATTAAAGCAGCTAGAGAGAAAAAAGTTCTTTCCAAACAAGAATTGTTCAAACTTAAAAAGTGGCATACAAATCCATATGATGAATCTTGGTTAAATTAGAATAGCAAATCATTTTCAAGAGTATAATAACGATAACAGTTCGTGGACATATGCAGCCAGAACACTTACAATTAAAAGAGAAGAAAAGAATTTCACCTCAATGTTAGGAAACCTACTGGTGGAATTTTTATTGGACACATAAGGCTTGGAGGTGAATAAAAATGGCTATATATTTACATGAATGGGCAAGAAAAGTGTTTGGAAAAGGTAGTGGTCTAGTTGCACTACAAACAGACTTCAATCTTAGAGATGATGTTTTGAGAGGAATGGAGATATTATTTGCTTCCTATTACCATAAAAGTTATGAAGAAATAGCATTTGTGCTATTTAAGAAAGATCATGCTCTATATACAGTATTGTCTGGACCAGGTGAAAATGGGAAACTTGTTTGGAAACCAGAAAAGGTAACAGCAAGAGAAGTATGGCAGAATGTAGCAATGCATGGCTTTGGATATGACCGTTATGGAAAAAATTTGTGGGCAGAGGAATTAACTAGTATACTTCATGATTTTGTGTTAGAAGAGTTAGGAAATATAGTAGGAACTTCTATCTATTTAAATTGTTGGGCAGATGATTTCTTTTCAGGAAAAAAATGCTTAACTGCACTAAAATATGATTTCGATATTAATGATAGTCAGCTAAAGGGAGTCAATATTATTCTAGCATCGTATACAAGATGGAGTAAATTGATTCCAAATAATATTGCATTTATTTTATTTTTAAAAGATAACAAATTGTATATGGTAAATGCAAAGAGAAATGAAAGAGCTCAAGATGAACTTTTCGGTCAATGGCAACCAAAGGAAGTAACAATAAAAGAATTACGTAAAATGTTGTTAGATAATGAAAGTTCAAATATGGGGGTTGGCACGTATTACAATGGGTGTAATATGTTTCGTGTAGAAATGGAGTTTGTTTTGGGTAAGTTAGAGAAATAATGGATAATATTAAAAAAAAGATGATAGGGAAATCGGAGTGTTTTTTCACCGATTATCCTATCATCTTTTTTTGTTTTTGAGGAAGAAAGTTTATTATGAAAAATGAAAAGAGCACAAACTAATTAAATTGACTACCCAGTCAGATATAAAAAATTGATTTATGAACATACTATATTTTTTCCTGCTTCCTTGGCCACATAAAGAGCACTATCCGATTGTGAAATGAAGTCTGTAATTGTGTCATTTAAGGAAGGTTTTCTGGAGACAGCTCCAATACTTATCGTTACTGGTGTCAAAGAACCACTACGTCGGTCATAAACATTTGTGGCTTCTACATTGGCTCGAAGACGCTCAGCAATTGTTAGTGCTTCGTTTAAATCGGTATTTGGCAAGATAACAATAAATTCTTCGCCACCTATGCGAGCTACAGTATCTGTAGGTCGATTCAATGTTGTTACAAACACTTTTGCAAGTGCTTGTAACAATATATCACCTTGAGGATGTCCATATGTGTCGTTATATATTTTGAAATTATCAATATCAAGTGTCAGAATGCTTAGTGATATCTGTTCACTTATT